>CAZSXM010000009.1:0-112112 GCA_964610435.1 uncultured Pirellulales bacterium | reverse complement strand
GCAGAACCGCCCCATGGCCGCCTAGAATCTACCTACAAACGTGCAGTGCACCCGGGCTCCAGGGAATTGGGGCTTTTGGGTTGACATCGCTGTAACGAATCCCTAAGATGCGGCATCTATTGTCAAAGCATGGATGGTGGTAGTGCAACCTTGGACGGTCTATCGCGGTCTATCGTCCTTGTGAAGCATGCTGTGGGCTCGCTAGCGGCGCGCGTCGCACGTCTGGTAAATGCTCGAAAACCCCGATGCCGGGAGTGTTCTTTTTCTTTGGGGAAAACGGTCTATGAGTGACTACATCGTTCTCGTCAAGCAGGTCCCTGACGTCTCGCAAATCACCGACAACGCCTTCGACCCGGAGACGGGCACCCTTGTCCGCTCTCGACTGGCCAATGTGGTCAACGAGCTTGACGCCCAGGCGCTGGCATTCGCACAGTACATGAGGCAGATCAGCGGCGACCGCAAGGCCCGGATCATCGCACTGACGATGGGCCCGCCGATGGCTGAAGAGGTCCTTCGCTACAGCCTGGCCCGTGCGGCCGACCAGGTCGTGCTTTTGACGGACCGCTCGCTCGGCGGCGCCGACACGTGGGCGACCGCCAATCCGCTTGCGTATGCAATTCGTCGGATTGTCAAGGAGATCCTCAAGTGCGGCAACGATTACTTCGTCGTCGCCGGCATGCAGTCGGTCGATGGCGACACCGCCCAAGTGCCGGGGCAGATCGCCGAGGAGTTGAAGCTGCCCTGTATCGCCTATGCCACGGACGCTGAGTACAAGAAGAAGCGGTTCGAGTTCACGCGGATTATCAGCGGCGGCAGCCAGACGGTGGCCACCAAGACCATGCCGGCGGTCATCACCGTCGCCAAGTACGAATACCCGCTTTTCGCGACATTCGCCGGCACACGGTGGGGCAACACGGTGGACGTTGTCAAGTGGGGTGCCGATGACATCAACGCGACGCATATCGGGGCCAAAGGCTCGAAGACGGCGGTGATTCGCGTCTTCCCGCCGGGCAAGAGCACCCGCAAGTGCCAGGAGATGAAGGATGCCGCCTCACTCGCGAAGGTGATCGTCGAAAGTTTCAAGAGCAGCAACGGCGAGAGTGGAAAGGCCGACGAAGGCCCCGGCCCCTATGCATTGCCCGCGCGGCGCAAGAGCCTGCTGGAGCGGCCGTATGAGGCGACGAAGAAGGAGCAGGATGACTACGATATCCTGACGAACATCCTGAGCGAGATGAAGATTGACGACGTCCGTAAGACCCCCGAGGAGATCAGAGAGAAGATCATTGAGAAGGCGGGCGGAGCGTTCCACAAGAAGGCTCTGGAGGATATGCTCAACGGTTTCACCTTGGCCGATCCGTCGTTCCGGGGCGAGGTCTGGGTCGTCGCCGAGCACAGCGGCGATGGCGTCGTGCATCCGGCGACGTTCGAGTTGACGGGCAAGGCGCGAGAGCTGGCCGATTCGCTGGAAACCACAGTCGGCGTGTGCATCGCCGGAGACAACGTCGCCCACATGGCCGAAGAGTTGATCGCGGCCGGGGCCGACAGTATCTACGCCATCGAGCACAAGCTGCTGCGGGATTTTGACCCGGCATCCTACTGCAAGGCCGTCTCGGACGCCATCGACAAATACGTGCCGCAGATCGTGCTCTACGCGGCAACGCCGCAGGGACGCATGCTGGCCCCGATGGTCTCGTACAAGACCGGTTGTGGCCTGACCGCCGACTGTACGGGCTTGGATATCCGCGACAGCTCGCGAAAGGGTGATATCGGCCTGCTGCTCCAGACGCGTCCGGCTCTGGGCGGCAACGTCATGGCGACGATTCGAACGAAGAACTCCAAGAGCCAGATGGCGACCGCTCGTCCCGGCGTGATGAAGCGGATCCCCGCCGACCCCAAGCGCAAGGGCAAAGTCACCAAGCACAAGGTCGAGTTGACCGAGGACGATATCAGTCTCGACGTCATCCGCACCGAACTGGGCAGCGGCGAGGTCAACTTTGGTGCCGAGGCCATCGTCTCAGGCGGCAAGGGCATGCAGAGCCGTGATAGCTTTGACCGGCTCCTTCGCATGCTCTGCTCGGAACTGGGCAAGAAGCTGGACACCCCCGTCGAGTTCGGCGCCTCGCGAGCGGCGGTCGAGCAGGGGTTCGTCGAACGCGTGCATCAGGTCGGCCAGACGGGCACCGCCGTCGGGCCAAAGCTGTACGTGGCCATTGGTATCTCCGGCGCCATCCAGCACATGATCGGTGTCGCCAACACCGAGACGATCGTGGCGATCAACAGCGATCCCAGCGCACCCATCTTCAAGCAGTGCGATTACTATATCGTTGGAACCGCCGAAGACGTGATTCCGGAGCTGGTGCAGGCTCTGGAGAATGCGTGAAATGCCATGGGTCCAATGGGTCCAGCCGGACCTATTCCCTGTTGATTGAGGAATGGAACGTGCCGAACAACAACGAATACAACAAGGTCTCGGTTTTGGTCGTGGGCGCCGGCCCGGCTGGTCTGGCCACGGCGATTCAACTGCGGGTCCTCCGGCCCGACATCGATGTGTGCGTCATCGACAAGGCCCTCGATCTGGGCAATCACAATCTTTCCGGCGCCGTGCTCGAGAAGGAGCCGTTGCATTCACTGCTCGATGCGGCCAAGCCCGATTGGCGTGAGACCGATGAGGCCAAAGACGTCCTGGCCAACGTGATCGATAAAGACGACATCCTGTTCCTGCTCGGCAGGGGCATGTCGTTTAATATCTTCTGGGCGATCAAAATGGCCAAGAGCATGGGCATCGGCTGGGGCCAGATGATCCACCACGGCGACTACTCGCTCTCGATCAGCAAGCTTACCAAATGGCTCGGCAGCATCGCACGCGAGAAAGGCGTCGAGGTGCTGACGGGCTTTGCCGCCGATCGCATCGTGATGGACGGCCCGACGGCCGTCGGCGTCAAGCTGATCGACCAGGGCATCGACAAGGAAGGGCACAAGCAGCCCAACTACGTCGAAGGCGAGACCATCGAGGCCCGATTCATCGTATTGGCCGAGGGCTGCGACGGCCTGGTCACTGAGCGGTTCGTCGAGGCCGCCGGCCTGAAGCGCGAATCGCACCAGCTCTACTCGCTCGGCGTCAAGGAGCTGATCAAGGTCACGCCGGAGCAGTACGCCAAGTTCTCCCGCGGCCGCGTCATCCACGCGATGGGCTATCCGATCTGGACCCCGGTTATCGGGCCCGGTATGTTCGGCGGCGGGATCGTCTACGCCGGCGCTGAGGACCATCTGGCTGTCGGCATGATCGTCGGCCTGGACTGGAAGTACCGCGACTTCAACACCCAGGATGCGCTGGTCCGATTCAAGGGGCACAGCTATATCCAGCCCTTCATCGAGGGTGGCACGGTTGTCGAGGCCGGGGCCAAGATGATTCCGGAAGGCGGCTGGTATGCGGTCCCGCGCGATCCGCACACCGGCAGCATCGGCAAGGACAACGTCATGATCCTCGGCGACAGCGCCGGCTTCGTCAACATGCTCAAGATCAAGGGCCTGCACAACGCCCTCGAGTCGGGCATCCAGGCTGCCCGGGCCATCGTCACCTGCATGGACAAGCCCGAAGGCGCCGCGAAGCGGTATACCGACAACGTCGAGGGCTCGAACATCGCCAAGGAGATGAATAGCGCCAAGAACTCGCGCCATACCATCGCCAAGTTCGGCCCGCTACAGGGTATGCCGCTGTCGGTGCTGGGCGGCTGGCTGCCGAAGTTCAAGGTTGAGCCCGACTACGAGATGATGAGGGCGGCGCCGTATCGTCTCAAACCGGATCAAGACTTTGACAAGGACACGTTCACGGCGGTCGCCGCCACCGAGCATCGCGAGGAGCAGCCGCCGCACCTGACGATCCTCGACAGGACAATCTGCGAAACGAAGTGTACGCCCGTCTACGGCAGTCCGTGCATCACATTCTGTCCGGCCGGTGTCTACGAGACCATCCACGACGAGGTCAAGCCCGCCAACCCCTCAAACTGCCTGCACTGCAAGACCTGCCAGCGCAAGTGTCCCTTCGACAACATCCGCTGGACCGCCCCCGAAGGCGGCGGCGGCCCCCGATACAAACGCATGTGATCCGCAAGACAACCGGCGAGGCCCCCGTCAGCCTCGCCGGTCACCGTTTGTCGTGAGTTACCGCGAAGCCCCTTCTGAGAGCTCACTGCCGACTTTGTAGTCTGGCATGATCCAGGATTCCCACTGGGGGCCGGTCCAGTAGACTTCGCCGCCGACCGAAATGTTCAGGTACATTGACTGATCTGGAGGAGCGTGCAGGCGGCAACGAATTAGCGGCACCACATTTCCGAAAAACTTCACTTGCGCCATCTTCCGATCTCGCATCGTCATCCCGTCCGTCGGGGCCCCGCCGAATCTCGCGAATGCTCGAGTTGGGCCGAACTCGTACAAGTAACCGCAAGGAAACTTGCGGTCCGCTGCATGCCCTGTCCACTCCGTCTGCGGATTGTCAGGGCACATGAGCATTTCCTGGCTCACATAGTCGGGAACCAAGTCGGAGAACCAGGCGGGCAGCTGGCCCTTGTCCTTCTCATACGTCTTGATCGCCGCATGCATCTTTCGGAGGTTCGCCGCGCAGGCCTGCATCTCTTCTGGGATTTCCAGGAGCTTCACATGAATGGCCAACTTGAACGTCGCGAACTCAAAGAGGGACGTAGCCACCCTGACTCTGGAGGCTTCTGTGGCAGGTTGGAGTCGTGCGCCATGCTTGCGAAGCAGTTCAACGATCTCCGTACAGTCCTGATCGATTGCGACGTGGAGAGGCGCTCGGTCCCATTTGTTCCTGGTATTCACGTCGGCGCCGTTGGCGATGAGGAATTCCACCACCTCTCTGTGGTTGTTGTAAGCAGCGAGGTGCAAAGGCGTCGCGGCCAGCCGATCATCCATCCTATTCACATCGGCGCCCTCTGCTACCAGGGATCTGACCTTCTCCATCAACCCGGCGTGTGCCGCTTCATGAAGGGATATTACCGGTGCATGCTCAATGGCTCCCCTTTCCACCAAGAGTGCAACAGCCTTCTTGCAGCCTGGATTATCCGGATTCCACCGTGCGGTTGTGTTTGCCGTGAACCTACCGAATACGTCAAATGAGTACACCACTCCGTTCTTCGCGTACCAGAGCGGAGTCGCACCGTAGTCATCTCTTGCGTTGATATCGGCCTTGTTGTCGAGGAGCAGTCTCACCATTTCCACATGGCCGCGTCCGGCAGCGGTGTGCAGGGGGGTAATGCCGGTGATATTCCGCGTATTCACGTTGGCGCCTTTCTCGATAAGAAATGCAGCCACTTTCGTGTAGTTTTCCATACACGCTCCACTGTGAAAAATCGTGTAACCCCAAGAGTCCTCCGCATCAACACCCATGCCTCGTGCGAGGGCCTCTTTGAGCCGTTCCAGGTAATTCTCTTCCTCAGATGTCACAGACGATTCGGCGGCCTCTTGCTTTTCCACGGAGGCACTTTCTACAGCGCGGACCGTCAGCACAAAGGCACTGGGAACCGCCAAGATTGCCAGCAGCAATACGGTTGTCACACTCACCACGCTTGGGTGTTTGTAGAATCTCTTTCCTGGTCTCAACATGGCTCTTATCCTTTCCTCGATGTTTTTGACGGGACCGGCTACGGCCAGCGACGGCACGGGCCGGGTGGACTCCTGGGCCTGGATCAGCGTGGTGACCAGGGCGGTGCTGTACTCCTTGGGCTTGGCGCCCAGGCGGGCGACGGCCATTTCATCGCAGGCCTTCTCGCGCTCCTGACGGATCTTGCGGTTCGCCCACCAGACGAAGGGATGGAACCAGAACAGGCCCTGGACGATGACCTGGAGCGTGTTGAGGGCGGGATCGAAGCGAAGGACGTGGCTCAGCTCGTGGGCCAGGACGTCCCGCCGATGCTCGGGACTCTCGATGGCAAAAAAGCCGGGTGGAACGTAGATGCTCCCCCGAAACAGGCCCCAGACGAACGGTTGGCCCACGCCGTCGGCGATCCAGATTCTCGGCAGACGTGTGATGCCGTAGGCCGGGAGGAGATCCGCCAAATCCGCCTGTACATCGTCGGCAAGGGGTCTTCGCGTCCGGCGTAACCAGCGGCTGCCCCGCAAGGCTCGCAGGAGATTCATCATCAGATAGCCGCCTGCACCGGCAATCCAAAGAACCCCCAGCCAGCCGGAGACCGAGAGACGAGGCTCCGACATCTCAGACGTGGATTGCACAACCACCGACTCTTGCGGCTCGCGACGCATCCTGGCGGCCGGCCCGTGGAGAGTGAAATGCTCGTCGGTCCAGATTGCTCCTGACAATACGGGAGGAACCCTCTCCGGCACGGTCTCGGGCAAGACCCGGACCGGCACCATGTACAGCGGCGGCACGAGACATTTGGCCAGAACCACCAGCCAGAGCAGGTAGCGGATATGGGCGCTGCGTCTTCGCAGGGCGAACGTTGCAGCCGCTACAACCACCGTCAACGCCGCAATCTGCCAGCTTTGAATGACCAGATACCGCACAAGCTCGTTCAGATAGGCATCCATCGTCAGCGCCTCCGATCTGTATTCTCTTGCGATTCGTCGATGAGCTTCTTGAGTTCCTCAATGTCCTCGCTGTCGATGCGGCCTTCGCGGGCCAGAAACTGCATCAGGGGCCGGGGATCGCCGCCGAAGAGCCGGTCGACGAAATCGACCACGCTCCGCTTGATCACTTGCTTACGTTCGACGACAGGGTAGAACACGTGGGCCTTGCCCTCGACGTCGTGCTTGAGATAGCCCTTCTTTTCCAGCCGTCGCAGAAGGGTCTGGACTGTGGCGTAGGCAATCTTCCGGGTGGCGGGCAGTTGGCGGCACACTTCCTGAACGGTGGCTCGCTTCAGTTGCCAGATGAGCCGGAGGATCTCCGTCTCGGCCGGGCTGGTCGCGGACAGGCTGCGATGCGTCATGACAGACCTCCTTAGTCGTACACTTGTACAAGTCCAATATCGTACAAATGTACAACATGTCAACGAAAAAATCCAAGGATCCGAAAGAAAGAAGGGGGGACTTTCTGAGAACCGACACACGTACTGCTGGCGGGAGCGGGAATCTGCTTTGCGGGGAATTCGTTGCGTGCGGGGGGCAGAGCGGGGTATGCTGTCTGTGAAGCCATTTGGAAAGGGCACGGCAATGAAGTCAGAAGACCCATACGTTGTATGCCGAATCGCTGTGGCCCGGTCTGGCCGGATTGGATCGATTCTGTTGGCGGTTCTCTGTGGTTCCTTGCTGCTGGTGGGGAACTGGGAGGCCCGTGCAGCGGGCGGGTCGGCGGACTTGTGGCGGGCCGGAGTGGTGCGGGCGGTGATCACGCCCGAGCAGCCGATGTGGATGGCCGGCTATGCGGCGCGAACCAAGCCGGCCGAGGGCAAGGTCCACGACCTGTACGCCAAGGCGTTGGTCGTCCAGGACGCGCAGGGCAACCGTCTGGCCATCGTGACGCTGGACCTGCTCGGCATCGATCGCGCGATGCGCGACTGGATTGCCGACCGAGTTGAACGGCGTCACGGCATCGCCCCGAAGGACCTGCTGATCAACGCGTCACACACGCACTCAGCACCGGTGATCCGCGAGAGCGCCTACTCAATCTACGGCCATTCGTTCTACGATCTGGCCCCCGAGCAACTCGAGCAGTCGAACGCCTACAGTGACCGGCTGCAGGAGACGATCGTCGCTCTCGTCGGTGCGGCCGTGGAGCAGTTGTCGCCCGCCCGGCTCTCGTACACGCACGCCCGTGCAGGGTTCGGCATGAACCGTCGGCTTCGAACCGATCACGGCTGGCAGATCCGTCCCAATCCCGACGGCCCGGTCGATCACGATGTGCCCGTGCTGCGGATTGACGGTCCCGACGGGTCGTTGCGGGCGGTCGTGTTCGGGTACGCCTGTCACGCCACGACGTTGAGCGGCTATGATTACTGCGGCGACTATCCCGGCTTCGCCCAGGAGTGCATCGAGCAACGACACCCAGGGACGACCGCCCTGTTTCTCGCCGGCTGCGGGGGCGATCAAAACCCGTATCCGCGCAGCCAGGACCGCGCCCTGGAACTGTGCCGCCAACACGGCCATGCGCTGGCCAACGCGGTCGAGGCGGCGCTCCAGGGCCCCCCGAAACCGGTGCGCGGGCCGCTGCGGACGGCGATTGAGGAAGTGACATTGGACTTCGCCGAGCCACCCAGCCGTGAAGCGCTGGAGGCGCAGGTCAAGTCCAACAACAAGTACGAACGTCTGCACGCCGGATTCCTGCTCGAACAATTGCAGCGTGAAGGCGCGATCCGATCGACGTATCCCTATCTGGTTCAGGTAATCCGCTTCGGTGACGACCTGACGATGGTGGCGCTGGCAGGTGAGGTGGTGGTCGATTACTCGCTGCGGCTGAAGCGGGAGCTGGCCGGTCCGCCGCTCTGGGTGGCCGGCTATTCGAACGACGTTTTCGGCTACGTGCCTTCGGTCCGCGTCTTGCGGGAGGGCGGCTACGAAGGCGGCGGTGCGATGCTCTACACCCCGCTTCCGGGCCCGTTCACCCCGTCGGTTGAAGAGCGCGTCGTAGAAGCCGTGCACACCTTGATGGCGGAGACACGGACGCCCGAGGGCAAATGACTCGGTCGCTCGGCGTGTCGCCGTCCTGTTTTTTGCCGCAGGCACACGGCGAACGAGTGGGCCTCAGAGGTTCATGGGCAGGCCGCGGTCGCGGAGGTGCTCTTTCATCTGGGTGATGGTGAAGTCGCCGAAGTGGGTGATCGAGGCCATGAGGACGGCGTCGGCGCCGCCAATGGTGATGGCGTCGTAGAGATGGTCGAGGGTGCCGGCGCCGCCGGAAGCGATCACCGGGATGTTGACGGCATCGGAGACGGCTCTGTTCAGTTCGTTGTCGTAGCCGGCCAGCGTGCCGTCGGCGTCCATGCTGGTCAGCAGGATTTCGCCGGCCCCCAGTTCCTCGCCTCGCACCGCCCATTCGACGACGTCGATGTCGGTCGGCTCCGAGCCGGCCTTGACGCACACCTGCCAGTGGCCCGGCCGCGCCTTGGAACGCCTTGCGTCGATGGCCAGCACCACGCACTGATTGCCGAACCGTTGCGCCGCCTCGGCGATCAGGTTCGGGTTCTGCACGGCCGCGGTGTTGACCGAGACCTTCTCGGCGCCGCTGCGCAGCAGTTCGTCGATCTGCTCGACGCTCTGAACGCCGCCGCCGACGGTGAAAGGGATGAAGACGTTCTTCGCGACGCGCTCAACCATGTCCACGATGGTCTTGCGCGAGCGGATCGTCGCGGTGATGTCGAGGAAGACCAGTTCGTCGGCCCCGGTGTCACTGTACCGGGCTCCCAGTTCCACGGGGTCGCCCGCGTCGCGGAGATTGAGAAAGTTGACGCCTTTGACGACGCGGTTGTCCTTGACGTCGAGGCACGGAATGATTCGCTTGGTCAGCATAGCAAAGAGTTTGAAGTTTCCCGTTTGAAGTTTGAAGGACACATCGCTCGAAACCTCAGACGCCGCACTTCAGGCTCTCCTCCTGCAAAGATCGTAGAAATTCTGGAGGAGCTTGAGTCCCTGCCGGCCGCTCTTCTCCGGGTGGAACTGGACGCCGTAGATGTTGTCTTTCTGGATCGCCGCCGGCAGGGCGAAGCCGTAGTCGGTATAAGCGATCCTGGCCCGCTCGTCGCCCGGCCGGGCGTAGTACGAGTGGGCGAAGTAGAAGTGTTTGAATTCGCCGAGGTCCGAGAACAGGCCCATGTCGCTTGGCAGATCGACCCGATTCCAGCCCATGTGCGGGACCACTTGCTCGGCCGGCAGGGCGACCACCTTGCCTTTGACCAGGCCCAGTCCCCGGTGCGGGCCGTACTCGGAACTCTCTTCGAAGAGCATCTGGTAGCCGACGCAGATACCCAAAACCGGCTTGCCGGCGGCCGCAGCCTGCCTCACCAGTTCGGCGGCCGCGCCCAGGGCTTCGATCGCATACCCGAAGGCCGCTACGCCCGGCAGGACCAGCCCGAGGGCCCGTTCCACGGTCGCCGGGTCCCGGCTCAACTGGATGTCGCAGCCGATGTGCCGAAACGCATTGCAGACGCTGCGGACGTTGCCGATGTTGTAGTCAATCACGACGATCATCGGCGGAGTCTACTTTGGGCGGTTGGGCCCGTCAAATGAGAAGTCCTGATACGTCACTTAAGAAGAGATGATTTGTGGCCTGCGGGCGGCGGACCTATAATTGTGGGCACTCCACCCAGGCTCGCAGTTGTCGGTTTTTGTGTTTTTCCGATAGAGTCTTTGTCCGGGAATGCCGATTCTGTACGGGATCGAATACGCAGAAATAGGGGATACTGTCGATGTGTGGAATTGTCGCTTATCTGGGCCGCAAGGCCGCTCAGCCGATTCTTGTCGAGGGGCTCAAACGCCTGGAATATCGAGGCTACGACTCGGCGGGCATCGCCTTGCTAGATGACGGCTCGATTCACGTGACCAAGACCAGCGGGCGGATCAGTGCCCTGGAAGAGATCTTGGACGAGCCGCACGGCTGTGATACGCTGGGCATCGCCCATACGCGCTGGGCCACGCATGGCCGGCCCAACACCACCAACGCGCACCCGCACCTGGACGCGACGGGGAAGATCGCGGTCGTACACAACGGAATCATCGAGAATTACGCCTCATTGCGGACCTGGCTCCAGACCGAAGGGGTCGTCTTCCGCAGCGAGACGGACACGGAGGTGATCGCGAACCTGATCGGCTATCTCTACGCCAACCAGGCGGATGCAGGGCTGACGGACGATCAGATCGCCTTTGAATGGGCGGTTCAGCAGGCCCTGCGGAAGCTGCACGGGACGTTTGGCCTGGCGATTATCTGCGGGGATTTCCCCGACACCCTGATTGGGGCCAAGCGAGGCAGCCCTCTGATTCTGGGCGTGGGCAACACCGAGTACATTCTGGCCTCCGACGCCGCCGCCATCGTCGAGCACACAACGCAGGCGATCTACATGGCGGACAACGAGATGGTGCTCGTCGGTCCCGACGGGTTCCACACCAAGACCATCGACAACGTCACGATCGCCAAGGACCTCAGGCAGATCGAGTTCTCACTCGAACAGATCGAGCTGGGCGGGTTCGAGCATCACATGCTCAAGGAGATCTTCGAGCAGCCGGAATCGCTTCGCACGTGCCTGGGTGGGCGTCTGGACGTCCACGAGGGAAGGATCAAACTCGGCGGCATCCGGGACTACCTGCGGGAGCTGACCCGCGCCCGTCACGTGATCTTCACGGCGTGCGGCACGGCGTTCCACGCCGGCCTGGTGGGAGAATTCCTTCTCGAACACCTGGCCCGCATTCCCGTCGAGACGGAATACGCCAGCGAGTTCCGCTACCGCAATCCCATCATCGAGGACGGCACGATCGTGATCGCCATCAGCCAGTCGGGCGAGACCGCCGACACCCTGGCGGCCGTCGAGCAGGCCAAGGAACGGGGCGCGATGGTCCTGGGCGTGGTCAATGTCGTCGGTTCGACGATCGCCAGAGCGACGGACGCCGGCATTTACCTGCACGTGGGTCCTGAGATCGGCGTGGCCAGCACGAAGGCCTTCACCGCACAGGTGGCGGTGCTGAGCATGTTGGCGATCGAGCTGGGCCGGCGTCGACACCTGAGCAGCGAGGACGCGGCCCGCCACATCGACGAACTGGCTCAGATCCCAGAGAAGATCGAGAGGATACTGGCGCAGTCCGACCACATCCGCGAGATCGCGGCGGCCAATATCGAGAAGGAGAACTGGTTGTTCCTCGGCAGGGGGTTCAACTATCCGGTGGCGCTCGAAGGGGCGCTGAAGCTCAAGGAGATCAGCTACATCCACGCCGAGGGGTTGCCCGCTGCGGAGATGAAGCACGGGCCCATCGCCCTGATTGCCGACGGTATACCCGCCGTATTTGTTGCGACGGCCGGTGCGCAGTACGACAAGATGATGGGCAACATCGAAGAGGTGCGGGCCCGAGGAGGCCGAATCATCGTGGTGGCGACCGAAGGCGATGAGTATCTTCGCGGCGTTGCCGACCACCTGATCACGGTGCCGCAGACGCCGGAGTTGTTCCAGCCGATGCTGACGGCGGTCCCGCTGCAACTGCTGGCGTACCACGCCGCGGTCCTTCGCGGCCATGACGTGGACAAGCCGAGGAATCTCGCCAAGAGCGTGACGGTCGAGTAGGGACGAGTCATTACTCGCCCCCGCGCATGAACAGGATGTGAATCGCTATGGATGGCACATGTGATCGAAAACTGCGAACGAACGCGCATCATCCGGCCTTCAGCCTGATCGAGCTGCTCGTTGTCATCGCCATCGTCTCGGTCCTGGTATCGATCCTCATCCCCACGCTGAGAAGAGCGCGACAGGCGGCGTCCCGCATCGGCTGCGCGCACAACCTCCGACAGATTCATCTGGGCATGGGCATGTACCTCCACGATCACGATGGGACCTATCCCTGTGCGGCTGATCCGGTGTCCGAGGACCCCGTCTACTGGCTGTGGATGGGACGCGGATGGCGACGGTGGATCAAGCCCTATCTGAGCGGTTCGATTGACGCACGCAATCCCTCGGTACTGCTGTGTCCGGAAGACCGCGCCGACCCGGCCCTGTTCGAATCGACCAGCTACGCCTACTCGATGACGTTCTATCACAGTCCCCAGCAGATCGATACGATGAACGACAAGGCCGACACGTACAGCAATCCTCGCCCGTCCATTCCACAACGGGCCGGCGACGTCGCAAACCCGGCCGCCAAAATTCTCATCGGCGAATGGGCCAGCAGCCACGCTCCAATCGAAACCGAGCAGGGCTGGTGGAACTGGCAGGGGGCGCGTAACTTCCTGTTCGCCGACGGCCACGTCGTCTTCCTCAAGGCCGAGCAGATCCTGCCGGCCCGCGATAGCCTGCCCGACGCGAATCTGACGATCCACGGCATCAAAGGACGCGACATCGCTCAGTAGGAAGACGCCGAGCCTGTCAGCCGGCACTCGCACGTCCGAGAATGGCCATGTGGATTGCGCAGCCTATTTGAGGCCCAGCACGTCGGCCATGGAGTACAGGCCGGGATCTTTGCCGATGAGCCATTCGGCCGCCCGCAGGGCCCCACGGACGAAGGTGTCCCGGCTGTGTGCGGTGTGGTTGAGCGTGACCGTCTCACCCAACGTGCTGCAGATCACCGAGTGCACGCCCACGATGTCGCCGGCGCGGATGGCGTGAACGCCGACCTCGCCGGCTTGCCTCAGGGCGTTCTTGCCGCTGCGGCCGTGCGCCAGGCAGTCGGGATAGTCCCGCCCGGTGGCCTGGCAGACCTTCTCCGCGAGCGTCAGGGCGCTGCCGCTGGGTGCGTCCTTCTTGAAGCGGTGGTGCTGTTCGATGATCTCGATGTCGTAGTCCGGCCCGAGCATGGCGGCCGCTTTGCCCACGAGGGCGAACAGCACGTTCATGCCGACGCTCATGTTGGTCCCGTAGATAAGGGGAATGGTCTTGGCTGCCTTGGCGACCACGGCCTGCTGCTCGGCGTCCAGGCCGGTCGTCCCGATGACCAGTGGGATCCTGTTGTCCGTACAGTGCCGCAGCGTATTGCCGGCCGCCTCCGGGAGCGAGAAATCAATCACGACGTCCGGATCGGTTGGACAGGAATCGTTCACGGGCACGTTCAGGGCCCCAGCCCCCGCCAGCAATCCTGCATCCTTGCCCAAATCGGGATGGTCTTTGGCGTCGATCGCTCCAACGACATCGAATCGCCCTGATTCCAGCGCCAGGGCGACGATCCGCTTGCCCATACGCCCGGCCGCCCCCACAACCGCAAGTTTGCGTTTCATTTCCGGTCCTTTTCTGAACGAAACATCTGTAAGGCACGGATGATAGCCGGCGAGCGTCCCTCCTGCAAGCCGGAAACTGGGGCGTCCTCTATGCAGTGCAGCCTCTGTGGGGAAGACCTGGCACCCCAAGGAGTGCCTCCGGGCTTCGCAGGACGCCGAAAAAGGCCAAAATCCCCAAAAAAAGTTGTTGCTCCACGATGCGAGGACGATTATAGTAAGCTTTTTGAAAATGAGAACTGATAGCTGCCAGCAAGGCTGTGCGAGGTGCAGGCAATGGTGTTGACAGGACGAATGAACAGTGCAGCGGCGTAGGTACGCAAATCGTGGCTGCGCGTTCTCGCCGATGGCGGCTGTGGAATCGATGTTTCTGCTTCAGTATCGTAGCGCCAGCGAGGTTGATGGTGAGGTTCGGCAGACCCGACAGAAGGCCGGGCCGAGCCGCTGTCGGAGGCGACTGATGTAGGCGAAACGCAGGTGACAACCTCGGTTGGCATGGGTGTGTTTGGAGTGGAAACTGCTTAGGGTTTCCACTTTTTTTTGGTCTTTCTCGGGACCGCCGTTCTCGCCGGTAAAGCTCGGCGGCGGGCGACGAGGTGTCGCAATCGTCGCCCCGGGGTTTGGCCGGGCAGGCTCCGGGAGGCCGTTTCTACTTGGATGAGAAAAGACGATGAACCAGGAATTGTTGAGAATCGTGGACAACATCGCCCGGGACAAGAATATCGACAAGGAGTCGATCTTCGTTGATCTTGAGGAGGCGATGATCTCGGCGGTTCGCAAGCACTTCGGCGACGCGGATAGCGAGATTGTAGTCCGCATCGACAGAAACACGGGGAAGGTCGTCGCCTTTCGAGATGAGCAACCGATCGATATCCGGCGGCTTGGCAGGATTCCGGCGCAGACGGCCAAGCAGGTGATGATTCAGAAGATCCGGGCCGACGAGCGGGACAGTATTTTCAGCGAGTATGTCCAGCGGAAAGGCCAGTTGATTAGCGGGGCGGTCGTTCGCTACGAAGGGGGCACGCTGATCGTCAACCTGGACCACTGGACCGAGGGGTTCATGCCGAAGGGCGAGCAGATCATGGGGCAGACCCACCGGCCGGGGGAACGAATTCGCTGCCTGATCCTGGACGTGAAGGAGACGGCCAGTCAGGTCAAGATCATCCTGTCGCGGACGCACCCGGATTTCATTCGGCGTCTGTTCGAGTCGGAGGTCCCGGAGATCGCTGAGAACATCATCGAGATTCGAGCTCTGGCTCGGGAGGCGGGCTATCGCAGCAAGGTGGCGGTCACTTCGTACGACGACAAGGTGGACCCTGTTGGGGCCTGTGTGGGAGTTCGAGGCAGCCGCATCAAGAACATCGTCGATGAGCTGGGTGGTGAGAAGATCGATATCGTTCGATGGAATGATTCATCTCAAGTCCTTGTGGCCAATGCGCTGATGCCCGCCAAGGTCAGCGAGATCGCTTTGTGCTTCGAACTGGGGCGGGCCACGGTGGTGGTGGAGGAAGACCAGTTGTCTCTGGCCATCGGCAAGCACGGCCAGAACGTTCGTCTGGCGGCCCGGCTCAGCGGCTGGGATATCGATATCCTCACGCCCGACGAATACAATCTGGGCATCGAGCGGCTTGCGGCCGCCGTCAAGAGCGTCGAAGGCGCCGACGATATCCTGGTTGATAAGCTGATTGCCTTGGGTATCATATCTGTTCTTGATCTTGATGATGTAGGCCCCGAGCCGCTGGTCGGCGAGTTGGGCCTCGATCCCGACTTCGCCGAGAGGCTGGTTCAAGGCGCCGACCAGGCGGCCAAGATGATGGCCGTCGAATCGGAGCGCAAGCAGGCCGAGAAGGAGTTGGCGGAACAGACCAATCGTATCGAGGCACAGAAGAAGGATCAGGACGAATAGGTACGTGGAGGTTTCTTGGCTGCTACAAGAGTCTACATCTTAGCTCGTGAACTCGGTGTCAAGAGCTCGGCCATCGTCAAGAAGTGCCAGGACGAAGGTCTGGACGTCAAGAACCACATGACCGCGATCTCCGCCGGTCTGGCCGCCACCATTCGGGAGTGGTTCAGTGAGGGGGAGAATGTGACGACGGTGGAGACAGCCGAGAGAGTGGATCTGTCGGAGGTCCGGGTCAGGAGGCCGCGGCGTACCAAAGTCATGGAGACGTCTGAGGAGTCCGAGGAAGAGTCGGGAACCGGTTCGGTGGAAGCGGCGGTGGCCGAGGCCGAGCCGTCTGAGGAGATGGAGACGGCCGAGGAACACGCCGAAGGTGCGACCATGGCCGAGGTCGCAGAGACGCAGGAACAGGAAGCGGCCGAAGAAGAGCCGGTCCCGGCCGCCGAGACGGAGACTGTCGAGCAGGAACCGGCGGTCGCTGAGACGGAGCTGCTCCCTGCGGCTGAGGTGGAACAGGAGCAGAAGGAGGAGATTGTTGTGCTGCCTGCCGGGCCCATGCTTGGCAAACCCAAGCCTGCCAAGCTCAGCGGTCCACAGGTTGTACGAGTCGAAGCGCCGGAACCCGTCGATCGCTCGCGATCGCGCGGCCGTCCACGTCCGCGGCGCGACGCTGCGGTCACAGAGCCTCTGATGAACGGGGGCAAAGATAAGGCTGCGGGGGGCGTCTCCTCGGCGGACGCCGATAAGAAACGGGGCAAGCGCCATAAGGAGAGGACCCACGGCCGTCGAAAGGAGGGTTTCGACGAGGAGGCTGCCAAGAAGGGCAAAGGCCGCGGAAAGTGGCGTCAGAGAGACCTGGATGAGCGACAGGCACGGCTCAGCGCCGCTGGCGGTGAGGGACTCCGGTTGCGTCCCTCTCGAAAGATCACATCCAAGGCACAGCGGGAGGCTGCGGCCGCAGGGCGGCCCCATAAGGCGACGGTCAGTGAGCCGATCACCGTAAAAGATCTGTCGGCTGCCTTGGCGGTCAAGGCGGCGGATATCATTGCCAAGCTGATGCAGCAGGGGGTCATGGCTACGGCGAACCAGGTGATTGCCAGCGATGTGGCTGAACTGGTGGCCGTGGAATTCGAGACTGAATTGGTGATCGAGCGCAAAAGCTCGGTGGAGGAAGAGATTCGAAAAGAGTTTGAAGCCCGCCCGCGCCACGATTTGAAGAGGCGCCCGGTGGTCGTGGCGATGCTCGGGCACGTCGATCACGGCAAGACCAGTCTGTTGGACAAGGTTCGCTCGACGCAGGTTGCAGCCGGTGAGGCCGGTGGAATCACGCAGCACATCGGCGCTTCGCAGGTGACCTGGAACAACAAGACCGTCACATTCCTGGATACGCCGGGCCACGAGGCCTTTACGGCCATGCGCGCCCGCGGGGCAAACATGACAGACATCGTGGTTCTGGTGGTTGCGGCCGACGACGGCGTGATGCCGCAGACGATTGAGGCGATCGCACACAGCAAGGCGGCAGGTGTTGCGATCGTCGTGGCCCTCAACAAGATCGATTTGCCCGGCTGCGACATCAATCGCATTTATGCCCAGTTGGCCGAGCACGATCTGACGCCGGCCGAATGGGGTGGAGAAACGGAAGTGGTCAAGACCAGCGCCACGACCGGACAGGGAATCGAGGACTTGCTGGAAGCGCTGGACTACACGGCCGAGTTGATGGATCTGAAGGCCGACGACAGCATCCCGGCGACCGGATGGGTGATCGAGGCCAAGATGTCACCTCAGCAGGGTCCCGTCGCTACCGTATTGGTCAAGGAAGGGCAGCTCAACAGGGGGGACGTCGTCCTGGCCGGTGATGCGTATGGCCGGATCAAGATGATGAAGAACAGTTACGGCAAGAAGATCAAGACCGCCGCCAGTTCCATGCCCGTGGAGATCAGCGGTCTCAACGGTGTGCCTCAGGCCGGCGACCGGTTCTACTGCCTCGACGACGTCAATCGGGCCAAGGAGGCCGCCGAAGAAGGGCGGCTCCGCGCCCGTGAGAAATCACTGGCTGAGCGGACCCAGGTAACCATGGACAACCTGTTCAGTCAGATCGAGGCCGGGAACGTCAAAGACCTGAACCTGATCGTCCGCGCCGACGTGCAGGGATCGGTCGATGTGCTCAAGAAGTATCTATCCGAACTGAGCGTGGATGAGATCCGCATCAATATCCTCCAGGCCATGCCCGGGGGGATTACCGAAGGCGACGTGCTTCTGGCCGAGGCGTCCAACGCGATCATCATCGGCTTCAATGTCGTAGCCGATGAGCGCGCCTCCAAGACAGCCGAAGCCGAAGGGGTGGATATCCGCCTGTACAACGTCATCTACCGTATCACAGAAGATCTGAAGAAGTCCATGGTCGGCATGCTCGAACCGGAGGAGCAGGAGAAGGTCCTCGGTCGTGCGGTGGTCAGGGCCACATTTAAGGTCTCGCGCATCGGGACTGTCATCGGCTGCTTCGTCAGCAATGGGGTGGTCCTCAAGAGTGCCAAGGCCAGGTTGATTCGGGATAATATTGTGGTCCGCGACAACCTGTCGCTTGAGTCCCTGAAACACTTCAAAGATGACGTCCGCGAGGTGAAGGCCGGGTTTGAGTGCGGCATCAAGCTGGCGGGATTCGATGATCTGAAGATCGATGACACCCTTGAGTTCTACGAAATCGTCAAGGTGGCTCGGACCCTGGATTCGTAAACGGGGACGCGGCGATCCGCTGGGGAAGACACGACGTTATGGCCAGCCGAAGGCAGGAAAAAGTGGCTCGCGTAGTCAAAGAGGTGGTCAGCGACGCCATTGCCAACCACCTGAGCGACCCTCGCATTGCAGGGCTTGTCACGGTGACGCGGGTGGAGATGACGCCCGACCTGCGGAGTGCCGATGTGTTCTTGAGCGTGCTGGCGGCGAGCGATGCGGCCAGGAACAAGACGTTCGCAGCGATCGACCACGCCGTCAAACGGATTCAATCTCTGCTGGGGTCGGCGCTGGAGAGCAAGTTCTGCCCGGTGCTGCACTTCCACAAAGATGAGCATTTTCACAAGACCTTGGAGACGATGAGGTTGATTGAGGAGGTGGCGACCGAGCGCCGAAGCCGGATACTTGAATCGGAGGAGCCGGACGCCTCGGGTGTTTGAAGGCGGGGCCCACAGGATCTCCTGCGCGCGTCGCTTTGCAGAGCGGCTCATCGGCGCGGGGTCGTTTGGAAAGGCTATGAAGAACAGCAAAGAATACGCACAACGGTTGCAGAGGCTCTATCGCGGGCTCAAACGCGCCCATCCGAAGGTGGAGAAGACCAGTTACGACGACCCGATCGAAGCGCTGGTGTACGGCGTCGTCAGCGAGCGCATCAGCGAGACCGCCACGCAGCGGGCCATGAAAGGATTCCGGGATACGTTTGTGGACTGGAATGATCTGCGCGTCTCGCGAGTCGAGGAGATCGTGGAGGTGCTGCGTGAGGACACGGCGGCCAGTCGGGCAACGGCCTTCGCACTGACGACGGCGCTGCGAGCGGTTTTCGATGAGTATCACACGCTGAGCCTTCAGAATCTCAAGAAGATCGGCAAGCGCCCGGCCAAACAGGCCCTCGAAGGCCTTGACGGCATGGACGCGTACGTCATCGGTTATTGCATGCTGACGTCGTTGCAGGGACATGCCATCCCGCTGACCGGACAGATGGCCGACTATCTCAGGCAGCATGAGGTCGTCGATCCGGAGGCGGACGAACAGGACATCGAAGGGTTTCTGACGCGCCAGGTGGCGGCCAAGAATGCCTACGAGTTCTATGCGCTGCTCCGACGTGAGAGCGAGTCGCCCAGGGTCAGCAAGAGCAGGAAGAAGACAACGGCGACACGAAAGAAAGCGAAGACGAGGAAAGTGGCCAAAGCCAAGAAATGATGGGCGCGATCGGCTCGCGCGGGTGCGGCCCGCCGGGGGCGCATCGCTTTTGTGGATTGACGAAATGAGTTCTGAGAGTGTGTTGAGACTGGGGATCCCTGCGGGGAGTCTGCAGAAAGCGACGGTGGAATTGTTCGCCAAGGCCGGATTCAACATCGCCGATTCGAGACGGAGTTATCTGCCGGCGATCGACGACGACGAAATCCACCCGATTTGTCTGCGCGCGCAGGAGATGGGCCGTTACGTTGGAGATGGGGTGCTCGACGCAGGGATTACCGGTTTCGATTGGATTACGGAAAACGACTGCGACGTTGTCGAGGTCTGCGAGTTGCCCTACAGCAAGGCGACGAGCAATCCGACGCGGTGGGTCCTGGCCGTTCCCGGCGAGTCGAACGTCACCCGCCCGGAGGACCTTCAGGGCGGGATCGTGGCGACCGAATTGATTGGTGTGACGCGGCGCTATTTCGCCGACAAGAACATCGACGTGCGAGTGGAATTCAGTTGGGGCGCTACGGAGGTCAAGGCGCGCCTGGTCGATGCCATCGTCGAACTGACAGAGACGGGAACCTCTTTGCGGGCCAACAATCTGCGCATCATCGATACCGTCATCGTTTCGACGACAAGGCTGGTCGCCAATCGACGGGCATGGGAGGACGATTTCAAACGGGAGAAGATCGAGAATATCTCGATTCTTCTCCGGGCGGCAATTGAGGCGCGCAGCAAGGTGGGACTGAAGATGAACGTTCGCAAGGATGATCTGGACGCGGTTCTCAATGTGTTGCCCGCCGAGAAGAGCCCAACGGTGTCCAGTCTGGCGGACCCGGCCTACGTAGCAATCGAGGTCATCGTTGACGACAAGGTGGAAAGGGCATTGGTGCCTGCGTTGAAGCGGGCGGGAGCCTCGGGCATCATCACGTATCCGCTGAACAAAGTCATTCACTGAGGTTGGGCAGCGACAAGGGCCGCCCTGATGCATTGGAGCCGGCAGGGGAGGGCTCTCGCGCCGTGCGTGTGTGTGCGAACCATTTGAGGATCTGACCATGAACACGAAGTACGCAGCGTTCATTCTCATCCCATGTGGCATCAGCGTTATTCTTGCGGCGTTTCTTGTCGCCGGCTGTGGTCCCTCGGAAGTCGAGCCTATGGAACCCGCCGACGCGTCGGAGATTGTGGCCACAATCGGTGACTACACGATTACGAAGGCCGAGTTGAAGCAGCGGCTGGCCCAGAGCGTTCGGCCGCAGCGCGAAAGCTACAACCGGCTGAGCGAGCCTGTTACCGCCCAGTCCGTGCTGCGAGAGATGTTGATCGAGAAGGCGATGATCCTCGAAGGACGCGAACTCGGATACGCTGAAGACGAATCGGTCTCCACGTCCATCAACCGGTACAGGCAGCGCCGACTCATTCAGGCTTTTCTGAACGACTACGTCGAAGAGAACATCCCCGTCAGCCAGGCGGAGATCGACCAGAGGATCGAGGCCGATCCGAACCTGGGTCCGCAGCAGGCCAGGGCGCAGGTGCTCCAGGCCAAGTTCGGCCCGGTCTATCAGGAGCTGTATTCCGAACTGCAGGAGAAGCTTGACCTCAAGAAGGTTGAGAGGGATTTTGGGAGGGCCGCTCAGATTCATGAGCGTCTGCTGAAGCAACCGGCCGAGGCGCGAGGCCGTACGGTGTTCTGGATTACCAATCAGCAGATCCGAACCGAACTCAGCAGGGACGAACGGAACATCGTGCTGGCGACCTACACGGGGGGGCAGTTCACGCTGTACGACTGGTTCAGGACGTTGAACGAGATCGCCCCGCCGGGGCGACCGAAGGACCTGAGCACTCCGGCGGGAGTGGAAAGGCTCCTGGACCGGGGGCTCGAGCCGACGCTCCTGGAAGCGGAGGCCGTGTCCCGAGGCTACGACCAAAGGGAGGAGTTGGTCCGCGACATCCGGGCCCGCGAGGACATGGCGATTCTCGGCAAGGTCCGGATGGAGAAATACAACGAGATTCCGCCGCCGGATGACGAGCAGATCAAGGCGCACTTCGAGCAAAACGAGGCCATGTTCGCCAGAGAGGCGATGCTGAAGATCGACCAGATTTGGTGCAGGGACCTCGAAACGGCCGAGCTGGTCAAGAAGGCGCTCGACGACGGGACAGCATTCGATGCGGTCAAGGCCGCGCACTCCATGAAAGCCGAGGAGCCTGCACGAAACGCATATGCCTCGAGCGAAGGGGTCTTCTGGGAGGAGTTGTGGAAGGGGGAGCCGGATGAAGTCGTTGGGCCCATCAAGGGGTTCTACGAGGACCAGATCAGGTGGCGCGTGGTGAGGATTCTTGAAAAGACACCGCCTGAGCCGAGGCCGTACTCGGATTCCGTCGCGAACCAGGTCCGCTCGGCTCTGATGGCGCAGCGGTCCAGGGATCACATCGAGCGCTACGGCGTCTCCCTTCTCGAAAAGTATCCCCATGAGGTTTATTCAGGAAGGATTGAGGACATCGATCCCTTGGAAGTGACTCCAAACGAGGTCGGGGCGGGCCAGTGAGATCGTTTATCTGATGGGCCGTCACGTGCGGAAGCGGTGGAGCGGGCCAGGCGTTGTCGGCTTTGTCTTCGCCGCGTGGCCGTTGTGGTACGGCCTCACCGAGCCATAACCATGAATGGAATGATGGGCGAGCGGCTCTGACAATGGTCTTTACGCTACAACGATATGTCTTTCGCGAACTTCTCAGGGTCTTTCTTCTGGCGACCGTCGGTCTGACGCTGATCCTGAGTCTGGGCGGCGTCCTGGCTCCAGTTCAGGAATATGGCTTGGGGCCTCGGCAGGTCGTTCATATCCTGCTGTATTTCATGCCGATCACGCTGACCTTCATCTTGCCCATGGCTGCGCTGTTCGCCTCGGCCCTGACGTATGGGCGGTTCGCCAGCGACAACGAGTTGGACGCGTGTCGGGCCAGTGGCGTCAGTCTCTTCACGATGATCTATCCTGGACTGGCTTTGGCGATCCTCGTCGCGATCGCCAATCTGCTTCTGAGCTTCCACGTCATGCCGCATTTCGTTTACATGGCCGAGAAGGCGCTCAAGGCGGATGCCAAGCAGATCCTGTTTCGCAACATCGAGCGGCGGGGTTTCTATCGGATGGCTTCGGATGGGCAGTTCCTGATCTATGCGGATCACGTCGATTCGAAACGAGACATGCTGTCGGGGATCGTCGTCGTTCAGTATGATCGGGGCGTTATTACGAGGATTCGCACCTTCGATGCCGCGAGAATTGTCTTCGATCCGCATGACAAGTTCAATGAAGTCCGGCTGGACGTCTATGGGGCTCGACAAATGGGCCTGCCGGGCGACCTATGGTTCAACGTGGGACAGGCGTCGTTCAGGCATCATTTTGGCTCCCTGCTGGGCGACGACGTCAAGTTCAAGAAAGTCGACGCAATGAAGCAGATTCGGGCGGACCTGATGTTGTTCGATCCGATCGCCAGAATCGCCTTGCAGGCATACTCGCAGTTGGCCACCGAGGCCCTGGCGCGAGATCTGAGCGAGCAACTGCGGTCGCCGGAGCACGGCGGCTATGTGCTTCGAGGGGCTACCCGGTCCATCCGGTTCACTGCTGCCGGCTGTGCGTTGGATGACGAGCGTGCGATCAAGTTGATCGGTCCGATTCGGGTGCAGGAGTACGACGCGGTCTCGGGCAGACACCTCCAGACGTTGCGGTCGGACACCGGGACGATCCACGTCGACGACGACGTCGCCGGCCCTGGCCTGAACCTGGATCTCTACAGTCCTCGCGTCGAGGGCACCGGCCAGCTTCTCGTGCGGTATCACGTTCGCAACTTGAAGATGCCCGACCCGATCCAGGAGAGGCTTCATCGCGCCGGCATACTGGAAACCGTGGCTCCGGAACGGGCTGACACGATCCTGCAGGGGCCGCCGACGTCGATGCTGGCATCGCTCCAGAAACAGCTTGAAAGGGAGATTCGTCGTACGCTGGTGGATATCGACGCCGAGATGAACACCCGGCTCGTGTTTGGCATCGGCTGCGTCCCCATGATCCTGATCGGCATTGGAATGGGCATCATCAATCGGGGCGGGCACGTGCTCAGCGCGTTCGGGGCCAGTTGTGTGCCGGCCGCCGTCCTGCTCGTGACCATCCTCAGCGGAAAGAACATCATGAAGAACGCCATGAGCGAGGGGGTATCGGGAATTGCGGTCATGTGGTCGGGGCTGGCCGCTTTGGTGGTGCTGGCGGCGTTCATCTACCGCCGCCTGGCGAAGACCTGATGCGATTCGTGACGAGTCGAACCCCAACCAGGGTATGAGAAACGAATGATGAAGATACTGGATCGCTACATCGCAAAGAACTTCATGATCGGCTATATCATCGCCTTCTGCGTTCTCATCGGGCTGCGGATTATCATCGAGTTGTTTGTCAATCTCGACGAATTCACCAAACACACCTCGCTTGGGATGTGGGCGTTGACCCGTCACATTGTGTCGTTCTATGCCACGCGTACGACCGTGTACTTCCGCGACATTGCCGGTGTGATCACAGTGGTCGCGGCGGCGTTCTCGCTGGGCCGGATGGTGCGATCCAACGAACTGGTCGCCATGATTGCCTCGGGGGTCAGCGCCAAACGCATCGTCGGGCCGATCCTTGTCCTGGCCATCTTCTTTACCGGATTGGCCGTGGCCAACCAGGAACTGCTCATCCCGAGCATCAGCGACCGGCTCGTTCGCAGCGAGGACGACCTGCCCGGCCAGGAATCCTTTCGCGTGCGGTTTCTGGGCGATGCCAACGGATCGCTGATCTGCGCCAACCGCTATTACGTGGAGACCCTGACTCTGGAGGCCCCCACCATCCTGACGCGCCAGCGCGATCCAAATCGACCGGGGGTGTGGCGGGTGACCGGACGCATCTCAGCCGACGCGGCCGTCTACAATGAGAGGACCGAGAGATGGGACCTGATCAACGGACTCTACGTGGGCACCGACGCGATCGACGCGACGCAGGCCAAGCCGATTGCCTCGTATCACGCCTCGGACCTGCAACCGAGGGACATTGCGATCCGTCAGATGTCCGGATACGACACGTTGCTCAGTTCGCGACAGTTGACAGCTTTGGCCGCACAAAAGACCAAGATCAAGGACGTGGCGCAGTTGACCAGCCAGAAGCACTTCCGGATCACTGACCCGCTGATCAATTTGACCATGCTCATGGTCAGTCTGCCGGTACTGATCTGCCGCGACCCGAGGACCATGAAGTCGGCTGTCATGGTGAGTTTCGCTCTCACGGCGACCCTTTTCGTGACGACATTTGTCTGCAAGATGCTCGCGGCGGAGGTCGTGTTCGCCCGGATCATGCCAGAGTTCTGGCCATGGGTCCCCTTGTTCATCTTCCTGCCGATTGCGTTCATCGAGCTGGATTCGATGCGGACCTGACGGGGGCTACGTCAGCGGCTGAGAATCACAGGGCTGTTGTCGAATCGCCTCCCGCACCTGCCGGTTGATTCGCACGCTGCACCAGTGCTGCCCGCACATCGAGCAGTGGTCGGCCGCATCGGGCCGGCCCCCGTCGATTTGTCCACACGCCTCGCGGTGCATGCGCGCCGCCGTCTCCGGGTCGAGCGATTCGGCGAGATGCGTCTCCCAGTCCAGGTTTGCGCGAGCCGTGCTCAAACGGCGGTCACGGTGGGCCGCTCCCGGCAGGCCCCGCGCCACGTCGGCACCGTGGGCGGCAATCTTGGACGCCACCACTCCGGCGCGCACGTCGTCGGCGTTGGGCAGACCCAGGTGCTCGCGCGGTGTTACGTAGCACAAATACGAAGCGCCGTAGAACGCAGCGGCGCAGCCGCCGATAGCGCTGGTGATGTGATCGTATCCGGGCGCGATGTCCGTCACCAGCGGGCCGAGCACATAGAACGGCGCGTCGTGGCAGATATCCTGCTGGATTTCCATATTGTGGCGGATCTGGTCGAAGGGAACGTGTCCCGGCCCCTCGACCATCACCTGGCAACCCTTCTCCTGCGCCCGCTGCGTCAGTTCGCCCAGGGTTCTGAGTTCGGCGATCTGGGCCTCGTCTGTCGCATCGGCGATGGCCCCCGGACGCAATCCGTCTCCGAGGGAGAAGCAGACGTCGTATTCGACCATGATGTCGCACAACTCGTCGAACAGTTCGTACAGCGGGTTCTGCTGGTCATGATGGATCATCCACTTGGCCAGCAGGGCGCCGCCCCGGCTGACAATCCCGGCCACGCGGTCCTTGAGCAGCGGCAGGTGCTCACGGAGCAGGCCGGCGTGAATCGTGAAGAAATCGACGCCCTGTCGGGCCTGCTTCTCGATCGTCTTGAGGAGGATATCGTTGTCGATCTCCTCGACCTCTCGGCCTTCGATCACCTGATAGATCGGCACGGTGCCGAACGCGACCGGACAATGCGCCAACAGCTCGCGGCGAACCTCGTCGAGGTCGCCGCCGGTGCTCAGATCCATGATCGTGTCGGCGTCCACGACCAGGGCCGCATTCATCTTCTCGATCTCTTCCTGTACGCTGGATCGAGCGCTGCTGGTGCCCACATTGGCGTTGACCTTGGTGGTCAGGACGCGTCCGATGCCCATCGGCTTCAGATTTGTCTTTAGGTGCAGGGTATTGGCCGGTATGACCAGTCGCCCGGCGGCGGTTTCGACTCGGATCGTCTCGGCGCTGACGCCTTCGACCTCGGCGATATGCTTCATCGCCTCTGTGACGATGCCTGCTCGGGCCTGCTGCAATTGCGTTGCCATGTGCTGTACTCCTTGTGCCAACAAAAAAAATCGCTCCCGCAGGAAGCGATTTGTTGCCCATTCGTGATAGCCGCTTGTCTATCGCTTTCCTACGCAGGCCTCTCCGCCCGATCCATGTCCTCGGGCGGTTGTCCTGATCAGGTTCGAAGGGTTTTCTCTCAGACCGGCCTGCCGAACCAGTCACCCCTAGCGACCACCGCCATTATAGATCATACTCCCGCCAACTCAAGCGGTTCTTTGAAGTGTGTCCGACCATGCGGTGGTTCCGCGAGCGGATCTCTCACGCTATACTGACAGCGTCCATCTCGCCCAACTTCGGGAAAGGGTTCAAGGTACAGGGAACGACCGTGAAGGGCTGTTCAGGAAAGGGCCAAGGTGAAGACCATGCAGAAGGACGAACGCTCGACCAAATCGCCGGCCTTGAAGGAACTGACGCTGAAGGTCGTCCACGACAACAATCCCTTCGACAACCGGCTGAAGACCGCTTGGGGCTTCGCGGTGGTGATCTCAGGGGCGGCGAGGACGATCCTGTTCGACACCGGAAGCGACGACACATTGCTCCTGGAGAACATGGCGCGCATGGGCGTCGATCCCGCGGGCATCGATAGTGTGGTTCTCTCGCACAGCCACGCCGATCACACCGGAGGGCTTCTGGGGTTTCTCCGGGCGAATCCGGCGGTCGAGGTGTTTCTGCTGAAGTCTTTTCCGGATCGTTTCAAACAGACGGTGCACCGGTACTCCGCTCGTGTCGTAGGGGTGGAATGGCCTCAGCAGATCGGCGTCAATGTAGATTCGACGGGCTCGATGGGTCGGCGGATTGCGGAGCAGGCTCTCGTCATCCATACCGAACGAGGGTTGATGGTCCTGACGGGTTGCGCCCATCCGGGCATTGAGAGGATCGTCGAGACAGTGCGGGCCTCGCACGATGAGGATATCCTCCTGGTTATGGGCGGCTTCCACCTCGAATGGGCCGGGCGTCGGCGGATCGAGCGGATCGTTCGCACCTTCCATCGCCTGGGCGTCCGGTACGTTGCGCCGACCCACTGCACAGGTGAGAGGGCGACCGACCTCCTCCGGAAGCAGTTCGGAGATCGCTTGCTTGGCGTCGGGGTGGGCAAGACGATCGCCCTCGCCGACCTGAAGTGAGGCTGGTCTCAACATCTCTTCAGGTCGACGAGGGCGGTGAACACGCCGCCGTCTACTACGGCATCTGCTGTTGCTGCATCTGCATCACGGCCCCCATGATCTCGAGCACGTGCTGCTTCGGGACGGCCAGGTCGATTGTCATTCTGCCGTTGCCCGCGCTGCCGGCCACGGCAATGCTGCTCTGCGTCGGAATGTCCGTCTCGGGCATGGGCATTGGTGCAAACGCACCGATGAGCTTCATCAGGCGAAGGACATTGAAGCTCATGAAGAAATCGGCCTTCTCGGCGCCGGGGATCATGGCCATGGCGGTCTGTGGCTCGTTAGGAGCCTGTTTCGGATCGCCCGCTTTGACCTGGCCAATCAGCTTCTGCACGGAGTCTTGTGCATCCGGGCCGAGGGCGTATACGAGCCGGTTGTCCACCGTCGCGATTCGAACGTCGAGCCCATCGCCGTACATGGCGTCGATCATCTGGGTAGCCGGCGAATCGGGGTCGGTCCCTTTGATGTTGAAGGCGATCGCGTCGATCGATACGCCCTCGTAGCTCGATGCATTTCGCTTGAGATCGAACGACATCTGCATGCCCATCTCTTTGTAGAGATCGGCGATCGATCCGGTACTCATCGCCTTGGAGGCCTCTTCCAGAACTCGGTAGAACTTCGCCGGATCCTTCACATCGGCCACATACGTCACCTGGAACGGCGGCTTGCTGTTCAGATCCACCGAAAACGAACCGCCCAGCGCCCCGCCAAAGGCGTCCATGGCATCGGTCGCCATTTTCTTGAATGTCGCAATGTCATCGCTCGATGCCATCTCTCCCATCAACTTCGGCATCATGTCGATGTACGCTTCATTGAGCTTCCTCCAGAATGGGCTGCTCATCGACCCGGTGAAATTGACGGCGGCCCCGTCGGCCATATACCCCTTGAACTTGCTGCTCGCGGTTGAGGCATCGCTCTTGAACATCCCGGCCATCGGTGATCCGGGTACGGCGGCGAGTACGAAACTGACGCCCATCTTCTCGAAGCTGGGGTCCAGTGAGAGACTCAGATACCTGGTCTCCTTCATCAAAGTGTCGAGGACGGCAGCCGTTGCTTCAATGTTCGTCGCCGCCTGCCGGGCCATCGCATCCTGGCCTTGCGCTCCCACCGCCTGCATGGTCTCCTTGACTTCCTCGATTTTGGCCTGGACCATCGGGCCGAACATCCTGCTGGCCAGTTCGACGTTTGCGTAAATCCAGAGCGGCGCTTCCGTCGAGCGTTTCAGTTCAGCGGCGTCCAGCGAGGTCGCCAGAGTGGATGCCCCGGCGCCCGAACTCTTCATGGTCACCAGAGGCTCTTCATTTCCCGCCATGCTGATCAGCGCATAGCCGCCGGCCTCGACAGTCGCGAGCATCGCAGCGCCCTCCGGGCCGATCTTCGAGATCCCTCGCCCATCAGGCGTACTGACGTTGGCGTTGCCTGAGACAAACTGCTGATAATTGCGGACCGGGACAAGAAATCCGACATGGCTGGGATCGGGACCGGCGCCGGGAAGGGGGCCAAACAAGACGAAGCCGCCTGCCATGTTGATGCCCTCAGGCTCAGCGCTGCCGAGGAACTGCGCCAACTGCGCCTTGACGGGCATCGAGACCCCCATCGGAAACAGCCCGGACAGGAACATGTCGATCTGGCCAAGGGCCCCGTCGAGGTTGTTGATCCGGACGCAGAACAGACTGTCGGCCGGGACCATTTTCATCGGATCGCCCGAAGCTGTCGGATGGGTGACTCCAAGCCCCACCACGCACAGGGCAGATAGGAGCAGTGCTCTTCGAAACCCCTTTGACTGTGTCATCGTTTCTTTCCTCCCGAAATCGTTCTTGGACAGCATATCGCCAATGCGCAAAGGAACCACACGAGTATACGCGCAGCGCCTCCATGTGGACAGAAAAAACGCCCCTGATGTGACGATTGTCTGCGCAGCAGCCGGGACCTCGCTGCGAGCCCATTGGATCCATGCTCACTGTCTTGTGTATCGGCCCATGAGCTGCCCCTGGCCCAGAATATGACCCCGCACGGCCTTGAGCAGGTCGTCCTTGGTGGCATGGCGCCCGGGCTTGACCTGGCGATCGAGCGCATAGATCTTGAAGTAGTATCGATGCGTGCCACTCGGAGGGCAAGGACCGCCGTAACCGGCTTTTGCAAAATCGTTCACGCCTTCTTCGGCTCCGTCCGGCAATGAGGCGTCGGCCCCGGCGTTCTCCGGCAGTTCCCGCGCCGCAGGCGGCAGATTGTACAAGACCCAGTGCACGAACGTCTTCATCGGAGCGTCCGGGTCGTCGCAGATTAGCGCGATCGCCTGCGTCTCCTCCGGCACCGCGTCCCATTGGAGTGGGGGCGAGACGTTCTGGCCGTCACAGGTGTACCTCGTCGGTATGTCGTCTCCGTTGGCAAAGGCGGGACTGGTGATGTGAATCTCCATCGGCATCTCTCCTGCATCCGTGTCGCATGGAATCGGGCCGCTTTCGGCTCCGTCTTGCGCGCATATGTACGTTCCAGGCGGGCTTGGGTTCTCCGCGGGGCGCGAAAGACCAACGAAGAATCAGTGTATCGTCGCGCTCACGCAACCTAAATGCTTCCCCAGCGACGAATCTCGACACTCAGTGTCTGTCCTCCCGATAGCTGTATCGGCTCACCGAGTTCGATTCGAAGCCACTTGGCTCCCAGAACGTGCTTGGCGGGCAACATTCGACCGGCGAGACGAACCGTTGTTTCCACGCTCGTCCATTCCGAGGGCAGCGCGAACGAAAGCGTTCTGAGTTTCAGCCGGCCCCAGCGAAGCTCAATCTGCTCGTGTTGCCTGTTATCGTTGCGCGTCTGTGTGAACAGCCCCCAACCTTCGGCGGCAGTAAAGGCTGCCTTGAAATTCTCCGCCCCCATGCGTGGTGCAAAACCGATCGAGCCGTTCGGCCCGTGGTAATCGAATCCGCACAGGGCGGTGTAGACACCCCAACTGGCCATGGCCCGCGCATAGTGGTCGCCGCACTCGACCTCGTTGAAGGGGTTGTGCTTGTCCGGGTGGTAGCGGTCATGAATGCCTCGGCAAACGGCCAGGGCCTCGTCAATCATACCTTCCCACACCATGTGGCCGGCCACCTGGTACTCGATCCCGGTCCAGACCTCGCTGCGGTATCGCACGCCCTCGGCCATGAACTCGCTCTTGGGCCAGGTGCAGGTGAACAGGCCCGGTTCACCGGGCGAGACGAACCATCGCTCCGGCTTGTACGCTGCGTTGTAGGGACCGACGTCGGAGGCCCAGTTGTATTTCCAGATTGAGCGCAGGGCCTGCCTGACTGTCGCCGAAGGATAGAGATAGCCGAGACCCAGTTGATGGGCCCAGCCCTGGCCGAAGAGCTGGTCGGACAGACAGCCTTTGCCGTACTGGTGCTTCGGGTGCTTGTCCAGATCGACGAGCTGGATGAAGTACTCACCGTCCCACAGGCGCTCCATCGTCAGCCGCCAGCCGCTGTTGAAGATCCGCTTGCATCGCTCGGCGAAGGCGTCGTCTCCCATCTCGCGGGCCATCGCCTCACCCGCCCGCAGGGCCGCCAGATACATCGCTCCGACGAACGTGTTGGGGCCCTCGAAGTTGATGTCGAAGGTGTTGTGCTGGCTGTTCTCGATCAGGCCGTTGTCGTCGCCGTCCTGGCGGATCGAGAATTCCAGGGCCTTCTTGATGCGGGGCCAGTTTCGCTTGAGGAATGCATCGTCGGCCGAGCAGAGGTGCTCGCGGTACGCCTTCAGGACGGTTCCCGCCTGTCCGTCGGCGGCGTATGCGGCGTCGCTGCGGAAGCCGACCAGCCCGCTGTCGGGATGGAAGCCCTCGCCGAAGTCCTGCATCTCCCGCGCGCTGCGCTCCAGTTCGGGAAACAGCCGCGCCGGCGCGTGGGCATAGTTCCACACGTGCGTACACGTTCCAGCGCAGCAGCCGACGCCTTCCCACGCCCAGAACCGCCCGTTCTTCCACCACTGGCACGTTCCGGTGGCGAGGTTCGCGACCGTCGAATGCAGGCGGAACAGCAGCCAGCGGGGCAGCGTGCTGTCCTCGTAGAAGGTCCGGTGCCAGAGTCTGGTCTGTCCGCTGAGCCGCTCGTGGTTGTCGAGCACGTAATGGGCCACCTCGGAGGCACTGTCGAAGCGATTGTCGTATTCGCGCCCGTTTTGATGGTTCGGGAAGAACCACGCCAAGACGAACGTGAACGTCTTCGCCTGGCCCGGCGACAGCGAGATCTCCTGCGTTGCGACGGTCGGACAAGGCTTGTCCACGGGCGGATGGTCTGCGGCCTGGCGCGCCGGGCCGTCGAGAGCCAGCACAAGCGAACCGTAGTCGGGTAGCTTGTCGAACGGGCCCATGTCGGCATCGTACGCTTCATCGGCCATCTCTATCTGGTCGATGTTGATGTGGCCCCACCCGCCGGAATGGCGGTCGACGATCTCGATACAGGCGGCTTTGCCTTCGAGCTCTTCGACGTTCCAGAAATGCCATTCGAGCTTTTCGTTGTCCTTGCCCGTGGCGGTGCGCACCACCTGCCCATCGACGATCAGGTTGATGCACGTCTCGTCGGTATGGCTGCCTCCGCCAATCAGGAAGTTGATGTACTTGCGCTCAATCGTCAGGGGGGGGCTTGTCAGCGTACCCTGCGGCCCGTCACCGCCGAGGTAGGTATTGACCAGTCCGCCGCCGAGAAAGCCGGTGACAGACTGTTGGTTCGGTAGCGTGCCGTGCGCGGGACCTTCGCCAAAAGCCTCGCCCGTGGCCGTCCAGTTGCCATAGTCTGAACCTTCGAAGTCCGCCACGACGATCTTGGGACGCGGTGCCTGTGTCTCTTCCTCAGGAGGCTCTTCGGCGGTATGAACGATTAACGTGCGGCCCTTCTCGTTTGTGATCTTGCTTTTTCGTATCACGCGCCGGGATCTGGCCGAATGGAAACAGACGGGGTTTTCCAGCCAGCCCAGGATGCCGACTTGCTTCACCTGGTCGGAGCCGTTCTTCACCGTGATATGGAAGAGAGTTGCCGGCAGGGCCGAGTCCTTCGCGTTCAGCGGGATGAAAGGTGAGAACGCCTCCATCTCGACCTCTACGGGAAAACCATCGGCGCGGTATCGCACCAGCCCGATAGGATACTCACCCGCGAACTCGACGGTGCCGAAGTCCTTGTTCAACGCCTTGATCGTCCGACCGCCATCGCCGTCGACGACCACAGCGAACCCCGATTCGACGGGCGAATCGGGGCGATAGGTGCGGTAGCAGTCCAAGCCGTAGCCAGTGAAGATGTGCCGATTGAAAATATGCCACAGGCCGAGCGTGCCGTCGTTGCGCAGATACATCTGGCCGGTGGCGATCCCGCCGACGGGCATGCCGAGCGTCTGCGACTCCGAGGCCGCGTAGACCGCGCGCTCGCCTCGTTCGCGAAGGCTGCGCAGATAGGTGGTTGTCAGTTGTTTGTCCGCCGGCACCAGATGCTCCTCGGCGCGCGTAAGGCCGGTCCCAAACACCATGGCGAACACCAGAACCGAAATCGCTCGCTGCTGTCTCATGTTGTCAACTCCTGAGTCGAAGACGACCATCCCGCGAAATTCTGTTGACATCGCTGCGATTGTAGCGTAGACGAGATCGCGTACGCAAAGGAAATCAAGACCACGGATTGGGGATTGGGGACCGCATGAGAGCGTTTGCGTCAGGATGCACGGTTGCTTCACGTCTCGTTCCATCCGTGGCCGGCCCCCGTTCCATTGCAGCCGCCTGCATATCGGCACACCGTCATAGAGCCCAGGTTCGGAAGGAGTCCGACATGAGTTGTGGGATCGGTTCATCCTGTATCGCTTCGACGCAAGGATCGAGGCGTGACGTCTCTTATTTGTGGCTGGCCTCGATCGTGTTTCTCCTCGCTACGGCCGTGGCGCCAGGTCAGTTCTTCCGGGTCTACGAATACGACACGGCAGACGCCGGCGCGATCGAGTTCAGCTACTGGACTACATATGTGGCGTCGTCCGATCAGGAGATGGGCTACTTCGGCAAGACCGTGTCGCGGGAGAAGATGTGGGCCCATTCGTTCGAGGTCGAATACGGCCTGTCGCACCGATTGACGGTGGGCTACTATGCGGATTGCCTCGACCCGCACGGTGGGAGTTTTGAGTATGTCCGATCGAAGCTGCTGGCTCGCTACCGGTTGTTCGAGAAATTCGAGCGGCCCTTCGATCTGGCGCTCTACGGCGAATACATCATCCCCGTCAAGGACTACGACGATGCAGAGAAGTTCGAATTCCGTCTCATCGTCGAAAAAGACCTCGGTCCGATCCGCATCGCCTTGAACCCGATTCTTGAGAAGAAGACCAGCGGCGACGGCGTCTCGGACGGGGTCGAGTTCGCCTATGCGGCCGGGTTCTACTATGACGACGCGGGCGACGGGTTGTGGAACACGCCGGATGTGGCCGTTCGTCCCGGCGTGGAATTCTACGGCGAGATCGGCGAAGTGTCCGACCCGAGAGGCTCCAGCCGGCAGGGCCACTACATCTTTCCGGTGCTGGACCTCTACCATACCCGATACGCGAGTTGGAAAACGCACTGGAGTGCGGGAGTGGGCTTCGGGCTTGGCGGCCGGGCCGACGACGTTGTCGTCAAGAGCATCCTCAGCTTCGAGTTCCTGTTCTAAACGCGTTTCTTAACGACGTGGAGGTTCCCATGATTGCGCGGCTTCTCCTCAAGCACATCGGCCTGACGACGTTGATTCTATCGGTCTGCGGCGGCGCGATGCTGCTGGCCCGGCCGGCCGCAAACAGGACGCAAAAGGGCCCGGCCCATGCGATGGATCACTGGGACGATCCGTATGACTGCATCGGATGCCACTATGAGCGGTACACCGACTGGTCGAGCTCGCAGATGTCCCGGGCGTACACGGGCGATTTTTTTCAGGCCCAGTTCTTCCAGTACGTCATGGAAGATGCGGCTCGCGATCCGCAGATGAAGGACCTTGCCGCCGACTGTCTGGGCTGCCATTCGCCGTCGGCCTTTCTCTCGGGCGTCGTGCCACCGCCCGAAGTCGAGGAGCCCGACAACTTCTGGGATCGCGCCTGGCCCTGGCTGGATTCCTACCGAACCATAGGGCAAGTCCGGACCGGCCTCGAACACGGTCCCTTGCGCGAAGCCTCCGGCCGAGTCGGTCGTAATCCGTTGCCCGACCTCAAGCGCGAGGCCGACCGGGGCGTGTTCTGTGATTTCTGTCACTCGATCTCAGGTATGGCCCAGCGCGATCCGGTCAACCACAACTACCGCGTGGACGCCGGGCCAGGACGCAACACCAAGCGGGCCGACCTGGAGTTCCCCTGGTCGCCTTACCACAAGACCCAGGTCTCCGAGCTATTCGAAACCGCCGAACTGTGCGGCATCTGCCACAACGAGCAAAACACGTTCGGCGTCTTCGTCAAGGCCACGCATCGCGAATGGCTCGATACCGACTACGCCGACCGGGACATCGTCTGCCAGTTCTGCCACATGCCGCCGAGGGAGGGCAAGCCGGCCAAGATGGGCCGCGAGCGACCGTGGAACCACGCCCACTGGTTTGGCGGCGGGTTCACCGGCTTCGTCGAAGGCGCTGCCCGCGTGAAACTGGGACTGGACGCCGGAGCAGTTGCCGCTGGAACTGCAGTAACGTTCGAGGTGTCGATCAGCGACATTGCTACGGGCCATTTGTTCCCCACCGGCGCCACCGAAGAGCGCGACGTATGGCTGCGCGTGGCCGTCTGCGACGCCAAGGGCCGTGAACTCCAGCACATCCCCGTGCCGCCGAACCCCCAGGACCCGAACGATCATTACTTCATCACGTCGAGCCGCGCTGTGGCCTATCCCAGCCACAGCTCGACCAGTCAGGCGATCTCCAGAGACTCGCTGCCGGATGGCGACCGCCTCTATCACGACGTGTTTCTGGACTCGGCCGGTAAGGTCACCTTTGGCCAGTGGTACGCCGTGCGGATCGTTGGAAACCGGCTCGTTCCAGGCGAGACCCGCGTCGAGAAGTACACCTGGCAGGTGCCGTCGAGTCTGGCCGGACGCGACGTGCATCTGAAGGCGACGCTTTGGTACCGCCGCATGGCGGATTCCCACGCCGAGATTCTCGGGATCGAAAAGCGGCCGCACCTGCTCGTCTCGGAGGACGTCAGGCGGGTCAACGTCACGGCGCCGTAATCTCAGGGCCCGCCACGCCGAGTTCGACCGCCAGAAGGGTCGGCTCGACGATGTGCAGGTTGTTCAGGAACGGCTCGGTGTACTTGATCGCGCCGAACTCGGCGTTGTCGAAGTGGTGCTGCCGGCCCACGTGATTGTTCCAGTCCACGCCTTCGGTGAGAAAGCCCGTGTCACGCTGATGGTGTTTCGAGATGGCGCGAAGGATGGTCAGGCCGTCGAGCAGATACGCTCGGTTGTCCGTGTCATGGTAGGCTTCGAGATAGGCCAGCGACGCCTCGGCGTTCTCCCAGAGGTAGGCGGTGTCCCAGCTCTTCTCCATGTAGAGCAGGCCCTTGGTCTGTACGCCGTTGCGATCCTCGGCCATTTTGAACTGGTCGAGCCCCGCCAGACACTTGTCGTAGGCAAAGGCCCGGACTCGCTCGTCCTTCAGCAGCGTCGCGGCTTTGCGCAGCACGCGAAACGCCACAGCGTACGCAACGTTCTCGTGTTCATCGTAGGTGTCGTGGTTGATGCTCCCGAAGAAGCCCCCGGCGTCCATGAACACGTTGACCTTCTTGCGGATGGTTTCTGTGTAGTCGGCCAGATTTCGCTCGGTCAGGCCGGTGTAGAGCTGGAGGATGAACAGGCTGTCGCCGCTCTTTTCGAAAAGGATGTCATTATCGCCGTAGGCGTTCAGGGGGTAGTGCTCGCCATTGGGCTTGCACCGCCGGGGGTACCAGCCGTTGGGTGTTGATTTGACGTTGGCATTGATCCACTGGGCGGTCTTGACGGCGACCTGTCGCATGCGGCCCCTGCGCGGCTCGGCGACCACATCGCTGAACAGCAGGAGCTGATAGGCGATCTTGGCCATCGAGCCGGGGCAGAACCAGTTGTCCTTGTGCTGGTAGTTCAGGCAGAAGCGGTCGGTCGTGGTGATGCGGTAGCCCGTGATGAATCCCGTCTCGTAATCGATGAAACCGGCGGTCAGGACGTGGTCCAGGATGGATAGCGCCTTGCCCTCCAGAACGCGGTCCTTGGTGTACTGGGCGTAGCAGTAGAGCTCGTACGCGCCGCCGACGGCGTTGGCGGCCCAGCCGGGGCCTTCCAGATTGCCGAAGTCGTGCCAGTCCATGATGTTGCCGTCCTTGTCGACGAAGCTGGACTTGCTCGATAGGTTCCCCTTGTACTCCACCAGGGTCCGCTCGACGGTGAAGCGGACCGAGTCGGCCGCCGAATCGAGGATCGTGTAGTTTGGGTCCTCCGGCAGATAGAACGCCGGGACCGCCTCTTCGGTCGTCCCCGCTGCGCCGGCCGGCATTGTCGGCACAACTGAAGCGAACAAAAAGGCGGTTACGAGGATCGAGATGTTTTCTGCAGATGACTGTCGCATCATGAGCCTCCTGCTTTCTTGTGTGACGCCTTTCCTCCGATCGCTGTGTCGGAGCTTGCTCGGGAGGCCCCATTGTAATGGAGAGGGCCCCTGGCTGCCAGCGGTTTCGTCGGGATCGACGCGACCCGGCAAAGAGGGGCCCATCCGGTTTTGGACAGCTTGTCTGACGTGACGTTTGGTCGCCCGTCAAGGATTCCTTGTGCGCGGATCTACTGGCTGGCGTATTTGACCGTGCAGCCGTAGGCGGGCGTCAACGGCGTGCTCACCGGCTGGCCCGCAAGCAATTCCGAGAGGGCCTGATCGACGTAGTTGACGCTCGCGACATCCGCCTCGACCTTGCCCATCGGGGCGTTGTCGATGGCGCCCTGATAGACGATCACGCCATCCCGGTCGATGATAAACATGTGAGGCGTGGTCCTCGCCCCGAAGGCTCGACCGATCTCGCCCGACCGGTCATCGATAATCGGATACGGCATCTTGTGCTGCTTCGCCAAGGCAAGGTTGACCTCAGGGGTCGTATGGCTGGTGCTGTTGACGGCCAGCCAGACAACCTCCTTGTCTTTGTACTTGTTGGCCAATTCGACCATTGTCGTTTTGGTGTCGTAGTGGTACTTTACGAACGGGCACTCCATGTTGAACCATTCCAGGACGACGATCCGATCTTGGAGGTCGGAGAGCCTGTAGGTCCGGCCGTCAAAGCTCTTGAGTTCCACGTCGGGGGCGCGTCGGCCGCGGCGCGCGGCACGTTCGGGCCGGTCGGCTCGCTGCCGCATCCCCCGCGTCATCCTCTGGTGTTGCTGCTCAAGTCGGGTGAGTCGGGAGCGAAACGTCGCCCGTTGGCTGGCGATGAGATTCGCGACTCTGCCGGCTGTCTCAGTCGCCTTCTCCTTGACTGCAGTGGCGTGAATGGCCTGCAATTGTCCGATCAGGGAGTCCTGCTCACGTCTCAGCTCATTGATTTGCTGCTCCAATGCCTGTGCCCGCTGTGCCTGCATAGCCGCACGCTGGCCCGCGGGATCCTGCCCGGCAGGGGCCGAGCCTCCCTGCGCCAATGAGATCGACGCCGACAGCAGTACCACCAACGCGACCGCAACCGGGTTTTGTTTCCATGTCATGGCAATTACCTCCTACAAGCATGGTTTCGTCCAACGTTCCCTGTTCTTCGGCCGTTTCGCCATCATACCCCATATAATCTATTCGCTTTCGGGGCTTGCGCACGGATTTGTACTGCCCCCGTGCGGCAAAGGTTCGTGTTCCCATGCAAAAATGGGAATTGTGGGGCAGGGCTTCACGAGCCGCATGTCGCGGCCGACAGCTCCTATAGGACCTGCCGGGCCTATGCCTCTGACAGGGCGACCCTGACCTGCCCGACGAAGGCCGAGACCTCGGCGATCGCCTGGTCCGGATCGTCCAGATGGGCCTCGATCATGCCCACGATCCGCGAGCCGATGATCGCGCCGTCGGCGCCGGCGTCGGCCACCGCCCGGGCGTGCTCGGGCTTGCTGATGCCGAAGCCGACACATACTGGGACGTTTGTCAGGGATTTCAGCCGGCCGACCAGGTCCTCGACGCTGTCGGAGAGGGCGTCCCGGCTGCCGGTGACGCCGAGCACGCTGACGGTGTAGATGAACCCCGTTGTCTTGGCGGCGATCTGTTGCATCCGCTCGGGCGAGGTGTTGGGCGTGACCATGAAGACGCTGTCCAGTCCGGCGGCGCGGATCGAGTCGAGCACCTCGTCGGCGTCGTCGATCGTCATGTCGGCCACCAGGACGCTGTTGACGCCGGCGTCGTGGGCGTCGCGGAAGAACTCGGCCTTGCCATAGTGACAGACGAGATTGTAGTACATCAGCAGGCCGATGGGGATGTCCCGGTACTGCTTGACCTGCCGGATGAACTCCATCGCCCGCCGCACGTTCATCCCGCTGCGCACCGCCCGGATGTCAGCCTTCTGAATGGTCGGGCCATCGGCGATCGGGTCGGAGAAGGGGATGCCCAGTTCGAGGATGTCGGCCCCGGCGTCGATCGCGGCCTTGACCAGGGCCAGGCTGGCATCGAAGTCCGGGTCTCCGGCGACGAAGAACGGGATCAGCGCCGCGCGTTTCTGCCGGCTCAGTTCGGAAAACACGTCACGATAGGATTTCATACTTGTCAATCCTGTTCAGGTTGTTCTTGAATAGGTCCCATAGGTCCAACGGGACCTATTCCAACGGTCGGTGGGCTTCGACGATGCCGACGTCTTTGTCGCCCCGCCCGGAGAGATTGACCATGACGATGGTCTCCGGCCCCAGCGTGCCCTTCAGGCCGGCCACATAAGCCAGTGCGTGCGTGCTCTCCAGCGCCGGCAGGATGCCCTCGATGCGCGTCAACAGGCCGAATGTCTCCAGCACATCCGCATCATCGGCGGCGACGTACCGGGCCCGGCCGATGTCACTGAGGTAGCAGTGCTCCGGGCCGACCCCCGGATAGTCCAGGCCCGCGCTGATCGACTCGGTGTCGAGGACCTGGCCCTCGGCATCCTGGAGCAGATAGGATCGGGCGCCGTGAAGGACGCCGGGGGTGCCCGCGACGATACTGGCGGCGTGTTTGCCCGTCGCGACCCCCTGGCCGCCGGCTTCGACGCCAATCAGCTCGACGTCCGGGTCGTCGATGAAGTGGGCGAAGGCTCCGATGGCGTTGCTGCCGCCGCCGACGCAGGCGACCACCATATCCGGCAGCCGGCCCGTCTGGTCGAGAAACTGCCGGCGCGCTTCCCGGCTGATACAGCTCTGGAAGTGCCGGACGATGGTCGGGTAGGGGTGCGGTCCGGCCGCTGTGCCGAACAGATAGAACGTGTCGGCCACGTGCGACGTCCAGTACCGCAACGCATCGTTGATCGCGTCCTTCAGCGTGCCGGTGCCGCCCTCCACCGGTATGACTTCCGCGCCGCAGAGCTTCATCTTATGGACGTTGACGCTCTGCCGCTCGACGTCGGTGACGCCCATGAAGATCTTCGTCTCCATTCCGAGCAGGGCCCCGATCATCGCCGTCGCCAGGCCGTGCTGGCCCGCCCCGGTCTCAGCGATGAGCTTGCTCTTGCCCATGTGCTTGGCGAGCAGGCCCTGGCCCAGCGTGTTGTTGACCTTGTGCGCGCCGCCGTGGAGCAGGTCCTCCCGCTTGAGATAGACCTTGAACCCGACGTGCGCGCTGAATCGCTTCGCGTGGTACAGCGGGGTGGGGCGGCCGGCATAGTGCGTCGAGAGATCGGCCAGCTCGGCCACGAACGCCGGATCGTCGCGATATCGGTCGAACGCCTCCTCCAGTTCCTCCAGAACCGGGATGAGAACTTCGGGCACATAATAGCCGCCGTACTCGCCGTATCTGCCTCTGTGTTTCATACAAGTCGTCCTTCTTGATCAGTCCAATAGGTCCTATGGGTCGCGTCGGACCTATGCTCTGAGATGTCGTATGTTGTCGAAAAGCTGCTGCATCTTGCGATGGTCCTTCGTGCCGGGCGAGGCCTCGATTCCACTGCACACGTCGATCCCATAGACGCCCAGCTCGACGGCCGTGACTGCGTTGTCCGGATTGATCCCGCCGGCCAGAAAGATCCGCTTGCCGACGTGGCCGATGATGTTCCAGTTGAACGTCAGTCCCGTGCCCCCGTACTTGCTTGGATCGTAGGCATCGAACAGGATGGCGTCGGTGAAGAAGCCGTCCGCCTGCTGAATATCGCTGCTGTCCTTGACCCGGATCGCCTTCATCGTCTTGGGACTGTCGTAAGCCAGCCATCGGCAGAACTCGGCGTTCTCGTCACCGTGCAACTGAATCCAGTCGAGCTGACACTGGCTGGCGATCTGGCGCGTCTCTTCGAGCGTGCTGTTGACGAACACCCCCACGATGTCGATGAAGGCCGGGAGCTTGTTGACGATTCGCGCAGCGTCCTCGGGCCGGATATAGCGCGGGCTCTTCGGATAGAAATTGAACCCGATCAGATCGGCGCCCATCTCCATCGCCGCGAGGCCATCGTCGTAGTTCGTGATTCCGCAGATTTTGACTTTGGGTATCAACATGGTCAGGATCCGATAAGAAGAATGCAGCTCACCCTTTCTTGGAGACTTCGATCAGTGTTTCGAGACAGTGCATGGCCTTCCCGTCGTCGATCGAATACTCGGCCAGCGGGACGGCCTGTGGAAAGCTGTCCGCCAGACCGGAGACGATGATGGCGGCCCCCGCGTTGAGGACGACGATGTCGCGACGGGCCCCGCGCTCCTTGCCGCTGAGGATGCTGCGGACCAGGGCGGCGTTGGCGATGGCGTCCCCGCTGCCGAGCTGGTCGATGGACGCGCCGGTGAAGCCGAATTCGGCCGGATCGAGTTCCATCGACGTGATCTGACCGTCGCGTAGCTCGATGACTCTCGTCTTGCCCAGAAGGCTGATTTCGTCCATGCCCTGGCCGTGGACGACCATCGCGCGCTTGGCCCCCAGCAGTCTGAGCGTCTCGGCGATCCGGTCGAGCAACTCGGCGTCAGCGACGCCCATCACCTGGGCGGTGACCCGCGCGGGGTTGGCCAGCGGCCCCAGAATGTTGAACGCGGTCCGGAAGTCCAGACTCTTGCGGATCGGCTGGACGAAGCGCATCGCCGGATGGAACTTCGGCGCGAACATGAACCCGATATGGGCCCGGCGGATGCACTCGGCGACGACGTCCGGACCGGGGTCGATCTTCACGCCCAGTTCGTCGAGCACGTCGGCCGAGCCGCACTTGCTCGTGATGCCCCGGTTGCCGTGCTTGGCGACGTAGACGCCCGCCCCGGCGGCGACCAGGGCGGCGGCGGTCGAGATGTTGAAGGTCTTGATCGTCGCGCCGCCGGTGCCGCAGGTATCGACCAGATTGTCGATTCCTACGTTGACCGGCACGGCGTGATCGCGCAGCGACTGCGCCAGACCGGCGATCTCGGCCGACGTGGCACGCTTCATCCGCATCATGGCCAGAAACGCCGCGATCTGAACCTCCGTGACTTCGCCCTCGAAGATCTTGTCTTGCAGGGCCTTGGCCTGCTCGAACGTGAGGTCCCTGCCGTCCAGGATGGTTTCCAGGTACTCCGTGATTGTCGCCATGGCTTAGCTCCCTACCGTTTGTCTCTTCTGGGCCGCAATGTGCAGGATATTCTGGATGATCTTGCCCCCGGCCGGGGTCAGAATGCTCTCCGGGTGGAACTGGACGCCGTAGATGGGCAGGTGCTTGTGCTGGACGCCCATAACGATGTCCTCGAATTCGGCCGTCTTCTCCAAGCAGTCGGGCAGGTGCACCGCCGCCAGACTGTGGTACCGCCCGGCCTGGAGCGGGTTCTCGATGCCCGCAAACAACCCTTTCTCGTTGTGACTGACGCGCGAGGGCTTGCCGTGCATCGGCTCCGGCGCATGGCCGACCTTGCCGCCGAAATGCTGCACGATGATCTGGTGTCCCAGGCAGACGCCGAAGACCGGCAGCTTGTCTTGGAAGTACGCCAGGGCGGCCAGCGACACGCCGGCGGTGTCCGGGTTGCCCGGCCCCGGCGAGATCACCAGCAGATCCGGGTCGAACTCGACGGACACCGCGATCAGGTCGTCGAGACGCGTGTCGGCGCGGTAGACACGGGTCACGCACCCACGCTTGCCGAAATCATCCACGAGGTTGTACGTGAACGAGTCGAAGTTGTCGATGAACAGGACTCTGGTATCGTTTGTCTGCATGGCTCTGTCCTTTGTGTGACGCCGGTGGTATCACCTTGTGACTACTGTCCTCGAATGGCCCGGATGCACGAGCGGGCCTTGTGCTCGGTCTCTTCGAATTCGGTCTTCGGGACGCTGTCGTGCACGATCCCGGCCCCGGCACGGACGTAGGCGGTGTGGTCGCGGACCTGAAGGCTGCGGATCGTGATGCAACTGTCGAATTGACCGTCCACCGTCAGGTACATGACGGCGCCGCCGTAGTAGCCCCGCTTGTTCTTCTCCAGCTTGCGGATGATCTTCATCGCTTCGATCTTCGGCGCGCCCGTGAGCGTCCCCATGTTCATCGTCGCCAGATACGCGCTCAAGGCGTCGAGGTCGGGCCGAAGCGCGCCCTTGACGTTGCTGACCAGGTGCTGGACGGATTCGTATTTCTCGACCGTCAGCAGTTCGTTGACGACCCGGCTGCCCGGATCGGCCACGCGGGCGATGTCGTTTCGCGCCAGGTCCACCAGCATCATGTGCTCGGCCAGTTCCTTGCGGTCCAGCTTCAGTTCCGCTTCGTAGCGAAAGTCCGTGTCGGGGTCAATCTCACCATCGATGCGTCCCCTCGGCTTGGTGCCCGCGATGGGACGGATCTCGACATGCCGAGGTCCGGTCCCGCTGACCCGCAGGTTCAACTCGGGGCTCGAGCCCATCAGCACGGCGCTGGGCATGTTCAGATAGAACATGTAGGGCGATGGATTCAGCTTGCGCAGCCGCTTGTAGACGTCCAGCGGCTCGTCGGGGCAGGGCTCCGTGATCGTCCGGCTCAGCACGACCTGAAAAATGTCCCCGTCAAGGATGTGCTGCTTGGCCGTGCGGACCATGTCTTCGTATTCCGTCTGGCTGGTGTCGGTCGAGGCGGGTGGCAGGGGGCCGTCGTGACGTTTGCCCTTGGGCGGCTGGAACCGGGCCATATTGAAGTAGTAATCGAAGGCGTCCTGGGCTTCGGCCACCGCCGCCTCGTGGTCGCCGTTGGTGACGATGCAGTTGACGACGACATAGCCCTGGTTGTTCTCGTGGTCCATCAGGAAGATGTTGTCGGCGAAGAACAGTTCGTAGTCGGGATTGCCCAGCACGTCCTGCTCGCTGGCCGGGAGCCTCTCGAACTGGTCCACGAAGTCGTAGCTGAGGGCCCCGAGCAGGCCGCAGGTGACCCGGAAGGGCTTGCTCGCCAGGCGGAAGGCGAACGCCACCGCCCGCAACACATCCATCTGGTTGGTGCTGCGAAGCCGGGTCTGCTCATCCATCGTCCCCTCGGTCGGCCGAATCCGCCCGACGATTCGGTCCGGCTCGAACGTCACCGATTCGCAGAAGGCGAACCGCGTTTCGTCGCCGGCCAGGTAGCCGAGCATCCGCTTGCCCGTCTTGCTCAGCGCCTGGATGCAAAAGTCCGATCCCGTGCCGGTCAGATACAGGGCCGGCCGGGCGGTTCCGAAACTCAGCGCGCTCGTGCCCGCCAGATACTCGCGCGATTCCAGCAGGCAGCAGTTCTTGGCCCGGCCGTAATCGGTCAGTTTGGCGAAGAAATCCAGGGGGTCGCCGATGTCGATCCGCTTGACGATCGGAACGATCTGGCCCGGCTCGGCGCTGTGTATGATCTGTCGATAGTCGTCCATGTCCGGCTCTCAACGATAGCGAAGTTCTACTGACCTGCCCGAAAAAACACCAAAAAAAACGCAGCCTGTTGGTTCCAACAGGCTGCGTCAAAAATCGTTCTTTGCGGTTTTTCTATGGCAAATTATCGCTCGCCCGTCGGATATGTCTCCTTGGGCCACCACCAATAGTTAACGCTAAAGCGATAGTTCTGCCTCATAATCAGAGTAGTATACCCGCCTTCCGGCGTTCCGTCAAGCAGAAAAAAACAGAATTCTTCGTGCCTGTCGGGTCTTGCGTCCTGTCTGTGCGAATTTCACGGCAAGCCCCATTCAGGCAGAGAGGCGTCTGTGGCAGCCTCAAGCTCGAAGAGCTTGGGGATGGTTCCGTGCATGGGCGACCGACCGCGATCGCTTCGCCAGTCAAGTCCACCATCCCCAAACCTCCGCTGCGCTGCGGTTTGAGGCTGCCACACAGATGCCGGAATATCTTCACACACACATCGGGTCGGCAGTTACCATTGGGCCTCGATGTAGGGGCCTATCGGACCTTCGGGCTTAGCCTTTGGGCGGCTTCTGAGGACGGCCTCGGCGATGGGCACGTCGGTGGGGACCGTGATCTTGATGTTGGACGAATCGGTCCGCACGATGGAGACCTCGTGCCCGAGCGCCTCGACCAGAAAGGCGTCGTCGGTGACCTGGGCCGGGTCGAGGTGGGCCAGGCTGGCATAGGCCTTTCGCAGCAGGGCGGCCTCGAAGACCTGGGGCGTCTGGGCCTCGAAGAGGTTGGCCCGGTCCACCGTTCGCGCGATGACGCCGTCTTTGGCCTCCTTCAGGGTCGCCGTGACGGGGCAGGCGGGGATGGCGGCCCCGCTCTTGCCGGCGGCGGCGATGACCTCGCCGACGAGCTGCTCGGTGGCACAGCACCGGCACGCATCGTGGACGGCGATCAGGTCGATGTCGTCGGCGACCAGTTCCAGGGCCGTTCGGATCGTGTCGAACCGCTCGCCGCCCCCGAAGAAGGTCTTGACCCCGAAGAACTTCAGGTTGGCACCCCATTTGACCTCGACGATCTCCTCATCCTCTTTGGAGATGCCCAGCAGGACCTGCCTGACGTCGTCGCGGTTGGCGAACAGTTCGATGCTTCGCACGAAGACGGCTCGGCCATCGACGTCGACGAATTGCTTCTTTCGCTTCCCGCCGAACCGCGTCCCCGGTCCGGCCGCACAGATGATGGCTGCCACGTTCTTCTTCGGCACCGTCGTCTCCTCAAACCGACCTAATAGTCAATGCCCCGTCGGGCTGGTATGCCTCGATCGAAGGGATGCTTCACCATCTTCATCTCGGTGACGAGGTCGGCCAGCTCCACCAGTTCTATGGGAGCGTCGCGACCGGTCAGCACGATCTCGACGGCCGGATCGCGACCCTCGATCAGGCCTTTGACGTCATCGAGGCTCGCCAGTCCATGCGCCAGGCAGAAAACGACTTCGTCCAGGATCAGGACGTCGTAGAATCGCTTCTTTGCGGTCTCCGTCAGCTTGGCCAGGGCCTCGCGAATGGCGGCCCGTGTCCGTTCGACCGCTTCTTCATCTCCGAAAGATGCGGCCATGTCCCACTCGGTGTCCAGCGCCTCCACCCGAATCCGGACCGCCCCCAACTGAAGGGCGAATCGCTCGCCGAGATCGAGCGACGGCGGCTTGAGGAACTGATAGACCAGCACCTTGTTGCCCTGTCCGGCCGCCCGCAACGCCAGCCCGAAGGCCGCCGTCGTCTTGCCCTTGCCGTCACCTGTATAGACTTGCACCAATCCTTTCTCCAGCATCGCCGTATCTTATGCCCATCGGCAATCGCCTTCAACCCTGCACCTTTGCACGTTGGGCGTCGGCCGGGCGCGCGAGGCAGAAATGTGCCCGTGAAGTTTGATCTTTCCGAGTGGACCCTGGTATATTGCGGGGCAGACGTCCGGATTCGGACGCAACGACATTCGAACGATTTGCTGACGGGAGGATCGACTCTTATGATTCGACGACGATTCTTGCTTGTCCTGGGCGTTCTGGCTGCAACCTTGGCGACCCCTGGCGCATCGCAGGAGACACCGGCTTCGTCCTGTCCAAGGCTGGATGAGGCGGGCCAGGCATTGGGTGCGGGGAGGCTGGAAGAGGCGTCGGAGGGGTTTGAGGCCGTAGTGGGTGATCCTTCCGGCGGGGCGTTCGCTCGCGGATTGGCTTTGTTTGGATTGGCGGAGGTGGCGATGGCTCGCCAGGATGCGGCGGCGGCTATTGCGGCCTGGGAACGCATGGCGGCCGATACGACGCTGTTGCGGTTCCATCGGGACACCGCCGAGCGGCGAATCGCCGAGGCGAGGCGTCTGGAACGAGGGTTGCCGGCCCGCGACCCGGCGGCCTATCGCGAGATCTTACCCGTATTGCCCGAGCCCGGCAGGGTGCTCTATGTCGCTCCGGCGGGAGATGATGCCGCCGATGGGTCGCGGGAGACGCCGTTTCGCAGCCTGGAAAGGGCCCGCGACGCGGTGCGGTCGTTGAAGCGGTCCGGCGGCGGAGAGCTGCCCAAGGGTGGGGTGAAGGTTGCGATTGGGGCCGGAGAGTATCCGTGGGAGCGTACGCTGCAACTGACTGGTGAGGATTCGGGCACCGCCGAGGCGCCTGTGGTCTACGAGGGGCCGGTCGACGGGAAGGCCATCCTTCGCGGCGGTGTGCGGGTCACGGGGTGGAAGCCGATCTCGGATGCAGCCGTTCGCGACAAGCTGGATGCATCGGTTCGCGGTCGCGTGTTGCAGGCCGACTTGACGACTCTGGACGTGGACGACTGGGGTGATGCGACGGCGTTGCGTCGTCAGCCGGAGTTGTTCGTGGACGGCGAGCCGCAGACACTCGCCCGCTGGCCGAATGAGGGATTCGTTAAGACCGGCGAGATTCTGGGTACCGACACCTTCAAGGTCTGGAATACGATCGAAGGCTGCCGCGATGGGAAGTTCCGCTACGTCGAGGATCGGCCGAGCCGCTGGCTCGATGAGCCCGACGTGCGGCTGTACGGCTACTGGTTCTGGGACTGGTTCGAGGAATATCAGACAGTCACATCGATTGATGCCGACGAGAAGACGTTCACGCTGGCTCGGCCCTATTCCAACTACGGCTATCGCAAGGACCAGCGCTACTACGCATTGAATGTCTTTCGCGAACTGGACGCCGAAGGCGAATGGTACCTGGATCGCCAGGCGAGGATCGTTTATTGGCTGCCGCCACGGGGACTCGACGTGTCCAAAGCCGAGGTGGTTCTGAGCGTATTCGACGGGCCCTTCATCACGCTGACCGACATCGAGCACATGGTGGTTCGCGGCCTGACGCTTCAGGAAGGACGCGGCGACGCCATCCACGTTCGTGGCGGGGCCGACTGCCTGATTGCCGACTGCACGATTCAACGATTCGGCGGCGACGCGATCGTTGTTGACGGCGGCCTGCGGCACGGGATCTTCGGCTGCACGATGCGCACGCTCGGCTGCGGCGGGACGCGCGTAGCCGGAGGCGATCGCGGGAGCCTGATGCCGGGGGGGCACTTCGTCGAGAACTGCACCGTCTCCAACATCTCGCGCCTGAAACGCACCTACGCGCCGGCCGTTCATCTCGACGGCTGCGGCAACCGCATCGCCCATAACCTCTTCGAAGACATTCCATCGTCGGCGATGCGGATCGAGGGCAACGACCACCTCATCGAGTTGAACTGGATCCGCAACGTCGTGCGCGAGTCGGACGACCAGGGCGGGCTCGACATGTGGGGCAATCCGCTCTATCGTGGCGTCGTGATCCGCTGGAACCGCTGGAGTGATATTCGTGGCGGCACGCAGCACGGTGCTGCGGGCGTACGGCTGGACGATATGATCTCCGGCGTCGCGATCTATGGCAATCTCTTCGAGCGCTGCGGTGCCGTCCACTTCGGGGGTGTCCAGATCCACGGCGGCAAGGAGAATATCGTCGAGGGCAATCTGTTCGTCGATTGTCTGGCCGGACTGACCTTTAGCCGATGGGGCGAGTCACGCTGGCTTGAGGCGATCGAGCGGTTCTTGCCCCAGGCAGCCGAGCCGGCTTATGCGAGTCGCTATCCCGAATTGGCCGACCTCAGAAGCGACGCCAACGTCAACATGATCGGGCGTAACCTCTATGCCCGGTGCGAAAGCGTCTTCCAGCGCGACGGCGGCGTTCAAGTGGCCGCCCTCAACGCGGTGGCCGATGGTGCTCTGGCCCAACAGATCGCATCCGGTGCAACGCTGCCTGCCGATTCCGGTCTGCTGCGGTCCGTCCTTTTCGAGCCGATCCCGGTCGATGAGATCGGACCGTACAAGGTGAATCGCCCATAGGGGGCACGGTCGGCGGGCTTTTTTGCTCAGATGGCACGCTCCTATTGCCGATAATCCATTGACTGTACTGATTTTGCGATTGTTTGCATAAGTGCGGCCCTCGCATTACGATAGGGGCCCATAACCATCCAACGCCTGGGCAATAGGATAGCGCTGAAGTGACACAAGACAGAAGTCAAACGGAACTGTCCGTGGTGGTGCCGCTGCTCGACGAACGGGACAATCTTCGCCCGCTGCACGATCAGATCAAGCAGGTTCTGCACGGACGCTACGCGTATGAGATCATCTTCGTCGACGATGGGAGCGGCGACGGCAGCTTCGAGATCCTGACGGAGTTCCATCAGGCCGATCCCAATGTCCGGGTCATTCGTTTCCGCAAGAATTTCGGCCAGACGGCGGCACTCAGCGCCGGGTTCGCCCACGCCCGTGGCGACGTCGTGATCGCGATGGACGCGGATTTGCAGAACGACCCGGCCGACATCCCCATGCTCGTCGCCAGGCTCCACGAAGGCTACGACGTCGTCAGCGGCTGGCGCAAGGAACGGCATGACAAAGCCCTGACGAGGCGGCTGCCCTCGCGGATGGCGAACTGGCTGATTTCGACGATCACCGGGGTCAAGCTGCACGACTACGGCTGCACGCTCAAGGCGTACCGGCGGGAGGTGCTGGCAGAGACGAGACTCTACGGCGAGATGCACCGCTTTATCCCGGCGCTGGCCAGTTGGAGCGGGGCACGCATCACCGAGTGCGTGGTCAACCACCGGCCCCGGACGGCCGGGGTGGCCAAATACGGGCTGGCTCGCACGTGGAAGGTCATCCTCGATCTGATCACGGTCAAATTCCTCGGCTCATTTTCCACCAAGCCGATCTACATCTTCGGCGGTTTGGGCGCTGTGACGGCGGTGGGGGCGGTCCTCTCCGGCCTGGCGGTCCTGTATCAGAAGTTCATCGCGTCGTACCATCTGGCGATGAATCGCAACCCGCTTCTGGTCCTGACGGCCATGTTGATCACGGCGACGATCCAATTCGTCTTGATGGGCCTGCTCGCCGAGTTGCTCGTGCGAACGTACCATGAATCCCAGGGCCGACCGACATATGCCATCCGAGAGGTCCTCGACGCATCGGGCCCTGTGGAGAGAAGTGAATGAGCAAGATCCCGAAACGAAGCAAATCTCTCCACGGACGCTCGGTCCATATGAAGGGCAAGCCACAGCTTCTCGGCGGCAGTCGGATGAAGTTCGTTCTGACTGCTGGTCTGATCCTCGTTCTGGCGGGCATGCCGTTCGGTTTGGGCAAGTACTTCGAGTTCAACAGCCCTGAACCGTTTGACGGCGGGGCCTACCTGTACTCGGCCCAGCGCGTTCTGTCCGGGGCGCGGATCGGTGTGGAAGAGAAACCCAGCGCCCAGGCGGGAACGCTCCTGGTGAACATGCTGGCCGTGCGGCTTTGGGGCTTCAAGGATATCGGGCCCAAGCTCCTCCAAATGGTCTTTCAGGCCGCCGCCCTCGTCTTCATGTTCGTCACCATGCGCCGGCTCTTCGGAACGCTGGCGGCCGCCATCGGGGTCATCGTCGCCTCCGTCTACCTCTCGGCGCCCCTGATCGCCAAGTACGGCAACGTCAAAGAGCAGTTCATGATCGCCTTCATGATCGCGGGCGTCTGCTGCTTCGTCTACTATCGGCTCACGGGCAAATGGTGGTGGCTGCTTCTGGCGGGTGCAACCCTGGTCTGGGGTCCCATGTTCAAGCAGACGGGCCTGTCGGCCATCGCCGCGACGGGACTGTTTGTCCTGATTCAGCCGGTGCTGCATCGCGAGAGCTGGAAGAGGGCCGGCAGAGACCTCTTGCTGATGACGGCCGGGGCGCTGGTGGTCTTGGTCCCGATCCTCGGCTGGTATGCAAGCATGGGATCGCCCGTGGCGTTCTGGCCCTACTCATTCGTTTATGGACCGCTGTTGCCGACGGCGAGTTCGTCGGATCCGGTGCAGGTCGAATCTCAGGCCCCGCAGTCCGAGACACAAGTGGCGTCGCCCGAAGAAGCCTCAAGCGGCTTCCTGCAGCGGTTCCTGCCGGGCTACGTCCGCGACAGTTGGGACGCGCTTGGTCCGGCCGCACGGAAGGATGCGTTCCTGCGCGTTCTGCGACACTACCGGCTGCTGATCCTGCCGATTCTGTTGGCGACCGGAGCCATCTCAGTTCGTCTGATCGTACTGCTGCGCGGCAGGGACAAGGCGAGGAAGAAGCCACTGATGCAGGATGATCCGGGGCGATTCGTGCCGCTTTTCGCCGTCTGGTGGTTCCTGGACATGGCCTTCATTTGGATCAGCCCACGTTCGTACGAGCAGTATTATCTGCCGCTGAACGCCTCGGCGGCCATGCTGGGCGGCTATCTCACCTGTCTCTACAGCCGCCGATTGCACTTGGACCCGAATCGTGCCCGGTGGGTTGTCCTTGGACTGTTGTCTGTTCTCGTGGTGATGCTCTTGTCCTGGCACATCTTCTTCGGCATCAAGACGAGCCCGCACAGCGGCGCCGCATACGGTGCACCCAGCCGGGGTTATCTGCAGAAATGGAGGGAGGTAGCCGCGCGATACCGGCCGCCTCGCGCCGGTCGGATCCCGGCCTCACCGCTCTACGCCGCATGGCGCAGCGTCGACGAAAGCCAGAAGGGCAATCGCGGGGCGTGGGAGCAGGTGGGCCAGTACATTCGCGAACGCACCGAGCCCAGCGACACCATCTATGTCTGGGGTTGGGTCCCGGGCATTTACGTGGAAGCTCAGAGGCTCAGCTCGGCCCCGAAGGCCTTCGAAGGGACCATGCACACCCTTCCGCCGGCTGAGCTGGCGGAGCGCGTTGGCGAGTTGCTCGATGCCTTTGCGAAAGATGCGCCCAAGTTCATTGTCGATACGCGAAAGCGGCACTTCCCCTGGGATCGGCCGCCTCTGGAGCTTTGGCCCTTACTGAGAGAGCAGTTCTTGCCCACCGACGAAGCGATGATCAAGCAATATGAAGCGGCTTACGCGCAGCAGTTGCGCGAGGTGATCGAGCCGGACGAGGCGCTGCGATTTGAGGCGATGAAGCCGCTCCGCGACTACGTGATGAAGAATTATAGGATTGTGGGCCTGTTCGGCGAACAGGTGCTGTTTCAGCGCAAAGACTGATCTTCATCGAATCGCGATATGGACCAGCAACTTAAAGACCAGCAGGACTTGTACGACAGCACCTGGACCGGCGGCCTCGAACGCGGCAAGGAGCAGCGGGGCAATCTCCAGACCAACCTGGAGTTCCTTTCGCGAACCGGGTTGCTCCGGCCGGGCGACCGCGTTTTGGAGATCGGCTGTGGGATCGGCGCTGTGGTCAGTGAACTGGCGGGGCGGGGTTGTCACGTCACGGGCACTGACATCTCTCGCGTTGCCATCGAATACGGCCGGTCCAAGTGTCCCGGGCTCGATTTGCAGGTGCAGGCGGCCGAGGAACTGGCCTTCGCCGATGAGACGTTCGACGTCGTTCTGAGTTTCGATCTGTTCGAGCACATCGCCCGGATCGACCGGCACGTCAGCGAGGTGCATCGGGTGCTCAAGCCCCACGGTCACTACCTCTTCCAGACGCCCAACAAGCTCAGCAACGCGACGTTTGAGACGCTCTCGCACAAGTCGCTCAAGTGGCGGCGGTACCATCCGTCGCTGCATACGCCCGGACAGCTCCGCCGCCGACTGGCCCGGCATGGGTTCGAAGTGAGCTTCGTGAAGGTCAACTCGATCAACGAATTCACGCGTGCGAAGCTCAAGAGGTTCGGGCCCCTCGGCTCCCTGATCGCGCGGGTCAACTTCGAGAAACTGCCGCTGAGCCTCCAGACAAACCTCTACGCGATCGCCCGGAAGAGGGACGCATGAAGCTGCTCATGCTCAATTATGAGTTTCCGCCCATCGGTGGCGGGGGAGGGCAGGCGCATCACTCGCTTCTGAAGGAGTTCGCGGGCCGTAGCGACCTTGTCGTCGATGTGCTGACCTCGGCGCCGAAACCGGGCTTCTCGATGGAGCCGTTCGCCGACAACATCCGAATCCACAAAGTGGGCATCCGCAAAGAGCATTTGCACTTCTGGCGGCGTACTGAAGTGCTCTCGTGGCTCCTCAAGGCCCGCCCTCATTACCGAAGGCTCCTCCGCGAGACACCCTATGATCTGGCCCACGCGTTTTTCGCCTTTCCCACGGGTTGGCTGTGTCATCGTACGGCCGGCCGACTGCCTTACGTGATCTCGCTTCGCGGCTCCGACGTGCCCGGCGGCAATGCCCGTCTGCAGTTGGACTATAAGCTGCTTGGGCCACTGGTGTTCAAACCGATCTGGCAACAGGCGTCGGCCCTGGTCGCGTGCAGTGAGGGGCTGCGACAGCGGGCCTCGCGATTCCTGCCCTCGGCGCAGATCGACGTGGTCCCCAACGGCGTGGACCTTGAGCGGTTCGCTCCGGCCGGAGAATTCTCCGGCGGGACGCGACCCCTGCGGCTGATCACCGTCGGCCGGCTGTCTGCAACGAAACGACTGCCGGTGCTGATTGAGATGGTCGAAGCGCTCCGCGAGGCAGGCGGCGACGTGCAACTGACCATTGTCGGAGGCGGCGCTCTCGAAGGCGAGCTTCGCCGGAGAATCTCCGCAGAAAGATTCCGTGGGACGGTGACGATGACCGGGCGGTGTGACGCCAACCGGATGCCCGAAATCTATCGTCGGCACGATCTCTATATCAGCGCCAGCGCCCAGGAAGGCATGAGCAACGCCATGCTTGAAGCAATGGCCTCGGGACTGCCCATCGTCACCACGCGCTGTGAAGGCGTCGATGAGCTGATCGCCGACAACGGCCTTGTGGTCGATGAGGCGTCGCCAGAGGCCCTGGTACGCGCGATCGCGGGGTTCGTCGGCGACAGGCCGAGGCTTCAGTCCATGTCGGCTGCGGCGCGGAAGCGGGCCGAGCGCTTCACCTGGCGGTCGGTTGCCGAGCGGTACCTTGACCTCTACGAACGGATCGTGACGCAGAGAGGGGGGAAGCGGTGACTCCCAGGCTGTCCGTCATCATCGCTTCGTACAACCATCAGGACTACATTGCACAGACCCTGCGCAGCATCGAGGAGCAGACGTTCCAGGACTTCGAGATCATTCTGATCGACGACGGCAGTTCGGACCGTACCGTCGAGGTCGCCCGCCGTACCGAATCTCGCGCCCAGATCCACACCCAGCGGAATCAGGGTGTCGTCGCCGCACGCAACCGGGGTGTGGAGTTGGCCCAAGGGCAATACCTCTGTTTTGTTGACAGCGACGACCTCGTCCTTCCGCAGCGTTTCGAGCGGCAGGTGTCGTTTCTGGACGCCCACCCGGAGATCGGGCTCGTCTATGCCGAGGCGCTGATTATCGATGCCGAGGGCCACGGACTGGGTCGCCTCAGCGACGTCTATCCGGTCAAACCCGGCGACGCCGCCGAGATGCTGGCCCTGCACTACTGCTTCGTCCCGATGATTACGGCGATGGTCCGGACCGACGTTTTGAAGAAGGCCGGACCGTTCGAACGACCCGGACCGATCAGCGACTACATCAAGTGGATCGAGGTCGCTCATCTTAGCGGCGCCCATTACGATCCTGAGCCTCTGGGCTGCTGGCGACGACACCCGCGCAGCACGTCGAAGCAGGCCAACAAGGTCAAGAGCTACGCCAAGACGCGAGCCGCACTGAAGCGCACGCTGCGCAAGTATCCCGATCTGGCCCGAAGGCTCGGCAAACGCATCGTGCGCCGCTATGCACGGTCGTATTTCCTGACCGGTTTCTGGCTGGCCGCTGACGGCGATGTGCCGCGCGCTCGAAAGTACTATGCCAAGGCGATCAAACTCCACCCGGCCTCTGCGGCCAATTGGGGCGGGTATCTTCTGACCCTGGCGCCGGCTCAGCGCCTTGTCGTGGCGCTGCATCGCTACGTTCGGGCCCGAAAGCTGCCCTGGTGAATGTCCAAGACAACGGAAGGCACATGACGACGATTCGGACCATCAAGGCTTCTTGCCCGCTGTGTGGCAGCGAGGATGCGATGCATCTGTTCGAAGCCGTCGATCGTCTGCATGGGATCGAGGGTCGTTTTCGTTACGTGCGCTGCCGGTCGTGCTCGTTGGTGTATATGAACCCGCAAGTCGCGCCCGAGAGCATCGGGCAGTTATACCCGCAGTCATATGCACCGCACGCCGACAAGTCGCAGATTTCGCGTAAGGCATTGATGGCCGTGCGCGACGGCTTGCACAGGATACCGCTGGTGGGCACCGAACTGAAACGTTGGACGGACGCCCGGGTGATGGCGCCGCTGTTTCGCCGGTTGGGCGCGGGCCGGCGTCTGCTGGACGTCGGCTGCGGCAGCGGGGCGTTCCTCGCTGCGGCACGTGCTGCCACCGGCTGCGAGGTCCGGGGCGTCGATATCTCGCCCCATGCGGTCCGGACCGCCCGGACGCGGTATGGGGTCGATGTGTTCGAGGGCCCGATCACAGAAGCACCGTTTGCAGCCGATTCCTTTGACGCGATCACGGCGTGGTGGTATCTGGAGCACATCGCCAATCCACATGAGGCCGTGGCGGCCATGAGTCGGTTGCTGAAGGAAGGGGGCACCAGCGTTCTCGGCGTTCCCAACTTCGACAGCACCTTCGCCCGGCGGTTCCAGGACCGGTGGTATCATCTGGACTGTCCCCGCCACTTGTGCATCTGGAGCCCTGCGACGATGCGCCGATTGCTGGAATCACACGGTCTGACCGTGACGCGCATCTTCCACGACCGGTCGCCCTGGGGTCTGCTCGGATCGCTGCAATACCGGCGGTACGGGGACAATATCGATCCGAAGCGCCGCAACCGCATCCGACAGTCGGCGCTGCTCTGGCTCCTGCTGCTGCCTGCGACGATCATCGTGTCCTTGCTGCGCCGCTCGGATATCATCGTCGTCTACGCACAGAAACGAACGGCCCCCGCCCGCGCGGGCGCACGCTGTGACGGGAGAGATGGACCTTCGATATGAATCAGACAACGTTTTACGACCATTTCCATCAGGATCGGCCCACCGGTGCCGGCGCGTGGGTGGCTTCGCGCTTCTGCCGGCGTATCCTGGAGTTCGCCAATCTAAAAGCCGGGGACAAGGTCCTTGAGATCGGCCCGGGACGAGGGGCGTTCGCCGACCTCTGCCTGGAGCGCTCGATTTCGTATACGGCGATCGAGCCGAACTCTCATCTGGCCGAGGCGCTGGAGAAGCGGGGGGCGCGCGTGGTGCGTGCACTGGTTCCGCCGTTGCCCGAGATGGAAGAGAGATTCGACTGTGCGGTCATGATCAACGTTCTCGAGCACATGAGCGACGTGAAGGAGGCACTGGCGATTGCCGAGCAGGTACGAAGGTGCCTTACGCCGAACGGCCGGTTCGTGGTCTGCTCGCCCGACTACCTCAATCTGCGATGGCACTTCTTCAACAGCGATTTCTCGCACGGTTATGTCACCACCCAACGTCGCCTGTCGCAGTTGCTGGTCAGCGCCGGCTACGACACCTGCCGGAGCACGTATCTGTCGGGGCCGCTGGCGGGGCTGGTCGGGCTGCTGGTGTCGGCGGTCGCGGGCCGGCTGCCGTTCGGGACGCTCCATGCGTGGTTCCCTAAGAGCCGATTACTCATGAAGCTCTACAAGATCCAACTGACCTTCTCGCGCAAGGTCCTGATCGCCGGAGCGAGCGGATCGTGATGCTCAGGACGATTCAACCACAACGAGCCGGTGGAAGCCTATGACCGAGCGGACCAGGGCCATTGCGAAGCTGCTTCTGCGACTGACGATTACCGTCGGGTTGCTCTGCTACGTGTTCCGGCAGGTGGACATGCAGCACTTCTGGCAGGTGGCGCGGACTGCGCGATGGACCTACCTGCTTGGCGTGTGGTTCTTCGCCGCGACGTTCTACGGCGTCCAGTCGGTTGCACTCCGGCTGATCCTACGACGGCAGGGCTGTGACGTCCCGCTTGCCGTTCTCTTCGGCGCCAGTTCGGTGACGGCCCTCTACAGCCTCATCTTGCCCGGCATCCTGAGCACGGGTGTCAAGTGGTATATCCTCAAGAAACACACCGGCAAGGGCACCCACGTCCTGAGCAGCATGCTCTACAACCAGGTCATGCTCCTGGTCGCCATGACGGTGGTGGGCCTGGCGACCCTGATCGTGACGAACCCGACCCATGTGCTCTTTCCGCACGCACGATACGATCGGGTCTTGCCGGTGGTGTGCGCTGCGCTTCTCGTCGCCGTCGTGCTACTGTGCGTTCTGCTTCTGAACGGTCGCACCGGACAGGTGGTGACGCGCCTGCTGGCCTTCCCATTGAGGCTTCTGCCCCGGCGCATCCAGAAACGAGGAAATGACATCCTCACGCAACTGGCTGTCTTTCAGAACGCCGGATTGCGGTTCCATCTGACCGTTGCTGCGGTGAACGCTCTGGACGGGCTCGTCGTCGGTTTGGCGATCTACTTCTGTGCGGCCCGCGCTGCCCACGTGACCGTCGGGCCCAGTGTCCTGATCTGGTTGTGGGCCACCGTGTTCCTTCTTAGCAAGGTGCCCATCACCGTGGGCAATCTCGGAGTGCGCGAGGTGACGGTCGTCGGCCTGCTAACGGCCTATGGGGTCGCCCAGCCCCACGCCTTGCTGATGTCGATGATCCTGTTCAGTTCCCAGATCTTTCTGGCGGCCCTCGGTTTGGGCTACCAGCTTGTCTGGGCGATCCCATCGAAGTCGCCTGAGTCCGTCTGAGACCTGTGCATGTCTCGGCTTCGAACGGCGGGCGGCTCCGGTTGACAGAACGCCGTCGCTCGGATACCCTCTCTGCCGCTCGTCGTCCCATTGAGAACAGCCGGGCGCAGCTTGGGCCGACCGACGAAGCCGCAGGAATGCCTCAAGGAGAGTATGCACGATCCGACCCATCTGAAACTCGGCAGCCTGACGTTGGATGTTCCGTTCTTCCAGGCGTCCCTGAGCGGTTACAGCGACTACACGATGCGCCATTTCGCCAGGCGCTTCGGCTGTCCGTTTGCCCTGACTGATGTGATGCTGGCCAAGAGCATGGCCGAGCCACGCGTCCTGCGTAAGACCTGTTTCAGGCCCGGCATCGACGAGCACCCGGTGGGCGCCCAGATCATGGGCGAGACCCCATCGATCATGGCCAAGGCCGCCCGCGACCTCGTGGCGGTCGGATACGATGTGATCGACCTGAACTTCGCTTGTCCGGTGCCCAAGGTGCTGCGGCGCGGGCGAGGCGGCGCTCTATTGGCCCAGCCCGACACCGTCATCGATATCGTCAAGGCGGTCCGCGAAACCGTCACCTGTCCGGTGCTGATCAAGCTCCGCATCGGCACCGATCACCAGCCCGCATCCCAGGACAGCTTCTGGGAGATCGTGACGCGGTCGATCGAAGAGGGAATCGATGCCCTGGTCATCCACGGACGCACCGTCTCGCAGCGCTATCGCGGCAAGGCCGACTGGGACGCCCTGGCCAGGGTCAAAGCCCGATTTCCGTCGGCCACAGTCGTCGGCAGCGGCGACATCTTCGATCCGCTTGCGACGGTCGAACTGATGAAACGAACAGGTCTTGATGGCTTTGTCGTTGCCCGCGGTGCGATCGGCAATCCGTGGATCTTCCGCGATCTGCGGTGTGTGTGGGAGAATCGCCCGGTCCCGCCCCCGCCGGACCTGGCCGAGCAGCGAGAGATTATGCTCGAGCATTTCCATCGCGTGCTGAACGGCTATCCGGAGAAACGAGCGATTGGCTACTTCCGCAAGTTTGTGGTTCGTTACGCCCGGCTTCACCCCAATCGCAAGCAGGTGACGATCAGCCTGATGGCGGCAGAGACACGAGCGGCCGTCGAGGCCGGGATCGATGCTCTGTACGGCGGCGACGAAGCCCGGTGACGCCTTCTCTCGCCGGCGTGCGTATCACGGACCGGAGGGAATCCCCGTTGCAAAGAGCGGACAGATCATTATACTGCTCGGTCATATGAACGTGCGCAGCGCGAAAATCTCGGACGCCAAGGCGATCTCGGCCCTGATCAACTGCTATGCCGAACACGACAAGATGCTCTTTCGGTCACTGGCGGAGGTCTATGAGAAGCTCCAGATGTTCCATGTCGCCGAGGAGGACGGCGCCGTCGTCGGCTGCTGCGCGCTGGAGATCATCTGGTCCGATCTGGCGGAGATCAAGTCGCTGGCGGTGGCCCCAAGCCAGAAGAGCCGCGGGCTTGGCCGGGCCCTGGTCGAGGCCGCCGTGGGGCAGGCGCGACGCCTGGGCGTGCCCCGTGTCTTCGCTCTGACTCTGGAGCCACGGTTCTTCGAGCGGGTCGGGTTCTCGGTCGTCCCGAAGGAGGACCTGCCCATGAAGGTTTGGAGCGACTGCGCCCGCTGCCCCAAGCAGCAGGAGTGCGACGAAATCGCCGTGGCGAGGTCTCTGGCGTGAGGCATCCGGTCCTCAGCCGACCTGCCGCCGCTGAAACAGTGTCACGGCCAGCGCGAGGATGGCCGTCGTGTAGCAGACGGCGTAGATTGCCCCAACGAGAATGTACTTGGCAGGTACGGTGCTGCCTTCGTAAATGGCATCGCTGATCCAGAACACCTGGAGGTTTGGGACCAGCGCCCGGCCGATCCGAGCCCACAGATGGGTTGCCGCGAACCGACCGAAGACGTAATCGTTTGTCAGTCCCAGAAGGAACAGGCCGATGCAGGCCGAAAGGGTGACCACGGTGTTGAATCGCGCAGACACCGCCACCGCCAGGGCCGCAATCACAAGGGCCGCCAGAAACAGCAGAGCCGCACCGAACACATCGAGCCTGTCGATCCCGTTGTTGGCGGGGTTGAACTGCCAGTTGCGGTCGATCAGGGCCAGAAAGACGAGGCCGAACGTGGCGAGAACGGCCAAGACAATCACGGCCGTCGAGGTGAACTTCCAGTCGTAGGTATAATTGAAAAACGTGCTGAGCAGGAGGGTGATCACGACGATGGCGGCCCCCGCGCCGACCACGGTCCAGTCGTGCGTGTCCGAGGCCGTTTCAAGGACGCCGTGCCGGATGGCCATCAACAGAGCGATGGTGCCGATGTAATGCGCCACGCCGACCGCTCCGGCCACTCCGAGAAACTTGGCAAGCACGAATATCGGACGTTGAACCGGCTTGGTGAGCACCGTCAGGATCGTCTTGTTCTCCAGTTCCACGGCCACCGCCCCGGACGCCGAGAAGATTGCCACGAACAAGCTCATCAAGAAAAGCGTAGAAAGCCCGATTTCACGCAAGAGTTTGTTGTCATCGTCCATGGTATACATGGACAGAGACGGGCCAAGAAGAAACAGCAGTAGGGCAATCCCGATGATCACCGCGTACACGGGTTGGCGAATGGTTTCAACGAAGGTATTCCTGGCAATCGCCGCGAGTTTCTTGAGCATGTTCGACCCTGGCATCCGGCGGTTCCCGTCTGCCGGTTCTTCGCGACGGGTCGCCTGGAGCGGATTTTTTCGTGATTGTCACTACACGAGACTCACATTGGGTGTTATAGTACCGCGTTTCCCGCCTGTAAAGGGGGAAGGTCTTTGATTATCAGTAGATACTGGATGAGCGGGTTATTGTTCGCTTTCGGGAGTCGAAGCACGAAATGACAACATCGTCGAAACGCCCCGAGCATGTGGCCTGGGTCTCCCTGGTCTTGAGCCTGATCTTCTTCGGGATCGTTTTCTTTCTCGGCCGCTGGAGCGGGTTCTTCGCAGTCTCGGCGGTGGCCTGGCAGATTCTGGGCGCCGCGTTGATCTGGCTGGTGCTGGCCCTCCAGTTTCACCAGCGCAGCCTGGCCGAGCAAGAGCGGTTGGACATGACGCAGCTGGCCCGGGACAAGAGCGGCTCAACGCTGTTCGAGGGCAAAGGCGAGCGGGCGACGCTGCTTGCGGTGGCTCAGCGCCGGCTCGATCTGATGGAGAAATGGTTCATCCCGATCTTCGGGGCTTTGATCGCCGTCTACGAAATCGCCCTGGGTCTGCTGCTGCTGCGGGCCCTGAGCCCGGCGCTGTCGGCGCCGACCCAGCAGCCTCTGGTCGGCGCGATCCTCCTGACGGCAGTGGCGTTCATCAGCTTTCTGCTGTCGCGCTATGCGACGGGGATGTCGGCCGAGCCGGCCTGGAAACCGCTGCGGGCCGGGGCCAGCTTTCTGCTCGGCGTGGCCGTTGTCTGCTTTGCCTTGGCGATGGCGTTGGCCGGAACGCATTTCCAGTTCCGTGTGCCCCTGCTGGTCATGGGATACGTCGTGCCGAGCCTTCTGATCCTGCTGGGCATCGAGACGGCGCTCAACGCCGTTCTGGATATTTACCGCCCTCGAATCAAGGGCCGGTACAGTCGCGCCGCCTTTGACAGCCGGCTGCTCGGCATCATCAATGAACCCGGTGGTGTCTTCCGCAGTCTTGCGGCGGCCATCGACTACCAGTTCGGGTTCCAGGTCTCCCAAACGTGGTTCTACAAGCTCCTCGAGAGGGCCGTGGTGCCGTTGATTCTCTTCTCGGCGGCCACGCTCTATCTGGCCAGTTGCATTATTGTGGTCCAGCCGAGCGAAGAGGTCATCGTCGAACGGTTCGGCGATCCGGTGAACGGCGCGGGGCAGGTTCGCCATCTGAAGCCGGGCATCCACTTCAAATTGCCCTGGCCGATCGATATCGCCTACAAGTACCCCACGCAGGAGATCATGGAACTCTACATCGGGTACGTTCCTCGCAGGGATCCCAGGACCGGTCGGCCGCTGGCCGAACCGGCGCTTCTGTGGGGCGAAGCCCACTATGAAACGGAATTCAGCTTCCTGGTGGCCAGCGAGCAAACCGGCGAAGCCACCGCAGAGGGGGCGGTGCCGGTCAGCCTGATCAAGGCGAACATGCCGGTCCAATACCGGATCAAGGACCTGTATGCGTATATCTACGGTCATCGCAACCCATCGGCTCTGCTCGAGGATATTTGCTACCGAGAGCTGACCCAGTTTGCCGCCAGCGCCCAGATCGAAGTGGACATGACCGCCACCGACGAGCGCGCCAGCGAAAGCCTTCTCGGCGCCGGCCGGACGCGGGCCAAGCGGATTCTCACCGAGAGAATTCAGAAGGCGGCCAACGAGGAGGGGCTGGGCATCGAGGTCGTGTTCCTCGGGGTCCAGGGCATCCACCCGCCGCCTGAGGTGGCGCCGGATTACCAAGCGGTCATCGGCGCGGTTCAGAAGAAGCTGGCCCTCGTGCTCAACGCCGAGGCCGAACGCAACGCGACCCTCGGAACGCTGATCGGCTCGGTCGAGAAGGCCTATGAGCTGGCGGACCTGGCAGCCGCATACCAGAGGGCGCAAAGCCAAGGGCGGACCGACGACGCCGAGCGCCTGGGCGGGCAGTTCGACGAGGCGCTCGCGCTGGCCAAGGGGGAGGTCTTCAAGACCCTCCGCGAAGCCCAGAGTTACGCGTTCGAGAAGGCCACGCTGGCCGAGGCCACAGGAGAACGCTTCGCCGGACAGATCAAGGCGTACAAGGCCGCCCCGAGAATCTTCAAGGAAGAACAGCGTCTGGCGGTGCTTGAAGAAGCGCTCCAGGACATCCGCAAGTACGTGGTGGCCGTCGATCCCAACGACAGCCAGGTGATCATTGTGGACCTTCAGGACAGGCTCCCGACCAGTCTCTTGGATATTGGTGGAATAGAGGAGACCATCAGATAATGAAAAAGATCGCGATTCCCGTACTGATTGCCGTCATCTTCGGCACGATGGCACTCTACCTCGTCTCGTTCCAGGTCAGAGAGACTGAGGCGGCCTTCATCACGCGCTTTGGGCGGCCGCTGGACGACCGCGAGATCACCCGGCCCGGCCTGTACTTCAAATGGCCGACCCCGATCGAGCGGGTCCATCGGTTCGATGCACGAATGAGAGTTCTCGATGCGCCGCCGGCCGAGACCACCACGAGGGGGGCCGTGCCCCTGATCGTGACGAGCTACGTCGTCTGGCGAGTCGCCGAACCGCTCAAGTTCCTCAACGCCCTGGGAACCGTCGCAGACGCCAACGACGCGATTCGATATCGGCTCAACAATGCGCAGAACCGCGTGATCGGTCAGCATACGTTCAGCGATTTCGTCAACAACGATCCGGAACGGATCCGACTCGAACAGATCCAGGCCGAGATGCTGGCCGACCTCCAGGAGCCGATGCGCAACGACTACGGCATTGAGGTCAAGACGCTCGGGATCAAGCAGCTCAAGATTAGTGAGGACGTGACCCAGGACGTCTTCGAGCGGATGCGCGCCGAGCGTCGCCGGCGCACGGAGGCCACCATCGCTCAGGGCCACGCCGAGGCCACCAAGATCCGGACCGATGCCGACGCCAAGAAGACGGCGTTGCTCGCGGCGGCCGAAGGGCGGGCCAAGGCCATTCGCGGTCGAGGCGACGCCGAGGCCGCCCAATACTACCAGATGCTGGAAGAGGCGCCGGAACTGGCGATGTTCCTGCGCAACCTCGAGGCGCTGCTGGCAACCCTGAAGGAGCGGGCGACCCTCGTCATTCCGGCTGATGCCGAGCCGTTTAAGTATCTTCGCACAATGCCGTCACTGGAATCCGGGAAGTGATCTGCGCCGAGGCAATCCCTTCCGTTTCTCCTTGAGGACCTATGGCAGAGAAACACGAACACCAACACGAACCCGAGCACGTGACGCGGAACGACGCCGAGTCGATCGAGTCTCAGGAGTTGGATGCGTCGAGCAAGTCGCTTTCCGATGCGCTGCGGATCAGCTTCGCCATTCTGAAAGTGATTATGATCGTGCTGGTCGCCGCCTTCCTTGTTTCCGGCTTCAAGACGGTCGATTCGGGTGAAAAGGCCCTGGTTCTGCGCTTCGGCGCCATTCGAGGTGTCGGCGAAGAGCGCGTCCTGGGCCCCGGATGGCACTGGGTCTTCCCGTATCCAATCGATGAGCTGGTCAAGATCCCCGTCGAAGCCCAGACCCGGCTGCCCATCACGTCCTTCTGGTACCGGCAGACGCGAGACGACATCCTCGGGCCGGGCGCCAAGCCTCGAAACCTGGTGCCGGAGAAGCTCAATCCCCTGACGGAAGGGTACAGCCTGACGCGCGGTCGCGTGGACGAAACGCGCTTCGTTGAGGGCCTGCCGGAGGCCGACAGCGGAACCTCAGCGACGGTGTCCGACCGTGACGCCAGCGACTACAGCATCGTACACACGCAGTGGCAGATCGACTACCAGGTGAACAACATCGAGGCGTTCTACACCAACGTCTACATTCGGGACGCCAGACCGGGCGAGATCTACTTCGACGTGATGAAGGAGTGGGTCACGCCGTTGCTGAGAAGTGTGGTCGATGACGCGGTCGTCACGGCCATGGTGCAGTACACCATCGATGAGGCGATCCAGAGCACCGACACGATCCCCCGGCACGTCGAGCAACTGACCCAGCAGAAGCTGGACGCCATCGACAGCGGCATTCGCGTGACGAAGGTCCAGTTGGTGGCGGCCACCTGGCCTCGGCAGGTAGACAGGGCCTTTGAGGAGTTCATCGCCGCCAGTCAGCGAAGCGGCATGGCGATCAGTGATGCCAGGAATTACGCCGAGCAGACGCTCACTGATGCCGCCGGCCAGGTCGCCGAGACGCTGCACAGCGCCCTGATGGCAACCGACGGCGACGACGGTCGCCTGGAGTTTCTTTGGACGCAGGTGGCCGGCGAAGCCCAGAACACGCTCGCCCAGGCCCAGGCGCACAGCACCAAGGTCGTCGAAGGCGCCAAGGCGAACGCCGAGTACCTGATGAGCATTCTGCCCGAATACCGTAAATGGCCCGAGCTGGTTGCTCAGGGGATCTACCTGGACACGATCGAGAAGGTGCTTCAGAACGCCGATGAGAAATTCGTCCTGGAGCCGGCGGAGACGTCGAAGGGTCAGGAGGTTCGCATCCTGGTGAACCGGGACCAGACCCTCAGGCCCAGACGAACTCCATAGGCGCCAAGACAAACGAAGCCGCCACGTCCCCGCTCGGCGGGGTCGCTTGGCCAACACCGGACGACGAGAACAGAACTATGGCGCATCAGCATTTGCATTTTCAGCAGGACACCGCCGACGAGACTCGAGGCCAGCAGTGGCGAATCAGCCTGGCGCTGCTGGGCACCCTGGCGGGCGGCGTCCTCCTGATCAACAGTGGCATTGGCCGATTCATCTACGGCCCCGACAGTTTCAACACCGAGATCTTCGCCATGCTCGGGGCGTTGCTGCTGGGCCTGCCCATCGTCATCCACGCGATGCTCAGCCTGATCCGGGGCAAATCGCACATGGACGAATTGGCGGCACTGGGGATTGTCGCCGCCTTCGCCACCGGCGAGTACGTGGCGGCCGGCCTGATCGGCTTCTTCATGCTGCTCAGCGAGCTGGTCGAGACGCGCACGGCGCTCGGCGCGCGGGCGTCCATCGAGTCGCTGATCAAACTGACGCCGACCCGTGCCAATCTGGTGAGCGCCGACGGTACCGAGCAGGAGGTCAAGGTCAGCGCCCTGAAGCCGGGCGACCTCATTCGCGTGCGTCCGGGCGACAACATTCCGGCCGACGGCGAGGTTGCCAGCGGGCTCAGCAGCGTCAATGAGGCGACGATCACGGGCGAATCCCTGCCGGTCGACAAGGTGCCCGGCATGCAGGTCTTTGCGGGCACGAACAACCTGACCGGTGCGATGGATCTCCGCGTGACCAAGGCCGGGCAGGACACGACCCTGGGCAAGGTTCAGTCGTTGATCATGCAGGCCGAGCACACGAAGATTCCGATCATGCGGATCATCGATCGCTACATCATGTGGTATATTCCCACCGTCCTGATGATCGCGGCCATCGTTCTGTTCTTCACGCGGGACATCAATCAGGCGATTACCATTCTGGTCATCTCGTGTCCCTGCGCGATCATTCTGGCGACGCCGACGGCGATGGTCGCTGCGATTTCGGCCGCCGCGAGACTGGGCGTGCTCGTCAAGAACGTGGCGGACCTTGAGATCGCCGGCAAGATGACCGCCCTGGTCTTCGACAAGACCGGCACCGTGACCACCGGGCGGCTCTACGTGACCAAGCTGACGCCCGCCGATGGCGTCGAGCCGGCCGAGCTGCTGGCCGATGCGGCGGCCGCCGAGCAGCTAAGCAAACACCCGGCCGCCCGCGCGCTTCAGGAAGTGGCCAAGGAAGCCAATCTCTCCCTGCCCGCGGCGACGGAGTTCGAAGAGACGCCGGGCAAGGGCGTCACTGCAACCGTCGACTCGGCCAAGGTTCGGGTCGGCCGTGAGACATTCCTGCGCGAGAACGGTGTCGATTTCACCGGTATCACCGATCCGGCCCTGGATGAAGAGCAAGGGTTCAGCACGCTGTACGTGGCCAAGGGCACGCGGTGCATCGGCTGGATCGGCCTGCAAGACAAGACGCGGCCGGAAGCACAGAGGGCGGTCAAGGAACTCGTCGAGATCGGGATCAAGCGGGTAACCATGCTCACCGGCGATCGCAGCGAGGTCGCCAACCGGGTCGCAGGCGAGTTGGGCTGCACCGACTACAAAGCCCACTGCCTGCCGCAGGACAAGCTGGCCATCGTCGAGCAGATCAAGCGCGACGGGCACACGGTGGTCGTGGTCGGAGACGGCATCAACGATGCACCGGCCCTGGCGGCCGGAGACCTCGGCATCGCTATGGGGGCCGCCGGAAGCGACGTCGCCATCAACTCGGCCTCGATCGCGCTGATGAACAACGACCTGCGCCGCATCCCGTTCCTCGTGCAGGTTTCGCGCAAGACGCGAAACGTCATCAACCAGAACCTCGGCTTTGGCATTGCCTTCATCGTGATCGGCATTTCGCTGGCGAAATTCATCCCACCGAGCATGGCGGCGTTCCTGCATTTTGCCAGCTCCCTGGTGGTGGTGTTCAACAGCGCCCGGCTGGTTCGCTATGGTGAGAACCTCGACCATGACTCGCACTTGTCCGGATCGGTGTCGTAGGAAACGGTGGGGCGGCCAAGGCTCTTCCCGGTCGTGAGGATTCGTTTGGAGTGCGTGCGATAGATTATGGACTACGCCGTTGAGACAATTTCGCTGACCAAGGTGTTCTCCGATTGGTGGGGGCGCGCCAAGGCCTACGCCGTCGACGATCTGAACCTGCAGATTCGCCACAATGAGGTGTTCGGCCTTCTGGGACCGAATGGATCGGGCAAGACGACCACGATCAAGATGCTGCTGGGGCTGCTGCACCCGACCAAGGGCCACGCGCTGCTGCTGGGCGGGGACGGCGCGGACCCGAAGATCAACCGGCGGATCGGCTTTCTCCCGGAGGAGTCGTATCTGTATCGCTTCCTCAACGCCCGCGAGACGCTCGATTTCTATGGGCGGCTCTTCGGCCTGGCCCCCAAGGTGCGGAAGATGCGCATCGAGGCCTTGCTGGAGATGGTCGGCCTGCGCGCCGTCGCCAGCCGGCCGGTCGGGATGTATTCGAAGGGCATGGCGCGCCGCATCGGTCTGGCCCAGGCGCTGATCAACGACCCGGACCTGCTGATTCTCGACGAGCCGACGACGGGACTCGACCCCATCGGGACCCGCCAGATCAAAGACCTGATCCTCAAACTGGCCGAGCGCGGCAAGACCATTCTGCTCTGTAGCCATTTGCTGGCCGACGTCGAGGACGTGTGCGACCGCATTGCCATTCTCTATGGAGGCCGGATTCAAGCCGAGGGCCAGGTCCAAGAGCTTCTGCAGCAAAGCGGCAAGCGACAGATCGTCACCAGCGCCGTAAGCGATGCGGCTGTCGACAAGATCCGGCAGATCCTCGAAGACGAACGCGCCGAATGCGAAATCACCAGTCCGCTGGAGAAACTCGAGACGTTCTTCATTCATACCGTGGTCGAGGCGCAGCAACAGGCCCGACCGACCAGCGGGGCGGTCAGCACCACCCAGATCGGCGACTTCCTGATGGCCCAGAAATCGCAGGCCGGCATTCTCGACAAGCTGGTGTCGGCCCGCGTGTCCGAAACCAAGCCCGCCGAACCGCCACGTACGGATCATCCCCAGCCGACCGAGGTGGCCGCTCCCGAACCCGACAGGGACCTTCTCGGCGATTTGACGAAACCGGCCTCGACGGCGAAGACCGAGGGGGTGGCGCCGGCCCAGCCGAAATCCGCACCGTCCGAGGTGGCCGAGGTCCCCGACGACCAGCAGGTCAGGAAAGGGGTCCTGGATGCACTGACCGACAAGGCGCCGCCGCCTTCGACCGAGCAGCCGGACCAGGGACACAAGGACGAAGAGGGTGGTCATGGGTAGGATCTGGGCGGTTGCAGTCAATACGATCCGGCAGGCCTTGCGGATGAGGATCGCCTTGATCTTCATCGTCTTGCTGCTTATTCTGTTGCCCGTTATCGGGCTGACGGCCACCGGAGACGGCACGCTCAAGGGACGGCTTCAGACGTTCATCAGTTACGGCCTCTCCCTGACCAGTCTTCTGCTGTGCCTGCTGACGATCATCGTGTCGGTCTTCACGGTCAGCAGCGACATCGAGCAACGCCAAATCTATACGGTCGCGACCAAGCCGATTCGACGCTATCAGTTCCTGCTCGGGAAACTGCTGGGCGTCGTTTCGCTTAACGTCGCTCTCGTGACACTCTTCGCGGGCATCATCTACGGCCTTGTGGTGTTCTTGCCGGGCTTCTACGACGCGTCGGAGAGCACGCTTCGAGAGATCGACAACGAGTTTTATACCGCGCGGGCCGGGCTGGCGGCGCCGGCCCCGGACGTCCGGGATGAGGTGATCGCCCTTTACAACCGGCTCGAGAGGACCGGACAGTTGCGAGAGGTGTACCCGACGCTGCCTCAAGATGAGATCCTGCGGGAGCTGACGCTGCGGAAGCAGTTGGAGAAGCGGGCCGCCGCCGTCGGTGATGGGCTGGTCTGGGAGTTCCCGAACGTCCGGCCGCTCGACCCGGACCAGAGCATCTTCGTTCGTTTCAAGTACGATGTGGCGGTCGAGCCTCCCAACGGTCAGGTGTACGGCCGCTGGCAGATCGGCGACATGCGACAGGTCCGTCACGGCTGGGATTTCAAGACGCCGATCTGGCCTGAGGATCGCGCCGATCCGATTCGAACGTTCCGTGAGATCGAGGTTCCCGCGCGCGTCATTGCCGACGACGGCTATCTTGCCGTGGGCTTTCTCAACGTCCCGCTCAATCGCACGACGGTGATCTTCCCGCTGGAGGACGGGCTTGAGATTCTCTACAAGGCCGATACATTCACGGCCAACTACATTCGGGGCGTGCTTCTGATCCTGTTTCGCATCATCTTTCTGGCGTGTCTCGGATTGCTGGCCGCCAGTTTCCTCTCGTTCCCCGTGGCGATTGTGTTCTGTCTGGTGATTTTCTTCACGGCCACCGTCAGCGGCTTCGTCCTCGAGTCGTTCGAGTATCTCAGCGCCAGTGTGGGGCAGGTCTATTCGTATACCATCGGCGCCCTGGTCCGGCTGCTGCCCCAGTTCGACCGATACAACCCGACCAGTTTCCTGGTGCCGGGTCGCCTGATCGCGTGGTCGTTCGTCGGCCGCGTCCTGTTGCTCATGGTCTGTATCCAGGCGTTCCTGTTGCTGGTGCTGGCCCTGATCGTGTTCAGCTTCCGCGAGCTGGCGAAGATTATCGTGTGACGAGACGGCAGCGCGGAGCCGCCGGGAGAGGTTGCAGAAGACACTGAATCGATGTGGTTCGACCGCATCGTGGAATCGATCATGCGTGGACGTGACATTCTCATCATAGTCCTTGGTCTGGCGATTGCCGTCGGCTTGTTCTATGCCGCCGGCGCGCAGCTCGACTACATCAACGCGCAGCGGCAGGAGATGGGTCTCGTCATCAATGAGCCGCTCGAGAACGCGCCTCCGTCCCTGGCCTTCGCGACCGTGGCGATGGGGGCGTTCCGCGGTCTGGTCGTCGATATTCTCTGGATGCGCGCCGACAAACTGAAGGAAGAAGGTCAATTCTTCGACGCCAAGCAGCTCGCCGAGTGGATCACGACGTTACAGCCTCGCTTTGCGGCGGTCTGGGAGTTCCACGCCTGGAACATGGCCTACAACATTTCCGTCGCCATCCCGGCATCGCAGCCGGAGCAGCGCTGGCGCTGGGTCCGGAACGGCTACGAACTCCTTCGCGACAAGGGGATCCCGATCAACCCCAAGGCCCTCCCGCTCTACCGGGAACTGGCCCGTATCTTGCAGCACAAGATCGGCGGGGTCTCGGACGATGCGCACAAGTACTACAAGCTCCAGTTGGCCGAGGCGATCGGCCCGCTGCTGGGCTCCGAAGACAACCATCTTGCAGCGGATGACGATGCGTTCTTCGAAGCCCTCATTGCGGCGCCGGGCGAATGGGCTCGAATCGCCGACGATCCCGATGTGGCCCCGTTCATCGAGGCGTTGCGTGAGATCGGCGAGCCGTTCACCGGCGAGCAGAAGCTCATCCAGAACTACCTGGCGATGCGCCATGACGCTGCCGGGTTTCCACAGGCCGCTCTCGACGTGGTCGATCGCTTCCGAGGCATGGCGGCGCTGCAGCGGTTTGACCTTCTTGCCAAAGCCTACGAATTGCGTCACACCTGGAAGCTGGAGCCGGTGCGGATGCACGAGATCAATCGGGAATACGGGCCGATTGATTTCGCTGACCCGAACGTGCATACGCCCCTGGATTGGCGGCATCCCGACAGCCATGCCATCTACTGGGCGGTCAAAGGCCTTAGCGTGGCCGGGGAAAGGGACGACGATGAAGCGCGGCGATACGAGACGAATACGCAGCGCATTGTCGCTCACAGCCTCCAGAATCTTTTCCGGTACGGCAAGATCATGATTCTGTCGCGCCCTGCGGAAATGATCGAGCAACAGAGACAGATAGCCGACCCCGGCGTGCCGATCCTGGAGAAGGACATCTTCCTCGGCCCGGACTTGCGCATGTTCAGCCCGTACAACAAGGCCGTGCTCGATATCATCGCCGGATACGAAGACGATCCCACCACAAAGGAATCGCTCGAAAACGGCCACCGCAATATGCTCAGGAACGCCGTTCTGTCGTTCTATCTGGGCGGGCTCAGAGCCGAGGCGCAGCAGATCTACAACCAGTTGCGGAAGCGTTATCCGTTGGAGGAGTTCCGCGTCTCGCTGGACCAGTACGCGATCAACCGGTGGAGAGAGGAGTTGGAGAGCCTGGGCATCAACGATGCGAGAGAGCAGATCTCGCAGTTGCTCACCGAGGGATACTATCTGTACGCGATGCGCGATGACGACGCCGCTGCCGGACGCGAGCGGCTGGCCCAGCAGGTCTACGACTACTACAACGAGATGCACCAGCCCGAGTTTCGTGTTGACCTGCCCCCTATGTCCGTGTTACGGTATTTTGCCGTCGGTCAGTTCCTCCACAGCGGGGCCTATCCCGACTACGTCCGACAGGGCCTGCTCGACCGGATTCAGATTGAGAAACCCGAGCTGTACGAGCAGTTGGAGCAGACTGAAACGCAGTTGAGGCAAATGCAGGAGCAGGGAACGCGGTGAGGATCACCCGATATCGGGCATGGATGAGGCACTTCTGGCACAACTGACGTCGTCGCAGCGCAAGGCGATCTTCCACCGGGACGGTCCTCTGCTGGTCCTGGCCGGGCCGGGCAGTGGGAAGACGCGAGTCATCACGTGTCGCATCGCTGCCCTGGTCGATTCCGGCGTCCGGCCGTACAACATCTGCGCGATCACCTTCACCAACAAGGCCGCTGAGGAGATGCGCCAGCGGGCCGCCGGGCTGGGCGCTTCCGGCGGGGCGCATATCAGCACGTTTCATTCGCTGTGCGTGCGCATTCTCCGCCGCTATGCCGAGGCCGCCGGCATCCGATCGAATTTCAGCATCTACGACTCGGCCGACCAGAGCAAGTGCGTCAAGCAGGCGATCAAGGATTGCGGTCTCGACGGAACGAACTTCCCGCCGGCCCGCATGCTCGACGCCATCTCCACTCTGAAGAACAAGCTGATCGACGCGGAAGCGTTTCAGGAACGGGCCGAGGACTTCTTCTCGCGGACGCTGTCCCAGGTCTACACACACTACCAGCGAATCCTGGCCGAGCGCAACGGCCTCGATTTCGACGATTTGCTGATGAAGGTCGCGTTTCTGCTGGAGAGCGATGCGGCGGTCTGCACCGAGCTGTCGAACCGGTTCCAGTTCCTGCTCATCGATGAGTACCAGGACACCAACCACGCGCAGTATCGCCTTGCCAAGGCCCTGGCGCTGCCGCACGGCAATATCTGCGCCACCGGCGATCCCGACCAGTCGATCTATCGCTGGCGCGGCGCCGACATCCGCAACATCCTTGCCTTCGAGAAGGACTGGCCCCAGGCGGTGGTCGTCAAGCTCGAAGAGAATTTCCGCAGCACCGCCGCCATTCTGCGGGTGGCCGACAACCTGATCGCTCGAAACACCAATCGCAAGCAGAAGGCCCTCGTCGCCGTCCGGACCGACGAAGGCAGAGTCTGCGTCGAAGGCCATGAGGACGAGGCGGCCGAAGCGGACGCCGTGGCGAGCCAGGTCGATACCCTGCTCGCGCAGAAGGTCCCGGCCGGGCAGATCGCGGTGTTCTATCGGGTCAACGCGATGAGCCGGGCCCTCGAAGAGGCATTCGTGCGGCATCGCGTTCCCTATCAGGTTGTCCGAGGCGTGGAGTTCTACAATCGCAAGGAAATTCGCGACCTGCTGGCCTACCTGAAGGTTCTGGCCAATCCGGCCGACGAGGTTGCGCTGCTGCGGATCATCAACACGCCGACGCGGGGGATCGGCAAAGTCACTGTGGACCGCGTCAGGGCGTTTGCTGTCAGCCACGGGCTGGCCTTGTCGCAGGCGCTGGCCCGAGCCGACCAGGTTGCGGAGGTGAGCGGGGCGGCGAGGACCAGACTCATGGCCTTTTCCTGCCTGCTGGACAAGCTGCGGCGAGACATCGTGGGCCCGGTCGCGCCGCTGGCCGAACGCGTCTTCCGCGAGTCCGGCCTCGAACAGTCGTTCAAGGGGACCGGCCAGGACGGCCAGGACGCATTGGAGAACGTCACCGAACTGATCAATGCCGCGGCCGCCTACGACCAGCAGACGACCGAGCCGTCGTTGCTCGATTACCTCCAGCAGATCGCCCTGTTCAGCGACACCGATGCCTATGAGGCCACGAGCGAACGGGCCGCCCTGATGACGCTCCACGCCGCTAAGGGGCTCGAATTCGACCATGTCTTCATCATCGGACTTGAAGACGGCCTGCTCCCGCACGAGCGGGGCAACGGCGACGGCGACGAGCTCGAAGAGGAGCGCCGGCTCTTCTTCGTCGGCGTCACGCGGGCCCGGATCAATCTGTACCTGAGCTATGCACGGTACCGCACGGTCCGAGGGCAGTTCCTTCGCACCGTGGCCTCTCCATTCCTGTTCGAGCTGGGGCTCGATTCCGTCGTCCCGAACGACGAGGAGCCGGAAGGCGACGAGGATTCTTTCGACGGGTACGGCCGTCGGCCGCGATTGGCCTCGCGGCCGGCGCCCGCGAAACAGGCGGAGCCGGAGTTCGCTCCGGGGCAGCTCGTGCGTCACAAGACCTTCGGACTGGGCCGCGTCCGTAAGTATGCCGACATGGGCGCCAACAGCGTGGTCACCGTCCAGTTCAACACGGGACAAACCAAGTCGCTCCTGCTACAATACGCCCATCTGACGCGAGTGTAGGGCGTCAGTTGTCGGATTCATCACTGAAGGGCTTGACTATGGCTGGAGACGTCAATCGCCGGGAGTTCCTGCGGCTCACAGCAGGCACGGGGGCCGCGTGGATGATAGGCGCGTCGGGCGTCGGTCGGGCCGGGCTGTCACCGACCGCCGAGATACTCGGCGAGGCCGACGATCGAATCGCAAAGCACCGCAAAGGCAAAACCACCCTGAGAGTCCTCGGTCCCGGCGGGCAGCCCTTGCCGGCGGGAACGAAGCTGCACATCCGTCAGACCAGACACGCGTTTCTATTCGGGTGCAACATCTTCAAACTGGGTCGCTGCCGAACGCCCGAAGACAACGCCGCCTATGCCGACCGATTTGCCGAGTTGCTGAACTTCGCCACGATGCCGTTCTACTGGTGGAGATACGAACTCCAGAGGACCAACTCATGGACGTACCCAGCGGATAGTTCAGACGAACGCTCTGAGAAAGTCATCCGTTGGTGCAAGTCCCAAGGGATCACAACCAAGGGGCATCCTCTGGCCTGGAATTGGTACGATCCACCATGGCTGACTGGCACGTTCGAGGAGGTCATGCGACTTCAGATTGAGCGGATTGCTCGGTGTGTGAAGCGGTTTAAGGGCAACATCGATATCTGGGACGTTGTTAACGAAGCCACGCACTATGACCGGGAAGAGGCGAAGCGCAATGCCCCCAAACTGACAGAAGCCATCGCAAAGACGGGGATCGGCGAGTATGTCCGCCGCTCCTTCCGGGCTGCCCGAGAGGCGAACCCCGACGCAACGCTCATCATCAACGACTACCGGACGGACCCCACCTTCGAAGAGAAGGTCATTTCGCGGCTTGTGGACGAGGATCGGAAGCCCCTGTACGACGTCATCGGCATCCAGTCCCACATGCACAGTGGCTATTGGGGACCGGCTCGAACCTGGGAGGTGTGCGAGCGGTTCGCTCAATACGGCAAGCCGCTGCACTTCACCGAGACGACCCTGGTCTCCGGACCCAAGAGTGCGTCGGGCTGGACGACAACGGGCGAAGGCGAAGAGCAACAAGCCGAACGTGCGGCCGAGTTCTACACCGTGCTCTTCAGCCACCCGGCCGTTGAAGCCGTCACGTGGTGGGATTTCAGCGACCAGGGCGCCTGGCAGGGAGCACCGGCAGGCCTGATCCGTGACGACATGTCGCCCAAGCCGGTATACGAGCGGCTTGCCGATCGGATCAAGCGCAGATGGTGGACCCAGGAGACGGCGGAAAACGGCGCCGACGGCCGGGCCCCAATCGAGGGTTTTCTGGGCGATTATGAGGTTGCTGCCGAGCAGGGCGGCCGGCGGCTTTCGGGGCGGTTTTCGCTCGTCAAGGACGCCACGGAGCCGACCGAAGTCCGAATGGTTCCGGCATAGTGCGGCCTGTCGCCGCCCCCGATGCAGGTTGGAGAAGGATCGTGAGATGAATTACGCCGTAATCATGGCCGGCGGCACCGGCAAGAGGCTCTGGCCGCTGAGCCGACAGAAGAAGCCCAAGCAGGTTCTCAAGCTCCTCGATGGGCGGACGCTGCTCGAACGCTGTTTCGAGCGGATCGGGCCGGTTTTCGACGCCCGCAACATCATCGTCCTGACCAATGCGGACTACGTCGACGTGGTCCGCGAGGACCTTCCGGGGCTGCCGTCGGGCAACGTGATCGCCGAGCCGGCAGTGCGAGATACCGCCGGGGCGATCGGGCTGGCGGCTGCGGTGCTTGCCAAGACCGACCCGGCGGCGACGATGGCGGTTGTGACCGCCGATCAACTGCTCGAACCGGCCACAGTCCTGCAGGATGCCCTCCGCGACGCCTTGGCGTTCGTCGAAGCGAATCCCGACGCCCTCGTCACGTTTGGAATCAAGCCTGCGCATCCCAGCACGCAGTTCGGCTACATCAAGTGCGGCGATCCACGCGATTGCGACGGATGCCGGAACACCGTTCACTCAGTTGAAGCCTTCAAGGAGAAACCCGACCTGTCCACGGCCCGGGACTACGTAGCCGACGGCCGGTACTTCTGGAACTCAGGAATGTTCGTCTGGAGAGCCGGGACGATTCTGAAGAACCTGACGCAGTTCGTGCCCGATACCGCCGATCCACTGCGTCGCATCGCGTCGGCCTGGGATACGCCCGATCAGCAAACCGTGCTGAAAGAGCAATTCCCCAGGTTGCCCAAGGTCAGCATCGACTATGCGGTCATGGAGAGGGCCCAAAAGGTTTGCACCATTCGACTCGATTGTCGCTGGCTGGACCTGGGATCGTTTGCCGCACTGGCCGATATCATCGAATCGGACACCCGCGGCAACGTTGTGGTCGCCGATGCCAGCGAACTGCTCGACTGCGCCAACAGCATCATTGTAACCGAAGACAAAGGCCACCTGATCGCTGCGATCGGTCTCGACGGCGTGGTGGTCGCCCACACGCAGGACGCGACGCTGGTCTGCCGAGCCGACCAGACCGAGAGACTCAAGGAGCTTCTGGCCTTGATCGAGTCGCACAACCGCAGCGAATTCCTGTAGGACAGCCTCCGGACAGGACCTATGCGATGAGATACCTGGGAATCGACCACGGGAGCCGACGGATTGGCCTGGCCATCTGCGACGCCCGGGAAACCATCGCTTCGCCTCTGTGCGTGCTGGACGGTCGCAAGGATGCCCTGAGCCAAATCACCAGGATTGTTCACACTGAGGGGGTCGGGGGGATCGTTCTCGGCCTGCCACTGAACATGGACGACTCGGAAGGCCCCCAGGCCGCCAAGGTCAGGGCCTTCGCCGACAGGCTTGGCCGCCATCTCGGCCTTGCCGTCCACCTGCAGGACGAGCGACTGAGCAGTTTCGGCGCGGCCGAGAAGCTCGAATCGGCAGGGCTGTCCAAGGCCCGCAGGCGGGACCGGCTCGATGCCGTAGCCGCTGCCGAGATCCTCCAGGCCTTCCTCGACGCCAAGGGCGGTGAAGACCGGCAGCGCGATTGAACGCCTCTGCATTCCACTGCTCTGGGCAACCGTCCCAAGGGGGTCGGCGGAGCGTTTTTTGGCCTGGAGCCGGCAAAAAAAGCTTGCCAAGACTCTCACAACTGGTTTAGATTAAAGGATTCATATTCGTGTATTCAGCGAACCTCAAGTGAGGCGAACCATGAAGGGCATTAGGAAAGCATGCTGACGAAAGAACAAAAAGGCCGGATTCTCACAGATTATGAGACGCGAGAAGGGGATACCGGGTCCCCCGAAGTGCAGATCGCACTGTTGACCAAGCGGATCAACGACCTGACGGAACATCTCAAGGCCCATCCCAAGGATCACTCCTCCCGTCGCGGTCTGCTCAAGATGGTCGGCAACCGCTCGGCGCTGTTGAGGTATGTTCGGGACAAGGACGTCAAGCGTTACCAGACCATTATCTCCCGCCTTGGGTTACGAAAATAGCATAATCCTGTGTATCCCTGCGACGGGCCGGAGCCGTTCACACCCTGTGGACGCGATGGTTGCGTACGGAAGGCGGGATGTCTTCTGTGTGACGCACATACGCATAAACCAAGTGAGGCTGTTATGTCGGAAGTTCATAGTGTTTCCAGAGAGATCGGGGGCCGAACGCTCACGATCGAAACAGGGCGGATCGCCCGGCAGGCCCATGGGGCCGTCATGGTGCGATACGGCGACACCGTCGTTCTTGTGGCGGTGGCGACGGCCCCTCCGCGATTTGAGGATATCGATTTCTTCCCTCTGAGCGTCGATTATCGTGAAAAGCACAGTGCCGCCGGGAAGTTCCCTGGTGGTTTCATCAAGCGAGAAGGCCGGCCGAGCACCAAAGAGATCTTGACGGCCCGCATGATCGATCGACCGATCCGGCCCTTGTTTCCGGATGGGTATTTCCAGGAGGTTCAGATTTCTGCGTCCGTACTCAGCGCCGACCGGGAGAACGATCCGGACGTTCCGGCCATGATCGGCGCCAGCGCGGCGCTGTCGATCAGCAAGATTCCGTTTCAGGGCCCGATCGGTACGTGCCGTCTCGGCAGGGTCAATGGGGAATTCGTCATCAATCCGACGCACCAGCAGTCCGAGCAGAGCGACATGAACGTCCTGGTCGGCGGCCGCAAAGAAGCGATCAATATGCTGGAAGTCGGTGCCAAGGAGCTGAGCGAACAGGTCGTCGCCGAGGCCATTGCCAAGGCCCATGAAGTCGTTGGCGACGTGGTGGAAATGATCGAGGAACTTCAGCAGAAAGCGGGTGTTGAGAAGGAAATCCCGCTGGTGGAGCTGGATCAGGACCTGTACGCGAGGGTCAAGGCCGAGATTTCGGGCCGGCTTCGCGAACTGAAGGACATTCCCGGCAAGCAGGAGCGAAACAACGCCGTCAACGAGTTCCTCGATGAGGTACGGACCCGCTATTGTACGGTGCCGGAGGGTTCATCCGAGTCCGCCGCGCCGGTCATCGAGCCGGCGATGATGAAGCGGATCCTCTCGAAGATCGAATGCGAGGTCGTTCGCCAGATGATTCTCGAGGGCAAGCGTCCCGACGGCCGGGGCAATGGCGACGTCCGGCCGATCGACTGCGAAGTGGGCCTGCTGCCCCGAAACCACGGTTCGGCCCTGTTTACTCGCGGAGAGACCCAGGCACTGGTCAGTGTGACCCTCGGCACGATCCGCGACGCCCAGATCATCGACGGCCTGCTGGATGAGTACAGCCAGAGTTTCACCTACCACTACAACTTCCCGCCGTTTTCGGTCGGTGAGGTCAAACCGATCCGCGGACCGGGCCGGCGCGAGATCGGCCATGGGGCGCTGGCGGAGCGGGCCCTTGAGTACATGCGGCCGCCGGAGGACAAGTTCGCCTACACCGTGCGTCTGGTCTCCGACATCACCGAATCGAACGGATCCAGTTCGATGGCGTCGGTCTGCGGCGGGTCGTTGGCCCTGATGGACGCAGGCGTGCCGATCAGCCGGGCGATCGCCGGTATCTCCGTCGGCATGGTCAGTGACGAAAGCGGACGATATGAGCTGCTGACCGATATCATCGGCGAAGAGGATCATTTCGGGGACATGGATTTCAAAGTCGCCGGAACGACCGAGGGGATCACCGCCATCCAGTTGGACATCAAGGCCGAGGGGCTTGCCCACCAGATCATGGTCGAGGCTTTGGAACGGGCCAAGGGCGCGCGCCTCCACATCCTCGATGTGATGAACCGAGCAATCAGCACGCCGCGGGCCGAACTGAGCCAGTACGCGCCGAAGCTGATCACCGTCGAAATCGATCCGGAGTTCATCGGCAAGGTCATCGGGCCCGGAGGCAAGATGATCAAAAGCCTTCAGGAGCAGACCGATACGACGATTGAGATCGAGGAGGACGGCACGGTCTTCATCAGTTGCGTCGGTGGCGACGGCCATCTCAAAGCCAAGGCGATGATCGAAGCGATGACCCAACCACCGGAGGTGGGGCGTCTCTACAAAGACGCCAAGGTGGTCTCGATCAAAGACTTCGGCATGTTCGTCGAGATCGTGCCCGGGGTTGAGGGGCTCTGCCACATCAGCGAGTTGAGCGAAGGCTACGTCAAACAGGTTGAGGACGTCTGCAAACTCGGCGACCTCATACCGGTCAAGCTCATCTCGATCGACGATCAAGGCCGGCTCAAGCTTTCGCGCCGTGCGGCCTTGGCCGAACTTGGGATCAAGGAAGAGAGGAGACCCCGGCCCCAGGAGAAGCGCTAAGCCTCTTCGTCACAGAGCATAGGCCAAGCGGAGTGACAGACGCGTGAGACCGTTCGTAGGCGGAGTCATGTTGACTCTTCTGATCGTTGTCCCGGTCGCTGCGGTTCTGCTTCGCAGGGCCAGGCGTCGGGAGAGGGCGGCCCGCGCTGCGCAGGCCCACGCCGATGAGATGTTGACGCGGCTCACCGGCGAGCTGGCGCACGAGATCAAGAACCCGCTCTCAACGATCAAGGTGAATCTCAAACTGACGAGAGAAGCATTGGAAGCCGTCGATCTGCGCGAGCCACGCAAGCCGTCGGCGGACCGTAGCCAGCACAACGTGGCCGGCGCTATGCGGAAGATCACCGTCATTGAGAAGGAAACGGACCGGCTCGAACAGATTGTCGATGGCTTCCTTCGGTATGTCAGACGGCCCGATCTGCAACTGGTCACGATGGACCTGAACGAGTTGGTCGGCGACATGATCGATTTCTATCTCCCGCAGGCGTTCAGCCATTCGCTGAGGCTGCGACACAGTCTTGCGCCCGAACCTCTGCCGTGTCGGGTGGATGCGGGGGCATTGAAGCAGGTCCTGCTGAACCTGCTGATCAACGGCCAGCAGGCGACGGATGCGGGCGGCGAACTGATGGTTCGGACGCATCGGCAGCCGGGCAAGGCCCTCATCCAGATCAGTGATACCGGCAGGGGGATTCCCGCCGAACGGCTGCCGACGCTGTTCCGTCCGTACCAGTCGTCGCGCTCGGGTGGAACAGGCCTTGGCCTGGCGACCGCCAAGAAGATCGTCGAGTCTCATGGCGGCACGATCTCAGTGCACAGCGAGCCGGCCAAAGGGACTCTGTTTGCCATCGAACTGCCGCTGGCCGGCGTCGATGCCGGATCGAACGAGGTGACGGCATGACCGAACGGATCCCCGTAGTCCTGGTGGTTGATGACGAGCGAGACCATGCCGATGGAATCGTCGAGGCCCTGGACCGACTGCCCGTCAAAGCGCTGGCCGTCTACACTGGCGAGGACGCCATCGCGGTGCTGGGCAGCCGACGGGTGGACGTGGTGGTCACGGACCTCAAGCTCGAAGGCCAGGCGGACGGCCTGGAGGTGCTTCGACAGGCGAGGCAGAACAGCGACTCGACGGAAGTGATCCTGATTACCGCCTATGCGACCATAGAGAACTGCAAAGAGGCGATCAAGCAGGGGGCGTTCGATTACCTGGTCAAGCCGCTCGACATCGACCAGTTGAGGACCCTGGTCGAGCAGGCCAGCCGCCGGGCCGTCGGCGCCGACGTTCGGCGCGCGCAGACCGAGTCAAATCAGGAGCACTTCCTCTTTGAAGGCATCATGGGCAACAGCCCGGTCATGCAGAGAATCTTTGAGATCGTTCGGCGGGTCGCGCCAACGAACATCTCGGTCCTGATCGAAGGGGCGTCGGGAACGGGCAAAGAACTGCTGGCCCGTGCGATCCACGACAATTCGCTGCGTCGGAACAAGCCGTTCCGGCCGGTCAACTGCGCCGGCCTGACAGAAACGCTGCTGGAGAGCGAACTGTTCGGCCACGTCAAAGGGGCGTTTACCGGCGCCAACACGGATCGGAAAGGCCTCTTCGAGATCGCCGATGAGGGCACGCTGTTTCTCGACGAGATTGGGGACATGCCTCTGACCATGCAGGCCAAACTGCTCCGCGTCCTCGAAGACGGCATGGTCATTCCGGTCGGCTCCAACAAGGCGATCTCCGTCGACGTGCGAATCATCAGTGCAACCAATCACAGTCTCAACGAACTGATTGCGCAGAACAAGTTTCGCGAGGATCTGTATTTTCGCATCAAAGGCGTCAATGTTTCCCTGCCGCCCCTTCGGGAGCGTCCGGAGGACATTCCCCCGCTCATAGAGCATTTCGTGCAGGAGGCCGCAGACGAGATCGGTTCGAAGGTCAGCGGCCTGACCGATGCCGCGATGCACATCCTGACGAACCACGACTGGCCGGGCAACATCCGGCAGCTCAAGAACGCCGTGCGGACGATGGTCGTGATGTGCGATCGCGACCGTCTCGACGTTCAGGATATCCCGCCCGATATCTCACGCCGGCGCCAGTTGACCGGTGTCACCGCCGCACCGGCAAACTTGGCGGGCGTCTCCCTGAACGATCTCGAGAAGAAGGCCATTATCGACACCCTGACTAAGACGGAAGGCAACCGCGAGAAGGCCGCCAAGATTCTCGGCATCGGCGAGCGGACGCTCTATCGCAAGATCAAGGAGTACAACCTGTAGTCCTCCGTCGGCTGCTGCACGAGATCAGTCGGCCAGCAGGTCGGGCCGCATCCGCTGAAGCCAAGCCGGCAGATCGTCCCGCGTCGCCTCGGCCCACAGCCCCTTGTTCAACGCCCGGGCGCTGGCCTCCAATTGCCGGTACTTGTGATAGAAGCCGTGCTTGAATCGCAGGTCGGCATATGCATAGCCCTCGGCAACCAGTGTTTCGTTAAACGCCGTGCCGTCGGGCAACACCGCGTAGGCGAGCAGTCTCCCATAAGTGCCGCGCGTGCGGCCGTTTTCGTCGAGGTGCAGGGTCACCCGCCGACCGGCGAGAGACTGCCGCGCGAACGCAGTCGCCTCGGCCGCAAAATGGGCCGGCTGCTGGTCTCCGTCACGGGCCTCCGGCGCGTCGATCCCCAGCAGCCGGACACGGGTTGTCGCACGTCCGCCGTCAGGTGCGGCGACATCCAGAGTGTCGCCATCCACAACGCCGGCCACAGCAAAGGTGTGTCCGTGATAACGAGCCCTGTCGCTGGCGGCCGTTTGCTCGGCCAAACCGCTTCCAATGCGCCGCCGAGGTGCGACAACCCCACGATCGAGCCACACCAGCAGAATGACGCCGACGAGCATCGCACTGATGAATGCGGCTCGCAAGCGTCGACTCAACACACGGGGCTGTCTTCGCCGTTCCGTCAATGCTTCTTGTCGATCTTGAGCAGGGCGTGGCCCAGGGCGTGGACGGCGTTCTTGCGGTCGATCTCCTTGACGCCGAACATGATACTGATTTCCGAGGACCCCTGGTTGATCATCTCGATATTGACGCCGGCATCGGCCAGAGCCGCGCAGGCTCTGGCGGCCACGCCGACGGCGTACCGCATGCCTTCGCCGACGACCATGATCAACGACAGGCCGTGCTCGATCGCGATGTCGTCGACCTTCAGCTCGGCGCGAATGCGATCGAGCGTCTGCGCCTCCTTCACCGGTGTCAGTTGCTGGCTTCGCAGAATGACGGACATGTCGTCGATCCCGGACGGAGCGTGCTCGAACGACAATCGTTCATCCTCGAGGATCTGAAGCAGGCGCCGGCCGAAACCCAGCTCGCGGTTCATCATGTACTTGCGCAGATAGACCGCGCTGAATCCGTCGGCGCTGGCGACGCCCGTGATCTCTCCATGCTCGTATTTCCGGTCGGCGACGATCATGGTTCCCGGCGCCTCCGGCTGATTGGTGTTCTTGATGCAGATCGGAATCCTGGCTCGGACGGCCGGGACAATGGCCTCATCGTGAAACACGCCAAAGCCGGCGTACGACAGCTCCCGCATCTCGCGGAACGTCAGCAGACCGATGGGCGGCGCTTCGGGCACAATACGCGGGTCCAGCGCAAAGACCGAATCGACATCGGTGAAGTTTTCGTAGACGTCGGCCTCGACAGCCGCTGCCAGGATCGCACCGGTGATATCCGATCCGCCGCGCGGAAAGGTCGCGACCTGGCCGTGCCGGGTGTAGCCGAAGAACCCGGGGAAGATCAGCACGTCCGTCTCTTCTCGCAGCGTCCTGAGGTTCTCAAAGGATTCCGGCAGAACCTGGGCGTTGCCGAAATCATTGCTCAGCAACATGCCGGCTTCTTTCGGATCCACGTAACGGGCCGCTACACCTTGGCTGACGAAGACCTGCGCGACGATCTTGGCGTTGTTGTCTTCGCCCGACGCCTTGATCGTATCGACGAACTGAGCGTCGTTGTCGGAGCGTTGCGCGATCCGGCCCCGCAAATCCGCCTCGATTTCGGAGACGACGGTTTCGCTGAGACGCAGGTCCCGCTGGATTCCGGCGTACCGTTCGACCACCGCCTTGAGTTCGGTTGCATACGGTCCCCCGGCGATCACGGCGTTCGCCAAGGCGATGAGCATGTCGGTGACCTTGACGTCGTCCGGAGACCGTTTGCCCGGCGCTGAGACCACCACGATCCGCCGATCCGGATCGGATTTGACGATATCGACGATCTTTCGGATCTGCCCGGCGTCGGCCAGGGAAGAACCACCAAACTTCACAACTTTCATCTTGTCCCCTTCTGCCATGTCAGCCGCGCGTGCGACAGGGCTTCTGTGATTGCTGTGCGTTTCATCAAACGGCGCTCTTGAGGAAGTACTCCATCAGTTCATGCCCGTTGTCGATTCGGACGCCCGACTTGGCGGCGTTGGATTCGCCGAATCCGAGTTGGACAATGCCGGTCACCCCCGTACCGGCCATGGCAAAGGGGACCGGCTCAGCCGAATGCGCGCCGTGGCGGACCGGCGTCGGATGATCGGGCAGGACCAGAATGCGCCAACTCTCGAACCCTTTCAGGGCCTCCAGAACGGGACCGACGATGTGGGCGTCCACCCGCTCGATCGCCGCCTTCTTCATCTCGGCCTGGCCGCCGTGTGAGGCCTCGTCCGGCGCTTCAATGTGAACGAAGACCAGATCGTAGTCCTGCAGGGCTTCGATTGCGGCAGCGGCCTTGCCCTGGTAGTTCGTATCGAACAGCCCTGTAGCGCCGGGGACTTCGATCAGATCGAACCCCGCCAGTTTGGCCAGTCCGCGCACCAGATCGACGGCGGTGATCGCCACGCCGCTCAGCCCGAAACGCCTTCGGAAACTCTCCAGATGGGCCCGCTTGCCCTGGCCCCAGAGCCAGATCGAGCTGACCTGATTCTCGCCGAGGTCGCGGCGAACCCGGTTGACGTCGTGGCCGGTAAAGACCTGTTGCGAGAGGTTCATCAACTCGATCAGCAGGTCTGCCCCCTTGCCTCGGGGCAGCAGCTTCTCCACGGACGTACCGAGAAAGTCGTGCGGCGGATACGTTCGAACGTCGAAGTCCATGTCCCGACAGACCAGCAGATGTCGATAGCTGACCCCGGTGTGGAGCGACAGATGCTTGTCGGTCATCTCTGCCTGCAACGCCTCGAGCAGGCTGGCCGACTCCTCGGTCGAGATGTGCCCGGCGCTGTGATCGGCCATCCGGCCGTCGGCGACGGTCACCAGGTTGCAGCGAAAGACCCAGTCGGAGGCCCCGAGCCTGATCCCCTGGGCCGCCGCCTCGATGGGAGCCCGCCCGGTATAGGATTGCAGCGGATCGTAACCCAGCAGGCTCATCTGCGCGACGTCGCTGCCGGGCTCCATGCCATCGGGAACCGTCCGTACCAGTCCTTGCCGGCCCTGCACGGCAATGCGGTCCATATGGGGTGTCTCGGCCGCTTCGAGGGCCGTCTTGCCGTCGAACAGGTCGATCGGTTCGTCGGCCGCTCCGTCCGGAACGATGATCACGTATTTCGTCATGCCTTACCTGATTTGGGTTCCACGGCGCGAGAGACGCCGATAGGCGCATCTCGTCGGCGTTCAAACATCCCGGTCCTCGGGAATGTCCTCAATCCGAATGCATACCGGCCGACCGGTGAAAAGGTCGGACTCGGCCAGTTCCGCCAGCGCCGCCGCCATGTTCCGTTCCTGTGTTGGGTGGGTCGTGATCACGACCGGCACCGTGTTGTCCGGACCCCGGCCCTCATGTTGCAGAGCGCCGGAGATGCTGATCTGGTGGTCGCCCAGGATCCGGCCGTAGCAGGCCACGACGCCGGGGGCGTCCTGGGCCATCACCCGGATATAGAACCGGCTAACGGAATCATTGATGTCCTCGATCAGAGGAATGACGTCCTCTCGTGGCTTCAGCCGCAGATGCTGGAACGTCGTTCGGGAGTTGCCCAGTGCGACGTCGAGAACGTCGGCGACCACGGCGCTGGCCGTCGGCATCATACCGGCCCCACGCCCGTAATAGAGCGTCTCGCCCACGGCGCTGCCGAAGATGCTGATCGCATTGAATGAGCCCTCGACCCTCGCCAGGGAGCAGTTGGCCGCGATGAACGACGGATGGACTCGTAGCGAGACCTTGCCCCGTTCGTTCTTGAGGCCGATGGCCAGGAGCTTGAGGCAATAGCCCATCTCCCGGCCGTATCGAATGTCCTCCTGAGCGATGGCGTCGATGCCCTGGACGAAGATGTCATCCAGGGCAATCTCATATCCGAAGGCCATGGAAGCGAGGATGGCGAGCTTATGGGCGCTGTCGCCGCCGGTGATATCGAGCGTCGGGTCCGCTTCGGCGAACCCTCGCTCCTGGGCCTGGCCCAGCGCTGCGGCAAACGCCTCGCCCTTCGCGCTCATGCTCGAGAGGATGTAGTTGCAGGTGCCGTTGACGATGCCGTACATCGCCTGGATGCGGTTGGCCGCCAGGCCCGTGCGAATGGCCCCAATGATGGGGACGCCGCCGGCGCAACTGGCCTCGAACGCGATGCACCGGCCGCACTCGCGAGCCACCCGATAGAGTTCGGCGCCGTGCTCGGCCAGCAGGGCCTTGTTCGCCGTGACGACGTCTTTGCCCGCCCGGAGCATGTCGAGCTGGATCGTCTTGGCCACGTTCGTGCCTCCGACCAGCTCGACACCGACGGCAATGCTGTCATCGGCCAGAAGTCGAGTGATGTCATTGGTCAGCACGCCGTCCGGCAACGGAACCGGACGAGGCGTTGTCGTGTCCACGTCCACCACGCAGCCCAGTTCCAGGCGCACGCCGGTCTTCTCGGCGATGGCGTCGCCGTTTTCATGGATCAGCCTGGCAACGCCGGTGCCGACCGTCCCAAAGCCGACCAATCCGATTCGCACATGTCGTTCGTCCACAAGGTCACCTGTCACTGTCCCGTCGGGCCCCGCCGGGAAACGCTTTCTCGGTCGATCGGTACGACGCGACGCCCGCAAAGCGGCCACGAAGAGTCGCTAATCAATAACGAATCGCTCGCGTGCGGTCAAGGAAAAACCACCCGACGGACGTGCGAGAATGCGTCAGAGGCAGCCAAGAAGTCTTGATTGCGCGGTCCGGATCGGCTATGGTTGAGAGGCTCGGCGTGACGCCCGTTGCGTCTGGAGCGCTGCGGATCCATGGACTGCCAGGTAAGTGAAGGGAGACCGAAGATGGGCACAAGAACGATGGGATTGCTTCTGACGGCCTTGGCCTTGGCGGGGTGCGCACCGGCCGATTGGCACACCGAGGATGCTACCTTTGCCGACGATGTGGCCTTTCTGCAGGAGCACACCGAGGTCGTCGTCTTGCAGGATCGCTCCGGTGAAGCCCAGGCGGTCGTCCTGCCGGCCATGCAGGGTCGCGTGATGACCAGCACCGCCGGCGGGCCCGGCGGCAGCAGCTTCGGGTGGATCAATCGGGAACTGATCGCCTCAGGCGAGACGCTGGCCCACATGAACCCGTTCGGCGGAGAGGACCGCTTCTGGCTCGGCCCGGAGGGCGGGCAATTCTCCATCTTCTTCGAGCCGGGCGTCCCATTTGATCTGGACCACTGGCAAACCCCGGCGCCGATCGATACCGAACCGTTTGAATTGATCTCGGAGTCTCGGGATTCGGCCGCACTCCGCAAGACGATGAGGCTCGAGAACTACTCCGGCACCTCCTTCGACGTTCAGGTGGACCGCGAGGTTCGCGTGTTGGATCGCGAGCAGGCTTTGGAGCGGCTCGGTGTGCCGGTCGGCGCTTCGGTGCAGATGGTGGCATTCGAGTCGAACAACCGAATCACGAATGTTGGGAGCGAGCGTTGGAGGAAAGAGACGGGACTGCTGTCGATCTGGATTCTGGGAATGTTCAATCCGTCGCCTCAGACGACGGCGGTCATCCCGTACAACGTCGGGCCTGAGAGTCAACTCGGTCCGATCGTGAACGATGCGTACTTCGGCAAGGTGCCGGCCTCGCGATTGGTCGCCAAGGATGGGGTCTTGTTCTTCAGTGGCGACGGACAACATCGAAGCAAGATCGGATTGTCTCCGCAGCGTGCCAGAGACGTGGCGGGCAGCTACGACGCGGCCGGAAAAGTCCTGACGGTCGTTCAGTACAACAAGCCAGACGATGTGTCCGATTACGTCAACTCGATGTGGGAGCTTCAGGACGAGCCCTACCGTGGCGACGTGATCAACGCATACAACGATGGCCCGCCCGAACCCGGCGCCAAGCCGCTGGGGCCGTTCTATGAATTGGAGACCTCCTCTCCCGCTGCGGCCCTGGCCCCCGGGCAAAGCATCGTTCACATCCACCGCACGTTCCACCTGGTGGGTGACGAAGCCGAGCTGGACCCCATCGCCCGTGCCCTTCTGGGGGTGGGGATTGCCGAGATTGCCTCGGCGCTGCCGCAGTAAAGGACCGCCGGGCACGTTGATGGATGTGTCTCGATAGGGTGCCGATGAATCCGATCAGTCACCGACTGGCTATAGTGTGTATCGTCTGCATTGCGATCGCGGGGTGCAGGCGCAGGAACGTGCAATTCGTCACCATTGGCACCGGCTCGGTCACCGGGATCTATTACCCCACCGGCGGCGCCATTGCCCGGATGGTCAACGGGAAGGCGACGGTCCACCAAATCAAGGCTACCGTCGAAGCGACAGGGGGGTCGGTCTACAACATCAACGCCGTGCTCGGAGGCGATCTCGATTTTGGGACCGTGCAGTCCGACCGGCAGTATCAGGCGTATCACGGTCTGGCCGAATGGGCCGACAGGGGCCCGCAGACCGACCTGCGGTCGGTGTTTTCGATCCACCCCGAGTCGATCACCCTGGTTGCCTCCGAGGGCAGCGGCATCCGCACGGTGGACGATCTCAGGGGCAAGCGCGTCAACCTCGGCAACATCGGTTCGGGGCACCTGCAGAACTCGCGCGACGTGCTGGCGGCGGCGGGACTGACTGAGCAGGATCTGAACGCAGAATACGTCCAGGCCATTGAGGCGCCGGGGCTGCTCCAGGACGGCCGTCTCGACGCCTTCTTCTATACGGTCGGCCATCCCAGCAGCAGCATCGAAGAGACCACATTCGGGCGGACCAGGGTTCGTATCGTGCCCATCAGGGGTGTGACGGCGGAACGCTTGTTGCAAACCCACGTCTATTACGCCCGCTCGTCAATCCCGGCCGACTATTACGCCAGGGCAATCCTCGACGGCGACGTCGCCACGATTGGGGTCAAGACCACTTTGGTAACCTCCGCCCAGACCCGGGAGAACGTCGTCTATGCGATCACAAAGGTTGTATTCGAGAATTTCGAGCAGTTCAGGCAGCTTCATCCGGCCTACCGGGGCCTGACCCGGCGCAACATGCTTGAGGGTCTCTCGGCGCCGCTGCATCCGGGGGCCCTTCGGTACTATCGCGAGGCCGGGCTGGACGAGCACCTTCCCGCCGAACGGCTCGCGAATGAGCCGTAGGAACCGGTCGCTTCGGGCGACCACTATAGCTGATGGCCATCGACCGCAAAGCAAACATCGAGCGTCTCCTCCGGACAGAGGAGGCAGGCTTTGTCCGAGGCGGAGGACGTCTCGGCCGCGCGACTGTTTCAGCCATCGCGGTGGCCTGGGCCCTGTTCCAGCTCGCACTGCCTCGTTTCGTGTTGCTCGACAGCATCACCATTCGCGCGGTCCACCTTGGATTCGCCTTGGTCCTGGTGTTCCTGACGATTCCCTTTCGCCGAAAGCCGACGACCTCGCCGGGCATCCCCGTCTTTGCCTGCGTTGTGGCGGCCCTGGCGGCCCTGTCGGCCCTGTATCTCGTACTGGACTGGAAGGGCATCAGCATGCGGCCCGGCATTCCGATCTGGCGGGACACGGTCATTGCGGTGGCTCTGATCGTCTTCGTGCTCGAAGCGGCGAGACGGGTCCTCGGGCCGGCCCTTTCGGTGATCGCGCTGTTCTTCACGCTCTATGCGTTCTCCGGGCCGTATCTGCCGCTGGTCTTCGCATTCAAGGGTGTCTCACTGACCAAGTATATCAGTCAGACGGCCCTTTCGACCAACGGCATCTACGGCATCCCCCTGGACGTCTCGGCCAACACGATCTTCCTCTACGTGCTGCTGGGCGCGTTGCTGGCCAAGCTCGGAGCGGGACACTTTTTCAATGATCTGGCCATCTCCCTGCTCGGCCGTTTCAAGGGAGGTGCCGCCAAGGCGGCCATTGTCTCCAGCGGCCTGACGGGTCTGGTCTCCGGATCGAGCATCGCCAATGTGGTGACGACCGGGACCTTTACCATCCCCTTGATGAAGAAGGTCGGCTATCCGGCGAAGATCGCCGCCGCAACGGAGGTCGCCGCCAGCACCAACGGGCAACTCATGCCGCCGATCATGGGCGCCGCCGCCTTTATCATTGCCGAATACCTGGGCAAGCCGTACATCGACGTCATCAAGGCGGCGGCGGTCCCGGCGTTCGTCTCCTACCTGGCCCTGTTCTACATCGTGCACCTTGAGGCCTCGAAGCTCGGCATGAAGGGCCTGCCCCGAGAGGACATCCCCTGTCTGGCGACGGTGATGGCAGGGGGGTTCTACTATTTGATTCCCTTGGCCGTGCTGATCTTCGAACTGGTCGTGCTGCGTCACAGCCCCAAGCTGGCAGCCTTCAATGCCATCGTGGCCATTGTGATTCTGGTATTCGTAGTCGAGGTCGGTCGTGCGGTCCGGACCCGGTCGTCCGTTGTCGCAGCGGCAGGGCGGTGTGGCCGGACGATCGTCCAGGGCCTGATCGCCGGGTCGAGGAACATGCTTACCGTGGCCCTGGCGACGGCGGCGGCAGGAATCATCGTGGGGATCGTCGCCATGGGCATCGGCAGCATGGTCGCCGAGATCGTCGAGGTCCTCTCGGCCGGGAACATCCTCCTGCTGCTGCTGATTACCGCCGTCGCCAGCCTCCTGCTGGGCATGGGGCTGCCCACCACCGCCACATACATCGTCATGGCCTCGATCACCGTCCCGGTCATCATTCAGGGGCGGTCGCTGACCGGCGAGACGATCCTGATCCCCGCGATTGCGGCCCATCTGTTCTGCTTCTACTTCGGGATTCTGGCCGACGACACGCCTCCGGTGGGTCTGGCCGCCTATACGGCCGCCGCCATCGCCCGGTCGGACCCGATTGCGACAGGGATCCAGGGGTTTCTCTACGACTTACGCACGGCGGTGATCCCGTTCATGTTCGTCTTTAACGCCGAATTGCTGCTCTATGGAGTGACGAGCGCGCCCCAGGCGATCCTGATCTTCGTCATGGCTACGCTGGCCGCCTTCGCCTTCGGAAACGCCGCACAAGGATGGTTTCTCGTCAAGAACCGTTGGTACGAGGTCCCTTTGTTTCTGGGTGCGTCGTTGATTCTGTTCCACCCGGCTTCTCTGACGCGGCTGCTCCATCTGGACTACGGGCTTCGCTACGGCATGTACGCCGTCGGGCTGGCATTGTATGGGCTGGCGTACCTGGTGCAGCGTCTCCGCCGAACGAAGGACATGAGGCCCACCGGTTCGGCCCCGTGACCGCGCGGGCGGTACCGAACGTCGAAAGAATGCTGAACATCCATCAAAGATTTGCTATGCTGTGGCCCGATAAAAGAAGCAACGCCAAAAACCAGCTGATGGTCGCGCAGATATGAGGATCGTGCTACGCCCTATGAGATCACACGTTCGAAAGCTTTCGTTCATTCTCATCGCTTCGATTGCACTGAGCGGGACGGTTACGGCCGGGCTGGCCGGCCGAATCGAGAAGATCGTGGGAAAGGCCCGGCCAAGCGACTATGCAATCCATATCGTCGAGCCGGACTCGCGCACGGTCGTGTACAGCCACAACGCGACCCTGGCCATGACCCCGGCGTCCAATATGAAGCTGATCACCACGGCGGCGGCCCTGCGCTACCTTGGTCCGCTGTTCGAGTACAGAACGAAGGTCGGGCTGGATGGAAGCACCCTGGTCGTGATTGGCAGCGGCGATCCACTTCTTGGAGATCCCTTCACCGATGCGCTCTATGGCCGCGAAAGCGGCTGGGTATTCAACAAGGTGATCCAGCGCCTTCAGGAGCGGGGCGTCGAATCGATTGCCGACATCATCATTGACACCACCGTCTTCGACGACCAACGGGTGCATCCAAACTGGCTCGAAAGCGACTTGAACCGCTGGTATGCCTGCGAGGTGTGCGGCGTCAACTACTATGCGAACTGCATCCACGTCACAACCAGAAATGAGGCCGGCCGTATCGCCCTCCAGATAGAGCCGGCCACGTCGTTCGTTGACGTGGTCAATGAGATCCAGGCCGTCTCCAGCGGCGCCACCGGCGTCGGCGCCTATCGCACCCGGCAGCCCAATCGCATCATTCTTCGTGGTCGATGCCGGGACAGGGAAGGGCCGTTCCGGGTGGCCATCGAGCAGCCCGGCGGCTTCTTCGGCTTTCTCCTGGCCGAGCATCTGATCGGCGCCGGCATCCCGGTCAGCGGCCGCCTTGTCGAGAGGGCCTTTGACGGCGCCGCAGGGTTTGTGCCTGTGGCCGAATTCGCCACGCCCTTGATCGATTGCCTGCATCGTGCCAATAAGGAGAGCCTGGGACTGGCCTCCGAGGCGCTGCTCAAAACAATCGCCGCCCACGACAGTCCGGACAACAGGAACGGCAGTTGGGAACGAGGCGGTGCGTTGATCGGCGACTATCTGACCGAGTTGGGCATTCCGCGCGATCAGTTTCACATCGATGACGGCAGCGGCCTCAGTCGTGAGAACCGCCTCAGCGCGCGGGCCATCGTCACCGTACTGCTCGACGTCTACGCCGGCGACAACTGGGAGCTGTACCGGACGTCTCTCGCCGTCGGCGGCGAGGACGGCACCCTCGGCAGGCACTTCCGCGAATCGGCCTACCGGGCCGAGGTGCTGGGCAAGACCGGCTACATCAGCGGCGTTCGTTCGCTCTCCGGGGTCTGCCTGACCGGTCAGGGACGCTATCTGTTCGCGGTCATCTCCAACCGTTCGAGCCTCAGCCGTGACGCCATCAACCAGATTGCCAAGGCGATTCTCGATCAGTACAGCCGTGGCGACTGATTGTCCGGAGGGCCACAATGGCCAAGCGAGAGCCAAGGCTCGGTAAGAGCCCCGTTGTCCACCGTATCCGGCCGGTCCTTCTTTCGGTGGCGATCACCATCCTGTCGCTGGCTGCCCTGGCCAATGCGCTGACCAAGCCGCTCGGACGCGATGAGCACATGTACTGCACGGCCGGTGTCCTTCTTGCCCAGGGCAGGCTCATTTATCGCGATTTCTGCTATGTGGCGCAGCTTCCGTACCACCCCCTCTGCCTGTCCATTCTGTATCGGCTCCTGCCAACCACGCACTACCTGCTCATTGGACGTCTGCTTTCGGTCGTCTGCAATATCGGCACGATGGTGGGCATCTTGTATGTCTTTCGTCGCGCGTTTGGCTCCCTTCGGGCCGGCGGCGCCGTCTTCGGATTGTTGGGTGTCCTGCTGTATGCATTCAATCCGGCGGTCGAGTACGCCAACGGATACGCATGGAACAATGACATGGTCGTATTCTGCATCGTCCTGGCGTTTTGCCTGTATCTGAGCATCGATCCTGCTCGCCCATCGAAATACGGGTTCGCAGCCGGCATCGGTGTCGTGATGGGGTTGGCGACATGGACGAGAATGACTACGGCCGCGTACCTGGCGGTCTTTCTGCTGATGCTCGTGCTGATGCCCGCAACCGACAGCAAAGAACGGGTGAAGACCGGCCTCTGGTTTCTGTCGGGGGCGGCCGTCGTGTCGCTCTGGCCGATCAGTGTGATCGTCCGGGCCCCGCGCGCCTTTGTCGTTGACGTGTTTCGCATTCACATGCTCAACAGCGAATGGCTCCACGATCTCGGCGTGGTATATCCCAAGTCCCACCTTGTTGCGACCATGCTCTTGCAGCCAGGGTTCTTCGTTCTGTTCCTGATCGCGGCGTTCTTGTTCGGTGTCCTGCTGGCGCACCGACGACGGTGGGGGCAGACTCAAGTCAGAGCCACCGTCCTGGCGGCCATACTGACGACCATGGCGTTCGTCAGCGCACTGGTGTTGCCGACGATCTGGCAGCAGTATCTGGCCCCGCCCGTTCCGCTGATGGTGATGTCCTTTGCCTATCCGCTGGCCTTTCTGCAGCGCGGATTCGATGGGCGGGGCGGGAAGCATTCCGTTCAGGTCGCTTCGATCCTGATGTGCCTGGCCGCCGTGGTGGCGGTCGGGAGCAAGCCTGCGGTGATCGCCCGTATCGCCGCCTTGGGCGATGCCGATCTCTGGACGCCGGTGCGAGTGCACCGCATCTCCAGGGGCATTGTGGGCAACGCGGGGCCGTCGAAGCTCGTTCTGACGACGGCGCCGCTCTTCTCGCTGGAGGGTGGCGGTCGCATCTATCCGGAATTCGCAGCGGGACCGTTTCCATACCGGATCGGCGCCATGCTCTCGCAGGCCGAACGTCGGCTCACAAACACGGTCGGACCTGATGGCATCGAACAACTCGTCGCGGAGTCGCCGCCCTCCGTGGTGCTGCTCGGTATTGAGACGGGCCCCTTTGCGTTCTTGGAGGAGCCCTTGCGGGCCGTGGCGGGCGAGGATTGGATACGAACGAGCCACGGCAGCGGCCTGATCGCGTACCACCGCCCCTGAGTGCGACCGTTGGCCTACCATTCGGCCAGTTCGCCCAGCAACTCCTCCACGAGGTCCTTCATGGTGACGATCCCGGCTGGAACCTGGTGGCCACCCCGGCGGGTTCGCGTCACCAACACCATCTTCACCTGGTCACGTCGCATGACGTCAATCGCCTCGATGACAGAGGTGCCGACGTCCATCCTACGCAGTGGCAGGACGAACCGGGCCAGATCGTCAAAAGGCTCGTCGGAACTCAACACATCATAGATATTGACGAATCCAACGATATGGGTCGGCGCATCCCGCCAGACGAGCAGTCGCGTCCACGTACATCGCTTGAGCGTATGGAGAAGGGTCCTCCGGTCGGATCGAACGTGCACCGACTGCACCCGGCTGAATGGGACCATCACCGCACTGAGTCGAAGGCCCGGAACGCTGACGATCCGATCGATGATGTCCGTCTGGACCGGACTCAAGAGCCCTTCTTCGTGCGTATCCCGCAGGATCGCCCGGACGTGGTGACGCTGGGCCGATGCGATCATCGTCCTGGAGGGGACCGACGCTCCGATCACACGGCCGAAGAGGTGGGCCAGCCCCCTTAGCAGCGGTACGATCCCACACCATGTCAGGGCGCGATGTGTCACCAGCACGAGTGGCGCAAAAAACGCCATCAGCGCATCGGCGCGGGCCAGGAACACATTCTTCGGCAGAGACTCGGCGAAGACAAACAGCAGCGGGGCGGTGAGCGCCGTGGCCAGCACCTCGGCCATACGCTCGGAGTCCACCGCCTCCAAGAAGAGGTAGGTCACGCCGCTGGTGGCGGCGTAGTTGGCCAGATTGTTGGCTACGAGCAGAGACAACAGCAGACCCGCTCCATCGGGCAGTATGCGGCTGAGGATTCTCTGTCGCCACTGGCCCTTTTCCGCGCCGAGACGAACGCGCAGCCGACTGACGCGGTACATCCCCGTCTCCAGTCCGGAGAATACCGCCGAGAGCACCACAGCGAATACGGCCCATCCTACAATCACAATCTCACCTGCTGTCGGTAATCGGTTCCAGCGACAAGATCACAGTCTCAATGCGGTGCCTTCGAACACGCTCGACGGTGAATCGCAGATTCTTCAGGCACGCGGTATCGCCCGGTTTGGGGACGGTACCGAGAAGGGCGGTCACCAGCCCGCCGATTGTCGCGACCTTCATTTCGCCCAGTTCGAGCCCGAACACGTCGGCCCACTCGTGAATGGCCAACCGCCCCGACAGACGGTACGCGAACGGTCCAAGCTGCACGATGGCTTCGATGCCGTCGCCGGGCTCGGCCTCGCCGAAAAGCTCCTCAGCGATGTCCTCGAGGCAGACCGAGCCGGCAATCCCGCCGTACTCATCCACGACGATTGCCACGTCGGTCTCGGTCCGGCGGAAGAACTCCAGCAAAGACTCGACCCTCTTCTGCTCCGGCACGAATCGAACCGGCTGGACGAGCCGATCCAAGGACACATCGGGTCGCAGAAGCAGTTGTCGCAGATGGATCATGCCGACGATCCTGTCGATGTCCCTGACGTAGACGGGGATTTTGGTCAATTCATGTTGTCGCATCCGTTCCTTCACCTGCGTTGGGGAATCGGAGACATCACAGGCGATCATGTCGACCCGAGGCTGCATGACGTGGCGGACCTTGAGAAAGCCAAGTTCGACGACCTCGGCCAGAAGTCGGTTCTCGTCCTCGGTAATCAGCCCTCGCTGTCGGCTGAAATCGATCAGGGAACGAAACTCCACCAGCGTGATCGCCTTGGGCAGACGCCGATGCCCGAGCAGAATCCTGAGAAACGGCTCCACGATCAGCACGCGGGCCAGGAAGGCCAGCGGACCGAACGCCCGAACGCAGAGGAACGCAGGCAGAGCGGCGGTCTTCGCGAACCTCCAGGAGTTTGCGTAGGCCAGCGATTTCGGCAGGATCTCCCCCAGTAGGACCAGCAGCAGGAAGGTCACAAACGCGACGGCCGCGGCCGGCGTCATGCCCCACTGGGTCCTGGCGCGAAGCACGAGGACGCTGGAGACGGCGAAGAACAGGACGTTGACGGTGATGTTGCCCAGCAGCAGACAGTTCAGCAACGCCCCGGGCCTCTTCAGAAGGCGAGCCAGGAGCTTCTCGACACGATGCCGGGAACCAGTGATCTGCTTGATCTGACGCCGTGAGAGATTGAAGAATGCCGTCTCCGAGCCCGACAGAAACGCCGACCCGGCGAGAAGAGCCAGCATCGCGATGACGTGACCGGCGTTCTGGAAGACGGTGGCGATCGGCATCATGGCGACGGCGATTGGGGCAGGCGAAGGCGAAACGTGGTGCCCCGACCCAGGTGCGATTCGGCGGAGATGGCCCCCCCGTGCGCGTCGAGCACCCGCTTGCAGAACGCCAGCCCGACTCCGGAGCCGGAGTAGGTGGCGGAGCCCTGCGGTTCGCCTTTGGTCGTGAAGAACGGCTCGAAGACCCGCTCAATGTGCTCGACGGCGATGCCCTTGCCCGTGTCGCGCACGGCGATGTCAACGTGCCGGTCGTTCCGGGTCCCGGAGATCTTCAGCAAGCCTCCCCCCGGCAGCATGGCGTCCCGCGCGTTCAGAATCAGGTTCATGAACACCTGCTGAATCTGCACCGGAACGCACACGATATCCAGGCCCTCGGGCACATCAATCTCCACGACGATGCCGTCCTTGTGAAAATCGCGGCACAGGCAGGCAAACACGTCGTCCAGAAGCGCGCCCACGGGCACCCGCTGCCTGTCTTGGGGCCGTCCGTTGGCGATCGCCAGCATGCTGTTCATGATCTTCGAGGCGCGTTCGCAATTGCGCACGGTCTTGTCGAGCACCTTGGCCACAAGGTCTCCGTCCTGCGGGTTCTTCGCAGCGAGGGCCGCATAGTTGGCCAGGGGGGTCAGCAGATTGTTGATCTCATGGGCGATCATGCTGGTCGCCGAGCCGAGGTTCGCCAGCGCCTGAAGCTGGACGTTCTGGGATTTCAGGTCGCTGTATTCCTGTTCTTTCTTGGCCAGCCGCCGGTGCAGCGCGAGCCGTTTGTCGATGATGCTTGCCAACGGGCGACTCCTTCTGTAGAATGCGATCCGTTGTATCCGTACCCATGACATTATCTATCGGCAGTCATGCTCGTACAAGCGTCTGTATCGGCATCCGTGCGGTTTTTTTCACGCACGGGTTCGAGGAGTGCCGGGATTCGTCCGACGCACACATGCAGGGGGACAAGCGCTATGAACGAGCAGAGGATTCTGGACGAGCTTCTGACCCTGTTGGCCGACAGTGACGTCGTGATTCGTAGCGAGCCGCTGGGCGGCGCCGGCGGGGGGCTCTGTTCGGTCCGGGGGCAGAACGTGTTCTTTCTCGACACACAGGCCGGATCGGCCGAATCGGCCGCCAAGTGTGCCGAAGCCGTCGCCAAGGTGCTCGATATCGAGAACATCTACATCCGCCCGGAGGTGCGTCGGTTCATTGAGGAGCAGTTCGGCTCCGCCACGTGAACGAGCGGCGGGCAGCAGAAATTGCTTGAAATCCGGCCGGAGAAACGGCAAAAAAGGGGGCCGGCACAGCCCGGCGTTTGAAGGTGCAGAAACCGGGAGTTTGGTCTATGAGCCAGAAGCAGCGTCTTTCAGAGCCCGACAAGTTGCCTGTTATCCTCGTCGTCGATGACAATGCCCAGAATCTCGAGTTGATCCAGGCCTATCTGGACGACGTCGAGTGCCAGGTGGTGGTCGCCCGCGATGGGATCGAGGCGCTCGACGCCGTCGCCAGGACCAAGCCGGACCTGGTTCTGCTCGACGTGATGATGCCGAAGATGAGTGGCTTCGAGGTCTGCCATCGCCTTAAGAACGACCCGACCACGAGCGACGTGCCCGTCATTATGGTGACCGCCCTTAACGAATTCCGGGACATCGAGCGCGGAATCGATTCGGGTACCGACGATTTCGTAAGCAAACCCGTCAATCGGCTCGAACTGCTCACTCGGGTCAGGACCATGCTCAAACTCAAGCATCTCAGCGATACGCTCCAGCGCACCGTCGCCTACCTCAGCGAGGTCGAGAAGCAGGCGCAAGCAACGTAGGGTCCAGTCGTCCGCACACATCCCAGGCGACCCGAGGGCAGGTGCGTCTGATAACGGTCCCTGCGAAATCCCGTCAACCGTTACAGGATGCACAACCGCCATGCCGGGCCGTGTCACGGCCGAGACAATCCTAACTCGACGTCAACACAGGTTAACCCCCCTCCGGAATTGGACGATACGTCGTCAGTACACGTTTAGACGTCCCTGGCATTTCTTCTTCGGAGTGAGGGATGAGTGGATTGCTTGAGATATTCGGCAGGGCAATTGCCGTTGACGCATCAGACCTGATCTGGCACTGGCTGGATGAGCGTCGCCAGAATCGAGGCGAGACATCCTGCTTGCAGGAACGGCACCTTGGCCATATCATCGACCTGATCGGTGACGGCAGAGACGAGGCCGCGGGAGAGCAGTTGCGTCTGTATCTGTTCGAGCACCCGACCTGCACCACAGGCCGGATCGCCGCAGCGGGCCTGGCGATGAGATTGAACAACCTCGAAGAGGCGGTTTCGGAATTGCAGTCGGTCTACATGCGCCAGCCCACCAACACGCTGGCGCTCTATGCCCTGGGACACTGCTACGAACGTCTCGGCCATCCGGCCGAAGCCGTCGAATTCTACCAGGACTGCCTGAAATTCAAAGCGTACCTCCAGTTGCCTGCCCAGCGGCTCGGGGCGATCTATTTCAAGCAGGGACGCCTTGATGACGCCATCGCCCAATACGAGCCTCTGCGGCGTTACTATCCGGATGACATCTCAACGCTGGTGATCCTGGGCCATCTCTATCTCGCCACCGATCGGCCTGCCGATGCCATTGAGACCTTCAACACTGCGATTCTGATCCACCCCGACAACTTCGTGACGCGCGACGACAATATCGATCAGATGCTCGTCGATGGGGACCTCCAGGAAGCGCTCGATGGCGTCGATCTGCTCCTATCGGACCAGCCCGAGCGAGCGGATCTCGTCGCCTTGCGGGCCGACATTCTCGCCCGAACGGGGGCCACAGCCGACGCGATCGCCCAGTACCAGCACGCGATTCGCCTGTGCCCGGATTATCTGGAAGCCACAATCAAGCTCGGGACCAACTACCTGAAGATGCACGCCGAGCAATTGGCTGCCCAGCAGTTCAACCGCGCCGTCGAAATCAACGACAAAATCGTCGAAGCGTATGTCGGGCTCGCGACCGCCCAGAAGCTGGACGGCCAAACCTCTGACGCGAAGCAGACGCTCTCACTGGCGGCCTCCATTCAGCCCAACAGCGCGTTTCTCTATGCAGAAACGGCCAAACTCGTCCTCAAAGCCGCCCTGGAGGCCAACCTGGTCCCGATACCGGAGGATGCCTTCACACTCGATCAAGCGATCCTCGACGCCCACCAGAGGCATGTCGCCCGGTTCCCAAACAACCCTGACCTGCATTACCGGCTGGGTATGCTCAGAATCCATGCCAATCAGCCCGCTCAGGCGGCCGAGTCCTTCAATGCCGCTCTTGAGATCAACCCGACGTTCGCCAGGGCCCGAACCAAGCTCGCTCTGTCTCTGCTGGATTCCGGACGCGGCAGTGAGGCCATGGACCGAATTGACTGGCGGACCAGCCACGATCCAGCCACTCTCGAATTATACTACCGCACGGCGCTGCTTTACTGCAATCGCATCAAGTTCGCCTCGTCGATGATCAACCTCCAGCACCATCTCGACGCGGCGGCCCTCTCAGACCTCGATCCGGCGACGAACATCTCGATCGTTCTGCAAAACCTTGGTTTGGCAGACACGGTCGGTCTGATGTGGGAAAACCTCTGTGAGACGGCGGCCCACGCATCTGTTTCGCCTGTCTGAGAGGGCCGCGAGGGCCCACAAGAGGTCTGTTCCGGGTCTATGCCCGCCCCTCCGAGCGAATGAAACATAACATATCTTATGAGACCTTTGGGGTCGCCTCGTTTTCCAGGGCTCCCATCGTCAATTGCCGCTCTGGCACGCGTCTGTTCCCGCATGTATAATGCCAGACACGATAGACGCGGCTCGGACGGCCCGCTTCAACAGAGTCTATGGAGACAGCAGATGACGTACGGGGCTCAGCGATTCGGGGCAGATTGGGCTTCACTGTCGATTCGGTCGGACTCGTGATCCACCGCCTCGGGCCGAACGTTTGCATCCGCTACGATGAGATCGCGGGCATCGAGCGGATCGGCGCCCGCCAGGTCGGGCTCGGGATTCGCACATTCGGCTCAGGCGGCTTCTTCGGGTTCTTCGGCTTATTCTACAGCCGGCAACTCGGTCGATTTCGGGGGTACATGACCAACCGGAGAGACCTCGTGCTGATCACGCTGCGCAACGGCGCGAAGCTGGTTGTGTCCCCGCATCCGGGCGACTTCTTCGTCGAATGCGCAGAGAGAGCCCGTACATAGTCCGATAAGGGCACGCAGGCGCGAGGGCCGAGGACGTTGCCAGCCGGGGCGAGGCCCGTCGGGGAGCCGTCAGAAGTCGGAAATCTGTTGGAGCGGATCGCGCAGGCCCAACGGCTTGCCGAGGATTTCGCAGTGCAGGATCGCCCGCTTCAGCGCATCGGGATCGGAGCGATCGATCAGAGACGCGGGCGAATAACCCTCCGCCGGCGCAGAGGTGGGAAGCGATTCATCGAGGTCCAAAGGCTTGGGGCGATGCCCTATGCTGGAGAGACCTCGCGGCCCAGAGCTGTGCGTCGGCGTGACGCGAGGCGATTTCGGCTCCAGTTGTTGGCGTCGCCGCGTCGCCGCCGCCTCTTCTGCCTGGGCGGCTCGTCGGTGCTTCTGCTCGGCGGCTTCGCGGCCGTCGTGTCGCTCGTAGACCAGGACCGACTCACCCCCCCGCCGGGTTCGCATGGCCACGCGGCCCTGCCCGTGTGCTGCCGGGTGAGGTGCCTCCTTCTTCGTACCGGTCGCTGATTCAGATTGCTGCTGTAACGTTCGAATGCGTTCGTCAGCCGCCTGCTTGATCTCTTCGGCCTTGCGCGCCAAACGCTGCTGCCACGTGTCGCGTTTCTCCGCGTGCGCCCCGCTGGGACGATCCGGGCGGCAGCGTTGCGGTGCGCTCTTCCTGCCACCGGCCGCCTTGACCAGTCCGCCGATCAGCCAGAAGACGGCCACCACGACGATGAAGAGGATGTTGACCCACTCTTCACCGTTGCGCTGCGCCAGGATGTACAATGGTACGATCCAGTCAAACATGGGTCGGCGCCGTTCAGCGGTCGCCGGCGCCCGAGAAAGGCGGGCAGGCGACCGACCGGAAGTCCATTCGCATTCTATTCACTCTTCTTTGGCTTGGCAATCGACTCGCGCATCTCCGTATCCGCCCCGATGTTCTTGAGCCGATAGTAGTCCATGATTCCGAGATTGCCCTTTTGGAAGGCTTCGGCAATGGCCAGCGGAACCTTCGACTCGTTCTCGACGACGAGCGCCCGCATCTCCTGCTCCCGCGCTACGGCCATCGCCCTGCGCTTCTCCGCCTCGGCCTTGGCCCGACGCATGTCGGCTTCCGCTTGGGCCGCCTGAAGCTGGGCCCCGACGTTCTCACCGACATCCACATCGGCGATGTCGATGGAGAGAATCTCGAACGCCGTGCCGGCGTCGAGCCCCTTGCTCAAGACCGCCTTGGAGATCTTATCGGGGTTCTCCAGTACGCCCTTGTACGTGATGGCGCTGCCGATGGTGGTCACGATGCCCTCGCCGACGCGCGCGATGATCGTCTCTTCGGTTGCGCCGCCGACCAATCTCTGGATGTTGGCGCGGACAGTCACGCGGGCCTTGGCCTTCAATTGAATCCCGTCCTGCGCGACGGCGTCCACGGTGGTCTTGCCCGTCTTGGGGTCGGGACAATCAATGACCTTGGGGTTGACGCTGGTCTGCACGGCGTCGAGAATATCACGGCCGGCCAGATCGATCGCCGTGGCGGTCTTGAGCGTCAGCTCAATGTTGGCGCGGTTGGCGGCGATCAGGGCTCGCACGACGTTGGGCACGCGCCCCCCTGCCAGATAATGACTTTCGAGGTCCTTGGTGGTCAGTTCCAGACCGGCCTGGATCGCCGTGATCTTGCTGAGCACGATCGCCTTGGCGTCCACCTTTCGCAGCCACATGCCGATCAGTTCGCTGAGTTTGATGTCGGCCCGGGAAAAATACGCCTGAAGCCACAGCCGCGCGAACTTCAGGAGAATCAGGACGAAGACCAATGCCGCAAGACCGATGACAATGAGAATTCCGACGATCACCGGCTCCACGCCGCCTTCCTGCTGCATTACCATGCGTGTTATTTCGGACATCGATCCATCCTTTCTTTAAGCTTCCTCGGTTACCCGAACGGTCAGTTGCGTTCCTTCGACCCGAATCACCTTGACGGCTGCGCCCTTCGGAACGTACCCGGTTTCCGCGACACACTCGACCCGGCGTCCGGCGAATCGGCACGTGCCCACCGGACGCAGCGGCGTGAGCACCTCGCCTACCTGGCCCAGGAGCTTGATCAGCTCAGGACCATCGGCGATCGCATCGCCTCGCTCTCGCACGGGGCCAGCCAGCACAACCTGCTGGCCGAATCGCGTCTTCGGCAACACCCTGTACGCACCGATCAAGAGAAACGGGACCATGATGACGGCGACCACGATGCCGAGCCAGCCGGCCAGCGTGCTGAAGCGGAAGAAAATGGCCACACCGCCAACGACGCACGCCAGAGCGCAAATGCTCAGGATCCCGCCGCTCGGGATCAAAACCTCAGCTACGATCAGCGCGGCACAGGCCACATAGAGAAAGACAGCGAGCAACAACCACCAGCCCATGCCTCTTATCCTTCCTGAATCCCATTCACCGATGTCGCCCGACGCGGGATCGAGACATCCGCGACCATCCTACGCGTTATCGTGGTCCTTGACAACTATCCGGTTGCCGTGGATTTCGATTATCTCCACGGTGGCTCCCCGATCAAGAAACTCGGCGGTCGCGACGACGTCGACGACTTCGTCTGCGAACCTTGCCTTGCCGGCTGGACGCAGGCTGGAGATGACCGTGCCGACGTCGCCAACCCGCAGACCGCGTTGAACGTCCTCGATCCCCTCGGTCGGGCCCATGGCAAGCGGCACGGCCGGCGTCGGCGCCAGGATCAGGCCGCTGAGGAAACGCGCTCGCGGCAGATAGCGCGAGAGCACCGTCGCCACCACAACGAACCCGACAACGCCGTACAAGATCCCGAGGACCCCATCGGTCAGGACGGCCCAATCGTGCGGGCCCCTCGGCCAGGGCAACTCACCCGGCGCGTTCCTGACGAGCATGCCAAACAGGCCGCCCAGAAAGAACGCGATTCCCAGGATCCCCGCGACCCCGAAGCCGGGCAGGACCAGCAACTCGACGAGGATGAGGATGATCCCTGCGAAGAGCATGAGGATATCCACCCAGTTCGCCAGGCCGGTGAGGTATTTGCTGCCGATGATGATGGCAAAGCAGATCACGGCAACCAGTCCAGGCAATCCGACGCCCGGCGTGCTCAGTTCCAGGTAAGCGCCCAGCAGGGCCAGCATGATCAGCACGCCCATCACCGCCGGGGAGTTCAGCCAGCGGACCATCTCCTCCGACCAGGTGGTCTCCAGCCTCATGGCCGGCTCGGCGAACCAGACGCCGTCACGCTCTTCCAGGAAGGCCAGTGCCTCATCCATGTCGCCCACCACCGCACGGGCGACGCCGTACTCCAGGGCCTGCGAGGCCGTTAGCGTCAGTAACTCGTCGTCTCCCACGATCAACTCGGCGCGGTCGACGTCGTATCGATCCGCGTCGTCGGGCAGGTCTCTGGTCTCGTAGAACTCCCACTGCCCGGTGGTGAGATTCCGAACCCGCCAGACCTCGACCTGCATCGTCACCATGGCCTTGAGCAGCGCCGGAGGATATCCATTGGCCTCGGCCGCCCTCTGGAAAGCCGCCCGGATGAAGCTCTCGGCTTTTTCACGCTCCACCCCTTCCAGCCTTCCCCCCATCGAGATCGGGGCGCAGTCGCCGATGGTCGTGTTCTCGCGCATGATGACGTCGTTGCACGAGACGCTGATCAACGCACCGGCCGAGATCGCCTCGGTCTGGACGTACGCCACCGTCGTGGCGCGGCCTCCGACGGTCTGGATGAAGTACTTGGCGATGCTGTCGGCCGCATCGACGAGGCCACCGTACGTCTCGATCTCGTAGATCAGGTAGTCAACGCCCGCATCCATCGCCAACTCGCTGCGACGCACGATGGAGTCGAGCAATCCCTGGTCGATCATCCCCTTGCAAGGGATCACCGCGACCTTTGCCGGGCGCGCCGCCTCGTTGGGCTCGGCGGCAAACACGCCCGTCGAGGCCAACCCCCAGGCGAGAAGAACTGCAACGCTCAGATACCATTGTCTCATATCGTCAATTGTACCGGCCCGACCGTGTACCGGCAATATGCAGACGAAAGATCCCGCAAAATCCCTCTCGCGACCGCCCTGCCGCGAGCGACAAGCCTATGCGAGGCGACGAAGCACCTCCACGCCCTGGCCGATCTTCTCGTCGGTCGTCGCAAAACTGATGCGGAAGTGCGTGTCCTTCTCGCTGAAGACGTTGCCTGGAATGACCAGGACGTTGTTCTTGATGACCTCCGTGACGAACTCGGCGCCGGAGCCGCCGGGGGCCTTGACGAAGGCGTAGAACGCGCCTCCCGGCCGGGCCAACTCGAACGTGTCGCACAGGCCGTCGTACAGCAGGTCGCGCTTGCGAACGTATTGGGCGACCAAATCGCTGACGTCGTAGTCCAAGGCGGCCACGGCCGCCCGCTGGAAGGGGCTTGGCGCACATACGAATGTGTATTGCTGAATCTTGGTCATCTCCTCGATCACCGACCGCATCGACGCCGGCGCCGCCACGTAGGCCAGACGCCAGCCCGTCATCGCGTAACTCTTGCTGAATCCGCGCATCAGGAGCACCTTCTCATGGTACTTCGCGATGCTCGCACAGGGGCCGTCGTAGCAGAATTGCTCGTAAATCTCGTCGGTCAGAACCAGGATGTCCTTCTCGGCGGCGATCTTCGCCAGGGCCCGCACCTGCTCGTCGCTGTAGACGATGCCCGTCGGGTTGCACGGCGAGTTGAGAATGATCATCTTGGTCTTGTCGGTGATGGCCTCGGCAATCCCCTCGACCGGCAGGTCGAAGTCTGGATAAGAGTCGACGAAGACGCACTTGCCGCCCAGCAGGTTCACCACGTGCTTGTAGATGACGAAATACGGATCCGGGATAATCACCTCATCCCCCGGATCGATCAACGCCAGGAAGGCCAGCAGGAGCCCCCCGCTGACGCCACTGGCGACCAACACCGCTGGGTCGTTCCAGCCGAACTCGGTCGCCATCCTGGAGGCGATCTTGTCCTGGAGGTCCCTATCGCCGGCCGTCTGGGAGTAGCGGTTCATACCGGCCTCGATGGCCTTGATGGCCTCTTGCTTGAGCGGCTCGGGTACATCGAAGTCGGGCTGGCCGATGGAGAAATTGATCGGGTCCTTCAACTCGGCCGCCAGCGCGAAAACCTCTCGTATCCCACTTGAATCGATCAGACCCGTCCGATCCGCCACCAGTTTCTTCATCGTTCACCTGTCCAAAAAACAGTGCCTGAAAGGCTGTTGTACGTCCGACCAACGATCCCTGTATGATACCCTTTCAGGCCGCCGTTTCCAAGCCCAAAAGGTGGCGCCAAAGAATGCTTGAGGGCGATCTCGACGCAGGGTACATTGGCGGGCGGATGGCGTCACCCGATTTCTCAGACTGTCGATGAAGGGGTAAACGATGGGTGCGGACTGGATGAATCGCCGCGAGTTTGTGGGACTGTCGGCAGCAAGTGTTGCGGGCGGCGTTCTCGGCTTCGGTCCGGCGGCCGCATGTGGGCCCGCCCGCGATTCGTGGGACCCCACCGCGCCGCCGGTGGTCACGGGCAAGGCCCTTCGGGTCCAGCCGATCCTCATGTACCGCGTCGCCCAGAGGCGAGAGGCAACCTCCTGGAAGTCCTGGGGCGGCGTTCAGGACGACCAGGCGGCCGAGAAGGAATGCCCCCGAATCACCGAGGAACTGCAAGCACTGGCAACCCAGGCCGGTTTCCCGGTGGAGATCCTCCCTGTCGTGAAGGTTCGCTCGCCCGAAGAGGCCGCCCGCGTGCATGAAAGGGACTACGATTGTGTGGTCGTCTACGCCGCCACGGGATCGGGTGAAACGCTCAAGGCCTGCTTCGCACCCCAGAAGGAGCGCGACACGCTGATCTTCGTCCGACGCCGCTCCGGGCCGTCCTATTATTGGTATGAGGCGCTCAGCACTCGATATCTGGCGGCCGGCAATGCGCAGTTCCTCCAGAACTCCCATGCCGATCATGGCCCGGTCCACGTCGATGACGTCGTTGTGGACGATGGCGGCGAACTGCTGTGGCGGCTGCGGGCCCTTTACGGACTGAAGAACTTCGTCGGCGCCCGCATCGTGGCGCTGGGCGGCCCGTGGGGCAAGTACGCCCCCGATGCGCCCCAGGTGGCCCGAGACCGCTACAGTCTGAACATCATCGATGTCCCGTACGACGAGGTCTCCGGACGAATCGAGGCAGCCTTGAAAGACAAGGACCGGGTTCGCTCGGCGCAACGCATGGCCGAGACGTACCTGGCGATTCCCCATACGACCCTGATGACCGACAGGGAGTTCGTGACGAATGCCTTCCTGCTTCACGGCTTGTTCAAGGACCTGATGCGCGAGCACGAGGCCCCGGCGTTTACCATTCGCGGGTGCATGAGCACGATCCTGCCCATCGCCAAGACGACGCCGTGTCTGACGCTGGGCCTGCTGAACGATGAGGGCCTGATCGCGTTCTGCGAGTCGGACTTCGTCATCATCCCGGCAGGCATCCTGCTGCACTACGTCACGGGCAAACCGGTCTTCATGCACAACTCGACCTTCCCCCACAACCGAATCGTGACCGCCGCCCATTGCAGCGCCCCCCGCCGCCTCGACGGCGTACACTATGAGCCGGCCAGGATCATGACGCACTACGAATCGGAATATGGGGCCGCGCCGAAAGTTGAGATCCCCGTGGGCCGGCAGGTGACGTTCGTCAATCCGGAGTACAGCACCCGGCGATGGATCGGCTTCGCCGGCGTGGTCAAGCGCAACCCGTTCTACGAGGTCTGCCGGTCGCAGCAGGACGTCGAGATTCAGGGCGACTGGAAGAAGCTGTGCAGCGAGGTCCGCGACTCGCACTGGATGATGGCCTACGGCGACCATCTCAAAGAGCTGGGCTATGCCGCACGGAAGATCGGCATCGACTGGACGGATTTGTCCACCACGTAGCGACGGCGGCCGCATCCCGTCGCCGATCCAGGAGGTATGACTGTGACGAAACAGAATCTGCTTATCTCGTGTCTGGCTCTGGCAGGGGCATCGTGCGCTTGGGCGACACGTATGGCGCCTCTTGACATCGGCGATGTCAGAGTCGGTGGTGAAATCGGCCGGCGGATCGATATTACGATCGCCAACAACGTGCTGGCGATTGATGCCGACAGAGACTTCATTGAGCCCTTCCGACGCAGGAACAGCCAGGGCGGCTACATCGGCCTGGGCAAGTTCATCGACAGCCTCGTCCGCTTCGCCGCCTACAGCAAAGACCCGAAGGTAATCGCCCTCAAACAGCACGTCGTCCGCGAGGCGATCGCCACGCAGGAGGCCGACGGCTATATCGGCATCTGTGTTCCCGATAGGCGAATGTGGCGCCTCTGGGACATCCACGAGATGGGCTACCTGGTCATGGGGCTGACTGCCGACCACGCCTATCTCGACGAAAAGCCGTCGCTCGACGCGGCGAGGAAACTCGCCGATTACATCATCACACGCTGGTCCGACGACCCCGACCGCAAGACCGAAGGTTGGATCTCAACCTACGTGGCCACAACGGGGCTGGAGGGGGCGATGCTCGCCCTCCACGGCCGGACCGGCGACAAACGCTATCTGGATTTTGCCGTGCGGCACCGCAAGCTGGCCGCATGGGACACGCCACTGATCCAGGGCCGCTGGGGCAACCTCGAAGGACACGCCTACTACCACATGGCGCATTGCCTGGCGCAATTGCGACTGAACGCAATCCGCCCCGAGGCTCGACTGCTGAACCAATCGCGGGCGACGCTCGACTTCCTCGTGCGAAAGGACGGTCTCCTGGCTCCGGGACTCTGCGGATATCACGAATGCTGGTACAGCAACCAACAGGGATTCTACAAGCTGGGCGAGACGTGCGCGACCGCCTACCTGATCCGCTGGCTCGACGCCCTGCTGCGTCACGACGGCGATTCGCTCTACGGCGACATCATCGAGCGGGCGATCTACAACGGCCTGTTCGCGGCACAGTCCCCCGACGGCCGTCGCCTGCGCTATTACGCACCGTTCGAGGGCAAACGCGAATACTTCCGGGGCGATACGTATTGCTGTCCCTGCAATTACCGGCGGATCGTCGCCGAACTTCCCGAAATGATCTACTACCGCAGCGACGACGGTCTGGCGATCAACCTCTACGCGCAGTCCACCGCCACGACCAGACTCGCCGACAACGTGACGGTCGAGGTCCGTCAGGAAACGGACTACCCCAATTCCGGCGATGTGACAATCCGGCTCACACCCTCAAAGCCCATCCGCTTGCCGCTCTTTCTGCGGATTCCCCGCTGGTGCGAGAGTGCCCGGATCACCGTCAACGACGACGCCGCGGAGATGACCGCTCCCGGCGGCGCGTTCTTCACCCTCGCTCGCACCTGGCGGGCCGGCGACACGGTCCGGCTGCACGTGCCCATGCCCTGGCGCGCGATCCGAGGGCGAAAGGCCCAGGAAGGACGCGTGGCGGTGATGCGAGGCCCCCTGCTGTTCTGTCTGAATCCGCAGAAGCAGGACGGTCTCGATCCGGAGAGCATGAAGCTACTACGTCTGGACGTCTCGTCGCTCGGAGCGGGCGACGCAGATCAGACGGTTCGTCCGGATGGGCTGACCTGTCAGGCATCGTTCTGGAGGCCGGAGGACTACAATGCCGCCGGGACCGCGCCGCTGAAGCTGACGCTGACGGAATATGCCGATCCGCAAGCCGAGTGGACGTACTTCCTGGTCCCCAACCCTGACGCCGACGGCGCGGTCGAAGACGAGCTGGCCGGCTGTGAAATCCCGTTCTAACCTGCTGCGAAACAAGGACAAGCATGAAAACGACGTTCTGCGCAATCGCAATCCTGACAATGGCTGCCCCTCCGACGCACGTGTCCGCCGCCAAGGAGGCGGATGGTTACAAGCTCGTCTGGGCGGACGAGTTCAATCGCGACGGCCGGCCCGATCCGAACCACTGGGTCTACGAACACGGGTTCGTGCGGAATGAGGAACTGCAATGGTACCAGCCGGACAACGCCCGCTGCGAAAACGGCCTGCTCATCATCGAGGCCCGGCGCGAGCGGCTGCCCAACCCGGACTATGACCCCGAGAGCACCAACTGGCGGCGCAGCCGGCCCCACGCCGAGTACACGTCCGCCTGTCTCAAAACCGCCGGACTGCGCGACTGGACCTTCGGCCGCTTCGAGATGCGCGCTCGCATCGACACGCGCGCCGGCCTGTGGCCGGCCTTCTGGACACTTGGCTCGGCCCGGCCCTGGCCCGGCTGCGGCGAGATCGACATCATGGAGTACTATCGGGGCATGCTGCTGGCCAACGCCTGCTGGGCCAGCGAACGCAGGTGGGTGGCGATCTGGGACGACCTGAAGAAACCCATCACCGACTTCGGCGATCCTGACGAGTGGTCGTCCAAGTTCCACGTCTGGCGCATGGACTGGGACAAGGACAGCATCAAGCTCTATGTCGATGACGAGCTATTGAATACCATCGACCTGAGCAAGACGATCAACCGCACGTCGGACAGGGCCAACCCCTTCCACGAGCCACACTACATCCTGCTCAACCTCGCCATCGGAGGCACCAACGGCGGAGATCCCTCAGCGACCGAATTCCCCGCCCGCTTCGAGATCGACTACGTCCGCGTCTACCAGAAACAAGAGCATAGAACGCCCCGGATCTGAGATCACTGGCGGTTTTCACTCATCTTTGCCCTTTCACCTGCCGATAGTATGGAACAACGACCGAAATGTGCGCCGTCGCTTTCGGGGCGTCCGCCTCGGAAACAGCGCCATGAGGCAAGTATCAGGAGAAGGGGCAAAGATGAACAGATGCATTGTTTCCCGGACCATTCGCACCGCAGCGGTCTTCTTCTTGTCGGCCCTCATCGCCATGGGTGCATCGTGCATGGAGGAGGCGGCGACGATCCCCCACGAGCCGTTGCACTCGTGCGTGGTGTTTCCCGACGGTGAGGCGTCTGAGGCGAAACTTGAGTTGAGATTCAACGCTTCACACCTGGACTACGCCCACCTTCTGGAATCGGCAACGGAGCAAGACATCCTGGACCACCGACGAAAGCGTCTTGGTTCGCCGGACGGGCTCAAACAGCATTATCGCCGCACCTTCGTCCGAGAACTGCCGGACATGGTCAAGGAGGCGTTCGCTCCCGATTGGGACACGTGGACCGAATGGCGGACCTTCCATGAGGCGTGGCGTCAAGGGGACGAACTGTGGTACTTCCTCCTGCCGGTATCGGGCACGAACAGCCGTGCCCCCCGGCGCGGCTATGTCATTATCCGCGACGGCAAGCTGCATGCGATGCTGCTAAACCGGACGGTGGTCTTCCATGCAAGCTACGCCGACTACGAACCGCTGCTGTGCGGTGTCGCAACCGAAGACCAGATCGTGGGCTGGAAACAGCAACCCTTCGCCTCGATCGAGGAATTGTGCCGGCACTTTCGCGAGCATTTCGGGCCGGATTCGTCACGCATCGTTCTGGAAGACCGATGCACACTCGATGAGGCCGGCGAGGGAGGCAGCAAATGGGACCGCTGGCACGTCTTCGCACGCCAGTTCGGCCAGGGCGATCGACTGTGGTACTTCGAGTCTCCGGCTGAGACGTGGAGCGGTCCTTTCGGACGCTGCGGCTATCTGATCACGCGCCACGGCCGGCTCCACGCCATTCTCGTTGTAGCCATCAGTTAATGGAAAGCCTTGCAGGCATTTTGCTTTAACCCAGCCGCCGGTCGCGAGGTGGATTCCCGCGGCGGCCGGCGCGCAGGGCTCACGGCCGACATGGATTTTTTGCTAAAAAGCACTTGCCAGGCGAGAACACCGCCACTATACTCTAACCGTTGATTCGCGGGCGTAGCTCAGTGGTAGAGCGTCACGTTGCCAACGTGAATGTCGTGAGTTCAAATCTCATCGCCCGCTGTCCGTCATCCTGAGCGCACAAAACGTCACTGAGCCCCACAAAACGTCATCCTGAGCGCAGCGAGGACCTGTTTTCAAGCCATCGCGAAGCGATTCCACTTCCCCCGTCCATCAAGTCAATAGGGTCAGTGCCCGTCATTCCCGTGAAGACGGGAATCCAGCACATGCCATCGCCCCAGTTCGCCAAAGGCGCTTCCGCTGCATTTAACGCACAAAGTGCGCCCCCCAACAGCGCCCGCCCCGCACCCCCGCCGTGGTTTAGCCCCCGCACGGAAGTGCGGCGGGTTGCATCGCACCCCCCCGATCCGAGCCTTCTCACTCCGCGCCAACCACGCGCAACAATGTCATTGCGAGCGAAGCAAAGCAATCTCAACCCCCGCGCAACCCCGTGCGTCCCGTCCATCTCGTCCAATCCGTCCCTTGAGTCCACGTAGTCCACGCGTGTCCACGTCGTCCACGTAGTCCAACGTCCACGGTCCCCCACACCCGCACCGCCGCCCCACCGTCATCCTGAGCGAAGCGAAGGACCTGTTAAAAAAAAGTTCGCCAAAGGCGCTTCCGCTGCATTTAACGCACAAAGTGCGCCCCCCAACAG
>CAZSXM010000008.1:0-118681 GCA_964610435.1 uncultured Pirellulales bacterium | reverse complement strand
ACGGCAACGTTCACGGCGCCGTCGCCCGGCTGCGGCTCGCGCGCCTGGGCGGGAATGAACAGGAAACGGATCTCGCTCAAACCGTACTGGTTCATCCCACCCCAATTGCTGTTGACCGTCAGGCGGACATACCTGGCCGGCACGCCGTCGAGTGCAACGGTGGTGTTGGTTGTATAGTTCGCCCGGGCCGTCGCCTGGGCGAACTCGACATCGCCCAGCACGCTCCACTCTTGGCCGTCGGCGGAGTACTCCACGGTGACGTCCTTGATCCCGAAGCCCAACAGCAGCTCGAACTCGACATTGTAGTTCCACACCAGCATTTCGTAGAGTTTGTACACTCGGTCGAACTCGTACTGAATCCGGAGCGGCTCATCCTGCGGGGCATCGGCCAGCCACATGTCGGTGCTCTCGACGGAGTGCCGATCCGCTGCGCCGAGCCCCGAGCCGTCGACCGTCCGTTCCGGAGTGGACAGTTCATCGGAAATCCCATTGCTGGTCGCGATGACGTTCTGAATCGGCTTGGCCAGTGGCTCGGTCGTGAAGCTCCAGACCCCGCCCTTGCAGATCGTACTGTCCGGCGGCGCATTGATCTCATCGATCCGCCAGTAATAGGTCGTCTCGAAGTCGAGCAATCCGGGCGGGGCGTATGTCGTGGGGACCTGACCCTGACTGACAAGCGCACCCAGCGGGTCGGCCCGACTGGCGTCGTTGACATCGTCGAACGCCACCCCAAGGTAGACATCGCGCGTCGCTGCCGTCTTCATCGGGTCCCAACTCAATACCGCGTCGATGGGGACATCGATGGCCTTGTCGCCCGGCTGTGGGTTGAACGCCATGTTTCCGGTGTAGCCGGTCACAACGATCCAGACTTCCTGTGAGGACAAGGCCCGGTTGTAGATGCGAACCTCGTCCATCAAGCCTTCAAAATAGCCGTACGCCATCCCGCCGAACTGGATGGGTGCATAGACTGTCTGTCTGGGTGACCTGAAGCCTGTATGAACGGCGAGACCGTTTATGAAGATTGTGGGTTGCTTGTCAATGTAGACGACCATGATGTGGTTCCAGTCGTCGCCCAACTCGGTGGGATATATCGCCGTCCCAGGCATGTAGTCGCTTCCATGCTCATAAACGCCAACGCCATTCGTCCCGACCGACAAGCCCGCTCCGGCGTTCTGATCCCCCCCATGGCTTGGGTCAAATGCATACCTCTGATTGTCTACCCCGCCGTACCCGGACGTTGCCTCTGCGTCGATCTCGTGTGTGGCCGATGTCTTCAGCCACGCTCCGAAGCTGAAGGTGTCGGTGGGCCGGCCCGCGGTTCCCACCACGACATGATCGTCAACCCCATCGAATTGCAGCGCACCGTCTACCATCCCGGTCGTCCACACTGGGCCATTGATGAGCGTACCGTGGTTTTCGTAGCCACTGCGGTCATAGGCGGTGGTGCCGGAACCCTCATCAAACGGCCACCATCCAACCAGCTCGGGTTGAAGGCCTGCGTCAAAAGCTGTCGCCACCGCGGCCGGAGCCAGCACCACGAACGGAACCACAAGCCACATCAGTCTCTTGCACATGTCCATCCTCCTTCAAACAGTGGTCAACGCCGGATATGCATCCTTTGGGGATGTATCGCCATGCACTGCCTCGCGGCAGGCTATCACCAAAATCGATGTTCTCTTGTGATACAGGGTTTGAAGGAAGGCGGCGAGAACGCGAGTCGTATCTCGGACAGACATGCGACCAATGCCGTGCGTGTGGCCCTCCGCGATGCGAGGAAGCTCCGCGGTTTGCGCCCCCGGTCCTGCCACTATGCGATGCAGAACACATTGAAGACGGCCTCCAATCGATCGGAGGCCTGCAGACCGACTACGGCGCCAGTCAGACGATCGCCTCTGACGGCTCCGAAACAGCGCCAAGTCTTCAAGAGACCTTCCCGATCACCTCCACTTATACCCAATCAAGTGCTTCAAAGCAACAATTTCTTCGGATCGGGATATGATGGGGCTCCGTCGCGTATCCAACCGAAGTATCGCCGCGTGATCTGCTCTCGGCGGTTGCCCGTGCCCAGGGCTCAGCGGATCTTATAGCTGATGGACATGCCGTCGTTTTTTTCCATCGAGGCGCGGATGATGACGGTGTCGTAGTCGGGGCTGGTCTGGATGTAGTCGAGGAAGTCCTTCATGGCGCGGGCCGAGGCAATCACGTTGTCGCCGACCACGACGGCGCCCTTGGCGAGCTTGGGTTCAAGGATCTTGAGGTACTTGAGGTAGTCGCTCTTGACGGCGTCGAGGAAGACGAAGTCGATCGGGCCTTCGATGTCGTGCAGCGTCTTGAGGGCGTCGCCTTCGATGCAGGTGACGGTCTCCTGCAGGCCCATCTTCGCGACGTTCTCGCGGGTCTGGCGGACGGCTCGCGGATCGATCTCGAGGGTGTAGAGGTGGCCGCCGGTCCGCTCGAAGGCGATCCCCATGTTGATCGCGCCGTAGCCGCTGGCGGCGCCGACCTCGACGCCGCGCTTGGCGCCGGAGGCCTCGACGAGGATGCGCAGCATCATGGCGTCGCCGGGGGTGGTGTTCAGGCCGGTCCGGCGGGAGTCATCGATGAACTGCTTGCGAAATTCATCACTCGGCCTGGTCTGCTCGGCAGCGAGGACCACCAGGGCAGCGAACAGAAGAACGACAACGACCATGCCACCGATCACCCAACGACGATGTCCCATACAGCACTCCCGAATGAATCTGCGACCTGCCACTTCAAACGTCACACTTCAAACGTCACACTTCACACTTGTTCACACTTCACATTTGGCTCTATGGTCGTCTACGTCAAAACGGCCAAAGCGCCGTTGATCGTTTTGACGGCCTCGTCGATTTCCTCGGTGCTCTTGAATCCGATGACGACGGCGTCGGTCAGGCCCGACTGCATGGCGAATCGGATTGCCGTCCGTCGGTCGGCGGCCTCGGTGAAATCGCCGTCTCCGATCAGCTTCATCCCAATCACGCCGTGACCGTTCTGACGCATGATCCTGATCTGCTCGATCACGGGCAGCACGTGCGAGGCGTTGCTCGTGGCGTTCCACGTCAGGGCCGGCGTATCCATGTGCGCGCCCTGGGGATTCAGCCGCACCAGGTTGACGTCGACCCAGTCCAGCCGGGCGGACAGTTCCAGCGCCGGCAGGCTGTGGCATGAGACCCCGTGAACGCCGATGATCTTCTTGTCCTTGGCCTCTTCCAGGGCATCCATGACTCGCCTGCGCTCGTTGTCCCAGTTCGGCGTGACGGTGCAGTGAGTCAGCACGCTGTCGATATAGTCGGTCCCCAGCTCCTGCCGGAAGCGGTCGAGCACTTCGAGCGGCTTCTCCGGGTTGCCCCCCATCTTGGTCTGGATGAAGAACTTCTCTCGCGGCAGGCCTTGGATGGCCTGGCGAATCCACTCGTGGGTCTGGTAGGATTGCGCGGTGTCGAGGTAGGTCAGGCCCTGATCGTAGGCGTATCGGATCAGACGGTTGAATCCGTCGTGGCCGAGGGCCCGCTGTACGTTGCCGCTGTGGCTGCCGCAGCCGACGCCGAGCCGGCTGAGCCTCAGGCCCGTCCGGCCCAGGGCGACCTGATCGGCGGCCGTCTTGCGGGCGGCCCTGGCCGCGCCGGCGGTCAGAGGTGACATCGCAATGCCCCCGGCTACGGCGGCGGTCGTGGCGATGAACTGGCGTCGGGAAATCTCCGGGCTATACATGGGTGTGTCCTCTCAATGGCACGATGAAAGACTCCTCAATGGCTTCGATTGCTGCTGTCCCGCCGGCATCGGTGCTGCGGGACACGAAACGTGACGGCCCCATGATCTCAAATCGGGCCTCGAACCGCAACGGCTAACGGATCGTTCCCAAAGAATACTGACGACAATGCGAAAGGTTCATCTCAGCCGACCGGATCGTGATAGGGCGGTCTTTCGGCCAGGGTCGCCAGATCTCCTGCCGGGACCGGGGATTTTCGACGAGACCCGAGCAGGGGCGGCAACTGCACGACCATCAGTCCGGCCAGCATCAGGGCGCAGCCGGCCAGGCCGCGAAGGCCCATGCGTTCATGGAGGATCAGCCAGCCGGCCACGGCGGCGAAGACGGTCTCGAGGCTCATGATGATCGCCGCGTGCGCCGGTGGCGAGGTCCGCTGGCAGATGACCTGCAGCGTGAAAGCCACCCCCGCCGAGAGAACCCCGCCGTAGAGAATGGGGATGGCGGCCGCGCGGATCGCGTCAGCGACCATCCGCTCGCTGCCGAGCGCGACCAGAAAGCTCAAGGCCGAGCAGGCGAGGAACTGGACGCAGGCCAGACGCAGTGGGTCGCCCCGTTTGGCCAGATAGCCGATCACCTGCACGTGGATCGCCCAGAACAGGGCGCTGGAGAGCACCAGCAGATCGCCCTTGGCGATGGCGAACGATCTGCTGACGCTCAGCAGATACAGGCCCGCCACGGTCAGGCCGACTCCGAGCCACAGCCACGGGCCGCAGCGATGGCCCAGGAACAGGCCCATCAGCGGGACCAAAACGACATAGAGGCTGGTGATGAACCCGGCTTTGCCGGTGGTGGTGTATTGCAGGCCCATCTGCTGGAGCGAGGCCCCCCCGAACAGGGCCGCCCCGGCCAGGACGCCGCCCCAGAGCAGCAGACGCGGGCTGCCCGTCCGCGTGCCCGGCAGGCGAAGAGCGGGCCAGAGGATCAGGGGCGCCAGCGTGGCGGCGCCGAGCAGGAAGCGCAGGGCGTTGTAGGTCATCGGACCGATGTGGTCCATGCCCTTGCGCTGCGCGACGAAGGTGGTGCCCCAGAAGAAGGCGGCCACCAGCAGCAGCGAGTCGCTCTTGAGCGTCTTGGTTTGCATCGGTTTGCTGCACCCTCGTACGGGCGAGGCATGCCTCCCCCTACCGGATCGGTACGCCCAGCTCCTTGAACTGGGCGGCGGCGTTCAGGAAGTGCGCGGTGATCCAGAAGACGGTCCACTGTTCGACGTAGTTGCCGCGCACGCCGGTGATGTCGCCGGCCTCCAACTGCTTGCGGAAGTCCCCGTGCTGGGCGTAGTTCGTGTGGTGGGGCTGCTCGCCCTGGCTGCCGAAGGGATCGATGAGCTGGCCGCAACTGCGGACCATCAGCAGGGCGGTCTTCTGGAGGTCGTCGCGGTCGAGGTGCCGGCCGAGGCGGTAGATGTCCGGGGCGATGAGCACGCCGAAGACGTCGATGTGCTGGTTCTGGACGGATACGGCGGTCCAGCCGCGAGTCTTGAAGTTGTGGTCGCGGAGCCTTCCGGCCGGCAGGTCGATGTCCCAGACCACGACATACGTCAACGCCACGTCGCCGGCGTGGGCCGCCCACGTGAGATACTCACGCCGACCCGTCAGCTCGTACAGGGCGAGGAAGCCCTGCAATGCGGCGAACGCGCCTTCCTTGTCCTCGCAACTGGCGTCCAGCGTGCCGCCCCAATAGGGCTCGCGCATGTTCACGTGCCGCGAGGCGTACACCTGGCCGGCCTTCACGGCGGCGTCGCGGTACCTCTCGACCTCGAAGAGCCGGTAGGCCTGGCACAGTGGCGCGATGAAGAACGCTTCGTTGGTGGACACGGGACGCCATGCATCGGACAGGATTCGCTGGGCGTGGAAATCGCAGGCACGGCGCAGGAACGCCTCCCATCGAGTGACATCGAGGCCGTGGTTCCTGCCCTGGCGAATCGCGTTGGCCACGTTGAGCATGGCCTGGCCCTGCGAGAGCAGTTCGGGGTTTCCTCCACGAACCCATTGTCGCTCGTCGACGTTGTACCACGTGCAGAATCCCTGGTCGTGAAACTCTGTGGTCGCGACGAAGTCGAGCGACTTCTGCACCATCGGTCGGGTGTTGGGGTCGTTCAGTTCGTCCGCCAGGACTTGAAAGGCATAGCCACACGCCGCCGCCTGGCCGCACCAGCCCAGGACGAAGAAGTTGCGGTCGGAGTACTTCCGGAAGCCGGCCGCCGTTTCCGTCTCAAGCCATCGCGTCTCGGCGAAGCTGTACTTCGACCGAATGATCTCCGGAAACGTCGGCATCCCATCGAGGCTGTAAGGAGTGAAGAGTTCCAGTGAGGCACGTGTGGGATGCTGGAAGCCGGAGCCTTCGGAATCGACGCTGTAGACCTGGAGGTAGAAGGTCTTCTCGATGATCGCTCCGGGGGGGACGTCGAGGTAGGCGTGGTCGTACGGAAGGAACCCGTTTTGCGTCGCCTTGATGACGCTCTTGCGGCCGTTGGACGCGCAGGGACCGGAGAGCATCGCCAGCTCCGTGCCGTCGTCCCGCGCGGTCAGGCCCAACGACCACCACTGGTCCGGCCGATGGCCGAAGGGCGCAGGCGACGGCAGGCTGTGCAGCGCGGCGCCCGTGCGTCCCGACGAATCGGGCCATTCGATGCTGGCGTAGGGCATCGGGAAGCGGTGCTCTTCGAAGAAGGCGCTTTCGCCCGGCCGGCCTTCATAGACGGGGACGCGCCCGCTTCGGGCGCCGGAGGGATTGCCGTGATAGAGAATGCCCGGCAGCAGCACGGCGGCGCCCCTGCCCGGGCACTGGAAGCGGACCGACAGGGTGGTGCGTTTGGCGGTGTCCTCCCCCTGCCAGGTGAAACGCCGCACGCACTGGACGAGGCCGCCTTCCAGTCGATACGCATCGCGGAGCAGCCACGTGCCCGACTTGGTGCTCAGCTTGCCCGTCAGGATCGTCCAGTCTCCCACGCGCTGCCTCTCCGCTGGCCCGGCGTGGACCCAGTCGGCGGGCCAGCCGTCCTTCCAGTCGATCGCGATCGACCAGAGCCCCTCTGCCGGCGAGGTCAGGATCGTGCGGCCGTCCAGCACGACGCTCACGCCGTAGCCGGAGTCGCTGCGCTCGAATCGCAATTGAGGTCCGGCGCCCCGGACAACGCTTGAGGTCAGAAGGCTCAGGCAGATTGCCGTGATGAGTCGGCCGGTGTGCATACAACAGTTCATTGGAGTCTCCTGAGAGGTCGTTGGGAGCATCCTCGACTAGCGCCAGACGATGGGCAGCACGATGTGCGACGGGTGCTCGGCGTTGATGTAGATCGTGTTTGTCGCTACCTCGGTCTTGTCGTCGGCGCCCGAGGGCCGGCCCGTGTTGGGGTTGGGCTCGAAGCGCGGCGCGTTGCTGGACGACAGCGCCACGCGGAGGCGATGGCCGGGACTGATGACCAGGCTGGTGGCCCACAGATCGATCTCGAACTCGTAAATCCTGTCGCGCTCCAGCGGCTCGCTCGTCTCCATCGAGTTGCGATGGCGGGCGCGGACGATCCCGTCGAGCACGAGCATGCTCCGGCCGTCCGGATAGACGTCGCAGAGCTTGGCGGTGAAATCGGTGTCCGGAGCGGTCGACGACGCCCAGAGCTTGACCGTGATCGGTCCGGTGATCTCGATGTACCTGTCGAACACGGGCGAATCGAACAGCAGGACATCGGGCCGGCCCTCGACGGGACGCTGGTCCATGGGGCCCTTGGAGATCGTCAGGTTGGCCCCGCCAATGGTGGGGACGGGGTCCCTCGGATCGTACTTGTACGACAGCGAGCCGAAGAGGTCCTGTGGCGGGCGGAGCCGCAGCCGCCTGTCGGTATGGAAGTAGATCTTCCTCATGTCGGCCTGAATGGGCCAGTCGTCGGCGGTCCGCCAGCGGTTGCCGGGTGTGTTCGAGTCGCTCGGATCGCCCATGACGTAGTACTGAACGACGGGCATTTCCTCCAAACCCTGGCCGTTGTTCTTCATCCAGAGATCGAACCAGTTCCACATGTCGGCCGCCTGCGGATGGCCGGCGTCGGGAAAGACGAGTTCCTCGTTCCGTCCGTGGCCGTAGGGTTCCATCACGAGCCGGCACTTGCCGCGGGCGCCCTGGTCGCCTTGGTTGTGGACTGTGACGAAACTGTTGAGCGTCCCGACAGCGAAGATGTCGTACCAGCCCCCGACGTACATGGTCGGGATATTGACCCGATCGGCAACGCTTTCAGGATCGAGCGCCCGCCAGAAGTCGTCGTAGTCCGGATGCGCCCGGAACAGTTCGAGGTTCCGCGGTGTGAACCCGCCGACGGCAAGCCAGTTCTCCAGCAGGCTCTTGCGGAATGCGCCGCCCTGGTATGCCGCCTGAGGGTACATGCTCGAGAACGCGACACTGACGTAGCAGCAGACCAGATGCGGCGGCCGACTGGGGGCCATCATGTTCAGGGCGATGCCGGGGGCGCTCATGCCGAAGCCGCCGACCTTGCCGTTGGACCATTCCTGTCGGGCGATCCACTCGACGGTGTCGTAGCCGTCCTGGTGCTCGCCCCAGCCGCCGGCCAGGAAGACGGGATAGTCGTCGCCTTCGGAGTCGAACCGCCCGCGAAAGTCCTGGGCGACGAGGACGTATCCGCGTTCGTTGGCCTGCTGGGCGAAGCCCTGGGCGCCCTTGCGGCTATACGGCGTGCTAATCAGAGCAGTCGGCCACGGGCCGTCGCCATCGGGCACGTAGACGTCCGTGGCGAGGCGGACGCCGTCGCGCATCGGGACCATGACCGTCTGCGGCGATTGCCCCTGCGCGATGGACACGGCGGCCGCGACCGCCAGGCCGGCTGCGACGGCTGCTGCGATCCGATATGGCGAGCCCTTCATGCGAGACCTCCAATCTTATGCTGCCTTCCTGCTCGAAGCCGTCACGGGGAGGGGCGCAGCGCGGCCCTTCTGTGCCGCGTCACCGCAATCTTCGATCCACCGGTCAGCCGGGACCATTCTACGGGCCGGCCTCGTGCCGTGCAACGTCGCTTTGGTCCTGAAACATCGACCTTCTCGCATTCCATCGGCTCGCTCCGGCGGCCAGGGCGGGTTTTTGTTGTCACCGGATGGGGCGGGGGCTATGGTATGGGTTCGGAAATCCAGCGGCAGGACCGCCATGTTCGGCATGGCTTGTTTGAGAGGGCGGCACATGACTACGGGCATATCCATCATTCTGGTTGCGGCGATGCTGGCGCAGGCGGATGTCATTCCGCTGCCCCAGGCCCACGCCCACAACGATTACCTGCACGACCGCCCTTTGCTCGACGCGCTGTCGCACGGCTTCACGAGCGTCGAGGCGGACATCTTCCTCGTCGGCGAGGAGCTTTGCGTCGCGCATGAGGCGCATGAGATTCGCCCGGAGCGGACGCTCCAAAGGCTCTACCTCGATCCTCTGCGGGAACGCGCCAAGGCCAACGAAGGACGCATCTACCGGGGTCACGCGCGGTTCCTGCTGCTGATCGACATCAAGTCGGCCGCCGAGCCGACCTATCGGAGGCTGCATGAGGTTCTCGCCGAATACCGCGATCTCGTCACGTCCTTCGGGCCCGACGGACGCAGGGATAAGGCGGTGCTGGTCATCATCTCCGGCAATCGGCCCTTCGAGCGGATGCGCTCGCAGCCGGTCCGCTACGCCGGCTACGACGGCCGCCTGACGGACCTGTACTCCGATGCCCCGCCCGACCTGATTCCGTTGATCAGCGATCACTGGGGCCGCAACTTCACGTGGCGAGGCGATGGGCCGATGCCCGACCCGGAGCGGCAGAAGCTCAGGGACATCGTCGAGGTCGCCCATGCAAAGGGCCGGAGGGTGCGCTTCTGGGCCACGCCCGACGCGCGCTCCGACGCGCGGCAGACGCTGTGGAAACAACTGCTCGCGGCCGGCGTCGATCTGATCAATACCGACGACCTTGAGGGATTGCAGGCCTTTCTGCTCGCACATGGACGCTGACGGTTTGATCCAGATCGAAGGACTGACCAAGGTCTATTCCTCGGGGCCGGTGGAGGTCATTGCCTTGCGCGACGCCACCGTCTCGATCGGCCGGGGGCGGTTCGTTGGCGTCACGGGGACCTCCGGCTCGGGCAAGTCCACCCTGATGAACCTGCTCGGCGGACTGGACACGCCGTCGGCCGGCCACATCCGCGTCGATGACCGATCGATTTCTGACCTGAGCAAGACCGATTTGGCTTTGTTTCGCCGGCACACCATCGGAATGATCTTTCAGTCGTTCAATCTGATCCCTTCGTATTCGGCGATGGAGAACGTGGCGTTTCCGCTGCTGTTTGCCGACGTGGCCAGGAAGGATCGCCTTCGTCGGGCGGCCGAACTGCTGGGTGCGGTGGGCCTGGAAGCGAGAGGCCATCACCTTCCGTCGGAGCTGTCGGGCGGCGAGCAGCAGCGCGTCGCCGTGGCGCGGGCCCTGGTCAACCGGCCGACGATCCTGCTGGCCGACGAGCCGACCGGAAACCTCGACAGCCGGACGTCCCGGCAGATCGTGCAGATGCTCTTCGATCTCAAGGCCGAAAGGGAACTGACCATCGTGATGATCTCGCATGAGGAGTCCTTGCTGCGCGAGTTTGCCGACGAGCTGGTCTGTCTGCAGGATGGGACGGTGCTTTCGCATGAGACGTTGAGGGACCGCCCATGAGAGCGAGCGATTACGTCGGACACGCCTGGGCGAACCTCTGGAAGAAGAAGCTGCGCACGATCCTGACGACCGGCGGCGTGGTGATTGGCGTGGGCGCTTTGGTCTGCATGTTCGCGTTCGGGCAGGGCATTCAGCGAAACATCAAGAACCGATTCGACGAGTTGGAGCTGTTCAACTACATCAATGTCTCGTCCAGGAGCGGGGGCGGTCTGCGTTCGACCGGTTTCCGCCGCCATGCGCGGTCCCGGCCGGTCGGCGACCCGAACGAATCGATCACGGTGCTGGACGACGACCTGCTCGAAGAACTGATGCAGATCGAGGGCGTCGAGGCGGCCTACCCGGAGATGCGGTTTCCCGCCCAGATTCGCCTGGGGTCCAGAGAGCAGTTCACGCTCGTCCAGGTCGTCACGTCGAAGGCGTGTGGGTCCGCCATGGTCCAGTTGCGCGCGGGCAGGGCGTATGCGACTGACGATGCGAACGAGGTGGTGGTCAGCGATTCACTGTTGCGCCGGCTGAACGTCAGGCAGGCGGAGGACGCCGTCGGCCGCGAGATCGAGATCCGCACCGTCGTGCTGGACTTCAGCCTCCAGAGCCTGGCGCGGATGGCCTTCGCGCGAGGCGACCAAAGGCTGCCCGTATCGAATCGGGTCTATTCCTTCACCATCGCGGGGGTCGTCGAACGGATGGGCTTCGGCGGCCCGCTGCCGATTCGCAGCGATGTGTTCGTTCCGCCCGAAGCCGCCGCCGGGATGCGCAAGCTGGTGCTGACCGGCGTGTCGGACCTCTTCCAGTCCCCGGAAGAGACGGCCGGCTATTCCGCCGTGACGGTCAGGGTCGCCTCGACCGGCCAGGTGATGTCCGTCAAGGCCAGGCTCGAAGAGCGCGGACTGCGCACCTTCGCGCTGATGGACCAGCTTGAGGAGATGCAGAAGGGCTTCATCATCATGGACATGTTCCTGTTGGCGATCGGCATGATCGGCATCGCCGTCGCCTCGCTGGGCATCGTCAATACGATGGTGATGTCGATTCTCGAACGCTATCGCGAGATCGGCATCATGAAAGCGGTGGGGGCGACCGACGGCGACGTACAGAAGATCTTCCTCTTCGAGTCGGGCATGATCGGCCTGCTGGGCGGTGTCTTCGGTCTGGCCTTGGCGTGGGTGGTGAGTTTCGTCATCAATCAGGTCGTCAACGGCTTCACCGCTCGCCAGGGTGTGCCCTTTATCCAGTACTTCAGCTTCCCCTGGTGGCTGTGCCTGGGCGGCATCGGCTTTTCGATTCTCGTCAGCCTGCTGGCGGGCATCTATCCCACGCGGCGCGCGGCCCGCGTCGATCCTGTGGTCGCCCTGCGGCACGATTGACGCTACCGACGGGGCCCTCGCTCAGACGATTTGTTCGGCCTCGGCGTGGATGCTCTCGATCCGATGGGCCTGCTCCTCCAGACCGCGTGCCAGGTCGGCCGGGTCGTAGAGGAACGTCTGGATGCGCGATCGAACCCCGTGGAGCGTTGCACCGGTGTTGTGGAACCGCAACCCCTGTCGGATGAAGTTCGAATGCGGCTTGTGCGTGTGGCCGTAGTAGACGTCCTGCACCTCGTTGAAGCGAGGGCCCAATTCGGCCCTCAGATACGTGATCACGTCGGCGGCCGGTCGGTGCCTCGGCGCCAGTTCGTGGATCAGACGGGGGCCCCGAAGGCACGTGAATACATAGTACGCCATATGCGCCCATGGCTTTCGAGGTGGGCCGTGCCACCTCGCCCGATAGGCTGCAAGCGTCTCGGCGGTCGGCGAATTGTGTACGTCACCATGCAGGAAGATCTTCTCGCCGACCTTCAGATAGAACGGATCCCACGCGAGATTGGGGTGTCGGGCGGCCATTTCTTCGAGCAATTCCGCGTAGGCCGGGAGGCTGTCGTGATTGCCGAGGATGAAGACGAACTGACACTGCGGGTGCCGGCCGACAAGGTCGCCGATCCAGTTCTCCACAAACCAGAGCGACTGGCCGAGATTGGGATAGATAGACCACTGGAAGTCGAAGATGTCGCCGTTGAGAACGAACAGACCGGCCTCCGAGGCGGCGTGGTGCAGACCGGGCATCCTCCGTCCGGCCGAGCTGCGGTTGGTCAGCAGGTGCAAATCCGATACGGTATGGCCTATCGTTGTCTGCATATGCACGTCTTTACGTCCTGGCCCCGGCAGGGTTCGAGAGCTGCAATACCCGTTCGGGCACAAGACGCAAATATAGCCGATCTCGTTGCCCGGCTCAAGCGCGATTTGGAGAGTCTCATGTCGCGGATCGCCGCACAAAACAGCAAAACGGGCTTGACAGGCTGGCGGGGGAAGTGGATAATTAGATCACGGTCTGCATACACGGGCATCTCGGTACGTGTTCTTGTCACATCGAACAGCAATGCTGCCGGCAGGACGATAAGGAGTGCCATCATGAAGCGATTCGCGGGATTCACACTCATCGAGCTACTGGTCGTGATTGCGGTGATTGCCATCCTGATGGCCATCTTGATGCCCGGGCTTCGGATGGCTCGAGACCAGGCGCGGATGATCGGCTGCAAGTCCAACCTGCGGCAGTACGCTCTGGCAGGGCGGATGTACTCCGACGACAACGACTACGACTTCCCGTATTCCTTCACCTGGCTATACAACCAAGGCGGTGTCAACTGCAACTGGCACGATGAGAGCAACAATCTCAATCGGAATCCGCATCTGGCGGGCGTGCTTTGGCCGTATTTAAAGGGTCTGGACATCCACCTTTGCCCGACCTTCGACGTGGTGGCCCGGATGATGGGCTGCCACCGCTGCAATGGGGCGACCATTCCCGTTGAGCCCCAGTATGGCTACGTCATGAACTCCTATCTCAATGGCGACGCTTGGGCTTCGGTCCCCCAGCAATACCATCCCCCGATGTCGCAGACGAACTTCCGTAAGGAAACGATGGTGAAGAATCCGTCCAAGGTGTTCTATTTCGCCGAGGAGAACACGTGGGTGATTCCGGGACTCAACGGGGCGGGGATCAACGACAATAACCTGCGCTCTCTGCCCTCCGGCGGGGCCGACAGTTTCGGCACGTTCCACCGAGCCCCCAGCGGCAACCTGAATGGGGGCGTGGTCAACGCTGTTTTCGTGGACGGACACGCCGATACGGTCTCTCCCTATCCGGCCGATGAACCCCCGTATAACACCTTTGTCCTGAGCTGGCCCGCCGGCGGGACGGTACCGGTTTGGTGAGCATACACGTCGTGGGCTCCCGTCAGAGGTCGATGAGGTCCCACACACGATTGAGAGCGTCGGCGGTCTTCTGCAGGGCCGCGTCGCTGTCCATCTGCCGTAGTTGCTCGTCGAACGGCTCGCATTCGACGGGCCCGTCGTAGCCGATCTTCACCAGGGCGTTGATGAATCCCTTCATGTCGATCACACCCGTCGTCGCGGGCAGGGCCCGGCGGCTATCGACCTGCTCGTCGACCGGGATGCCGGCCGGGGCGTCGTTGACGTGAACGTGCACGATGTCCTTGTTCGACAGCGTCAGCAACTCCTCGACCGTCCCGTGCGAGGTGTACCAATGCCAACTGTCCATCAGCAGCCCGACGTTCGGTGTACCGATGGCTTCGACCAGTTCCATCATGTCCTTCTGGGCGCAGATAAACGGGAAGCGGTTTCTGGCCCGGCTGGTGCGCGGCCCGACGAATTCCAGGCCCAGACGAATGCCGTGGTCGTCGAGTACCTTGGCCGCCTCGCGCAGCCGTCGCTCGTGCCGCTTGAAGTTCTGCAAATAGGTCAGCTCGTTGTGGCCGGGCAGGATCCAGGTGGCCGCACGCGTGACACCGAGTTGCCCGAGAATGGCGGCCTGCCGGGGCAGTTGCGCCATGCCGCGTTCGAACTGGTCCTGGTCCCGGCGAAACTCCACGGGCAGACCCGCGGCGCCGTAGCGAACGCCCGTGCTCTTCATCGTATCGACCCACTCGCGAATCTCCGTAGGCGAGTGGTCCTCAAATTCGCCTGCATTCGGCGTAATGGCGTCGAATCCGAACCTCGCGGCATATTCGAGGGCCTGCTTCTGGTTGGCTCGGACGCCGATGTGGCCGGGGGCGAGGTTCTTGTAGAACCTGACGTTGCCGGCGCCCTGCGAGGCCCGGGTCGGGACGCCGGTCAGGTGGAGCGCCGCCACGGCGGCTGCCGCCGATTGGAAGAAGGCACGTCTCGATAGCGTTGCCGATGGCGTTTCTCTGAGATCGGTCATGGTCGTTTCTCCCGTGTTCTCATGGGTCGTCTGTTGTCTATCTGACGCGAATGCTGCCGCTGCCGGAGCGGACGAGAAGGCTGCCGGAGCCGCTGCCGACGGTGCCGCTGATGTGGTTCCTGGCCGGCTTGCTCCGGACGGCAATGGGTTGGCTCATGCGGACCGAGCCGCTGCTGGCCCGCAGGTCGACCTGGCCGGCGAAACTCCTGGGCATCACGACGGTGACGCCGCCGGAACTCGATTTCATGCCGGCGGCCACATCGCCCGGTGCATCGGGCGAGAAGGCCACGGAGACGTCTCCACTGGTCGATTCGGCCTGAATCCTCTCGCAGGAGATGTCTTTGGCGGCGACCTTGCCGCTGGCCGAGCGGAGGTTGATCACGTCGGCTCGTGTGTCATTGATCGTTACAGCGCCGCTGCCCGAGTTCATGCGGATGCTCGTGGCCTCGATGCGCCGGCCCGTCACAGGCCCGGACGCCGCGCCCATCTGACAGGTTCCGATTGTTGAAGCATCGGTCAGACGCACGCTGCCACTGGCGGCTTCGAGGTGGATGTCGCCACGGTCGACGCGCTCGCAGCGGATCGATCCGCTGGCTGATTGCAGGTGCACCGAGCCGGTGATCCGCGATGCGGTGATCGATCCGCTGGCGGTCCGGCCGTGGACGTTCCCGATCAGATCGGTCAGCGCGATGGCACCCGATGCGCTGTCGCCGTCGATATCGGTCTGCCGCGGAACGGTGATCTCGTAACTGACGCTGACCGACCGCCGGCTGGCCGGGGCGGGTCTGTCAACCTTGATCTGAATCCCGTTGTCGGTCCGCTCGAATCGAACGGTCACCTGCTCGGCCAGCTCCTGGGCCTGTTCCCGGGTCGCCGCCCGGGCGACGATGGTGGCGACGGCGTGCACGTCGCTGACCTGGCGTCCCGTCACCTGGATCGACCCGCTCGTCGTCGAAACCGCCAGCGCCGAGCCCGACCCCAGCGCGCAGTCCAGTTCGATAGTCCGTTCGGACTTGGCCCTGAATGCCTCCTCGACAGATGTGTTGCAGCCCCCGACGAACAGCATCGCCGCGAGGACCATAAGGGTTCGTCCGATCCGTTGCTCCAACCGCATAAGTCCGTCCTTTCGTCGTGTTGCACCTCGGTGTCCGACCTTCGGCGCACGACATGGTACACGCTCCGGTCGCTGCATGCTACAGCCAACTGTCTCAATCCCAATGGGTGTGGCTGGGACACCGACGGCGCCGCCGGCCGGCTAACGGGCGACCATGATCTCGTAGCGAACGGCGTCCTGCGACCGGCCGCCTTTCGGTGGCGGGACCTCGAGGATGGCTCCGGCCCCGTCCACGCGGTAGGTGAATGCCTCTCCGGCAGCGGTGGGGATCTTGATGTCGGTGATGTCGCCGAGCCGGGCGGGCAGCGAGCCGTCGGTCGCGGCGACGTGGTGGCGCAGCGCCTCGATGCATCGCAGCGCGGCGACGGTCCCATCGAGGCGGTGCATCAATTGCCGGACGCGCTCGAACGAGGATTCCATTTGCCGCCGCATCATGTTGCGAACCGGCTCGCTGTATTGCCGGTTGGCGTCGAGGTTTTCGAGTTCGGACGAGATCGGTTCCGTCAGATCGACCAGGGGGTGCGGCAGCGTCTGCAACGCGCCGTGCAGATTGGGGCTGCCCGGGGCCTGCGCCAGGTCTTCGACGCAGCCGAGCACCATCGCCGCGACGGCGACGCCGACCATCCCTTGCACCACGGTCGGACCTTCACCGATGTGCCGAGCCATCGCCAGGCCGGTTTGAACCGTGCTGATCGCATCGTCGTACCGCTTCTGCGCAACGGCCAGTCTTGCCCGAAGACAGAGCAGCCGCGCCAGGTTGCGGTATTCGGTGAGATCGGCCGGCATCGTACCCGGCTGAAAGGGCGGCCAGTTGCAGTGGCGGCACCTGGCGGCTTGGCTTGTCAGGTCGAGGCCGGCCTCAGCCTGTTGCAGGACTGCTCGCACTTGCGCCTCTGGCAGTTCACTCAGCGGCGTCTTGAGCCAGTCGCCGACCTGAGAGCCGTCGATTCCCTGCGGGAGGGCTTGCGCCGCCTGGGCGTAGAGTCCTGCCCCGTCGTCGTCGGTCAACCGGTTCGGATCGGGAAGCAGCGACCGCTCTCTCGATGCATCAAGCCGCGCCGGGCGGATCGCCATGCGGACCACCCGCACCGAGCCTGCATGCGCGGCCGGCATCAGTGCCAGGGTCGCTGCCAGTAGAGCAAGGATTGTCGATCGCGTCATAGCATCATCTCCTCTTCTGGAAGACTGGGCGAGGCCGGATTCCAGCCGCACTGGGATTTCCTTCCACTATAGACGTTTCACTCGGTCCTTTCATCGGAAAAAAGCCCGTCGAAGCGGGTCATCTCAAGGCCGCGCGACTTGAAGACGGCGGGATTCTTCCTATCGATCACGGCCGTGGCCGCCAGGACGCTCCAATTGGTGCGCCGGTCGGTGGTTTCCACGTGCAAATGGCGCGGTCGAGCCATAGAATGGACGCACAGAGTCCCGGCGGCCGTCGTATCCGTAGGTACACAGGAATCCTGTAGGGGGATAGGGCCATGGCTACCACGAATCGAAGGAAGATGGGTCCACGCGAGCACCTCGGTCTGCTCTTTGTCCTCGTGTTGCTGCTGACCCTCTGGTTTGTCCGTCACACGTCGCGCGAGCCGGCTCTTCTGTCCGTGACTCAGAATTCGAACGCTCCGGAACAGGAGGGGATCTCCGAACCGAACGAAGTTGAATCAGTCCGCCCGGACCACAGCCACCCGGCCTTCGATGAGCGCACCGCAGAACGCCGCAGGATGGTCGATGTGCAGATTCGCCAGCGAGGCATCGAGGACGCGAACACGCTCAAGGCGATGCAAGCTGTGCCTCGCCACGCCTTCGTTCCGGCCGAACACCAACGATACGCCTACGAGGACCACCCGCTGCCCATCGAGGAAGGACAGACCATCAGCCAGCCCTATATCGTCGCCTTCATGACCGAGGTGTTGAGACTGGACCCCAATTGCATCGTACTGGAGATCGGGACTGGATCGGGCTATCAGGCCGCGGTAGCCGGGGAAATCGCCCGGCGGGTCTACACCATCGAGATTGTCGAACCTCTGGCGGTGACGGCCGCGAAGCGATTGAAGGAACTGGGGTATTCGAACGTGTTCGTCAAAGCCGGCGACGGTTATTACGGCTGGCCCGAGAAGGGACCCTTTGATGCAATCATTGGGACCGCGGCCGCCGATCGCATCCCGCCGCCGCTGGTCGAACAACTTAGACCGGGAGGGCGCATGATCCTGCCCGTCCGGGGCGAGGTCGGCTTCCAATACCTGATCCTCATCACCAAGGATGCTGAAGGCCGGCTGGATCGGCGCAACGTGATGCCCGTGCGCTTCGTTCCGATGACGGGCGAGGTCCAGAAACCGAATTGAATGCGGCGCGAATCGGCGGTCCGGACGCCTTTGGGCCAAGGGGGGTTAGGGTTTGCCTCCTGCGGCGTCTGATAGGGCGTCGCCGACGGCCGAGATATCCCTGCCGACGCCACGAATGGTGTTGCAGCCGAGGGAGACCGTCGTCAGAACGAGCAATACCAGCAGGAGTGCTGCCTTCTTGATCATGTCCTATGCTCCTCAACAGGTTGTGTGCGATCCATCATTGCTCCAAAGGTAGCTATACGACCGGCGCCGCCTGCGGTTCATGGGCAGCGCGACGGCCGTGGCGGACCGAAAGGAGCTAATACCACATCTTCAGGGCTTTGGGGAGGACACGAAAGTCGAATCTCCTTCCCTGGCGATACAGATTACCGTCGAGCTGCGCGTGCCTTTCCTGCGGCGTCTCGATTCGGATTTGCCGGGCTTTCTCATGCCGACCGAGCTTGTTGCCATCGATGAACGCCGTGGCGAGGCATTGGACGAGTTCGGTCCAGCGTGAGTTGATCGCCAGCAGGTGAAGATATCGATCATCGAAGACGGCGTCGGGAACGATCTTCATGTGGTATCCGTAGTAGGCGATCTTGGTGACGATCGCGGTCACGGCCTTGGAGATGGTGAACGTTCTGTCGTCGGCCGTGATCGTCATGTCCGTTCGCTCCAGGTCCGCAACGAATGAGCCGAAGGTGGCCATGGCGTAGGCCTGTGAGCCATGCACGCCGCTGGCTTGAAGCGTCTCACGGCGGTGGATGATGTCCGCTTCGAGCCCCACGCTGGCCATGAAGGCCTTGACGGATTCATCGCACAGGATCAGGTCGAGATGGTGCAGCCGGCCGTCGCGAATCTGCCGGGCGATACGCGACAGTTGCGGAGGCAGGCCCAGCGCATAGCGCAGAGCGCAACCCGAGCCCAGCGGCATGTACGACAGAGTCGTATCGCAGGGAATCGCGTTGATGATGTCTGAGAAGGTCCCGTCCCCGCCGGCGACGATCACGACGTCCGTCTTCTCAGCCAAGTCCTTGGCGCACTCGATGAACTGCTGGCGCGATGCTGTGTCGAGGCCGGCCACCACGGTGCCGCGGCCCAGGATTCCGGCCGCCTTCTGTAGCGTCGCCGCCTTGCGCGTGATGTTGGTCGAGCCGGACTTGGGATTGGCAATGATGCCGAACTTCATCGATCCACGCAGTCCTTCCTTGTCTCCGTGTCATCCCACGTTTGTCGGCCGGTCATCATAACCGCGTCGGCGCGACCCATGCAACGGCATTTTGCACGCACGCGCGTCCCATTGCGATTGTGGCGGCTGCCGATCCGCGATCAGTCTGTTCTCGCGGGCTTGCCGAACCCGACGTCATCGAGAAAGACCACGCCCCGGCCGCCCGCCGTCGGGTTCTCCCGGTCGCCCACGCCGATGGATATGGTCGTGATCCTGTCCGTTCTGACTCCGGCCGACTGGAATTCGCTCAGCGGAATCCGCCATTGACGCCAGCCGGGCCTGGCCGTGGCGATCGCATCGGGATGCCGGACGATCTTGACAGTCCCAGCGGTGTCTTCGAGCGCCATGTAGAGCGCCTCAGCTGAATTGCCCTGCGGCTGCGCCACGCCGATCTCGGCGATTTGCCACTGGCCGGCGACCTCGCCTGTCATCGAAACCTCGGAGAACTCGGCGCCTGTTGAGATCGCTGGATTGTGGCTGGTCAGTGCCAGGCCGACGTGAACATTTGCGGCCATTGGGATCTCCACGGGCGCGGCGGCGACATCGACCCATGCGGTGCCGTCGGCCGACTGCTGTGCGGTGAAGATGTTTCCCGCTCGGGTCAACCTGACCCAGTGGGGGGCCGCGATGCCCGCCGCATCGGAATTCTCACTGTCGGCGTCTGCGGTGGGACGACGCTGGAAGGAAACGCCGTTGCCCGGCGTTACGACCACCATCGCGTGTTTGGAGCCGGGTTCGAGGCTCTCGCGAATCATCACGCCTGCCTTGGCCCAGGGGTCGGAGTTCAGCAGGCTGTCGACGCGCGCGACAACGGCGCCGTCGCCGCTGAGGCTCTTGTAGGCGAAGCGGAACTCGTCGGCCGAATCCCAGATGTCCTCGCCGACGGCGTTCATCAGGATCTGGCCGTCGGCCGTCTCGAGAAACGCCGGCGCTCGGCCCTGGACATACACCACCACCGAGTCGGCTCCGTGGCCGCTCCAGTCCTGCGGCGCGTCCCACGTTCGCGTGGCCTCGGAGTACCAGGGCGAACCGGTGTTGTCGTAGTGGAGGGGCATGGACTGCCTGCCTCCATAGACGATCGTCCGCTCGGCAAACGGGGCCTCGATGTATCCAACCGTCGAGCCGGTATCATTGACCCAGCCGTCGATCCAGGTGTCGAAGATGGCTTCGCCTGCATCGAGATCGTCGGTGTAGTCTTCGAAGCCGTCAATGACGGCGTACTCTTGAACGGAGAAGCTCCAGACGTCGCCGGCCCATGAGGCGACCGCCTGGGTCTCATTGACCTCGACGACCTGCCAGTAGTACGTGCCTGCGAATTCGAGGTCTGTGGGTACGAAGGTGGGGGCATCCACGGTTGCGGCCCGGGCAAGAGCCTCCGGGTCGGTGCCGAGGAGCACCTCGTGCGCGAGGGCCTCCCGGCCGGCACGCCAGGTGAGGGAGAGGTCTGGAGTCTGCCCGGTCGCTCCATCGGCCGGATCGGGCTCTCGCGGGTACACGGGAATACGGGTGAAGCGGACCTCGCTGAGCCCACACTGGCTCCCCTCGCCGTGGCTGCTGTGGACGACTATCCGGAGGTACCTGGCCGCCACGCCGGCAAGATCGACCGTAGTGTTGTGGACGTAGTCGGCCCTGGCCGTCGCCTGGGCAAACTCGAAATCGCCCAGGGCCGTCCAGTCGGCCCCGTCCGTCGAGTATTCGATCGTAGCGTTCTTGACGCCGAAGCCGAGGAGCTTCTCAAACTGGACGTTGTAGTTCCAAACGTGCAGCTCGTGCATCTTGAGAATCCGCTCGAAGTCGAACTGAATCCACAGGGGTTCCTCTTCGGGAGGTTCTGCCAGCCACATATCGGCGGCATCGATGGAATGCGTGTCGTTGGCGCCGAGCCCGGAGCCATTGACGGTGTTTTCCGGGCCGGCCCCTTCATCTGAGACCCCGTTGGTCGTTGCGATGACGTTCGTTACCGAGTAGGCAAAGGGTTCGGTCGTGAAGCTCCAGACGTTGCCTTTGAATACGGTGTTGTCCGGCGGCGCGTTGACTTCGTCGATTCGCCAGTAGTAGGTTTGGCCGAAACCAAGGACGCCAGGCGCGTTGTAGACGGTGTCCGCCTGTCCTTGACTGACCAAGGCCCCCATCGGGTTGCCTCGGCTTGCATCGTTGACGTCGTCGAATGCCGTGCCGAAGTACACGTCGTGTGTGGCGGCAAACTCACCCGACGTCCAGGCCAACACCACGTCGCGCGGCACATCGACGGCTTCATCGGCAGGCAGCGGGCTCCTCGCAAGCCCGGGCCCGCCTGGTCCCTTCATCAGGGTCTGAATCTCCGCTTGCGTCAGTGCCCGGCTGAAAAGCCAGACATCGTCGATCTCGCCGAGGAACCAGTCGCCGGTTGCATTGAAAACGTTGCCTGCGATGCTGAAGAAGTAGGACGACGTGCCGCTGGTCATGCCGCCCTCGTCGCTGGCCTGCTCCTGGCCGTCGATGTAAATGGCGATTCGCGCCGCGTCGCCCGTCAGAACCACATGATGCCAGGACGGGTAGGGAAAGTCGTAGTTGGCGCCGACAAACGCCCATCCGTTCCCCGCCATCCATGTGCCGAGCTGTCCGCCGTTCTCCGTTGTGAACCCGAATTCGATCAGGTCATTCTGTCCGAAGAGGCTGGAATAGACGCCGGTGTTGCCCGCGCGGACCCAGCCGGCCATGGTGAAGCCCGTCAGGCCGTTGAGCAGGCTCTTGCCGGTGTCCACATAGGCGTCCTGGCCGTTGAATTGCAGGGCGGCGCCGTAGAGCCCGCTGATCCACGTCGCACCGCCATGGACCGTCCCGTCGTTGTCGTTGCCGGAGCCGTCCGCTGCCTCCATGCCTGAACCCTCGTCGAACGACCACCAGCCCAGCAGGGCCGGATCCTTCGCAGGATCGAAACGGCCGTAGGTGGCGACGGTTGAGGTCAGGGCCCACGCCAAAACCAAAAGGGCAAATGCCGGTTGCCTGTACATGCCAATCCTCCTTCGCAGAGACGGCTCACACAATCGCGCCCCAATACGGATGCTTCCAATTGGATCCATTAGACCCGACGGGGCCCCCGGGGGCAAGAGAAAAGGGCTGTGAGCAAAAGCCCGCAAGGCCCGCAGCCCTTTGAACAGTCGCATCGACGGTATCACCGGAGGCGGCTACAAGGCCGGCCGGACGTAGATTGTCACCTCCGCCAGCGTGACGTCCATCGCCCCGGGCGTCAGTGCGCCGATGTTCACATTCTCGCCCCGGACGCGCCAGCTTACCGTCGCACTCCCCGGGCCGACATGACCGGGATCGGGATCGAACCACGCCGTCCATGTCCCTCCGGCGGCCGATACGGCAGCGGTCTCGAGCTTGAGTTCCGCGACGAAACTGCTCTCGATCGCGTGCGAGTAGGACCCGTTCAGAGTAACCAACCCGGTGATCCCGGTTGGTACATCGAAGGTGATCTCAAACGTTCTGAGTTCCTGCCAGATCGGGCCCGGCGTCGTGGCCGCACGCTCGTAGGCGCCGGCGTCCACCTGACCGCTCTGAATACGAAGCAGGCCGGCCAGATCCAACGGATGGTTCTCGCTGGTGTTGCCGTCGCCGTCCACGTCGGCCAGGTCGGCCGGAACCAGGGTGTTGCTGCCGTGGTTGATCCCCTGGGACGTGGACTGGAGGCGATAGTCGCTGGTGGAGTCAATCCACTCGCCCTCGATGCTCCACAATCCCCGGCTGACAAATTGCGGATTGACGTTGAGGTTGTTCGTGCCCGTCCAGCCGCCCTGGATGATGCTGTGGGAGACCGCGACCGTCGACGGATCGTTGGTCCAGACCAACGAAGCGCCCCCGTCGTTGTACACGATGCTGTTGTGGACGTGCATCGTCTCGGGCGGAGTGAACACGCCGTAACTGAGGTTGTACAGGACGTATTCGTTGGGCCACGGACCGACGTTGTCGGACAGGGTGCAGTTGGTCAGCGTCACGCTGGTGTAGCTGCTGCCGATGTTGCAGACGGCCGAACCGCCACCGACTTCATGGGCTTGGCTTGAGTTGCCCGTCATCAGGCAGCTCGCCAGGGTCGTGATGCTGTCTTGGTTGTACAGGGCGCCGCCATAGAGCAGGGCGCGATTGCCTGACAGCTTGCAGTTGGCGACGTACGGCGAGCCTCCGAGAGCGGCGATGCCTCCCCCGAACACCGCTGTATTGCCCCGAATCGTGCAGTGGACGATGACCGGATCGCCTGCCTGGATGAGGATTCCGCCGCCGGAGTGATGAGGATAGGGTCCGTCGGCCTGGCCATAGGCGATCGTCAGGCCGTCAAGCCGGGCGCTGCCGCGAACGGTCACGACGTGATAGCTGTTGTCTTCTTTGTTGAGAATCCCCCAGAGGTCGTCGCCGTTGAGGTCGCCGCTGAGGATCGTCGGATAGATCGAAATGTTCCGGGCGTCGGGGTTTGCCGCGCCGTGGCCGGCGTAGCCGCCGCGCAGGATGACGCCGTCGGGGATATCAAAGGAGGCCGTTCGGTCGCCCGGAGTCTGCCCGCCGCCTTGGTCGGGGCGATAGGTCCCGTCGGCGATGCGAATCTCATCGCCGGCCGCTGCCCCGGCCAGGGCATCCTGGATGTTGCGGAAGGCGCGATACCAGCTCGATCCGTTGGGCGACGGTCCCGTGGCGGAGCGATCCACATAGATGATCTTGCCACCGCCGACCGTGAACGAAATCTCGATCCCGAGCACGGGGCAGCGAAACGTCCATTTGCCGTCCGACAGCGGCCCGAACGTGCCCTCGAGCCCGCAGACCGGTTGCCAGATCAGCGGGCAGATCGTCGGGGCCGGACCCTGGAACCACAGCGTCACCGTTCGGTTGATCGCGTCGACGGTCAATTGGGGTGTCCCGCCCAGGGCGATCTGGGCGACGCAACTGTTTCCGTAGCTGGGTTGTTCCAGCGGACCTTGGAACGAGATCACGCTCGAGGCGCTTGGATTCTGGGGAGTGATCGTCCAGGACGCCGGCGGCGATTGTCCCATGACCCAGGACACGCTCGTGCCGGATGCCGTTCCGCACACCAGAATCACCAAGAGGACGGATGCAACGATCTTGCTGCTTTTCATCTTCCCACCCTTTCAACGAATGTGCTGGACAGTGGACGCCGGTACAGACGACGGCCGGATTGCCGTAAGGGCGGCGCAATGGCCGAAAGGCCCGCCACGACGACCGTGGACAGCGCATGCATCGACTGTCAAGGCGAAGTGTCGTGTCCATCCAAGGCTGCCCGGCGTCGGCGCACCATCCTCGTCGCAGTCCGGCTGATGATACACCCTGTAGTATAGCCGATGGTTGAGGGGAATTCAAACCTCTTTCGGCCACGACCGGCGTCGGAAGCCGCTATTACCGGACGGCCGGTTGGGCTGGGCGCTGTGTCTGGAGCCGGGATGGTCGGTTGGAAGGGGATGTGAAGCGGGGTCGATGCTGCGGTTCGCGTCGGTTTCGGCAGGCCGAGGACCCAGGCGGCTGCGAAGCGTCTCGCAGCCGCCTGGGCCGCAGGGTTCCGTCGCAGGCAGGTCGATTGAGGATTACGGGTCTACCACCAGAACTGATTCTGGACGACGTTCACGACCGCATGGACATAGGCGTTGGCTTTGCCCCAGAATGCGGAGGCGAACGTCTTTGATTTGACGTTCGTGTTCGTGACTTGGATGGCGCCGGGTTTCGGGACCGACGCCGCTTGGTGGCCGGCCGCACCTGCGCAGACCGTGCTGGAGGCGATTCCCGTCCCGCAAACGGTGGCGCTGCTGCCGACCACCACTGAGGTGCTTTGGAATTGGCTGATCTTGCCCTTGCTGCTGCAACTGCAGCTACAGCTACTGGCAAAGGTCACGGTGGATACCATCAGGCACACCACGGTGATGAACAATGCTCTCTTGACCATCTCTGACTCTCCTTTTCTCTCTCGGTGACGACCATCCTGGCGCGGACCCCTGCCGTCCTGTTGTCCAGAGAATAGGCGAAACGGCTCGGAGTTGAATCGCGGTGATGGAAGCGGACGCACGCCGCCATCCCCGCATGGGTCATCAATGACCGACCACTGCACTTCTTCCCTGGGCGCCGTCATTGCCTCGACCTGCGCCCCTCGGCCGGCCTGGCAATGATCGGTCGCAACGTACCCGTTCGCCAAGGTCGGTCAATTGTGGCAACTACGTATTCGATGTAATTATTTTCGATGACGCGGCGCCCTGTGTATGGCCGGCCGAAATCCCGAAATCGCCGCGACCGTTCGCATGCGATGGGTCTTGCGCCGAGGGTTGACAAGGCCATGTGGCGTCTCTACGATTTGTGGCTTGGGGGCAGGCTGGTCTTATGGACAGATGATCGGAGTCGGAGCCATGGCATCACTGATCGTCACATCGGGCAAACAGGAAGGCGACTACTATCCACTTGGGCGGCGGACCAACGTGGTCGGGCGGGATGAAGCCCTGCTGATCCAGGTCCTGGACAACATGGTTTCGCGCAAGCACCTGCAAATCCGATTCGATGAGAAGACGGGTAAATACCACGCCTACGACATGAAAAGCCGCAACGGTGTATATGTTAACAACCAGCGGATCTCCGGCGAGACCCCTCTGGCCGACGGCGACGTTATCCTGGTAGGTCTGACGAGCCTGCTGTTTCTCGACAAGGACTTCAAGGACAAAGACAGCGCGCTGCTGCATTATCGGAAGGTGGGCGAGCGGATGCGCGTCACGGTGTACGGGCCGCAGGAGATCGACGAGGTCGATCGCGGCCAGGGGGAGACCGGGCATCCGATCAAATGGTGATGCCGCCGAGTTGCGGCGGGATGTCCACGAGCCCCTCTGATCGATGTGATCGAATCCGTCAGGCGGTCATCGCCGTCCTCAGTCGGCGTATTTGTCGCGGTCGCAGGTGATCCTGCCGTTGTGGTATTCGAGTTCGGCCGCCTGCAAGACGGTGCGGTTGGTGCCGTAGAGCGGATGGGCCGGCGGATAGTGCACGTGATAGAGGATGATGGCCCGATCTCCGAGCAGGATGATGCCGGGATGGCCTCCCTGGGCGTCGTCCTTGTCGCGTTTGCCCGGCTCGCGGAGCAGACTGCCGGTATACTGCCAGTCGGTCAGGCCGTCCTGCGACCGATAGACCCGTATCCCGCGCTGCCAGGAATCCACGGCCAGCCAGTAGGCGCCGTGCCACTGCCAGACGAACGGCGCCTCGTGACTGACGTCCGTGACGGCCGGCCCGACCACCTTCCAGCGATAGAGGTCGTCGCTCTGAGCGAGGTAGGAATGCGACCCGTGGACCTCGTCCTTGTAGAGCATGCACCACTTGTCGCCCGCGCGATAGATGCCGGCGTCGATGCACCGGTCCGAGGACAGATCGAGCGTGGATTGATAGGCCCAGGTCTTCCCGTCGGCGCTGGTGAAGTGCTTGATGAATCGCTTGCCGACCCACTCGGTGTAGATGCCGTCCACCCAGGAGACGTACATGTGATAGAGGCCCTCGTGGCGCAGCACACCCGGCGCCCACCAGCTACAGTTGCTCGCGATGGGGTCGCCGAGTCCCTGGTCGCCCTCGCAGATGCCGAGGTAGCGCCACTGTCGTCCGTCCTTCGAGGCGGCGATGCCGATGGCCGAGCCGTGGCAGAACTCGACGCCCTTGTTGGGCTGGAGGGTCGCCCGCCTCTGGGTGTAGTAGACCCACCATTCGTCCGCCTGATGGTTCCATACGGGCGCCGGGTCGGCGGCCCCGTCCCAGATCGGGTCGCGGAACAATGGGGCCGGGGCATTGGCCAGGTCGAACGTTCGCTCGTCAGCGGCATGGCACAGGCCGCATGCGAGAACGGCAAGACATAGACACACGACGATTCTGCTCCTCATGCGATTGTCCCTTCATCGATGATGGCGCTGACGGACGGCCCATTGGGCCGCGAGGAAGCCCCATGCGATCCCGACGACGGCGCCGACGCCGTGGGCGGTGTTGGCGATGTTGCCGATCATTCCCGTCAGACCCAGAAAGAACCAGCCAATCATGAGCATGACGGTTTGCGGGTGCAGCTCCAGGCCGGAGGCGGGATCGAACTTGCCCTGCATCCAGATGTAGCCGAGCAGCCCGAACACCACGCCCGACATGCCACCGAACGTCGGCCCGCTCACGAAATACTGGCCGAGATTGGAGATAGCCGAAATCACCAGCACGAGCATCAGCAAGTGCCACGTCCCTTTGCGGGTCTCGATCGTGCTACCCAGGTCCCTCAGCCACATCATGTTGAAGAAGATATGCAGCAGACCGAAATGCACGAACATGGGCGTGAACACCCGCCAGATTTGGCCTCGACGCACCTCGGGCAGGCCGGCGTTCCATTGCACGCGCTGGCCATCGACAGAGTAGTGCGTGATGGACAGATACGACACGATTCGGTCGTTGGTGCCCAGGTGCGTCGCGAGTGTCACGACCACGCTGACGAACAGCAGCACCGTTGTGAGTGTTCCGTAGCCGATCGGGGGTCTGTAGAAAGCGGTGCGGCCGTCCACGATGCGGGCCCGCTTCGGAACGGTCGCCTGCGCGTCGCGCTGTCGATGCCGGGCGCCTTTCTCGGTCCCCTCGGCAAACGTCGGATCGTCGGGCCGCGCAGCGAACCGCTCGAACAGCGACGCTGCCCCTTCGAGCTGCGATTCGTCGAGGACCCAGATGTCCCAACCGCCGTCGGAGGCCGGGTCCACCTGGTTCTCGATCCGGCGACCGTGAAGGAAGTCTCCGAATCGCCTGGCCTGTGTTTCGTCTTCCAGTCGGCCGATTTGTCGCATGCCACGCTCCTGACCCTGACGGCACAAATCCGTTGCATCCATCCGGCGAGGCGCCGATGGGCACAGACCTTGTTCGAGCCACACCAACGATCCTATTGCCTCAGGCCGTTGGGTGCCAGTCAAATCGACACAGCGGACGGCGCCATTGGATGCCTTGGAGGCTCTTGCCCCCGGCATCGCCTTCGGCCGCGATTATTTGAATTCGACGAGGGGCTTGATCGTCTGGCCGAAGAGTTGGGAGGCCCGCTCGACGAACGGGCCGACACCCTGCTTGAACCAGGCGGGCTTCTGGGCCTGGATCTTGCCGATCACGTAGTAGCCGATGGCCATGATCGCCGGATAGCTGCAATCCTCCGGCAGCGGAATGTTCAGGCGGTCCCTGCCGAAGGAGTCGTTTTCGCGGCCGAAGGCGATGAACAACTCGCTGGGCGCCTCGACTACGGTGGTGGCGTGTTTGGACTGCTCCCAGGTGAACACGTCGCGGGCGATGCGCCGGCCGAACAGCTCGACGAACTTCGTGGCGAACATGATTCGGATCAGCTCGAACTGCTCGGGCACGAGCAGATAGTACGCCTCGAAGTCGCCGGGCTTCTTGTCGTATGCGGCAAGGGTCGGATCGATGACGTCCTTGATGTACGCGCGGATCGTTGCGGCTTCGGCCCTCGGATCGTCCACGAGGCTGGCCATCATCATGCCCATGTACGTGGAGGTGTTGTAGGTGTACGGCTCCGGCAGGCTGGGGAACACGTAGGCCTCATCGACGTAGTTCTTGGCCATGCTGGACGGATTGGACGTGAACAGCACGACGGGCAGGCCCTTGGGCTTGACCGCTTCGGCGATGATCGGGGCGTGCTTGCCCCCGGAGGCCGAGAACAGGGCGACGCCGTCGATGTCGCCGACGGCGTCCAGCTTGTTCTGGAACGTGCCCTCGTCGGCCAGCACGGCGTCCTTGTCGTCGAAGATGATCTTGCCGGTCGCGATGGCGTTGCCGCTGCCGACGACCAGCGGCCGCTTGAACCGGGCCAGATTCGGACGGGGGAAAACCGTCTTGGGGTCGGCGAAGAGGTCCAATGCGTTGAGTACGCACACATCGAGATCGATCAGAGAATTCGGGTCGAAGGCGGTCATTCGTGCTCCTCGTTGCTTCGGTTCGTGTTTAGGTAGTCCGTAAGATGGGCTTGGGCCCATGCGGTTTTGCGGCCGTTGATTTCGGCCGTGGCATTCTATATAGTGGCTCGGTCGGTGGCAAACGCAATTTCTCGGGATTCGGCGATGGCAAACGAAGGCAAACTGAAGGAAGCAGTGCTGTGGGAGCCTGCGGAGGGCAAGCGGGTCCGCTGCACGCTGTGCGGCTTTCGCTGCCGGATCGACGACGGCAAGCTGGGGCACTGCTGCGTGCGGCAGAACGTGGGCGGCACGCTGTACTCGCTCAACTATGGCAGGGTCTGCGCCGCCAATCCCGACCCGATCGAGAAGAAGCCGCTGTTCCATTTCCAGCCGGGCACGAGGAGCTTCTCGGTCGCGGCGATGGGGTGCAACTTCCGCTGCGAGTTCTGCCAGAACTGGCAGATCAGCCAGGTGGCGGTCGACGGCGGGCAGATCGACGGGCAGGCGGTGAAGCCCGAGCAGATCGTGGCGGCGGCCCTTCGCAGCGACTGCCGGAGCATCGCCTATACCTACACCGAGCCGACCGTGTTTATGGAGCTGTGCGCCGATTGCGGCCGGCTCGCGAAGGAGAAGGGTCTGGCGAACGTCTTCGTCAGCAACGGGTATATGACGCGCGAGGCCATCGACTCCGCGGCCGACTGGCTCGATGGGATCAACGTCGATCTCAAGGCGTTCACCGATGACTATTACCGGCGGTTGTGCAAGGCCCGATTGCAGCCGGTGCTGGACACGATCGCGACCATTGCCCGCCACACGGATATCTGGATCGAGGTCACGACGCTGCTGGTTCCGGGCGAGAACGACTCGGAGGACGAGCTGAAGCAGCTTGCCGACTTCCTCGTCCGCGAGGCCGGCCCGGACGTTCCCTGGCACATCAGCCGGTTCCAGCCGCAGTACCGGTATGCCGATGGGCGCCCGACGCCGATGGAGAGCCTTCAACGGGCCGAGCGGATCGGCAGGGAGGCGGGGCTTCGCTACGTCTACCTGGGCAACGTGCCCGGCGCGCGGTCGGAGAGCACGTTCTGCCCCGGATGCAGACGCATGCTGATCGAACGCACCGGTTTCACGATCGTCGCCAATGAGATTCAGGACTCCAGGTGCCCGCAGTGCGGCACGGAGATAGCGGGTTTCGAGCTTTGAGGTCCTATGAAGATTGTCGCAGATGGGAATATCCCTTTCGTTCGAGAGTGCTTTTCGTCGGTCGGTGATGTGGAGATCATGGGCGGGCGCGAGATGACGCCGGAGGCGGTCGCCGACGCCGATGCGCTGCTCGTGCGGAGCATCACCCGCGTCGACGAGCGTCTCCTGTCGGGCAGCGCAGTGAAGTTCGTCGCCACCGCCACGATCGGCTTCGACCACGTCGATCTCGACTGCCTTGACGCCCGCCACATCGGCTTCGCCTCGGCACCGGGCTCCAACGCCACTTCGGCGGCCGAGTACGTGATTGCGGCGTTGCTGGAGATCGGCCGACGCCACGGCATCCGCCTCGACGGCCGGTCCATCGGCGTGATCGGGGTCGGCAACGTCGGCGGGCGCGTCGCGGCCAGGTGCGAGGCGCTGGGGATGCACGTGCGACGCAACGATCCGCCCCTCCAGCGGCGGACGGGCGATCCGAAATACGTGCCCATCGAGGCGGTGTTCGACTGCGACTTCATCACGATGCACACGCCGCTGACGCGGGAGGGGACCGACAAGACCTATCATCTGGCGGACGAGCGGTTCTTCTCGTCGCTCAAGCAGGGGGCGGTCTTCGTGAACGCTTCGCGCGGCGCCGTCGTGGATTCGCAGGCCCTCAAGGCCGCCATCGCGGCCAAGCGTCTGAAGGCCGTGGCTCTGGACGTCTGGGAGAACGAGCCGAACATCGATGTTGACCTGCTCGATGCGGTCGATCTGAGCTCGCCCCACATCGCCGGCTACTCGCTGGACGGCAAGATCGCCGGCCTGATTATGATCTACCAGGCCCTTTGCGAGCACTTCGGCCTGCCGGCGAAGTTCGGCGTGGGCGATTTCCTGCCCGCCCCCGACGTGGCGACGATCGAGCTGCCCGACGAGGTGGCCGACGAGCAGGAAGCCATCGCGTCGGCCGTGGAGAAGGTCTACCCCATCGTCCGGGACGACCGGGACCTGAGGCGGATCGCCGACGAGCCGTCCGAGGCGAGGGGGCGGTTCTTCGACGCCCTGCGGAAGAACTATCCGGTGCGCCGCGAGTTTCACAACACGACGGTCGTCGTGCCCGAGCCGGGAGGGGCCCTGGTGCGCAAGCTCTTGGGGATCGGTTTCAAGGTGAAAGGACGGCGGCGTGAAGACGGCGTCTGACGATGTGCTTCAGTGGCCGGGTGGCTCTGTGGATTTCTCGTTGGGCACTCGGATCATGGGCGTGCTCAATGTTACGCCCGACTCGTTCAGCGACGGCGGGCAGTTCCTGGACAGCGATGCCGCTGTCGCACGGGGTCTGGAGATGGCCGCCGAGGGTGCGGCTATTCTCGACGTCGGCGGCGAGTCCACCCGGCCGGGTGCGGCTGCGGTCCCGCCGGCCGAGCAGATTCGTCGTGTGGTCCCGGTGATCGAATCGCTGTCGCGCCGGACGGACGTGCCGATCAGCATCGACGCACGCCACGTCGAGGTGGCGCGGGCGGCCCTGGAGGCGGGTGCGTCGATCCTCAACGATATCACCGCCTTGACTGACGACAACATGGCCGCATTGGCAGCGGAGCGGCACGTTCCCGTCGTGCTGATGCACATGAAGGGAACGCCCGAAACGATGCAGGCCGAGCCGCACTACGACGACGTAGTTGCAGAGGTCTTGCACTTTCTGATCGAGCGCGCCGGGCGGGCCGAGTCGTTCGGCATTGCCGCTGAGCGAGTCTGGATCGATCCGGGGATCGGGTTCGGCAAGACCGCTGAGCACAATCTGCTGCTGCTCAAACACATCGGTCGCTTTGTTGCGACGGGCTATCGGGTGCTGGTGGGCACGAGCCGCAAGCGGTTCATCGGGACGGTCACGGGTCGCGAGAGGCCTGCCGATCGCGTGTTCGGCACGGCGGCGACGGTGGCGCTGTGTGCGGAGGCGGGGGTGTCCGTCGTGCGAGTCCACGACGTGGCGGCGATGCAGGATGTGCTGAAGGTCGTTCGCGCCGTTCAGGCATGTTGAACGTCAAGAGGGCGCGTCCCGGCCGCAGTGGAGATACTGGGGTGCGACCAGATGTGATGACTATGACTCAACTGCCCGTATTCAACCCGGTGTCCGGATGCGAGCCAATACGGGTTCAGCAGAGAGCAAGATAGCTGGCGATGGCCAGAACCAGGATGCGTCTCTTGTTGATGACAAATGGAAGCCAGGTTTGGTAGTAAAAGCTCTTCATGGTTCGTGTCTGCCGTGTGGCTCTTCATCAACGTCAACGTCCCTATTATAGCCGAAATGCGGAGCTCATGGCAAGAAAAAACTGAGGTGGTTGTTCATAACTAATTATATGGAAATGGCTTGCAAGTGATCGAGTGCATGGAGCAATGGCGGGGTTCAGCCCACGAGACGGCCTGAGGAGGTCCGATATGGCCGGCTGGCCAGACCGGTCCAGGGGTCGAGATGGGGGCTTGCCCCGACCGAATGCCCTCCGTGAAAGCCAGAACCGGCTGCATCGCGCGTGCGTATAATTTCGTTGACGACATCCCGCCAGACCGGTACAGTACGGGTCGGCGTTGTCGCCTCCCCTAGGTACGCGAAGTACCGAAATACGCTGCGGAGGGCAAAATTGACTCAAGAACAAACGTTAGGATGCTATGCCCAGCTTTGCCCGGGCGCACGCAGCAACTCACTTAGGAGATGGCCATGATGGATTCAACGCAGTATGTCCTGGCGTGGATGCCCGGTCAGTGGGAATGGCTGATCATTCTTGTCATCGCACTTCTGATCTTTGGGCGGCGCCTGCCGGAAATCGCCCGCAGTGTCGGCAAGAGCCTCACCGAATTCAAGAAGGGGATCAACGAAGCGAAGGAATCGTCCGACGAACTCGTCGATGACGTCCGCAAGGTCAAGGACGACGTCGTCAAGGACGCGAAAGATGCTTCGGGTATCGACGAGTCCGATCTGAAAAGCTGATGCTGCCACACCCGGCACACACCTGCTCTCGACTGAGATGGGCGATACCAGAAAGAACCCGAATCCCCTGAACTGCACGATGAGTTTGGGCGATCACCTCGAAGAACTCCGCGCCCGGCTGATCCTGGCCATCTCCGGTTTGGCGATCGGAGCGATTGTGGCGTTGATCTTCGGCACGTGGATCATTCGATTCATTGAGAAGCCGTATGTCAAGGCGATGCAGCCGCGCATCGAGAAGGCCGAGAAAGAAGGTCCTCTCCGTGAGTTCGCTGTCCTGGTTGATCTGTTCTTCGAGAACCTGCTGACGGCTTCGCAATCGGATCCAAATGCTCCTGCAATCCATCCGGATCAGGTTGCGTTCACTCGCAGGGTGGCGGCCGACACCGTTCGCCAATGGCAGGGGGGCGAGGCCGGCGTTTCCCGTGATGAAAGGGCGCTGCCCAATTGGGCCCGGCTCCAGGTGCTGGCGCCGGCCGAGGCATTCACAGCCTACATGAAGGTCTCCCTGATCGCCGGGTTGATTCTGACCTGCCCATGGGTATTCTATCAGATCTGGATGTTCGTCGCGGCCGGGCTCTACGAACACGAACGGCAATACGTGCGCAAGGCGGTGCCGTTCTCGGCCATCCTCTTCGTCGCCGGCGCGATGTTCTTCCTCTTTGTCGTTGCAAGGATCTCGCTGCGTTTCTTCCTGGGCTTCGGCGACCTGATGGATGTCGCCTCCAACTGGACGCTTCAGCGGTACATCTCTTTTGTCACCGTGCTCATGCTGGTCTTCGGCCTGGCCTTCCAGACGCCGATTGCGATTCTCATCCTCAATCGCACGGGGCTCGTCTCGTTGGAGGCCTTGCGCAGCGTCCGCAAGTACGTCTTCCTGAGCGTCTTCATCGTCTCGGCCGTAGTGACCCCCCCGGACATCATCTCTCAGGTGACCCTGGCAGTGCCCCTGTACGGGCTCTATGAGGTCGGTATGTTGCTGGCCCGTCTGTCTCGCAAGAGAGCTGAACGGAAGAAAGAGGATTCCCCCGGCGACGCCTGATCCGGAGTGGCTCGCGATTCCGGGGGCGTGTCGTCCACATGGATTCTCCGCCTGTTGCGGAGGCGAGGGAATCCGAAGGAAAAAATCCACTTTTCCTCGTTGACAGCTCCAACGCGGTGCGATAGACTCAACGGCCTTTGTCTGCGCGGCGCTCGACGATGCACCGCCGCAAGGGGGAAATGGGCGGAGCCAATCCGGAAACCACAGTGCTCTCGAACAAGATGACACGAGCAAGAAGGAGAAAGGCAGTATGGCAGAAAAACGGGTGTACTTCTTCGGCAACGGGAAGGCTGAAGGCAATGCCAAGATGAAAGAACTCTTGGGGGGCAAAGGGGCCAATCTTGCCGAGATGACCAATCTGGGCGTACCGGTGCCTCCGGGCTTCACGATCGCCACGAAGGTCTGCGGCGAGTACTACAAGTCCGGCGGCAAATGGCCGAAGGGGCTGGCCGAGGAGGTTCAGGCGAACGTCGTCAAGCTGGAGAAGTCGATGGGCTTGAAGCTCGGCGATCCGGAGCGTCCGTTGCTGGTCAGCGTTCGAAGCGGCGCTGCGTCCTCGATGCCCGGCATGATGGACACGGTTCTGAACCTGGGTCTCAACGACGACGTGATCGAGGGGATTATCCGAAAGACGGGCAACCCACGGTTCGCCTGGGACATTTACCGCCGGTTCATCGACATGTTCGGCGACGTCGTGATGGGTTGCGATCACGAGTTCTTCGAAGAGAAAATCCATGCGGCCAAGAAGAAGGCCCGCGTCGAGGTAGACAGCGAGCTCAGCGCCGAGCAGTTGCACGCCGTGGTCGAGGAGTACAAGAAAGTCTACAAAAAGCACGTCGGCGAGATGTTCCCGCAGGACGGCATGGACCAGCTCAAGCACGCCATCGACGCGGTGTTCGGCTCGTGGAACGGCGCCCGCGCCGTCCGCTATCGCGAGTTGAACAAGATCACGGGGCTGCTGGGTACTGCCGTCAACGTCCAGGCGATGGTCTTCGGCAACATGGGCGAAGACTGCGGCACGGGCGTCTGTTTCACGCGCAATCCCAGCACGGGCGAGAAGGAATTCTACGGCGAATTCCTGATGAATGCCCAGGGCGAGGACGTCGTGGCCGGGATTCGTACGCCGATCGAGTTGAGCAAGCTCAACAAGATCATGCCCAAGGCCTACAAAGAGCTGACCCGGCTGATGACGCGTCTGGAGAAGCACTACAAAGACATGCAGGACATGGAGTTTACGATCCAGGAGCGGAAGCTCTATATCCTTCAGACGCGCACCGGCAAGCGCACCGCGCCGGCGGCGGTCAAGATCGCGGTGGACATGGTCAACGAGCGGCTGATTCCGAAGAAGGAAGCCGTGACGCGCGTTACGCCCGATCAGTTGGATCAGTTGCTACATCCGCATTTCGACGCCAAGGCCAAACGCGATGTCATCGCCAGCGGCCTTCCCGCCTCGCCGGGCGCGGCCGTCGGCCAGGTGGTCTTTACGGCCGACACCGCCGAGGAATGGAGAGACAAGGGCAAGAAAGTCATCCTGGTCCGCAAAGAGACCAGCCCCGAAGACATCGGCGGCATGGACGCCGCCCAGGGCATTCTGACGGCGTTCGGCGGGATGACCAGCCACGCCGCCGTGGTCGCTCGCGGCATGGGCAAGTGCTGCGTTGCCGGTGTGGGCGCCCTCAACATCGATTACGCCGCGAAGAAATTCACGACCGGTAGGATTACGGTCAAGCAGGGCGACTGGATCAGTCTCGACGGGTCCAAGGGCGAGGTGATCAAAGGCCAGGTCCCGACGGTCGAGCCCGAGCTCAGCGGTGAATTCGGCAAGTTCATGAAGATCTGCGATCAGATTCGGACGCTTGGCATTCGCACCAACGCCGATACACCGGCCGACTCGAAGCGGGCCCGCGATTTCGGCGCCGAGGGCATCGGCCTGACGCGGACCGAGCATATGTTCTTCGAGGGCGACCGCATCTGGCCGGTCCGTCAGATGATCCTGGCGGCCGACGACTACGCCGCGATGCTCCACAAGATCGCCCTCGCCGAAGACGACAAGGCCAAGAAGGCCGTCGAGAAGGAATACGGCGAGACCAAGAAGCAATTTGAAGGCGCTCTCAAGTCGCTGCTGCCATTGCAGCGCAGCGATTTCGAGGGCATCTTCACGGCGATGGCCGGTCTGCCCGTGACGGTTCGTCTGCTGGACCCGCCGCTGCACGAGTTCCTGCCGCAAGACGCCTCCAGCCAGGCGGAGATGGCCAGGCGGCTGGGCGTCAAGCCGAAGATCGTCAAAGACAAGGTCGCGTCGCTGCACGAGTTCAATCCGATGCTGGGCCATCGCGGCTGCCGGCTCTCGATCACCTATCCGGCCATCGCTCGCATGCAGGCCCGCGCGATCATCGAAGCGGCGCTGAACGTCAAAAAGAAAGGCAAGAAGGTCCTGCCCGAGATCATGGTTCCGCTGGTCGGTACCGTCGGTGAGCTCAAAATCGTCAAGGACGATATCGTCGATGAGATCAACGCCGTCTTTAAGGAACGCAAGGCGAAGATCGCCTACCTCGTCGGTACGATGATCGAAGTGCCCAGGGCCGCCCTGACGGCCGACGAGATCGCCGCCGAGGCCCAGTTCTTCAGCTTCGGCACCAACGACCTGACGCAGATGGCCATGGGCTTTTCGCGCGACGACGCCGGCAAGTTCCTCGGCGACTATGTGATGAAGGGCATTTATAGCGACGACCCGTTCCAGAAGCTGGATCAGGAGGGCGTCGGCAAGTTGGTGGAGATGGGCACCAAGCTCGGCCGCAAGACCCGCAAGAACCTGAAGGTCGGGATCTGCGGTGAGCACGGCGGCGAGCCCAGCAGCATCGACTTCTGCCACCGCGTCGGCATGAACTACGTCTCTTGCTCGCCGTTCCGCGTGCCGATCGCCCGTCTGGCCGCCGCGCAGGCAGCCGTGAGAAACAAGTAGTACCCACAAGATACCCTGGTGTCTTTGCAGCATATCGAGGTGCGCCGAGTCGTTCGGCGCACCTCTTTCATGCGCGGGCACGGGCGGGAGTTTGCCCGCCTGGGCCACAATGACAGCGATTCACCGTCTGTCCTGACTCCCGTAGCCTCATAAGCATTCCGCTCTGCCGGAATCAGTTCTCTCCTTATAACCTCATCCCGCAAGATGCCGTACACACTGTTCAGAGAAGGCCCAATCACGCGATTCGAATGGAGAATCGATGGCGGTGTGCCTCGATTCAAAACTTAAGAGTGAAGATTGATTGTAAGGAGACAAGAGATGAGTACCGCACGAGTGTTGGCGAGGTGTATGTTGGTGGCCAGCGCAATCGGCCTGGTGGGCGGATCCGTACTGATGGCACAGTATCCGATGGGCCGGTACTACGAGACCGAGGAGATAGCCGAGGCAAGGGTGCAACAGGCGGCTGTGACCGAAGAAGGCCTGATCATGAAGCGAACGAGCAGGCTCATCGGCCAAAGTGTCCGCGATTCCCAAGGGAAAGAGCTGGGCAGCATCCACGATCTGGTGTTGACGCCGGACCTCAGGCGGGTGTCTTACGTTGCGCTGGCGCGCGGCGGCGTATGGGGTATCGGAAGCGACCTGTATGCGGTCCCATGGTCGGCCTTCCAGTTCGATGTGGACTATACGGTTGTCCTGGACGTCAGCGAGCAGCAATTCGAGAATACAGAAGGCTTCAACAGAGGTCAGTGGCCGGGCCGGCCTGATCCACAGTGGGCACAAATGTATCAAGGCCAGATGCGTCGTCAGCAGGGGCACACCGGCCAGGTGGCCACACAGCATCGAGAGGTTCAGGGTCGCCGCGTGACCCGACTGACCGGGTTGGACGTCCGGAACGATGAAGGCGAGGACATCGGCAGCATTGAAGACTTCGTCGTGGCCGCCGCACAACGAGCTCCCGCGATGCAGGGGGAGGCTCAGCAGGAGCAACAGAACGATGAGCAGGCTCGAGCCCAGGACGCTCCATATGAAACCGAGGGCGTCACACAGGGCGGCCATCTGCTCTACACCGTCGTGGGTATGGGCGGCTTCTGGGGGTTCGGCCAGGAGTACGCGCTGGTGCCTTCGAACGCCGTCGATATCCAACCGCATCGCGATGACGCGCGACTGGATGCCGACAAGGAGACGCTGGAGGCCATTGCCTTCGATCCCGGCCAATGGCCCGATCTATCGAGTCGTTCCTATGCACGGCAGCTCCACGACCGATTCGATGAACGCCCCTACTGGATCGTTCTCGGATACATCGCTACGCCTGAGGAGCAAGCGGCTGCCTGGGAGCGGGCGTGGGCCGCTGACAGTGAATATGCCCGCCTGTTCGATGCCGACAAGATCAAGACGATTGAAGGCACGGTTGACAGCGTGGGGACGTTCCGGCCTGCCAGCGGCGTCCGCGAGGGTTTAAGGCTGCGTGTCCGAGCGGATGAGGACAAGATCGTGACGGTTCACGCCGGCCCGCATTGGTACGCCCAGCAGAAGGAGTTTCTCGTCAGGACGGGCGACGAGATCAGGGTGACCGGATCGGAGGCGACGATCCGGGATCGGTCGGTGATTCTGTCCTCCAAGATCGAAAGCGGCGACAAGACGCTTGAACTGCGAGACGACGAGGGCAAGCCGAAGTGGAAGAGAGAAGGCTCTGAGTCGATGCAACGTTAGGATCAGAGCCAAGACCGCGACCGCAGCCGAAATCCGGGTCAAAACCCGAACATGTAACGTCAGGCAGGGGAGGGTGGCGGCAGCCGACCGGGCCGATTGGTGCCCGGTTCGACTGTCGGATGCCTCATGCGATTGCGGCTGAGAATCGCAAAGAGACAAATCGTGTGGCAAGAGGGTCTTGACACCTTGCCGCTACACGATAAAATACCGAATGCGTCGGACGAGTTTCGAGTTTCGACGCATTCGGTATTTTTATGGCTGTCCTGCGACCGGGGCAGCCGTTCGTGGTGAGAGTAGCTCAGCTGGTTAGAGCACCAGATTGTGGATCTGGGGGTCGCGGGTTCGAATCCCGTCTTTCACCCTTGCCGACCGCAAGGCAAGATCCGCCCGCAGGTCTCGTCGATCGGGCCGGGGAACCGGCGAGTTCGGCCGTCGGCTGGGAATCGCGTCGGTACGGTCAGAATTGCCACTTCTCATAACAGACGATCGACTCGATGGGCTCGCGCCGGTGTTCTTTGGGCGAGTCGGCCGGATAGCCCAGCGCCAGAAGTTCGATGATCTCGATCTCCTCCGGAATCCCGACGACGGCGCGAACCTTCTCCGGGTAGAACGAGCCGATCCAGCAGGTGGCAAGCCCCAGTTCCGTTGCCTGCAGGCACATGTGCTCGATGGCGATGGCCACGTCGATCGGGCCGATCGCCTGGCCGCATCGCATCACGTGCTTGCTGACCGTGCACGCAACGATGATTGCGCCGGCGTTCTCCATGAATGTCTGATTGTTCGCGGCCGCTGCAAGCTTCTTCCGGGCCGCTTTGTCCGTGACCACGACGAAGCGCCAGTCCTGGAGATTCTTCGCCGAGGGGGCCTGCCGGGCCGCCTCGAGGATCGCCCCCAGCCTCGCCTCATCCAGCGGCCTATCCTCATAGCTGCGGCACGAATAGCGACGACGAATTGCCTCAGATACATCCATCATTGGGCCTTTCTCGATTCTGTCGATTCTGCATGGGCACTGTACCTATGGGATCGGCGAATATACGGGAATCCACCGCTTGACGCAAGGGCCAGGCTCCGATATCCTGACGCGCCAGCCGGGCGGTTAGCTCAGTCGGCTAGAGCACCTGCTTTACACGCAGGGGGTCACAGGTTCGAGTCCTGTACCGCCCATTCCTGAACGCTCCTATGAGCCGGACCCTGGCCCCAGGCCCAAACCGGCAATCGCGGAGGCGGAAAGGCCGACTTCGCCGAGTTCGCCGGCGTCTGGTCCGAGGCCGAACGCAGGCAATTCGTGAAGAAGACCGAAGATCTGCGCCGTCCTCGCCACCTTCGACGCCCACTTCCGCAAAGTCCCCGGCCTGCGCCTCTGGGACCGTCGCTAACGGCGAAACACCCAGCCGCCAGCACTCACCAGCGAGACAAGCAAGCCGGCCCTCGTCGATACGCGCGCCATCTACTGCGGCCGGTGGCAGCCTCAAACGCGGTAGCGTTTGGGGATGGCCGCACTGGAAAACCGCCCATTCGCCCTTGCCCTCTCCGGCCGGGCCGACTACCATTGTGCCCGAAGGTCGGAGACAATCGCATGACGACAGTACAAGAGACACAGGACAGGCTCAAAGCATCTGCGACATCCGCATTTGCGGGATGGCGTCCGCCCAGCCGCCCAGAAATATGCGGGGAAAATGTACCTGACACATTTAATTCCTTCCTTTATACCGAGGGGAGAAGATCATGGATCGTGTAGATTATCAACCCCTAATAATCCAAGACTTGGTCAATTGGAATCAACATGCCGAGTTGAATCTAAGTCCCTGGTACCAGCGCCGTTCTGTTTGGACTAAACCCCAGAAGTCATATTTATTGAACACGCTATTTGAGCAGAAACCTGTCCCCACATTGTACTTTCGTCACACGCTTGATCTCGAGCAAGACAAGAGCATTCGAGAAGTTGTCGATGGCCAACAAAGAATCCGGGCAATTCTCGACTATATCAACAATGACTTCCCTGCTTTGCACCCTATTCAGGGAAAGAAGATAACATACGACAATCTCACAGCGGACCAGAAGCGCTCTCTTCGCGAAACACAACTGTCTGGTGGCTGGCTTTTGGGGGCAACAGATGCGGACGTAATCGAGGTATTCGGGCGTCTCAATTCCGTGGCAAAGACACTCAATGCCCAGGAGAAACGTAACGCCAACTACAGCGGAGAATTCAAGCAATTCTGCCTACGCGAAGCTGCGTCGAGAGTCTCGCTTTGGCGCGATTTGAAAATCTTCACCGCAAATGACATTGCAAGAATGTTAGAGATGGAGTTCATCTCGGATCTCGTACTCAACATGCTGCACGGATTGTCAGATTTCGCTGCAGCAAAACTAGACAAGATATATAGAGAGAACGATGAAGCCTTCCCAGATGCAGCAGGTGTCAAGAAACGTCTTGATTCCGTGTTTTCGCGCATAGCCTCATTACCCGCATCGGCAATCCGTGACACGATATTCTGCAGAAGGCCAGTGTTCTTCTCGATGGTAATTGAGATGGACAGATATCCGAGTGCCAAGGGCAGGAAACTTGACAATGCAATCCGCGAAATCGACGAGCGATTCAACTCCGACAAACCTCTCAGTGAACGCCCAAAAGCTGACGCCGAATTCTACGAAGCATGTCGTGCTACAACCACACGAATTGCACAGCGGAAGGTCCGCAGTCGCTACATCAGCGCTTTCCTTGGATAGCAATGCCAACTCTCCATCTGCAGGCAGATCACATTGTGCAGGCAACGAAGAAGGCCATGATTTTGGTCAGGCATCTGACAACTCTCGATTCCCTTCCTCGCGCCTATGTTGCCGAGATGATTGTAGTCCGCCTTTTCGCTCATCTTGAGGCAGTTGTTGAAGACTCGGCGTGTCGCTTGGTTTGCGGGGCACAGTACTGCGACGGATCCAGTCCTGCCTTGCAGCGTGCGTGTCCGACGCGAGGGTTTGAACGTGCACGAAGGGCGATGGCAACCTTCGGCCGTACTGAATGTAGGCCACTTCGCTGGAATAAGGCGTCAGAGATAAGGAAGAACCTCGACCATCTCTTCCCTGCCAACGAGCACTTCATCGGCACGATTGTTGGGCACGGGCAGTTCATATCGGATCTGCGAAAAGTAAGAAATCATGTTGCTCATTGCACGCCTGGCACACGGCGCAAGTTCGACGAGATCGTTAGGAACTACTATGGGGCATCCGTCAATGGTATGACCCCTGGGCGGATGCTTCTGTCCAGTCGTTTCTCCCCGCTTCTGCTGGAGACTTTCTGTCTGAAAACACAAATCATTCTGCTTTCCGCCATCAAGGCTTTGTCTAAAGGGGTGTCTAAAAGGGTCTGAGGGACAGACCCCCATTTCTGCACGTCGATGGGTGGGCATGTCGCTTGCGCGATGGGCGCCGGGCGTTTCAGGCGGAGCGCTGCAGGGGTCGGGCCTTTTCATCGACGGCCTCGGCGATGTTCTGGATGGTTTCGACCTCGTGTTCTTCGAACAGGGGCTGGCCGCATTGCTCGCAGACCCAGGCCGGGACGTTGTCGATGGTGATGTGGCAGCCGCCGCGATCGATATGGATCGGAGCCGTAGCCCGCTTCATGGTTCCCTGGCAGTGAAGGCATTTCATGGGTTCTTCCTCATTCGGCATCCATCTCGCAAAGCGGCAAGTTTCTCCCTGATTTCGCGGCCCTTGACCATACGGGTATTGTACCGCCGTTTGAGCGATTCGCCAAGCGGCAATAGGCGACGCCGAGGAATCTACGCCTCATTCCAGGGGCCTTACCAAGGACAGCCGCCCATCGGATGGAGGCGTAGTGTCCAGATATAGATGTCTGCCACCCTGGTATTTGGAGCGGTTGCGGCCGCCAGGGGCGGAGGGGGGTGAGTGTTCGTTCTTGCCGTCGTCGGGCGGGCGGGCTACGATGGCCGGCGAAGGTTGGAGGCCATCGCACGACGGCCGTGCGAGGGACAGGGGACAGGGCGAAAGGGCGTGCGCGGTGAGGGGCGTGTGGTGGCGCAGGAAGGTGGGGGCTTATGGTGTCGATTCGGCGTTTCCGCGAGGCCGATCGTGGGGTCGTTCGCGACCTTGTGCTGCAACTGCATGAAACACTCCGGCCGTTCGACGTGGATCTGGCGCCCGGCGATCGGATCATCGAGCGGTACTTCAACGCGTTGCTGTCAAAGGTCGAGCAGACAGCCGGTGCGGTCTTCGTCGCGGAAGACGACGGCCGCGTGGTGGGCTACGTGTGCGTGTGGGGCCTGGTGACGCCGGACGATCCGGATGAGAGGCCCGATCCGTACAGCTTCATGGCGGAACTGTTCGTGCAGCCGGACTGGCGGGGTCTCGGGATCGGCCGGCGTCTTGTGGAGCAGGCGGAACGCTTCGCCGCCGGATGTGGGGCGTACAAGATGGAGTTGAAGGCGCTGGCGCAGAACGAATCCGCCGTGCACTTCTACGAGGCGCTTGGGTATACGCCTCGCATGGTCATTATGCGCAAGCACATCGGGGTTGCTGAACGAGAAGGCGGGATCGCATCCTGAATTGCCGCTGGTTCCGCGTTCGCGTTACTCTTCACCCTTCACGCTTCACGCTCGACGCTTCCCGTGTTCTCGCGTTTTTGTGGCGGGTTGAGGCGCGGGAGTTTATGATGGCGGGCGAGGGGTTGCGAAGAAAGGAGTTCTGATGATGCAGCCGACAACACGACGGGCGTTTCTGCAATCGACGGCGATGGGTCTGGGGGCGCTGGCGTGCGGGCGGACGGTGGGGCGTGCCGATACGCCGGCCAGGCGGCCCAACGTGATCTTCCTGTTGACCGACGACCAGCGGTGGGACACGCTGGGCTGCGCGGGCAACTCGATCGTTCGGACGCCGCACATCGACGCGATGGCCGCCGACGGGGTGCGGTTCACGAATGCGTTCGTGACGACGTCGATCTGCGCGACCAGCCGGGCCAGCATCTTCAGCGGCCAGTACGCCCGCCGGCACGGCATCCACGATTTCGCGACGGGCTTGTCCGATGCGGCGTGGGCCGACAGCTATCCGGCCCGGCTCAAGGCGGCCGGCTACCGGCTCGGCCTAGTCGGCAAGTACGGCGTCGGGGCCGACCGAGACTTCCACAAAGACACGTTCGACTTCTGGCGGGGCATCGCGGGCCAGCCGGTCTACGAGCAGAAGGACGAACACGGCAACTATAGGCACCTGACGGCGATCATGGGCGATCAGTCGGTCGAGTTTCTTCGCGGCGGCTCCGTCGACCGGCCGTTCTGCCTGTCGGTCAGCTTTAAGGCCCCGCACGTCCAGGACGCCGACCCGCGACAATTCATCTATGATCCGATCCACAAAGACCTCTATAAGGACGTCGCCATCCCCGTCCCGGAGACGGCCTCGCCCGAGCACCTTGCGTCGCTGCCCGAATTCCTGCGCGACGACGCGACGACGGCCCGCGTCCGCTGGCGGATGCGGTTCGACACGCCGGCGAAGTACCAGGAGATGGTCAAGGGCTACTATCGCCTGATCACGGGTGTGGACACGGTCGTCGGGCGCATCCGCGCCGAACTCGACCGGCTCGGCCTGGCCGAGAACACCATCATTGTGTTCACGAGCGACAACGGCTTCTTCCTCGGCGAGCACGGTTTCGCGGGCAAGTGGTACGGCCACGGAGAGTCGATCCGCGTGCCGCTGGTGGTCTACGATCCGCGACTGCCCGCCGCCTGTCGTGGGCGTGCCCCCGCGCAGATCGCTCTGAATATCGACATCGCGCCGACGATCCTGTCTCTGGCGGGCGTCGCGGTCCCCCCGGCGATGCAGGGCGCGGATCTGTCGCCTCTGATGCGCGGCCGGCCCGGCCTGGCCCGCAGCGACTTCTTCTACGAGCACCTGTTCGTCCATCGGCCCGGCGGGAGGGGACCCAACCTGATACCCCAGAGCGAAGGTGTGGTTTCGCTGCGATACAAATACCTGCGCTATATCGATCAGGAGCCGGTGTACGAGCAGCTCTTCGACCTGCGAGCTGACCCGCACGAGACGAGGAACCTGGCCGGCGAGCCGGCCCGGCAGGGGCTTCTGAACGCGATGCAGGCTCGCTGGGAGCAACTCCGGGCCGAATGTGCTTGAGCCTCTCTGTGAAAAAAATCACATTATCTCCGTTCTAAGTTGACTTCGAGCGAAGGCTCCGGTAGCATTTCGCCCCGACCATAGTGTTCAAGAGCTTGATTGGGGTTTCTGCGATGGCGAAAGAGAAGATCACCGTAGTAGGGGCCGGCAACGTCGGGGCGACCACCGCCCACATCGCCGCGACGAGGCGGCTGGGCCAGATCGTGCTGCTGGACATCGTTGAGGGGCTGGCCGAGGGCAAGGCGCTCGACATGGCCGAGGCCAGCGGCCTGTATGGGGCCGAGCAGCGTGTCGTCGGCGCCACCGACTGGGCGGCCGCCGACGGCAGCGACGTAGTGATCGTCACCAGCGGCGTGCCCCGCAAGCCCGGCATGAGCCGCGACGACCTGCTCGCCACCAACGCCAACATCGTCAAGTCCGTCAGCGAGCAGATCGCCAAGCACTGCCCGAACGCCTTCGTCATCGTCGTGTGCAACCCGCTCGACGCGATGGTCCACGTCGTCGCGAAGACGACGGGGTTTCCGTCGCAGCGGATCTTCGGCATGGCCGGCGCGTTGGATTCGGCGCGATTTCGCTATTTCCTCGCCTGCGAACTCGACGTCTGCGTGGACGATATCCAATGCGTGTTGATGGGGGGGCACGGCGACGACATGGTGCCTTTACCCAGGTTCACATCCGTCGGCGGTGTTCCCATCGCGCAGTTTCTCAGCGAGGCGAAGATCGCCGAACTGGTCGAGCGGACGCGCAAGGGCGGCATCGAGGTCGTCAACCTCATGGGCACCAGCGCTTACTACGCTCCGGCGGCCGGCGCGGTGAAGATGGCCGAGGCCATTCTCCGAGATACCAGAGGGATTTTTTCATGTTCGGCGTGTTGTCGTGACGAATACGGGGTAGGTGGGTATTTTGTCGGCGTCCCAGTTGTGCTGGGTCGGCAAGGAGTGGAACGCGTCATTGAACTGGACCTGGATGATACGGAGAAGAGAGAATTCGCCGAATCCCTGGCCCACGTCAAAGAGTTGGTCGCGGCGGTAGACAGGATTCTGTGATCGTCGGTCTGCCGGGGGGTTTTTTCTTGCCACGGGTGGATGGGCCATGTAGACTCCCGGTTCTTTCAACGACGCTGTGACTGTAGGGGTATACCGGCAGATGGAACTGATCAAGCAAATCAAGCAGGCCGAGGCACAGGCGCAGGAACTCATCGAGCAGGCGAAGGCCGATGCGGCCCGGGCGGCCGACGAGGCGCGCAAGCAACGCGCCGCCGCACAGGCGGAAGCCGAAGCCGAACGACGCAAGGCGATCGACGCGGCCGTGACCAAGGCGAGAGAGGAAGGGCAACGCGAGGCCGAGGCACTGAAGGCCGAAGCCGACGGGCGGCGTCAGGCGCTTCGCCGGGAAACCGAAGCGAGGATGGACGCCGCGGCCGACAAGGTCGTGAATTATCTGAGAGGCTGAGCATGGCCATTTCCCCTATGGCGAAAATATTGATCGTCGGCCATCGGTCGCAGGTGCCTGAGTTGATGCAGGCCCTTCAGAAGGCGGGCGTGGCCGAGATCATGGACGCCCAGGCCGCCTCGCTGTCCAAGCAATGGCCCGACCTTCACGCCGAGGGCAAGCGCCCTCGCGACCTGGAGGACAAGGTGGCGCGGACCGAGCAGGCGATCGCGTTCCTGAATGAATATGGACCTGAGAAGACCAGTTTTCTGCGCCCTCTTCGCGAGGTGCCGGGGCGGCGATACGCCGACGTCGTCGGCGGGCGCGAGGCCCTCGACGCGTTGGAGCAGGTCGAGCAGTCCCGCCGCGAGATGGAGCGGCTGGGCAACGAACGTGAGGCCGTGCTGGCGACGCTGGAGACGCTGGGTCCGTGGCAGTCGCTGGAGACGCCGGTCGAGGAGCTGCGGCAACTGGACAGCGTCGAATGCCTGGTCGGCCTGGTGGCCGAGCGGCAGTGGGAGTCGGTGCGAGCCGATCTCGAAGGCCGGCAGGCGGTGGTGCAGGTGGTGGGTTCGACCGCCGGCGCGAGAGCGATTCTGGTGATCTGCCTGCCGGAGTCCGTGGCGGACGTGCAGAAGCGGCTGCGTGCGGCGGATTTCAAGGCGGTCGCCTTCGAGGGGATGAACGGAACGGTCCGAGAGATCGTCTCGGAGAATCGGGACCGTCTCGCGCGTCTGGACGCGGAGATCTCGCAGGGGCGCGCTCGGATTGAAGCGTTGACCGCCGAACGCCTTTCGCTGCAAATCCTCTACGATCACTACAGCAATCTCCTTCGCCGCGAGCAGACGCGGGTCTCGGTGCCGACGACGGAGCACACCGTGCTGCTGGAAGGCTGGGTCAAGCGCCAACAGTACCCCGAACTGGAACGGGTCGTGTCGCGGTTCGACGCCTGCTGGGTCGATGAGATCCCGCCGGCCGACGACGACGTGCCTCCGGTGGACATCGAGAACCGCAAGGCGATCGAGCCGTTCGAAGTGGTGACGCGTCTGTACGGGATGCCGGGGCACCGCGAGGTCGATCCGACGGTGTTCTTCGCCCCGTTTTTCGCTCTGTTCTTCGGGTTGTGCCTGACCGACGCTGGATATGGCCTGGTGCTCGTCGCCATCCTCGCCTGGGTGGTCAAGAAGATGCACGGCGACCGCAAGCTGCTCTGGCTGTTGATCATCAGCTCGGTGCTGACCGTGGTGGCCGGCGCTGTAACCGGCGGATGGTTCGGCGATGGCGTGCAGCAGTTCGTCCCGGCGCTGGGCGGCGTGCGGAACGCGGTGATGTGGTTCGATCCGCTCGAAGACCCGATGAAGTTCTTCGTGCTCGCTCTGGCGTTGGGGTACTTTCAGATCATCTTCGGGGTGACCATCGGGTTCGCGCACGCCGTGCGGCAGCGCCGCTATATCGACGCGATTTTCGACCATCTGACCTGGCTGGTGATGCTCAATTCGATCGCGGTGTACGGCTTCGCCAAGGCCGGCGCGCTTCCGGGGTGGGTCGGCACCATGTTCGGGTGGATCATCCTTGTGCCGGCGGCGCTGATCCTTCTGGGCAGCCACCGCGAGGGCGGCTGGGGCGGACGTATCGGGATGGGCGCCTACAGCCTGTTCAGCACGATCTTCTTCCTGGGCGACGTGCTGAGTTATCTGAGATTGATGGCGCTGGGCATGGCCACGGCCGGGCTGGGGATGGCGGTCAACGTGATGACCAAGGTCACCGCCGACATCCCGTGGATCGGGTGGCTGCTGGCGCCGCTGATGTTCGTCGGCGGCCATGCGTTCAATCTGGTGATCAACGCATTGGGGGCGTTTGTCCACACGCTTCGGCTGCAATACGTGGAGTTCTTCCCGAAATTCCTTCAAGGCGGCGGCCGGGACTTCCGCCCGTTGCAGATGGCAAACAGATATGTGCTCGTGACCGGCGACGACGAGCCGGGTCGCTCGCAGCAAGCATGAGGCAATAGAACGCTGTGTACGGGATGCGGACCAGCAACTTAGGAAAGGCAGGTATATGGAAGGTTTAGGCAACGGTTTGGCTCTGATTGGTGCGGCGATGGCGGTGTTTCTGGCCGGAGCGGGTTCGGCCGTCGGGATCGGTACGGCCGGTCGCAGTGCGGCCGGTGTTCTGACGGACAAGCCCGAACGATACGGGTTGAACTTCATCATGGTCGTGCTGCCCGGTACCCAGGGATTCTACGGCTTCCTCGCCGGCTTCCTCGTGTTGCTCAACATGAACCTCTTCGGGGAAGGCGGCGTCCACGTGCTGACTTGGCAGCAGGGCGTACAGGTCATTGGGGCGTGTTTGCCGATCGCCGTGACCGGCCTGATCAGCGCCATCCATCAGGGCCGGGTCTGTTCGGGCGGTATCCTGATGGCCGCCAAGAGGCCGGAGATGGCCTTCAAGGCCGGCGTCGTCTACGCCGTGCTCGTCGAGGTCTACGCGGTGCTCGGCCTGCTGGTCACCATGTTTGCCATTCTCCTCGGCGGTATCTTCCCCGCCTAACGCGCCGCGACAGGCAGACCACGGCAACCCCAAAGAGCAGGAATCGACTATGAATCCTCAACAGGTAGTGGACAAGATTCTCGCCGAGGCCAAAGCGGAAGCGGAGAAGATTCGCCGTCAGGCCGACGAGCAGCGGGTCGCCGAACAGGCGCGATTCGACGGGGAGATGGCCCAGTTCAAAGAGCAGACCCAACAGATGGCGACCCAGGCCGCCCAGGCGGAGAAGGCCCAGGTTCTGGCGCTGGCCCGCATGGAGGCGATGAAGGATTATCTGGCCGAGAAAGCAAAGATCCTTGACGAGGTGTTTGCCCGCAGCCGTCATCGGATCGGGCAGCTCCCGGACGAGGAGTATCGCCGGCTGATGGCCCGGCTCCTGCGCGAGGCCGTCGAAACCGGCGACGAGCAGGTGGTGGCGGGCCAGGAGGACCCGCGCATCGATCAGGCACTGGTCGATGAGGTCAACAGCCAGCTCAAGGCCCAGGGCAAGGCCGGCCTGACGTTGTCGGCCGAGAAGCACCCTCTCGGGGCCGGCTTCCTTCTCAAACGCGGCAAGATCCAGACCAATGTCACGACCGACGTGTTGGTCGGCCAGGCGCGGAACGACCTCGAAATCGAATTGAGCGGCGAGCTGTTCCAGGGCAGCGACGCGCGCGGGGCCCGGTGATATGCAGGCGCAACGGCAGCAGACGATGCACGACTTCTTCGATTACCCGTCGGTCGGGGCCGACGACTGGGGCTATGCGTACCAGACGGCGCAGGTTCGCGCTCTGGAGACGCAGATGCTCACCGCGGCGACGCTCTCGGAGATGTCCAACGCGCCCGACTTCGCCTCGGCGGTTGCGGCGCTGGCGGGCAGCGAGTACGCGATTCCCGCCTCCGGGGGGGACTTCAACGCGATCCTGCTCGACCGGCGAGAGGCGGTCCGCGAGCTGTTTGTGCAACTGGTCCCGGAAGAGGTGGCGACGCTGTTTCGCAGCCGCGATGATTTCGCGAACCTGCGCGTGGCCGTGCGGCGGGCCGTGCTGGATAAATCGATCGGCACGGATTACAGCAGCGGGGGCAACGTCCCGCCGGAGCTGTTCGAGCAGGTCTTCCAGGGCGAGAACTATACGCTGCTGCCCGACCCTCTGCCGCAGGTGACGGAAGAGGCGGTGCTGGCGTACTACCAGAACAAAGACATCCGCCAGATCGACCATGCGATCGACGCCGCGCAGGCGCGGTACGAGCAGGGCACGGCCGAGCAGCTCGATTCAGCCTTTCTGTGGAACCTGTTCCACGTCCAGGTCGATTTGACGAACCTTCGCACGATGCTGCGACAGAAGCTGATGGAGATCGATCAGCGGGACGTGTTCCTCGACGGCGGGTTTGTGGACCGCGAACGGTTCTGGACCGGTCTCGACGCCGGATACGATGCGCTGGGAGGCCTGTTCATGGCCACCCCGTACCAGCACATCCTGGAGGTCGGCGCCGCGTACGTGGCGGCGAACCAGTCGTTCCTCAAGGTCGAGCAGCTCTGCGACCAATACCTGCTGGGCTTCCTGAAGTCGACGTCGCAGATCACCGCCGGGCTTCAGCCGGTGGTGGCGTATCTGCTGATGGCCGAGCACGAGATCCGCACCGTGCGGCTGATCCTCACGGCCAAGAAGAACCACCTCGACACGAAACTGATTCTCGATCGCGTCGCGTAGGACGCTTCAAGAGGGACTGAATCGATGGAAGGCAAAGTGGCAGTACTGGGTGACGCAGACTTCGTAATGCCGTTTTCGGCGCTCGGGGTGGACACGTTTGCCATCGAGCAGGATCGGGCGCAGATCGTCGAGGCGGCCGGCAGGATCGTCGAGGGCGAGTACGCACTGCTGGTGATGGCCGAGGACGTGGCGGAGGTGGCCGACGAGGTGCTGGCGCCGACGGAGAGCCGGCCGGCGCCGTCGGTGGTGGTGGTGCCGTTCACGCAGCAGTCCAAGGGGTTCGCCAGTGAGGCCCTGGGGAAGGTCCTCAAGCTCGCGACGGGCATCGACATTCTCAAGAGCAACTAATAGGGTTTTGACCATGACAGAACAACGAGTAGGTCGCGTAGTGAAAGTCGCCGGGCCCGTGGTGGTGGCCGAGGGGATGGCCGGCGCCCGCATGTACGACGTGGTGCGCGTCGGCGCCTTGAACCTGATCGGCGAGATCGTCGAGCTGCGCGGGGACACCGCGTCGATCCAGGTGTATGAAGAGACGACCGGCATCGGTCCGGGCGAGCCGGTGGTGGACACCGAGGCGCCGCTGAGCGTCGAGCTCGGTCCGGGTCTGATCGAGAGCATCTACGACGGGATTCAGCGGCCGCTCGCCGATCTGGTGGATCGCGAAGGGGCGTTCATGAGCCGGGGCAGCGACGTGCCGGGCCTGAACCGCGAGAAGAAATGGCACTTCAAGCCGACCGTCGGCGACGGGACGAAGGTCGGTCCGGGCGACATCATCGGAGAGGTCGAAGAGACGACGCTGATGGTGCACAAGATCATGGTGCCGCCGGGCGTCACTGGGACGATCTCCGGGATTCATGAGGGGGACTACACCGTCGAAGAGACGGTGGCGACCTGCAAGGGCGAGGATGGTTCGTCGCACGAGTTGAAGCTGATGCAGCGGTGGCCGGTGCGGAACCCGCGGCCGATCGGCAGGCGGTTGGCGCCGGAGCATATTCTCGTTAGCGGGCAGCGCGTGATCGATACGTTCTTTCCGATCAGCAAGGGCGGGACGGCGTGCGTGCCGGGGCCGTTCGGGACGGGCAAGACCGTGGTGCAGCACCAGCTCGCCAAGTGGGTCGATGCGGACGTGGTGGTGTACGTCGGCTGCGGGGAGCGCGGCAATGAGATGACCGACGTGCTGACCGAATTCCCGGAGCTCAAGGACCCGCGCAGCGGCGAGCCGCTGATGCGCCGCTCGGTGCTGATCGCCAATACGTCGAACATGCCCGTGGCCGCCCGCGAGGCGTCGGTGTATACGGGCATTACGCTGGCCGAATACTTCCGTGACATGGGCTATACCGTCGCGCTGATGGCCGACAGCACCAGCCGATGGGCCGAGGCCATGCGCGAAATCTCCACCCGGCTCGAAGAAATGCCAGCCGAAGAAGGTTATCCGGCCTATCTAAGTGCCCGTATAGCAGCGTTTTATGAGCGGGCGGGGCGGGTCAGGTGTCTCGGCGGGCCGGAGCGCGAAGGGGGGCTGTCGGTGATCGGTGCGGTGAGCCCGCCCGGCGGCGACCTGTCCGATTCCGTAGTCCAGGCCACGCTGCACGTGGTCAAGGTCTTCTGGTCGCTCAAGGGCGAACTCGCCTACCAGCGGCACTTCCCGGCCATCGACTGGCTCACCTCCTACTCATTCTACACCCAATATCTCCCGAAAACCTTCAGCGACAAGGACCAGGGCGACGAGATGGAGCAGATGCGCAGGGAGGCGATGACTCTGCTCGAGCAGGAGTCGGAGCTTCGCGAAATCGTCCGCCTGGTCGGCGCCGAGGCCCTATCGCCGCGCGACCGCCTGGCCCTCGAAACGTCCCGCTCCCTCCGCGAAGACTACCTGCACCAGAACGCCTTCCACGAGGTCGATACGTTCACCTCGATGGTCAAGCAGTACGAAATGCTCAAGACCGTCCTGCACTTCCATCACCAGGCGCTCGAGGCGATCGAAGCCGGAGCGGAAACGGCCGAGATCTTCAAACTGGCGGTCCGCGAGGACATCGCCCGCGCCAAGTACATCCCGCAGGATGAGATCGAGAAGATCCCGCAGATCCGCCAACGAATCGAAGACCAGATGAAACCGCTTCACGGCGCCGCCGTCGCGAAATGACCGCGCCAGAGGACGCTGCACGACACGCGTAGGAGTGCCATATGCTATCGGTGAAAGAGTACCAGACAGTCACGAACATCCAGGGCCCGCTGATGATGGTCGAGATGGTCGATGAGGCCAAGTACGGCCACATCGTCGATATCGAGCTGGGCGACGGCTCCATCCGCCACGGGCAGATCCTCCAGGTCGAGAACGACAAGGTCCTCGTCCAGGTCTTCGAGGGCACCAGCAGCATCGACGTCAAGCACAGCACCGTCCGCTTCCTGGCCAAGCCGCTGGAACTGGCGGTCTCGCCCGACATCCTCGGCCGCGTCTTCAGCGGCCTCGGCGTGCCCAAGGACGACGGCCCCGCCATCATCCCGACGCACCGTCTGGACATCAACGGCCAGCCGATCAACCCCTTCGCCCGCGACTATCCCAACGAGTTCATCCAGACGGGCATCTCGACGATCGACGGGCTCAATCCGCTCGTTCGCGGCCAGAAGCTGCCGATCTTCTCCGGCTCCGGCCTGCCCCACGACGACCTCACCGCCCAGTTCGCCCGCCAGGCCACCGTGCTCGGCAAGGGCGAGGAATTCGCAGTGGTCTTCGCCGCGATGGGCATCACGTTCGAAGCGGCCCAGTTCTTCATCGACGATCTGCACAACACCGGCGCCATCGAGCGGGCCGTCATGTTCGTGAACTTGGCCAACGAGCCGGCCATCGAGCGGATCGCCACGCCGCGATTCGCCCTGACCGCCGCCGAGTACCTGGCCTTCGAGCTGGACATGCACGTGCTGGTCATCCTCAACGACATGACCAACTACTGCGAAGCCCTCCGCGAGATCAGCGCCGCCCGCAAGGAAGTGCCCGGCCGTCGCGGCTATCCCGGCTATCTCTACACCGACCTGGCGACGATCTACGAACGGGCCGGACGCATCAAGGGCAAGAAGGGCTCGATCACCATGGCCCCGGTCCTGACCATGCCCGAAGACGACAAGACCCACCCGGTCCCTGACCTGACCGGCTACATCACCGAGGGCCAGGTCATCCTCAGCCGCTCGCTGCACCGCCAGGGTGTTTCGCCGCCCGTGGACGTGCTGCCCAGCCTCTCGCGTCTGAAGGACAAGGGCATCGGCAAGGAAAAGACCCGCGAGGACCACGCGGACCTCTACAACCAGCTCTACGCCGCCTACGCACGCGGCAAGGAAATGCAGGAGCTGGCGACGATCATGGGCGAGGCGGCCCTGTCGGACGAGGACCGCAAGTACATGAAGTTCGCCAACGAATTCGAGGCCCGCTACATCTCCCAGAACTACTACGAGAACCGCACCGTCGAGCAGACCCTCGACCTCGGCTGGGAGCTGCTGAGCATGTTCGAAAACGCCGAACTCAAACGGATCGACGTCAAGCTCATCGAGAAGTACATGCCGAAGTTCCGGCAGAAAGCCGGAACGTAGAAGGGTAGAAGCGTAGATGGGTAGATGAGTAACGGCAAGACGCATAAAGACCTGGAGGTATGGCAGCGAGGAATCGACTTTGTCAGCCGAGTCTATGGGGTGACAAGGCGTTTCCCGAAAGACGAGGAATACGGGCTGAAATCCCAGATGAGAAGGGCGGCGGTGTCCTTTCCCGCCAACATCGCCGAAGGGGCGGCTCGGGCGTCGAAGTTGGATCGTTGTCGGAATTGGAAACCCAGTTGATGATCGCCGACAAGCTTGGATATATCGAGGCCCCAGAGCTGCTGGATGAAGTGGAGACGCTGCGCAGGAAAATGCTGAATCTGACAAGTACATGAAATCAGGCGCGAAGCAGAAATCAGGTGAGTAGGAATCGCGTAGCGTAGTTTCACGCATCTACGCTTCTACGCATCTACACTTCAACGTGCACGAGGTGACGAAGTGCTGGCAAATGTCAATGCAACACGCATGGAACTGTTACGGCTGCAAAAGCGCGTTGCGCTGGCCAGCCGGGGTCATCGACTGCTCAGTGAGAAGCGCGACGAGATCTCGCGCCAGTTGATCAAGATCGCGCGGGACATCCAGCCGCTGCGGCAGAAGGTCGAGAACGAGCTGTCGCAGACGTTCCGGCGCTTCATGCTGGCCCGCGCCTCGATGGAGCCCGAGCACGTCAAGGCGGCGCTGGCCGTGCCGACCAAGAAGTTCAGCATGACGATGGAGTTCGCCTCGGTCATGAACGTCAAGGTCCCGCGCCTGCTCAAGGAGATCGAGGGGCAGATCATCTGCTACGGCTACGCCACCACTTCCGGCGAGATGGACGTCGCGCTGCTGTCATTGGAGAGGGCGTTCGACCTGCTGATCGAGCTGGCCCAGAAGGAAAAACAGGCGCGCCTCCTGGCCGTCGAACTCCAGATGACCCGCCGTCGCGTCAACGTGCTCGAACACGTCGTCATCCCCGAAATCCACGAAACCATCCGCTACATCCACGACAAACTCTCCGAAGCCGAAAGAGACAACACGTCCCGCTTGATGAAAATCACCGACATCATCCGGAAATGACGCTTTGAGCGTCATTTGCGCGTCGCTCGTCGCTCGTTTGCAGTGACGCCGTGAGGCGTTATTCTCGTTTGTAGTGTGCCCGTAAGGGCATACTCTCTCTTCGAATGCAGGTAGCGTCTTACGACGCCACTACGAACGAACGCCTCACGGCGTCACTACGAACCTTATGCCCTTACGGGCACACTACAAACCTCATGCCCTTACGGGCACACTACGAACTCGTCCCAGCCTTTGCCGTAGTCGTCAACCGGGTACTGTCTCCACCAATCGGCAAGGCAGGCGCGTCCGACCGTCTCCAGGTACAGGCCAAAGCTGCTCCACGGCCACTGCTCGGCAGAGGTCGCATGCCCATGTTTGACGGGGTTGGCGTGGATGTAGTTGATGGACGCGTAATAGTGCCTCTCCGAGCGGATGGCCCGATCCGAGAAGCGATGCCAGACCTTGCGTCCCGGCGTCCGGTCCTCCCGATTCCACTGCGTCGCCGTGCCGTTGTGCAGGCGTGCGATCCGCCGCGCGAACAGGCGCAAGTCACCCTCAATGAGAAGATGATAGTGGTTTGGCAGCACGACCCAGGCATAGGTTTCGATGGCGTCGGCATGCTCCCCGACGAGCTTGTCAAGCAGCATCCCTTCCCATGTGTCACGTCGCGTGTGGGATGTCAGGATGGGCCGATGTTCATAGCAGGCAGCGGAAATCAGGTAGACTCCGTGGCTCTGCCCAAAATGGGACGGCGCATGCCAGGGCCTTCGGAGCGTCTTGCGGCCCGCCAATACTCGCGTCCGTTCCTCGGTTGTCATCCTCCGATAGTCGTACATCCTTCCTCCTCGTGCGCTCCGTTTGTGGTGACGCCGTGAGGCGTCATTCTCGTTTGTAGTGTGCCCGTAAGGGCATATTCTCTCTTCGAATGCAAGTAGCGTCTTACGACGCCACTACGAACGAACGCCTCACGGCGTCACTACGAACACCCTTGCTTGCTCGTCTCTTGCCGGACGCATCCTGCGGGCAGCGCATTGAAGAGCCTCGGGCATCTTCTCCTGCCTTCACACGAGATCATCAGGACCTGGGGGCGCCGCTCGCGCTGGCGTCAGGTCACGCTTCAATACCTACCATTATGACCAGAAATCGGCCGAGCCGCAAGACCAACCGCGGTCCGGCCGGTGAAATCCGAAGCACAAGACCCGAAACTCGAAACAAAACCCAAGGACCGAAATCCCAATGTCCAGAACCGCTGACCTTCGCCCCGCGAGATACGAGAGACCAGATACGAGCAACGAATCCCGAGCGACCAGCGACGGGCGACGATACCCATCTACGCATCTACCCATCTACCCTTTTACGCCGCCTCTGGCGGCCCGAGCGACGGGCGGCGTCTGAACTTCGTCGGGGAAGTTCAGATGGGCGAATTCGCCGAAGAGTTGGCGGGCGGCTCGGTCGTAGGCGTGGGCGGCTTCGATTTCGGTGGGGAAGGTGCCGAGGTTGATGTTCTTTCCGTTGTGGCAGATTCGGGCGTACCACGTGCGGCGTCGCTTGTCGTAGTAGACGCCCTTGTAGATGGAGGCGCCGGAGCGGCGTTTGTGGATGTTCTGCATGTTCTGCTGATTGGTGCAGTTGCGCATGTTGGCCCGGCGGTTGTGCAGGCCGTTGCCGTCGATGTGGTCGACCATCATGCCGGGCGGCGGCTGCATGATCTCGCGGTGCATGTAGATGGTTTTGCCGCCTTCCTTGCGGCCGGCGTAGAGCTTGCCGGGGGCGACGAGGTGCCATTTGTACTGGCTCAAGGCTTCGTAGTCGGCGGCGTCGACGATGGCGAATTTGCCCTGGGTCAGGGCGATGTAGCGGATCTTGTCGCTGGGCGGGGCGGGCTCTTCGAGCCGGACCGGGGGCTCGCGGCGGGCGCGGAAGTTCGTGCACGTCGAGCCGGGCCAGACCTCGCACATCTCGCCCGGCGATCTGTCGCAGTTGACGCACATCAGGCGGCTCATCCAGCCGTTGGGGAACAGGGCCGAGACGCCCGGCTGGACCCAGTGTGCGAAGACGCAATAGAAGCAGGTTCGCTTGGGCGGCTCGGAGGGCGGAGCCGGGACGCGGTCGGTGGGGGTGTCGTTGGTTTGGACGCGTTCGGGGGACTTCTTCTTGGCGGGCTTGCTCATCATCGCTCCTTTCGTGGGGTTGTAAGTCGTGTGCCTCGCATGACATGGGCGGCGAGCGGGGCGCTCGGGGTGCGTTGCCAGGTGAATGCCACAGGGAGATACGGGTAGACGGGTAGATGGGGGGGACTGGTGTGGACCCGACCGGCAGGGCTTCGGCGTGCGCCATTGGCGGCACGACCCTGGGTCGGCGCTCCGCACGGCGGAGCGGTTCGCTCTACCCGGTTGTCAATCGGCCGGTCCGCTTCGGGCCGGCCGGTAGCCTGGTGCCACCCATGCGGCGGCATGTCTCTTGTAACATAAACCATGGATCCAATTTCGTCAACAAGAAAACACAAAAACTTATTTCTTTTTTAGCGTCACCTGCATCGCGTGGGCCCGGACGCGTCCGGACGTGCGACGATGTGGCAGCGGCGGCGCAGGCGGCGTGGGCGGAGTCGCCGAATTGGGGCGTGCCAATGTCTTGTCATGTCCCCTTTTGGTCGGTATGATTTGGGGGAACGCTCGCTTATTGGAGGCCACCATTGCCCGAGGCACAGGACGCCAGGAAGACCCGGCACGGATCGCTGGTCGCGCGGATCATCGTCGCGACGGTGGCGATGGTGTGGGTATTCCACGGCCAGGACTGGGCCAAATTGCGGGAGGTGTTCCAGCGGCTGAGTTGGGGGTATTTTGCGCTGAGCCTGGCGGCGTACGTCGTCGGCCAGATCGTGGTGGCGTTTCGCTGGTGGCTGCTGTTGCGGGCCCAGTCGATCCATATCGAGCTCGTGTCGGCCATACGGCTGTATTTTCTCGGACTGTTCTACAACAACGTGATGCCGAGCTCGGTCGGAGGCGACCTTCTCAAGGCCTATTACGTGACCAAACACACGCATCGGAGGCTCGAAGGGGTGCTCAGCGTGGCCATCGACCGGCTCACCGGTCTGGCGGGTATGGTCCTGATGGCCGGGGTGGCCTATCTGCTGTTTCTGCGTGGCCGTCCGCTTGGGCCGGGCGCGAATCGGTCGGAGGACGTACGGGAGGGCCTCACCGCTCACAGGGGGGCCTTGTTATGGCTCATAGTGATCCTGGCGGCTGCGACAGCGGCTGCGTTTTTCCATCCGGGTCTTCGTCGCCGGCTTGGGCACGTTGCGAGCCGGTTGCGCGATCGCGGCACCGAGTTGTTCGGGCGGGTCCGAACGGCATTGGCAGTCTATTGCCGCAAGCCGGCGACGATGCTGGCGGCGTTGCTGCTGACGGTCGTGGGGCAGAGCATCGTGGTTGTGGCGTTCTGGCCTCTGGGCCGCAATCTCGGCGTCGAGGCCGGGCTTGGCTACTATTTCCTGGTTTTTCCGGTCACGTGGGTCGTAGCCGCGATTCCCATCAGTATTGCCGGCCTGGGCGTGCTCGAAGCGGGCGTGGTGGCGATGTTCGTCTCACTGACGGCCACGACGAGCGAGAGTGCTTTGGCGTTGGCGTTCTGCCAGCGATTCGTGTGGGTGGTGGCTTCGTTGCCGGGGGGGATGGTGCATCTATTGGGCGGGCATCTGCCGCGGCAGTTTTTGGTTGACGATGGAAATGGCGCAAATTAAGCTATTGGCGTTGGATAGATGCGGTTTTTCCGTCGCCGAACGTCTGCGACGGGGCCACGTTCGGCGGCACGAAGGGCTGTTGCAGTGGAATGGGCATAACCAAACGATTCAAGAGCTATTTCCTTCGTGGGTTGGCGGTTCTGCTGCCGACGTTGCTGACGATTTGGATCCTCGTATGGGGCTACGGCATCATCAAGGCGAACGTCAGCGTCTATATCAACCACGGTCTGGTGTGGTTGATCCTGCAGTTCCAAGGCGACAACGGACTGACGCGGGAGGATCTGACGAGGATCTTCGTCGAGGGCGCGGCGGGCTCGGCGGTGGGCTTTTTCATTGCCCTGCTGCTCGTCCTCATGGTCGGGGCGCTGCTGGCCAGTGTCGTGGGCCGGGCGCTGTGGCGTCCCATCGAGGCGTTCATTATGAACACCCCGATTCTCCGTCGAGTGTATCCGTACGTCAAGCAGGTGACGGATTTCGTACTGACGCAGGAAGAGAAACAGAAGATGTTCTCGCGGGTGGTGGCCGTGGAATATCCTCGCAAAGGCATATGGTCGATCGGGTTTGTCACGGGATCGGGTTTGGCGAAGATCACCCAAAGCGTGCAGAAGGAGTGTCTGACGATTCTGATTCCCAATTCGCCCACGCCGGTGACGGGGTACGTGATCGTGGTCCCGAAGGAGCAGACGATTGCCTTGGAGATGACCGTCGAGGAGGCGTTCCGATTCGCCGTCAGCGCCGGCGTGATCGCCCCGGACCGTCGGGCGGCGGCGGCCTTGCCGCGAGCGTATACGGAGCAGCCGCAGGAACCGTAGAGTAGAATGGGGATGATTGTTGGTTAAGGAGACGCGCATTGATCTTCAAAATGACGGGCAAGCACATCACGATCACCGAGGCCATGAAGGCGTATGCCGAGGAAAAGACGAGCCGGCTGCCAAGGTTCTACAACACGGTCAGTCAAGTCGAGGTCATTGTGGACGGCGAACAGACGGCGGGCAAGATCGGCGTCGAGATCATCGCCCGAGGCGAGCACAGCAACGTGTTCGTCGCCACGGAGGCAGCCGAGGACGCCTACAAGGGGGTGGACGGAGCCGTGCGCAAGCTGGAGGAGCAACTGCGGCGCAAGAAGGGCAAAGAGCGAAACAACAAGCACGTGGGGGGGCATGAACCGGCTTAGGGGGTGGGGCCCGTCGTGTATCGACGTCGGCTTCCAACCGGTAACGTCTACCAACAGGACTGGATGCGAAGAATGAAGTTCTCAGAGTTTGTGTGTTTTCAGGCCACGATCCCCGCATTGCAGGCCCAGGATCGAAACGGGGTCATCGCGGAGCTGGTGGCCTCGCTGGTCAGCGCGGGAAAGCTGCCGGCCCGATCGGCCTCGGAGATCACCAAGGCGGTGATCAAGAGGGAAGACGAAGCCAGTACAGGGATGGGCAAAGGCGTGGCCGTTCCTCACGTCAAGCATGCGGCTGCCAAAGACGTTGTCGCCGTGATCGGGCAGACCGATGCGGGAATCGATTTCGCCGCGCTGGACGAGCAACCGGTCTACTCGGTGATCTTGCTGGTCAGCCCAATCGACAACGCCGACCGGCACCTGCAGGCGATGGAGAACCTGTTCCGACACCTGCAGAAAGAGCAGTTCCGTCGATTCTTGCGGCAATGCCAGACGCCGGAGGCGTGTGAAGATCTGTTGAGAGAGGCCGATGAAAACCCATCGTGGTAGTCCGCCTTGAGGGCGAGAGGCACGAGGATCGCTATGCGGGCAGGAGAAGGAACGTTGGATCATCCGGTTTGTCAAACCACCATTGAGATCAAGAGCCAAAACGGCCTTCACATGCGTCCCGCCATGCAGTTTGTCGACCTGGCCAATCAGTACGATTGTGAGATTACGATTGGCACCGAGAAGGGGCACGGCGACGCCAAGAGCATCATGCACGTCATCGGGCTCGCCGCCGCGGCCGGGACTCGATTGGATCTTCGGGCGAAGGGGCCCGACGCCGAAGAGGCCATCGAGGCCCTGCGTGCATTCATGGAGCGGCGGACGTTTGATGAGGAACCGTCTGAGAACGCAACGTAATCGGTCCGGCAGGCTCTGACATGGAAATCAAAAAGGGAATTGCCGTTTCTCCGGGCGTGTCGATCGGCCGATGTCTGATTATCGATTCAGAGGATTACCGGATTCCACGGCGCCAGATCGCACCGTCGCAACGGATGGGGGAAGTCCAGCGTGCGAGAAACGCCTTTGCCGACGCCGTGCGAGAGCTCAGTGAATTGGAGCAGGCGCAGGATCGGGTTGGCGGCGGACGGATCAAGGACATTTTCGCCGTACACCTGCGTTTTCTCCGCGACCGGAGTCTGCGGCGTCAGATCACCGACGTGATCGGCGCCGAATCGGTGACGGCCGAGTACGCCGTCGCGTCGGTGCTTCGTCGGTTCGCCGCGCGATTCGCCGAGGTCCAGGACAGCTACATCAGCGAGCGCGCCGCCGACATCTACGATATTGAAAGGCGTCTGCTGCGACACTTGTTGGGCGACAAGCGCGAGGATCTGGGCCGGTTGCGTGAAGAGGTGATCGTCGTGGCGCGTGAACTGAGCCCGACGCAGACGGCCGGATTCAACAAGGCCTTCGTCAAGGGCATTGCCTCCGACGCCGGCGGCCGCACCAGCCACGCAGCCATCGTGGCCCGCTCCCTGGGCATCCCGGCCGTCGTCGCTCTGGAGGACCTGACCGAAATCGTCAGCGGCGGCGATTCTGTGATCATCGACGGCAACCGCGGCCTGGTCGTGGTCAATCCCGACGCTGAGACGGTCGAACAATACGAGGCATATTCGCGCGAGTTCGTGGCCCTCGAACACAAGCTGGACGCGATCCGCGAGAAGCCGGCCGTGACGCGCGACGGCGTGAGGATCACACTGCTGGGGAATATCGAGTTTCCCGATGAGGCCGAAGGGGTGCTCGAAAAAGGGGGTGAAGGCGTCGGCCTGTACCGCACCGAGTTCCTCTATCTGAATCGCCCGACCGACCCGTCGGAAGAGGAACAGTACCGCGCCTACGCGCAGACCCTGCACATTTGCGGAAATCGGCCCGTGGTGATTCGCACCGTGGACCTCGGCGCCGACAAGTACACGCAGAGCAAGCGCTTCGCGCCGGAGCCCAATCCATTCCTCGGACTGCGTTCGATCCGGTTCTGCCTTCAGAACCTGTCGATGTTCAAGACCCAGCTCCGGGCGATCCTTCGCGCCTCGGTCCTTGGGCGGGTCAGGATCATGTTTCCGCTGATCACGAGCATTCAGGAGTTGATGCAGGCCCGGATGATCCTGCACGATGTCATGGAGGACCTGGACGAAGAAGGGATTGCGTACCATCGCGACATGGACGTGGGCATCATGATCGAGACGCCGTCGGCGGCCCTGATGGCCTCGACGCTGGCGAGGGATTCGGACTTCTTCAGTATCGGCACGAACGACCTGACGCAGTACACGCTGGCGGTGGATCGCGGCAACGAACAGGTTTCGACGCTGTATTCGCCGGCGGACCCGGCGGTGCTTCGGCTGGTGCGTACGGTGATTCAGGACGCCTACCGGGCCCAGATCGATCTGTCGGTCTGTGGGGAGATGGCGTCGGAGCCGGAGTATGTCATGGTCCTGCTGGGGCTCGGCGTGCGAACGTTGTCCCTGTCGGCCCCGCTGATTCCCGAGGTCAAACAAATCATCCGATGCGTGACGCTGGAGGACTGCCATGTCCTGACGAGAAAAGTGCTGGGCATGAACTCCGAACGGCAGATCTCGAACTACCTTCGCAACGCCGGGCGGAAGATCCTGCCGGAGGCGTTCTGACCCGGCGAGCGGTCGCCTCGTGGACGGACAAGACAGTGACGAAAACACATCGATCCGAGAGCAGATGGGCATAGAGGCGACAAAGGAAGACTCCTACGGCCGTCCGGAGGGGAGGCCTGCCGGCATGGCGACGGATGTGACCGCGGCGGTGCGGTTTGCCATTGGCGGTCTCTTGAGGTTCCTCTCGCACGCTGAGACGCTGCGCCTGTTCGAGCGGGCCTGCGCGCGTGCCGGCGTGCCGATCAGGTACTCCCAGGGGTTCAACCCGCATCCGAAGCTGTCGCTTCCGCTTCCGAGGCCGGTGGGGGTTGAGTCGGATGACGAGCTTCTGGTCCTGCGGCTCTTCGACGCCGACGGCATCGCCGTGGAGGACGGCCCGGACGGCGCACGCCGGCTTTGGCAGGCTCGGATGAAGGAGGCCTTGAACGAGGTGCTTCCGAGCGGCATCGTGGTTCATTCGGTTGCAGCGATGAGGTCGCGCACGTCGTTTCAACCGGAGTCGGCCCGGTACGTCTTCGACCTCGACTGTGCGGACGGTCGAGAAGGCGTCGAGGCCTTGCGGGAGAGAATCGATCAGGTCATGGCCCGTGACCGGCTGGTGGTGGAACGGGTCGCGCCGGACCGGCGAGAGGGACGCCGAGTGGACGTCCGGCCGTTTTTGCGTGCAATCGAGCTGCGAGAGACTCGGGCGATGGTCGAGTGCGCCGTCAGCGGCGCCGGCTCCGTCCGGGTCGATGAACTGATGGCCCTGCTCGAACTGGAGCCGCGGGATCTGAACGGGCCCGTGCGCCGCAGGGACGTCACATGGAAACTCACATGACCGTCCAATGTGCCGGCCGGCGCATTGGAGGAGATGACGAGGACGTAGAATATGTCACGAGAAATGCTTATCAACGTCGCCGAACGTGAGGAGTGCCGGGTGGCCGTGGTCGAGAACGGCACGCTCGAAGAACTCTACGTCGAACGCGCCAGCGTCGGCGCCCACGTCGGCAACATCTACAAGGGGCGAATCGTCAACATCGAGTCGGGAATTCAGGCCGCCTTTATCGACATCGGGATCGACCGAAACGGCTTCCTTCACATCTCCGACGTGCATCCCCGGTATTTTCCGAACGTGAAGAGCAGCGTGCTCGAGAGCATCGGGCGGCGCCAGGCGCTCAAGGACCGTCCCGCCATGCAGAATTGCCTTCGCCGAGGCCAGGAACTCGTGGTACAGGTGACCAAGGAAGGCCTCAAGACCAAAGGGCCGACCCTGAGCACGTATCTGGCGCTGCCGGGCAAGCACCTGGTGATGATGCCGTGGATGAAGGGCTACGGCATCTCCCACAAGATCGAGGACGAACAGGAGCGCAAGCGCCTGGCGGAGGTGTTCGACGAGAGCGGCTCGCCCAAAGGGATGGGCTACATCATCCGCACCGCCGGGCAGGGGGCCTCGAAGCGCGACATTCAGAACGACCTGCGGTATCTCAAGCGGCTCTGGCATGCGGTCCAGAAGCGCATCGACAGCGAAAAGGCGCCGGGGGACATCTACCAGGAGTCCGATCTGGTCATTCGGGCGCTGCGTGACGTGCTGAACACGAAAGTCACCAAAATCGTGTGCGACTCGGACCACACCGTTCGCAAGATCAAGGAGTTCCTGTCGATCGCGATGCCGCGGATGAAGCCGAAGCTGACGCACTACGATGGGAAGATTCCCCTGTTTCACAAGTACCAGATCGAAGGGGAGATCGCCAAGGTCCAGTCGCGTTCGGTCGATCTGAAGTGCGGCGGCTCGATCGTGGTCGAGCAGACCGAAGCGCTGGTGTCGATCGACGTCAACAGCGGGCGGCATCGCAAGCAGGAAGGCGCCGAGCAGACGGCGTTCGAGAGCAACATGGAGGCGGCCGTGGAGATCGCCCGGCAACTGCGTCTGCGCGACTTGGGGGGGCTGATCGTCTGCGACTTCATCGACATGCGCAGTCAGAAGCACCGCAAAGAGGTGGAGCGGGCGTTCCGCGATGCGGTCCGGACCGACCGGGCCCGGGCCAAGATCCTGCGGATCAGTCGGTTCGGCGTCATCGAGATGACCCGCCAGCGAATGCGTCCGTCGCTGCACCTGAGCACGTATCTGGCTTGCCCGCACTGCGCCGGAACCGGGTTCGTCAAGAGCCACGAATCGCTGGCCCTGGAGATCATTCGTCTGCTGAACCTGGGGGTTTCTGAGGAGCACATCAAACGCATCGAGCTGTCCGTCTCGCCGGAGGTGGCCGATTACCTGCAAAACGAGAAACGCGCGGCGATCGCTCAGATCGAGCAACTGGCGGAGAAGCGGGTGGTCATTCATTCCTCGCCCGACTGCGTCGGCGAGGAGCGCCAGCTCATCTGCTACAACGAGCGAGGCGGCGAAGTGAAATTGTGAGCGATCCGGCCCCGATCGTGGCTTGCACGAGGCACATGGGGGCTTGACCGGGCGCGCTCGATGGCGTACAACATGGCGCAGGGGTGTGGCAAGCGATCGATGAGTCCCGACGATTTGGCAGAGCATGAACACTGAAGAGCTTCACAGTACCGTGGAATTCGACCTGGAGTACGCCCGGACGGTGATCGGCACCGAGGCCGAGGCGATCGCGGCGATGGCCCCTATCGTGGACGAGTCGTTCGCCCGTGCGGTGGCGATGATCTACCATTGCAGCGGCTCGTGCATCATCAGCGGAATCGGCAAGGCGGGGATCATCGGCCGTAAGATCAGTGCCACGCTGGCCTCGACGGGCACGCCGAGCCACTTCCTTCACCCGGCTGAGGCCGTCCACGGGGATCTGGGCCGGTTGCGGTCCAGCGACGTCGTGATCGTGCTGAGCTACGGCGGCGAAACCGACGAGATCGTTCGGCTGATCAACCTGGTCAAGCAGCTTCAGATCCGCCTGATTGCCATCACCGGCGACTGGGATTCGACGCTGGGCCGATACAGCGACGTGGTCCTGTGTATGGGCAAGGTCCATGAGGCCTGCCCGCTGGGGGTCGCGCCCAGCGTTTCGACGACCTGCATGCTGGCGATCGGCGATGCGCTGGCGTTCACCGTGATGAAGGCGCGGCAGTTTCGCGTCGAGGATTACGTTCGGTTCCATCCGGGCGGTTCGCTCGGGCGCAAGCTGATGACGGTCGAGCAGTCGATGATGTTCCAGCCCGGCGAGGCGCTGCCCCTGGCGCGCGCCGCCGAGAGCGTCGAAACGATGCTGGCGGCGACCCGCGAGGTGAAGCGCCACGGCGCCGTGATGGTGGTGGACGGCGACGGTCGCCTGGCCGGGATCGTCACCGACGGCGACCTGCGGCGGCTCCTGACCCAGGAGGGGGCCGCCGGCCTGAAGCGCCGCGTCGGCGACGTGATGACTGCCGGATGCAAACGGATTCGGGCCGATGCATTGGCCGCCGAGGCCACGGCCATCTTTCACAAGTATCGTATCGACGAGCTGCCCGTGGTGGACGGCGACGACCGGCCCGTCGGGCTGATCGACGTGCAGGATATCGTGACGATCAAGGTGGTGGGATGACGAACCTCGATGCGATCGAACTGCTGGTCCTCGACGTGGACGGCGTGCTGACCGATGGACGGATCGTCCTCCACGGCGACGGCAGCGAGAGCAAGTGCTTCCACACGCACGACGGTCACGGGATTCGCCTGTGGCAGCGCGCCGGGGGCCGGACGGCCCTGCTCAGCGGGCGCTATTCGGAGCCGACGCAGCGGCGGGCCGATCAGTTGGAGATTGCCCACGTTCTCCAGGACTGCCACTTCAAGCTGCCGGCGCTGGAGAAGCTGCTCGACGCGCTGCATTTGCCGCCGGAGAGCGTCGCTTACGTCGGAGACGACCTGCCCGACCTGCCGCCGATCCGCTTCGTCGGACTGGGGATCGCGACGGCCAACGCCGTCGACGAGGTCAAGCAGGAGGCTGACTACGTTACGACGCGGCCGGGAGGGGGAGGGGCCGTGCGCGAGGCGATCGAGTACATCCTCAAGAACTCCGGCCGGTGGCAGGCCCTGATGGAACGATATCTCGCGTAGCGGCGAGTGGATGGGGCAGGTACTGTGAATTTACGCAAATGCGCTATCGGGTTTGTCGCGTTGGGGGCCATGATCCTGGCCTACCTGGCCTACTTGCAGATGGGCGATGGGCCGGTCATGGATATTGAGGCGCCGGATGTTGTGGACGCCGGTCGAGACGGCGACCTGGCCGATCGAGACGTTGACATGGGCCGCATCGCCGGGGTGGGGATCGGCGGCATTCGCAAGACCCACCTGTTCCATACGGACCACACCGGTCGCATCGACCGGGAATTCGGCTTCGAGGCGCTGCTGCACACCGAAGGCAATCAATGGGCCATCACGCATCCGTGGATGAGACTGTTCCTTGGCGAGATCAACTGCAGCGTCACCGCCGATCGCGGCGAGCTCGAGCTGGACACCGCCTTCGACCGGCCCTCGCCAGACGACGCGACCTTTTCGGGCAATGTGGTCATTCACATCTCCCCGGCCGATTCGAGCGACCCCAGGGACTTGTACATCTATCTCGACGACGTGGCGTTCATCGCCGAACACTCGCTGTTCTCGACCAGTGGCGCCGTGCGGTTCGTCTCGCGCAGCGCCCAGCTGACGGGACGGGGCATGGAACTGCTCTACGACGAGTCGCGCAGCCGGCTGGAGCTGTTCCGCATCAAGGACCTGGAGAGCCTGCGGCTGCGAAGCGACGAGTTTGCGTCGCTCTCGGACGCGCGCGCTCGCGGCGACCGTCGGGCCGGGGCGGACGCCAGGGGGCCTGATGGGCCGGCCGAGCGTGACGAGGCGGCGCCCGCGGACGCCGACCCGTCGGACTACTACGAATGCGTCTTCCACCGAAACGTGACGATCGTCACGCCCGAGCAGAAGGTCTTCGCGAGGGACCGCCTGGCGATCGGCAATATTCTCTGGTCCGGGTCCGGGTCCGGGCGCGACGAGCCGAAGCCCGACCCGAATCTGGCCGCCGCGACGGCACCCGCCGTCGATCCGAACGAGCCGGTGTACCCCGGACCGAGGGCGATGGACACCAGCCCGTCGCCGTTGTTGGCGCTCGAGGCGATTCCCGAATCGTTTTTCGACATCGTCGTCACCTGCGACGGCGGGCTCGTCGTCGCGCCGAAAGGCTCTCGCAGTCTCGAGCCCGACTTGGGCGCGCTGGGCCTCGACAGAATTTCGCCACGGGCCGACGCGAACGAGCCGCCCGTTGTGGACCCGAACCATCAGAGACTTATCGCCCATCGCATCGACTTCGACGTCTTGACGACGGACCTGACGCTGGTCGGTCCGGTCAGCATGGCGTTTGCCCTCGATCCGAACGACCTGACCAGCCGCGACCCGGGCGCCGCGCTGATGCCTGTGACCATCAGCGCCCAGGACTCGGTCCGGTTCATTGCGGCGGCCAACCGCGTTCAACTCGACGGCAACTGCATCGTGACGCTGCACAATAGCGAGCCGGACTTCGACTACGAGTACGTGCTCACGGCCCCCATGCTGGCCGTCGATCTGTTCGAAGACCCCAACACCTCGTCGGGCAAGAGGCAGATTCGTCTGGCTCGATTCGAGGCGGCCGGCGGTCCCGTGGCGGTCCGCGCGCTGCGGCGCGCCGGCGAGGAGTTGACCGGGTGGGTGGAACTCCATTCGCTCCGGCTCGACTACGAGGGCGACGAGCAGCTCTTCGCCGTCACCGGCCCCGGCGAGATCCGCCTGCACAACGGCCAGGAGCCCGAGACGCCGATCGACCCGAACGAGTTCAGCCTACGCCAGCCGTGCTTCGCCTTCCTGACCGGGTTCGACTCGCTGACCTACGCGGCGCCGACCAACACCATCGTCGCCGATGCCGTGGACCGCCAGATCCTGCTGGACTACTTCCCGAAGATCGACGGCAGCTACGACAAGCGGCACGTCCAGGCCGACGCCGGACGCATCGAGATCGTCCTGACCGAGGCCGAGAAGGGACGGACCGATCTGCTCTCGCTGACCGCCTCCCAGGGCATCGCCTATGAGGACCCCGTCAACCGCTTCAACGGGGCCGTCCTCTTCTACGACCACCCGCAGGCCCTCGTCACCGTCGAGGGCGACGCCCGCCTGAGCTGCTCGTTCAACGGCGCCGCCGTCGATCGCATCCGCATGAACCTCACTACCGGCGACACCAGAGCCGAAGTCCTCGGCCCCAGCACCATCCAGCTCCGCCCCTGACCGACGTCCGGCCTCGACATTTCGCTCAAGTCCTCGGCCGGTTTGTCAACCACATCATGCCGCAGGACAAGAAGTACGCCCAGTTCCTCGCCGCCCCCGTCCGCTGAGATCGACGGCGTATCGCGTCGCGCGTCGCCCGTATCTCGTGCGCGGCCAACAAACAGTCCGGCGCGTACGCCATCCCCAAGGCTCCGCTTCGCTGCGCCTCTGGGCTGCCACCCCTTCGACAGCGCGTGTGGCAGCCTCGAGCCCGAGGGGCTTGGGGGTAGCCTCCCACGCAATGACCGTCGCGCGCTACGGCAGGCGGTCCCAATCGATCGCCAACGGACCGGTCGCCGTCCCGTCCCAGTCGGCCGCACTCGAATACCGCCACTGATCGGCCGTCGCGATCAGCCCGTGTGTGTGAAGATTTCCGGGCGAGGCCACTTCGGGCACAGAGAACCGCCGCTGGCCGCCTGGGAGCTTGCGCCCAGCGAAGTCGCATGGACCCGCAGGGCTTGGCGATGGTGGGCCGTTCGTAGTGTGCCCGTCAGGGCATATCTCCCACCGAATGGTGATAACGCCTCACGGCGTCACTACAAACAGGACAACCCGCCGCAGGCACGTCACCACAAATGCGCAACGGAGCCTCAGGCGCCACCACCACAAGCGACCGTCCCCTCGCCCGGAAATCTTCACACACACATCAGCCCCCGACGCACGGGATTGTTGTGGACATAGCGTATCGTTTCGATCAGCGTGTCGATCTGTGTGATGTTCCTGTCGTATCCGCCACCCTTCTGCCAGAAATGGTATGGGCGAGACCGCTGGCCCGACGCCATCAGCCGCAAGCCGTCGGGGCGCTGGGCCTTCAGATAGGCGACGGCCTTGCGCGACACGGGCTGCTTGATCGAAAGCAGGATGCCCGAGATCGAATACGTGTCTTCTCTGGGGTATACGACCAGGTGGACGTGGTCCGGCATGAACACATAGGCCCACAGATCGAACGCATGCCGCCGTCGCGCGGCGTCGATGGCCTCGACCAGCCAGTCACATGCCTGCTCTTTCGACAGAAACGCTTGCTTGCGATAGCAACTGAACGTCAGCGCGTGCGTCTGTCCCGGCGTGTTCCAACGCTCGCACCGTTTCGTATATCGCTGCCCGTTAAGCATGCACCCTCCCGCGCCGCCTTCGCACCACCCCAACCTCCGCTCCGCCCGTGTGGCAGCCTCAAGCCCAAAGGGCTTGGGGATGGTTCACCCTCTCGTGCCCTGACCATATCCCCTGGCCCACCCCCCCAATCACCATGGCCACCCCGCAGGCCGGAACGACCCCGACCCAACCCTGGACGACCGAACGCGAGTAGCGGATCGCCGGCTTGCCTTTGTGTCACCTTGAGCGAAGCGCAGCGAAGTCGAGAGGTCCGGCTGACGAGCGGCTATGCCTGCGGTTCGCATTTCCCTCTTGATTACCGGCCGGAGGGTAGAGCCCATCGTGAATGCCGCACATTTCCCGTTCTTCCGCTCATGTCACCCGTGGACTCGGACGATAGGCGGATATAGGACGCGAAGGATCGCATCGTTGTGTAGCACGTAACGATGAAGCGTACCGTACGGAGTCTATTACCAAAACGATGTGGAGGACTTGTTATGAGAGGATTGCTGGTACGAATTGGGGCGGACAAAGGAAAGGCCGGTGGAGAATTCAACGGTCCCGTCAACAGCGAGACCCGAGAATTCGTGTACGTGCCCATTCCCGAGGCTCGGGAACGCATGGCCCGCCAGGGTATGGAGAGACCATACACACTGATGCAGGGGCATGAGGGTGTTCGTGTGCCGCATCACCTGCAGCACAGCAACATGCATCTTGACCCGGACTTCGGCTATATGACATACGGCGATGAAAATGGGAGGGGCGTAAGGATACGCCAGCTGATGTCTCCAGGCGACTTCCTGGTATTCTACGCGGCGCTACGCGACGGTAATCACACCCAAGCAGGCGAACTCGTCTATGCCATTGTGGGTTTCTACGTAATCAAGGAAATCCTGAATGCGAGAGACATCGAAGCGGACCGGTATGACGAGAATGCGCATACACGCTGCGTGGCTCCATGTCCACCACAACATGAGATCGTGGTGCGAGCCGACCCCGATAAATCGGGCAGACTGGAACGGTGTTTGCCCATCGGCTCCTATCGGCCCGCCTGCAACGCGCCAGATGGGCCGCCACGCTACCGCGTTCGGCGCGATCTTCTTACGGAGTGCTGGGGAGAACTTTCGGTGAACGACGGTTACATTCAGCGTAGTGCATATTTGCCTGAGTTTGTGCATCCGGATCGGTTCCTCAAGTGGTTCCGCAGTATAAAAGATGTGAAGCTGGTTGCCAGTAACAACTGAAACACCCGGCGGCATGCGGTCTCCTCTCGGCAGAGTATGGACTCTTACGCCGAGACGGAGTTTGCTGTGGTGCCGTCGAGCCAGTCCTGGACGACCGAACGCGAGTAGTGCGTGCGAGCATTCTGGCGTCGGGTGGCAGCCTCAAACGCGTCAGCGTTTGGGGATGGCGGATTGGACGGTCGCGTCGACTCCAGGCGAGTGCCAAGATGCAGGACCATCCCCAAGCCCTGCGGGCTTGAGGCTGCCACCCTCGGTGTGATACGCGCCGGCCGCCCGTCGGCTGACGCAAATGGGCGATTGCTTTGCGCGATTTGGGCTTTACGCGAACGCCGTGTCCTGCTATAGCCGGGCAGTTCGTGGCGCAGTGCCGCCGACGGTGCACGACTTATGTTGCCAGGGAGGAATCAAGGCATGTCCAGACACCGCTACACTCTCATTGCGATCCTCGTTTTCGTCGTCTGGCCTTCGAACAGCACAGTGAACGCGGCCGTCTGGCCCAGCGGGCGGGAGGTGGCGCCGTTGGAGGCTCGGCCTTTCGACCTGCGCGACGTCAAGTTGCTCGACGGGCCGTTTCGCGAGGCGATGCGTCGCAACCAGAGGTATCTGCACGATCTGGAGTCGGACCGCCTGCTGTGGTACTTCCGCCGGACGGCGGGCCTGGCGACACCCGGCGAACCCATGGGTGGCTGGGAGAAGACGGAGCTGCGCGGCCACACGATGGGCCATTACCTCTCCGCCTGCGCGATGATGGTCGCCAGCACGGGCGACGAGAAGCTCAAGGCCAAGGCCGACGCCATCGTTGCCGAACTGGCCCGATGCCAGAAGGCCCTCGGCTCAGGCTACCTCAGCGCCTATCCCGAAGAGCAGATCGACCGTGTGATCGCGCTGAAGCAGGTCTGGGCGCCGTGGTATACGCTCCACAAGATCTACGCCGGGCTGATCGATATGTATGTCTACTGCGGCAACGCCCAGGCGCTGGAGGTGGCGCGGGGCATGGCGCGCTGGGCCCAAGGGCGGCTCGATCCCCTCGACCGCGCCGCGATGCAGGAGATGCTCAACCACACCGAGCAGGGCGGCATGAACGAGACCCTGGCCAACCTCTACGGCGTTACGGGCGAGAGGGCCTGGCTGGAGCTGGCCGAGCGGTTCAACGCCGATGCGTACAACAACCCGCTGGTCCTGCATCGCGATGAGCTGAGGGGCCTGCACGTCAATTCGTTCATCCCCAACGTGATCGGGACGGCGCGCCAGTACGAGCTGACCGGCGCCCCGACGGACCGGCGCATCGCCGAATTCTTCTGGCGCAGCGTCGTTCACGGGCGGACCTACTGCACCGGCGGGACCTCGATCAACGAGCATTGGCGCAGCGATCCCTATCGCCTGGCCGACCAGCTCGGCGCGCACACGCAGGAGACCTGCTGCACGTACAACATGCTCAGGTTGACGCGCCATCTGTTTGCCTGGGAGCCTCGCGCCGAGTATATGGATTACTACGAGCGGAGCCTGATCAACTCGATCCTGGCGACCCAGGACCCGGCCACCGGTATGATGATGTACTTCGTGACGCTGGCGTCCGGGCGCTGGAAGTATTTCAATACGCCGCGAGACTCGTTCTGGTGCTGCACGGGCTCGGGTCTGGAGAACCACGCCAAGTATGCCGACACGATCTACTTCCACAACGATGAAACGCTCTGGGTGAACCTGTTCATCGCCAGCGAGGTAGACTGGAAGGGCAAAGGCGTCACCGTCCGGCAGCAGACGAGCTTCCCCGATATCTCCGCGACGAAGCTGACGATCGACGCATCGCGGCCGGTCGAGTTCGATCTGCGTCTGCGCGTGCCCGAGTGGGCGACGCAGGGCGTGACGCTCAAGATGGACGGTCAGCCTCAGGCGGTCGCCGCGCAACCCGGCTCGTTTCTGTCGATCCGACGCACCTGGCGGAGCAAGACGGAAGTGGAAATGACGATGCCGATGGGCCTGTGGCTCTGTCCGATGCCCGACGATCCGAATCTGGCGGCGGTGATGTACGGCCCGCTGGTCCTGGCCGGCGCGCTGGGCAAGGTCGAGGTTCCGCAGGACCTGATCTACACGACGAACAACTGGTTCGAGTTTCCCGAAGATCGCATCGTCGAGTCGCCCGTGCTGGTCACGACGCAACGCGACCCGCAGACCTGGATTCGCCCGGTCGAAGGTCGCCCTCTGACGTTCCGCACGAATGGTGTGGGCCGGCCGAGCGGCGTGACGCTGGTGCCGTACCATCGACTGTTCGATCAGCACTATGCGGTCTATTGGCGGCTGACGGACGAGGCCGGCTGGCAGCGGATTCAGGCTGAACGAAGGGCCCGCGAAGAGGCCAGGGCTCGTGAGGCGGCGCGGCAGGCGGCATTGGAGGTGCGGACGATCGACGCGGTTGAGATCGGCGTCTCCAAATCCGAGAAGGCGCACCAGATGAAGGGCGAAAACACGCGGACCGGGACGCACGGCGGCCGCCGCTGGCGCGACGCCGAGAATGGCTGGTTCGAGTATCGATTGCGAGTCCTGCCCGATCGGCCGGTGACGCTGCACTGCACGTATTGGGGCAGCGATGGCGGGCGCGTCTTCGACATCCTCGTCGACGGGACGAAGATCGCCACCCAGAAGCTCGCCCAGAACAAGCCGGGCGAGTTCTTCGACGTCGAATACGCCATCGGCGCCTCGCTGACCGAAGGCAAGGAATCCGTTGTGGTCCGCTTCGCCGCCCACCCGGGCAGCACCGCCGGCGGGCTCTTCGGCTGCGCTACCCTCAAGCCGGAGCCGTAGTGTCTGATTATCCCTGGACCTGCTGAGCGAGGGCGAATCGTGATTCGACCCTACGGGGTCTCGGCAGTGATGACGCCGAGTTCGGCGACGGACATCCAAGGGTGGCCGTCAACGGCCGAGAGGCCGACGAAGCGGATGAACTGGCCGCGCATGGGGCGCTCGAACCGCACGGTCTGGTCGACGGGGTTGTTCTTGATGTTGCCGAACGAGCCCCTGGCGGCCGGGCGCCGCCACTGCGTGCCGTCGCGGGAGACATAGAATTCGTAATCCACGACGGTCCCGTTGCTCTGGCCGTCCTGGCGGGGCAGGTACGTGAAGCCCGTCAGCGTGTATGTCTTGCCCAGGTCGATCACGATCTCGTGCGGATGACCCGGCGAGGCGTCCGACCATTGGGTGTGCCAGATGGTGCCGGGGTCGCCGTCGATGGCGTTGGCGGCCGTTTCATTGGGCGGCTGCTCGCTCGACGCGCGAACGACCTTCCAGCCGGCCCGGGCGATGTCGAACGTCGCGGTCACTACGCGTCCAGTCGTTTCGCCGGCCGGATCGATGGCGACGGCCTTGATCGTGCCGCCAAGCGGCAGGGGAATCGGGCTGGTGTAGATCGGCGAGTTATTGGTCGGCGCGCTGCCATCGGTCGTGTAGCGGATGATGGGGCCGGCCGGTTCGCAATAGATCGTGACGTTGCCCTGACTGTCACGGCTGAACTTCGGGTCGCTCAGCCGGACCGGCTCGAAGTAGACGCCTACGTTGCTGATCGTCGGGCAGATGCGGCTGTCCAACACGCGGATGCGAACCTTGTCGCTGGTCACCGTCTGCGTGCGGCTGATCCGTTTGTACCCGACCGTCTGCCCGTCGGCGATCTGCTGCCACCGCCCATCCACCATCGCATCGACCGCAAACCTCGCGATGCGCTGGCCGAAGTCCTGAATCTGCTCCTGGAACATCACGCGGTTGAAGGTCTTGGCGCCCGCCAGGGTCACGATCAGCTCGGCCTGGGTCGTCCCTTCCGGCGGCATCCAGCACGTATCGAGATCGCCGTCAACGGCCTTCGATGCGGTGAAGCGGGCGCCTCGCGTCGCCGAGGCGGCGGCCGTCGCGCCCTTGGCCAGATCGACCGCAAACGTCTGGCGGAGGATCTGGCCGACCTCTTCGAGCACCTTGCTATCACGTTCGGGGAAGAGCCCGTCGCGGTTGGGCGGGATGTTGAGCAAAAAGACCGTGTTGCCGCCGACTGTGCGGTACCAGATGTCGAGGATCTCCTCGGTGCCCTTGACGAACTGCTGTTCATCTCGCCAGAACCAGCCGTGACGGATCGAGGTATCGGTCTCGGCCGGATACCAGTGCAACCAGCCGCCTTTGCCGGCCATCTGCGCAAGCCGGGCCGCGCTGCCCAGGTCGGTGTCGGTCATGTCGGGCCAGTCGAACTCGTCCGGCGAAACCGGCAGCGGGACCACGCTCCATTCGGCCTCGCGCGTGCCGCCGGATTCGTTGCCGCACCAGCGGACGTCGGGGCCCTTGCCGAAGATCACCGCCTCGGGCGCCAGCGTGCGGATCAGCTCGTACCATTGCGGGTGCGTGTAGGTCTGGCCGCCTTTGCGCTTGGGGTGGGCGCCGTCGAACCAGACCTCGTGGATCGGCCCGTACTCGGTCAGCAGCTCGAAGAGCTGGTTCATGAAGTACTCGTTGTAGTCGTCGGCGCGGAAGGTGAACGTCCGCTTGTCCGCAAAGGGCCGGCCCTCGACCGGGCGCGGGATCATCCGCTCGGTGTACTGGCTCAGGTTGCCGTAGAGGCCGTCAGGATGTTCGATCTGGTACAGGTCGGCCGGAGAAAGGTACACACCGACCTTCAAGCCGTATTTCTCACACGAGGTCACCAGGTCGCGCAAGACGTCGCCTTTGCCGTCGCGCCAGGGGCTCGACGCGACGGAATGGTCGGTATAGCGCGTCTGCCAGAGGCAGAAGCCGTCGTGGTGTTTGACGGTGAGGATGACCATGCTCATGCCGGCCGCTTTCATCATCCGGCACCACTGGTCGGTATCCAGCTTCGTCGGATTGAAGATCTTCGGGTCCTCCATCCCCGTACCCCACTCGCGGGCGGTGAACGTGTTGACGCCGAAGTGGACGAAGCAGATGTACTCGCACCGCTGCCATTCGAGCTGCGGCCGCGACGGGACCACGCGGGCGGCCTTCTCGACGATCTGCCCGGGCGTGTCCGTCGGCGAAACCGCCACGGAATTGCGATAGACCTCATCGGCCAGGCCGCGGCAGGCCGTCACCAGGACGACCGCGCAGGCCAACCATGCGATGAGACAGGATCGTAGAGAGGCAATGGCATTCATGTTCGGTCCTTTCGATTGGGCTTTAAGGCGATCGCGACATTCCATCGGGCCGGTCGAGTCACGACTTCATTGTACGCCCAATCCGTCGCCCAGCCAAGCCCTTCGCGAGAAGAGCGACAGCGACGGAGGAACCCGCCTTCTCCCGTGCAAAGGAGTGTGTTTCTTCCGGACGCAGGCGGGCCACGTGTATGGTGTGGCATGTGGGTCTTGGATTGTGTTATGGGGCTTGGGCCCGGAAAGGCGGGACTCGGCGCTAAGGTGTGAGGGCGGAAGTGTCGATAGACGGTCCTGACAGCGTCTTTTGAGGACCCTGATGGTATGAAGACAGACGACCCGATCATCGCCGCGTTGGAGAAGGAAAGCCTCGTTGATCCGACCGTGCTCGAGACCCTGATCGAGAGCCAGCAGGAGACCGGCCAGAGCATTCTGTCGATGCTCAAGCGGCAGAATCTGCTGACGGACGAGCAGATCGTACGGACGGTGGCCCTGGCCAACGGCCTTGAATACGTCGAGCTGACGTCTGAGGCGGTCGAGCCGACCATCGCGCATCTAATCACCCGCGACCTGGCGACCCGGCACAACGCCGTTCCGATTCGTCGTAAGGACCAGACGCTGTTTGTCGCGATGGGGGCGCCGTGGGACCTTGCGGCGCGGGACGAGATCGAGGTGAAGACGGGCTACAGCGTGACGCCGGTCGCGGCCAGCCCGGCGGCCATCCGCCAGGTGGTCGGGCGGCTGTTCGACGAAGTGGACGTGACCAAGCAGGTCGTGGCCTCGATGCGTTTGAAGGAGGACGCCCAAACCGCCTCCGAAACGTCCGAGAACCACGCCCGAACCTTCCGAGACGGCGACGATCCGATCAGCAGACTGGTGTCGTCGATCGTCAAAGGCGCGGTTTCGTCGCGGGCTAGCGACATTCACATCGAGCCGCAGCTTCCCGACCTTCGGGTGCGCTACCGGATCGACGGGACGTTGCGGGACACGATTCGCGTGCCGGCGTCGGTGCAGCGGGAGGTTGTCTCGCACATCAAGATCCTGGCGGATATGGACATCTCCGAGCGGCGCATCCCGCAGGACGGCCACGCAACGATCGAACACGAGGGGGCCGAATACGACCTGCGGGTTTCGTCGCTGCCGGCTGTTGGGGGTGAGAAGATCGTGCTGCGAATCCTCGACAAGCGGGTCGACCAGTGGTCGTTCGACAGGGTGGTCGCTTCGCCGCAGGACAATCAGGTGTTCCGCCGGATTCTGAGCAATCCGTATGGTATGCTTCTGCTGACCGGTCCGACGGGCAGCGGCAAGACGACCACGCTGTATTCCGTGCTGCAACTGATCAATACGGCCGATAAGAACATCGTTACCGTGGAGGATCCCGTCGAGTATCGCCTGGAAGGGGTCACGCAGGTGCAGGTCAAGCCGGTTGCCGGTATGACGTTTCCGTCGGCCTTGCGCAGCATCCTGAGGCAGGACCCCGATGTCATTCTGATCGGCGAAATTCGGGACCGTGACACGGCGGATATCGCCATCGGTGCGGCCCTGACCGGCCACCTGGTGTTGAGCACGCTCCACACCAACGACGCAGCCGGGGCGGTGTCGCGGCTGATCAACCTGGGGATTCCGTCGTTTCTGGTCGGCTCGGCCCTGCTGGGCAGCGCCGCGCAGCGGCTGGTTCGGACGTGCTGTCAGAAGTGCAAGGTCCCGTATCGCGCCTCCGAGAGTGAGGTGCAGATCCTGTATGGCGACGCGAGGCCGGACGATGACGTGCAGCTCTGGCGAGGGACCGGATGCAGCCACTGCTATCAGAGCGGCTATCTGGGGCGCAAGAGCATCTACGAGATTCTCCCGGTATCGCGGGCGGTCCAGAGGATGGTCGTCGACAGCGTCGACGACGATGCCATCCGCGAGCGTGCGGTGGACGAGGGCATGCGCACGCTGCGGGCGGCGGCGGTTAGCGAAGTTCTCGCCGGTCAGACGACGATCGAAGAGATTATGCGCGTGGTCGATATGGAGCGGGATTGATGCCGACGTTTCAGTACACCGCCAAGGACCGATCCGGACGGGAATTCAGCGGCACATACGAGGAGGTCGCCGGGGTCCGCGCGCTGCGCGGCGAGCTGGCGCGGATCGGGTATGTGCTGGTTCGGGCCCGCCGGGTGAGGGAACGCCCGTCCGGGCGGTCGGGCCTGAAGGCCGAGGACATCGTAGCCTTTGCGTACAAGTTCTCCGGGATGTATTCGGCCGGCTTGTCGGTGACCTGCTGCCTGGAGACGCTCTCCGGGCAGGCGGACCAGCCGGCGCTGGGACGCATGCTGGGTGAGGTGAAGAAACGCGTGGAGGCCGGCGCGAGCCTGACGAAGGCGTTCGAGCCGTATCGCGAGGTCTTTTCGGAGTTCTTCGTCGGCATGCTCGAAGCGGGTGAGGCGTCGGGCAAGCTGGCCGAAGCCCTGGAAATGAGCGCGGTCTACCTGGAGAAGAGAGAGCAATTGCGCGCCAAGGTCCGGTCGGCGTTCGTCTATCCGATCGCCGTGGGGGTGGTCTGCCTGGGCGTTCTCCTGGGGCTGCTGCTGTTCGTCGTTCCCGTGTTCACGAAACTCTACGCCAACCTGCGGGTGCCTCTGCCGGGACCGACGCTGGTTCTGGTCACGCTGAGCCAGATCCTGAGGAGTTGGGGATGGCTGGTGGTGCCGGCCGCGATCGGCGCAGGGTGGTTCGTTGGACGTACGCTGCGCCGCCACGGCTTGAAACGCGGCTGGGACCAGATCCGACTGCGGCTGCCATTCTTCGGCAAGCTGAATCGTCTCATTCTGGTTTCGCGTTTCATGCGGCCGTTTGCCATGCTGGTCGGCGTCGGCGTCTCGGTCATCGACGCGTTCCGTATCGCCGGAGACATCGCCCGCAGCGCGGAAATGACGAAGGTGGCCGAAGACCTTCAACGTGTAGCGCAGTCCGGCCACCCGGTGGGCAAGGCGTTGGCCGCTCACGCCATCTTCCCGGCTGAGATCGTGCAGATGGCGACGTCCGGCGAGCAGGTCGGCCGGTTGTCGGAGATGCTGGGCAAGGCGCTCGATCTGCTGGACCGCGATATCGAAAGGATCCTGGCCGCATTGGTGGTCAAACTCGAACCGGCGCTCACGTTGGTTATGGGACTGGTCATCGGCCTGGTCCTGATGGGCGTGTATCTGCCGATGTTCGATTATATGACGCACCTGCAGTAAAGAATCGGCCCCGAGGCAGATTTTCGCAGGACGGCCGGATGCAGATAAAGTCGATGCGCGTCCTGACCGATACGCCGGTGACAACAAGGACAAGGACTGTGTCTTTCTGTTTTTGGAAGAGAAGAACGACATGTGGCGTACGAGAGGCTTCACACTGGTGGAGTTGTTGGTTGTGGTGCTGATCCTCGGTTCGCTGGCGACGATCGCCATTCCGAGGGTCAGCCAGAGCGCCGAGAATGCCAAGATCAACGCGTGCCGAACGAATGTGAATCTGATCAACTCGCAGATCGAATTGTATCGCGCCAACACGGGCGAGTGGCCGAGCAATTTGAACGATCTGGTCAACGCGTCCGAGTATTTCCCGGACGGACTGCCCGAGTGCCCGTTCGGTACCCCGTACGTGTACCCCGGCGAGAATCACCGTGTTGTAGAACACAGCCACGGCAGTTCGGGCGGCTCAAGAAGCCCTGGCAACTCGGGCAACACCCCCAATCCGCCCAGTCCTCTCGGTCTCAATTGAGCGGGCGGTCTTCCGAATCGAACATCTTTTGAGTAGAACAGGAGAACGACATGAGGAGTCAAAAAGGGTTCACTCTGGTTGAGCTGCTGGTTGTGGTGTTGATTCTCGGTGCGCTGGCGGCCATCGCCATTCCGAGAATTAGCCAGAGCGCTGAGAACGCCAAGATCAACGCGTGCCGAACGAATGTGAATCTGATCAATTCGCAGATCGAATTGTATCGCGCCAACAACGGCGAGTGGCCGAGCAACCTGAACGATCTGGTCAGCGCGTCCGAGTACTTCCCGGATGGCCTGCCGGAGTGCCCGTTCGGTACTACGTACGTATATCCCGGCGAGAACAACCGTGTTGTGGAACACAACCACGGCGGCGCCGGCAACTAAAGGGTAGCTTTCACATCCAAGAGGTTCTGTTCCGATCGTGCGCGTGCGGTGCTGATGAGTCGGTAGCTGTACACAGCGTTCGCTGCGGCCCTCTGTCGTTGTGGAGCGTGCCCTATGAGAGTTCAGAAAGCCTTCACGCTTGCCGAGTTGATCGTCACGGTCGTGATGCTTGGGGCTCTGGCCTTCGTGGCGGTGCCGCGCCTGTCGTTCGGATTGCGGCAGGGTTGTCAGGCCGAGATCACGGCTTGGAAGATGGTGACCGACCTGCGCCGGACGCGCAGCCTGGCCATTTTGCACGCGGCGACCCATCCAAGGGGTTTTGCCCTCAACATCAAGACGACGGGCCACGGGACTGAGTATGAGATTGTCGATCTTGGCAGCCAGACTGCGATTGACAGGCACGTCGTCGATGGGGACGTCTCCATTTCGGGCCGACGGAAATTCGAATTCAGTCCGCTCGGCGCTTTGAAGGAGAAGAACGCCCCGACGTTCACCGTTGCGGCGGCGGGCCGAACGTTCAGGATCGAGGTCACCCCGAGCACCGGCGCCGTTCGTTGCGTTGAGAACTGAAGAACCTGGTGTTCGGCCTGCAGGCGAATCGATGCGGCGGATCGTTCAAGGACAACGTGTGAGGCGCGCCCGGCGGGGCGTGACTCTGACCGAGGTGGTGGTCGCCGCGACCCTTCTGGCGGTGGCCATCGTCCCCGTGCTGCGCGCTCTGACGGTCGCACAGGCGATGGGCACGGTCATCGAGCGCAAGACGCAGTCTCTGGTCCTGGCGCAAGGGACGCTCGATGAGATTCGGGCCAGGGCCTTTCATCATTATGACGGTTCATTTCGCAAAGACTCCGGGTCGCTCGTCGGCGCCTATCTCTGCAACGTGACGGACGACCAACACCCAACGCTGCGGCTGGTGACCGTATCCGTCGGCTTCGACCTGAACTCGGATGGACGCCTGACTCACGACGAAGTGGACGTGACTCTGGTGACGTATGTCGCCAGGCGATAGTCCGGCTTTGCGGTGGCTCGCTCGACCGGCCCTTTCTGGTTATGAGACCGCCGGACCGGCTCTGTCTCTGGGACGAGCCTTGGCTGCGAGGTGTCCCATAAAGGCGGTGTTGCTGATCGGGTGGGCTGTTCTTCGGCGCGGATTCGACGGCAAATAAACCGTGCTGTGACGCCGGATCCTGCTAACGGCGCGGCCGCTTCCTGCCGAAGATATCCGAGAACAGCGGTTGGTGTTCATACGGTGTGAACCATGCAGCAGACGCACTACAACATCCGAAGGCCCAAGGCCGTGACAGTGGTCGAGATGGTCGTTGCCATGTCCATCATGGCGATCGTCCTGGTCGCGGTGCTGCCGCTGTTTGCAGGGATTCGCAACAACTGGGACACACGGCAGGCGAATACGGAGATCGTCCAGAACGCGCGGGTGCTCGCCGATCACCTTCATCGCACCCTGGCTACGGCGACCGAAATCGCACATGTCAGCCCGTCGGCGCAGGAGACCGGCTTCATCGAATTCGCAGGCAACGACGGCGTCCTCTACCGTTACGCGGTCGGTCAGGACGGCTATGTCCAGTTCGGCCCATTGGGCGAGCCGGGCGATCTGGCGGGGCCGGTGAGTCGGTTCCGTCTGACCTGCTACGATGCCAACGATTTCACCACCCCAACAGTTGAGGCGTCGTCGATTCGATTCGTTGCCGTGGAAACCACGTTCATCAACGACGTACCTCTCGGCGCCGACAAGACGTTCACCACACGCGTGTATGTCCGTGCCGGGACGCTCGAGGAAGAGGAAGAAGATGACTTCTCTCTGGGTGTGGCGCTGCGACAGACCGTTGCCTGGGGTGGAAACAACATCGTGATTGACAGCTACCGGTCCTCTCGGAGACCCTACAATCCGATGCAGTCAGGAGCCGAAGCGGTGGTCTCGGTCAACGCGATTGGAACCAACGTGATTGCGCTGTGGACCAGTGCCGTCATTCGCGGCGACGCATACGTCGGACCGGGCGGAAACTGCGACACGGGAATCGTCACATGGGGCGCCTCGCAGATCACCGGCCAGCGTGCATCGCTTCTGCGTCCCGTGGAGATCCCTGCCCTGTCGGCGCCGACCGGGCCGCCGTTCAACGGCCCAAGCGAAGGCCCCCTTGAGATGTGGGGCCAGCAGAGCCAGACCATCGACTCCGACCGTCATCTCGATCGGATTGGTTTATGGGGCAATTCGGTGCTTTCCATCAAAGGGCACGTCACGCTTCTGATTGGCCAGGGCGTCCAGACCGGCACCCGGGCTGAATTGCGGGTTCTGCCGAACTCCAGCGCGACCCTCTATGTCGGGGGCGACGTCGGTGTCTGGGGGGACTCGAAACTCAACGGTACGAACGCCCGCCCTTCGCAGTTGCGCATCAACATGATCGGCAACGCCAGAAGATTCGAGATGAGCAGCGACGCGGTGGTCCAAGCCGTGCTCCAAAACCCGCAGGGGAGCGTGGCCATTTGGAACCGAGCGGAGTTTTTCGGAAAGATCAAGGCCGGGTGGCTCGAAGGGGGCGGGCGTATCCACGTCGATCTGGATTGTGACTTCTGAGAACGGGAACCGGCAGACGTCGAACGGACAGTGCTATGAAGGATGATCGTCATAACCGAGGTGTGGTGCTGCTGATGGTGGTCTTCGTCGTTGCGTTGGCGTCGGCCGTCGTGATCGGCATGCTCCAACTGAACACCGAGGACGTGCAGATCATGCGGAACCACATCCACGCGGCCGAGGCGTTGGCGATCGCGGAAGCCGGGCTCGACGATGCGCTGTCGCGCCTGCGGATGGATGCCGGCTGGAACACTGGATTCGACGGCAAGCCCTTGGCCGGCGGTGCCTATACGGTGACGGTTGAAACACCGCGTCTTGCTCCGGGGATTCCGGACGACATTGCTTTGCCTGATGCGGCCGATGCAGCCACCGAACGGTCGCCGTTTGGCTCTGATGCGGATCTTCTCATTACCGCTGTGGCGACCTCGGCGGCTGGATTCGTCGCCCGGATCGAGGCCGAGCTTATGATCGGGACCGACGGTCCGCCGTATGAGGTGGCGATCGACAGGATCAGGGTGAACGAATGAAAGCGAACGCCAAGACAGCGACGGGTATCGAGATCAGCGCCGCCGGCATTCGCATGGCGTCCGTTCGGAGGACCGCGGCGGGCATTCACGTGGTGGATGCCGGGCAGATCGCGATGGCCCCGGGGACGATTGAAGGCGGTCGAATCGCAGACCCGCCCAAGCTGATCGAGGCCTTGAAGGCCCTCCGGAAGCAGCACAAGGTGCGAGCGCGACAGGTAACCTTGTCGCTGCCGACCGAATGCACCGTCTCTCGGATGGTGGAACTGCGTGAGGAGGATCCGCAGCGAATCGGGCGGTTCGTGCAGGATGAGATCCGGCAGTACGCCACCTTGTCAGGGCGAGACACCGTGTCCGATTTTCAGGTTGTGACCTCGGCGAGGTCGGGCGTGCCCGGCCGGGCCCTGATCGTGGGCGCCGACCGGGGGATGATCGACGCCGTGAACGACGCGTGCCGCCGAGCCGGTCTTCAGATCGGGGTGATCGAACCGGCGGTCACGGCGTGTGTGCGGCTCTTTGGTGTGGTGAAGGACTCCGACCCGTCCGGGCCGAGATGGCTGCTTGCCATCTGCCGGGACGATGTGCTCACGGTGTGCATTTTCAACTTGGGGGTCCTCGACTTCATTCGGACGAAGGGCGTTGCGGCGCTGAATGGGTCCGATCGAGGCGTGCAGGACGAGATCAATGCGGCGATCCAGTTCTATGATGCCGAAGCGGCCGGCAAGGCCCGGCCCTGGCGCGTCGCCATTCTGGACGCAGGCGACTCAGGTGTGTGTGGCGATCGTGCCGAGTCGTTGCGGAACGGACTGTTGGCGGATTCGGTGGAGGTCTGGACCCAGGCGACGCTGGCCGAGCGCATGGACGCCGACTCGCAGAGCCAAGGCGCCGTGTCGGTGACAGTGCTGGGCTCCGCCCTCCGGGGTCTATCAGCGGGCGAAGGCGGACCACAGGTGAATCTGTTGCCCGCCGACGCGGGGCAGGCGGAATCGGCCAAACGGACGGTGCTGGTTACAGCCAACGCACTGGCGACGCTCGTGCTTCTGGTCACCCTGGCCGTTGGTGGGTTGCAGATCCTGTTTCACAGAACGGCTCGGAACATCAGCGCCGTCAAACAGGCGCAACTCAAACGCGGCGAACTCGGACTGACGGCGGCGATGGACCAGCTTGAATACGTCGAAGAGCGAAGTCGGGTGTTGTCCGATGAACTGGATTCACTTCGCTCGATCTCGCAGGCGCGACGGGACGTGAATTGGGTAGAGCTTCTGGCCGACATCCGCAGGGCGACGCCCCAGATGGTGCGCATCGTCGGCCTTTCGACCGACGCGAAGTCCGATATGCTCCTGGATGGAATCTCGCGTTCCTATGAGGGCGTCCATACGTTTGTCGCACTGGTCAACCGTTCCGAGCACGTGCAACAGGCTTCTTTGCTGGAGACGTATCGCGCGGGCGCTCAGGAAGGGTTCGTACGATTTGCCGTTCGATGTTCCCTGCATTCGATGGAGACGCCGTAACGGATGGGACAGCATAGAACACACCCGTTGACCCAACGACAAGAGGTGGCCACGGCCGGTGGGCTGGTCGCGATCCTTGTGTTTGCGGCCTACAGTTGGTTCGTGGCGCCGCATCTGGCGTCGTTGCAGGCCTCCCAGCGATACGAGCGTGCTGCCGGCCTATATGCCGAGAAGAGCCGGGCGGTCAACCAGATGCTGCACACAGAGCGGACCCGCCTGCAGGAATTGGCGGGGCAATACGCTCAGTTCTCGAACCAGGCCTTTCGTCCGGACAAGGCCGAAGAGTTCCTCAGCGATCTCGAGGCGTTCTGCGAGCAGACCGGCTGTGTCATGGCCTCGCTCAGTCACAGCCGCGACGATGGCAGGAGCCCGGCCAGAAGGCCCGTGGAAGCACGCCGTTCTCTGTTCGCCCATCGCAGTGTTGCGCTGACCGTCCACGCCGGCTACGGCAATGTCATACGACTGATCGAGAGGCTGCAAGCCCGCCGGCAGAAGGTCTGGATCGACGCGCTGCGCATGGGGCCTTCCGATCTGAGACCGGACTGGGTCGCCTGCGATATGGTCATTACCATTCACGTGAACCTCGATACGGAGAGCCCCGACGATGAACAGGCTCCAATGCAGCCCTAAGGCCATATTCGTTCTGGTCGTTCTGTTCGGCGTCGCCGGCGTGTCGGGCCGGGCGAACCCGGTGAGCGCTGACAACGTGCCGGTGGGCCGGGACAACCCCTTTGCCGAGTTCGCACCGGCCTCGCCGACGTCGGTTGCTCCACCGAGCGAACCGGTGGAGGAGCGGCCCGATCTGGTGCTGGAGACGGTCGTCCTGAAGTTTCTCGACGCCACGAGCCTCAAGACCGTCCTGGACCAAATGGTGACGCCGTCCGGCATGGTGGCGGTCAATCAGAAGAACAACTCGGTAGTCGTCTGCGACACGGCCGAGAACATGGTGAAGATTCTGGCTGAGATCCGCAAGGCAGACCGTATCCCTCAGCAGGTCATGGTGGAGGTCGTGATCCTCGATGTGCAGCTCAAGGACGACACCGAGATCGGGATCAACTGGGACCTGCTGTCGGACAAACGGTACGACCTCGGATACCGCCAGAACCTCAGCGGTTCGCGGCTCCGTTCCACGCCGGAGAACGCCGAGACGATCGGCAATGCGACCGCATTCAATACGGTCGGGCTGGGCGGCGATATCAGTGTCATCACCGGGAGTGTCCGGTACGTTCTTCACGCGCTCCAGCAGACACGGGACGTGGACATCCTGGCCAGCCCAAGCACGCTGGTGGTCAGCGGCCAATCGGCGACGATCCAGGCCGTTGAGGAGATCCCGTACAAGGAACTGATCGATTCGGCCACCGGGGGCCAGGAGGCCCTGAGTACGACCCAGTTCAAGGAAGTCGGCGTCACCCTTCAGGTCACGGCGACCGTGACCGACGGCAACAACATCCTGGTGACCGTCACGGCCGAACAGAACGTCCGAACCGGGATGAGCGAGCAGGGCGTACCCGTCGTGGACACCAGGCGGGCGAATACGTCTCTGTTGCTCGAAGACGGGCAGATCGTGGTCATGGGCGGACTGCGCCGTCAGGAGAAGACCCAGGAGGTCAGCCAGGTCCCGCTTCTGGGCGACCTGCCGCTGATCGGCAATCTCTTCAAGAATCGTCGGACGGTGACGAACCGGTCGGAGCTGGTCGTGCTTCTCTCGCCTCACATCGACCGAGGCGAGCCGGTGCCGAACGCGGTCGCCGCACGGTATGAGGCGATTCGCGGAGCTTCTCTCCTGTCACACGACCCGCCCGATGGGCGCCGAGAGGCCGAAGCACCAGAATGGCGGCACTATCAACCGCCCGACGAACATGGGACGCCACAGTAAAACGAAACGAATGTGAAGGAGATACCCTCATGCTGGGATTGTTCAAGACACGAAAGAAGACCTCGCAGATCAAGGTTTTGATCGTGGACGATGAGCCGGACCTGATCAGCACGGTCGAGCATCGTCTGAAGTTCACCGATTGCCAGACGGTGACGGCTTCGAACGGGCTGGAGGGACTCGAGCGGGCTGCAGCCGAAAAACCGGACCTGATCCTCCTCGATATGAATATGCCTGTGATGGACGGTCAGGAGATGCTGGGCCGGCTTCGGGCCGATCCCGCTCTCAAGCACATTCCGGTCATCATGCTGACGGCGCGGTGCGAGTCGCAGGACATCACCGCAGCCTCGGCCCACGGCGTCTCGGATTACGTGACCAAGCCGTTCGATTTTGCCGAACTCATGGCCAAGATACAAGGGCTCATGAAAGGCCGCGGACAGGCGTAACGCACGCGTCGGAGAATTGTGAAGGAGTAGACCCGTGACGAGGGCAAAAGCACTTCGCGTTCTCATCGTAGAGGACGATATCGTCGATCGCAAGTTGCTGGAGAGGCTCCTGGCACAGTCGTCGCTGGACGTGGGCGAGGTCATCCATGCCGACCGCCTGGCGACGGCGTTGACGCACCTGAGTGAGTCCTCCTTCGATGTGGTCCTGTTGGACCTGGGCCTGCCCGACAGCCGGGGGACGGAATCGGTCATCAGCATCCAGGCCCGGGCCCCGCGTGCGCCGATTATCGTACTGAGCGGATTGGACGACGAAGCCACCGCGACGTCGGCCGTGCAGAAGGGCGTGCAGGACTACCTCATCAAGGGGCAGGTCGACAGCACGCTGCTGATGCGGTCGATCCGCTATGCCCTGGAGCGCAAGAGAGCCGAACGGCAGTTGCAGGCGGCCGAGCATCGCTATCGCACCATTTTCGACAATTCCGCCGTCGCCATCATGATGGTGGACAAGTCCGAACGCCTCGTTTCGTGGAACCGGTTCACCGAGTGCCTCCTGGGGATGACCGAGGTCCAACTGCTCGGCCGACCGGTCCAGAGCCTCTATCCGGAATCGGAGTGGCAACGGATTCGCAGCATGAGCGTTCGCCGCAAGGGGATGCAGCACCATCTGGAAACGCAGATGTACCGTGAGGGGGGGGACCTGATCGATGTGGATATCTCACTGAGCGTCTTGAGAGACGCCGACGGGCGGATCACCGGATCGATCGGGGTCGTTCGAGACATCACCGAGCGCAAGCAGGTGGAACAGGCGCTGCGTCGGTCGGAAGAGCGGTTTCGTCAGGTTGTGGAAAATGCCAACGAATGGATCTGGGAGGTCGATGCGAACGGTCTGTACACCTACGCCAGCCCGATCGTCGAGCGGATTCTCGGCTACAAGCCGGATGAGATTCTCGGCAAGAAGCACTTCTACGACTTCTTTGATCCCGACGACGCCCCACAGTTGAAGACCCGGGCGTTCTCAATCTTCGACCGAAAGGATGTGTTCACCGAGTTCCAGACGCGCAACCTGCACAAGCAGGGTCGGGTGGTGTTTCTGCTCCGCAGCGGCGTGCCGATCCTTGACGAGAATGGACGGCTCATCGGCTATCGCGGCGTCGATACCGACGTGACGGAACGGACGCGGACCCACGAGATCCTGGACCGCAAGCAGAAGAACCTCGAGGCCATCTTCGACGCGGCGCCGGTCGGCATGTTGCTGGTGGACGAGCAACTGACGGTCGCACGCGCGAACGATACGATTCGCCATCTGTCGGGTCGGAATTACCCCGAGATCGTCGGAGAACAGTGTTGTGTTGCACTGGGCTGTTCGGGCTGTGGCGATGTCCTTGACCGCAACGAGCGCCAGGGCGGCGAAGCCGAGTGCTCGCTGCGGACAATGATCCAGATGTCGTTGGAGTGCGGCAAGCCGATTCGCGGCCTGGAAATGCGACCGATGTTGAACGACCATGGCGAAGCACATCGACCTTGGCTTCTGGCCAGCGTCGAGCCTGTCAGCATCGACTCGGGCAAGCACGTGGTCGTGGCCATCGACGACATCACCGACCGCAAACGAGCGGAAGAAGAGTTGAAAGAGGCGGTGGAGATGAAGTCCCAATTCGTCTCGACGGTCTCGCACGAACTGCGGACGCCTCTGACGTCGCTCAAGGAAGCGGTGACGATCGTTCTGGACGGAGAGGCCGGGCGGGTGAACAAGGACCAGGTCCATTTTCTCGATATCGCAAAACGGAACACCGAACGACTGGGCCGGCTTATCAACGATGTTCTGGATTTCCAGTGTCTCGATGCCGGCAGAATGATGTTTGCGATGCAGGAAGGCGCCATCGGCAGCGTGGTCGAAGATGCGTACAGCACGATGCAGCCGTTTGCGGCCAAACAAGGCGTCCACTTGAGCATCGAGATCGAGCCCGATCTGCCCCCGATCCAATGTGACGCAGACCGAATCGTCCAGGTCGTCACGAATCTAATCAGCAACGCCATCAAGTTCACCCCCCAAGGGGGCGAGATTCGCGTCCTTGTTCGTCGCCGCGACGAGCACATCCTGATCCAGGTGAGCGACACGGGACTTGGCATTCCGCGAGAGTCTCTGCCAAAGATCTTCGAGCGATTCTATCGGGTCCGTCGGCCCGGCAAGGAGATCCAGGGAACGGGTCTGGGCCTGGCCATCGCCAGCCGGATCGTGACCGGTCATGGAGGACGGATCGAAGTCGAAAGCGAGCCCAACGAGGGCACGACGTTCACTGTGTCGCTGGCGATCCAGCCCGATGCAGCCGCGCAACCCTGGTCGGAGCAGGCGGACGAGCGACTCGAGGCTACACTACACGAAGGGTGATGTGCTGCGGCGCACCATCGCGCCATCGCCTGTCTCATGAGGCGACCACCCGGATGAGGTCACCCTCGTCGTTGACGCATTCCTTGCGACCGGCGGACGTTTCGGCCTGAGCCTCGCGGGTCTCGACGACCGCGGTCCTCTTGCTCTTCTTGGGCGGCTCCGTGAGTGGCGATTTCTGTCTCCCTTTGTGTTTGGTGTTGGTATAATAGCCTGGCCAACGCGCGCGGGGTGCGTGGCGAAGGAGAATGGATAGAATAGGGTTAGTGAGGACGGTTTTATGATCGCGAAAGCCTTCTGCATGATCGTGGCTTCCGCGCTGACGCTGTCGACGGCGTCGGCCGGCTCGGTGTCGGTGTTTATTGGAACCTACACGGGAGGCGACAGCCAGGGGATCTACCGCACCACGCTCGATCTGGCGACGGGTGAGTTGGCTGAGCCAGTCCTGGCCGCCGAGGCGACGAACCCATCGTTCATTGCGATTCATCCCAACGGCCGGTTCCTCTACGCGGTCACCGAAAGCGGCCGAGAAGGTCGTGTCAGCGCCTTTGCCATCGACGCCGACACGGATGGCCTGGTGTTTCTCAACCGGCAACCTTCAGGCGGCGCCGGGCCATGTCACGTCAACGTCGACCACGGCGGGCGCAATGTGCTCGTGGCCAACTACGGCGGAGGCAGCGCGTCGGTCATCCCGATTCGACCCGACGGTGCGCTCGGCGAGCCGACGGGCTTCGTGCAGCACACCGGCTCCGGGCCCAACGCCCGACGCCAGCGGGGGCCGCACGCCCATTCGATCGAGGTCAGCCCCGACGATCGATTCGCCTTCGTCGCCGACCTGGGGATTGACAAGATCATGATCTACAAGCTTGACGTCGAAAGGGGAACCATTGTTGCCAACGATCCGCCGTTTGCGGCACTGCCGCAGGGGGCCGGACCGCGCCATTTCACCTTCCATCCGAGCGGCAGATATGCTTATGCGATCAACGAGTTGAATTGCACGATGACGGCCTTTGCCTACGATGCGGCGTCAGGCGCGCTGGCGGAAATCCAGGCGGTTCCCACGCTGCCGAGCGGCTTCGACGGGACCAACACATGCGCCGAGATTCGCGTGCATCCGAGCGGGCGGTTCCTCTATGGCTCCAATCGCGGCCACGACAGCATCGTCGTCTACCAAATCGACCCGGCCCGGGGGACTCTGAGTTTTGTCGAGCATGAGACCGGCGGGATCCGAACGCCGCGCAATTTCAACATCGACCCAACGGGGACGTTCTGCCTCGTTGCGAACCAGGATGGGGATGACGTGGTCGTGTTCCGAATCGATCCGAAGGCCGGCACACTGGAGCCGACGGGGCACAGGATCCCTGTTGGCCGGCCCGTCTGCATCCGCTTCCGATGATTGGGTGTTACGGTATTCGGATTTCGCATTTGACAACGACGCGTGGGACCATTAGCGTGGGGTGGGTTACGTGATGGCGGACGTGAGATGTTGTGGTCCCGCGTGTTGTCCGTCACGCCTTTTTGCCAGTTGCCGGTGCACTCTTCGTAGCTGCGCGGGCTGGAGGTGTCGCTCATGGAACGTCTGCCGCAGTCCAAGGCCAGACTGATTGTGAACGTGATGGAGCATGGGACCATCGTCGGAACGGACGATGCCGGGACGCTCGAGTTCGACGACTGTGTCAACGCCGTGGAGGGCCTGGCCAGTTGGCTGGGGGAGGCGCTGGCCGAGGTCAATGAGGAGGATGGAATCGAGATCACCTCAGCCATTCTCATCGATGCGTTGCACCGTTGGACATTTGATGAGCACGTCCACGAAGGCGAGCAGGAGTATGACGGCTTGGCCGGGGGCGAGTCGCCGGACGACGACTTCCCGACCAACTGACGCAACCGTTGCCTGTCATCGCTTCGCAGCCGGTTGCCACGGGCTCAAAGAGCGTAGAAACCGAGCAGGCCGAAGGAATGCTCACGTCTGCTCGGATGGGTCTCGGGAGTGAATGGCAGGAAACGCGGTGGGGATCAGCGTCGCGCCGCCCGTTGGGCTTTTCGCATGCGTCGGCGTTCGCGTTCGGAAGGCTTCTCGTAATAGGCGTTGCGCTTCATGTCACGGATCAGACCCTCTTTCTCGCAGAGTTTCTTGAACCGTCTGATCATCTGTTGCACCGACTCGCCTGTGCGCATCTTGACTTTTAGCACTCAATCGACTCCTTAAAACAACTGCCCGACCACAAACCATCACGTATGGAACCACGTATTCCCTATTTCGACAAAATACGGGAACCAGTCACTATAGCGGCTCCGCAAGGCCTTTTCAAGCCCAAAATGCGAAGTGGAAACGCTTTTTCGCCAGATTATGGGGCTCGTCTGAGACGGGCATGGGCCTGGCGCGGCGGGGGCGGCGATGAAGTCTCCAAGCCCTCGGCAGGGTTGAAGAGCGGCTGAGGATATGCTATCATACGTTTGTTCTTGGGAGGTATGTTCGTACTTGGAAAAGTTCCGCCAGACGCTGAAAGTCAGAAGAGAACGCGCCGTCCTGGTGGCGGCGAACCTGTTGAAGTCCAACGGATCGGACGATTTGGCCGAGTTGACGGCCTTGGCCGAGAGCGCCGGGGCGATCGTTGCGGACCGGTTTCAGCAGCGAATCCGCGCGATCCATCCGGCGACTTATATCGGCAAGGGCAAGGCCCTTCAGCTCGCCCAGCGGGCCAGACAATGCAGGGCCGACGTTGTCATCTTCGACAACGATCTGTCCCCGGCCCAGATTCGCGAGTTGGAGAAGATCGCAGAGGTCAAGGTTCTGGACCGCAGCGAGTTGATTCTGGATATCTTCGCCACGCGGGCCAAGACCAAGCAGGCCAAACTCCAGGTGGAGCTGGCCCAGTTGGAGTACACCTATCCGCGGCTGACCCGGATGTGGTCTCACCTCGATTCGGTTGCCGGCGCCGGGGGGGCTACGGCCGCCGGGGCGGTGGGGGGGATCGGTACACGCGGACCGGGCGAGCAGCAGTTGGAGATTGACCGGCGACTGGTCAGCAAGCGGATCAGCGAGTTGAAGCGGGAACTGGCGAACATCGACGATCGAAAGCTGCGCGAGATCAAGGGGCGTCGGGGGCTCTTCAAGATCTGTCTGGTCGGGTATACGAACGCGGGCAAGAGTACGTTGCTCAATGCGCTGACCAACGCCGGCGCCTTCGTGGAAGACCGACTGTTCGCCACACTGGATACGCGGACGCGAAAGTGGTCGCCCGCGCGAGGCGTCGAGGTCCTGCTCAGCGACACCGTGGGGTTCGTCCGAAAGCTGCCGCACCAGCTTGTGGCCTCGTTCAAGGCAACGCTGGAGGAAGCGGTCAACGCCGACCTGCTGCTGCACGTGATCGATGTGGCCAACGAGGATGTTCTGGGCCAGATGGAGTCGGTCAAGGTCGTTCTGGAGGAGATCGGCTGCGGCGACAAACTCACGCTGCCTGTGCTCAATAAGACCGATGCGATCAAGGACATCAGCACGCTCGAAATGCTCGAGACGGTGCATCCGGAGGCCGTTTCCATCTCGGCGCGAAGCGGTCTGGGACTCGAGGCGCTCGCGGACAAGGTCACTGAGCTCTATCGGGGCGGCGAGCTCGTGCTGCGCGTCCGCAGTCGAACGGCCGACGGCAGGATCCAGAGCTTTCTGCGCGCCCACGGACAGATCCTCGGTGAGCGCTACGGCGACAGCTCCGTCGTCATGGAGGTCCGGATGGGACAGAACCAGTTGTCCGCGCTGCAGCGTCTCAAGCCCGAGGCCGTCGAGGTCGTTCACCCCTGACGTTCTCCGCATCGGCATGGAACGCGGATGCGGGCCCGTTTCACCGCATGCCCGAGCGGCCTCCTTTGCCGATCGAGCCAACCGGAATTGACAGCGGGTTCGTTCGTGGTTCTAATGCGTTGCGGCTGTATGAACGCACGATCGCAATGAACGGGGTCCACAATGCCACAGAGCGAATTTCAGAACGTGTCCATCATGGGTGACGGCGGCATGGGGACCGTCGTGGCCATGTTGCTGTGTGAGAAAGGGATCGCCACGCGCATGTGGGGCCACGATGCCCGCCAACTGGACGAGATGGCGCGCAAACGCGAGAACAAAAGGTTCCTGCCCGGGTATCCGCTTCCATCGCCGCTCGCCTTCGATTCCGAAGACGCGCGGGTGATGGTCGGAGCGGACGTGATCGTCTCGGCGATTCCGTGCCAGTACATGCGCGCGGTGTGGAGCCGCCTCAAAGCCCACGTTCCCCTGGGTGTCCCGATTGTGTCGGTCGCCAAGGGGATTGAGAACCGCACGTTGCTGCGTCCGACACAGATCCTCACCGATGTGCTGGGTGAAGGGACGCCGAAGGCCGTCCTGAGCGGCCCTACCATTGCCGACGAACTGGCGCGGAGACTGCCTGCAACGGCCTGTGCGGCCGCCGAGGACGAGGGTTTTGCCGTTCGTATCCAGAGGACGTTCACGTGTCCGTGGTTGCGGGTCTACCGAAATCCGGACGTGGTCGGGGTCGAGTTGGCCGGCGCGATGAAAAACGTGATTGCGATTGCGGCCGGGATCATCGACGGCATCGGGGCCGGCGATAACGCCAAGGCCGCTTTGTTGGCGCGGGGGTTGGCGGAGATCCGAAGACTGGGACTGGCCATGGGGGCGGCCGAGCAGACGTTCGCCGGCCTGACCGGGCTCGGCGATCTGGTGACGACGTGCATCTCGCCGTTTGGACGCAACCGCTCCTTCGGCGAGCGAATCGGCCAGGGGCAAACCCTGGCTGAGGGTCGAGACGCCACGGATTCCGTGGTTGAAGGGATCGCGACGTGCGAATCCGTTGTCGCCCTGGCCTCCAGATACCAGGTGGAGATGCCCATCACGCGGGCGGTCTACGAGGTTCTATTCGAAGACAAGCCGGTGCAGTCGGCGATCGACGATCTGATGAGCCGTCGCCTCAAGGCCGAGTCAGGCGTCCTTGGTTCGGGTGGCATCAGGACGACCTGAGACGATGCGCCGGCCATAGGTGGTGTCGCAGCCGGCCGGCCCCCCCGGCGGCGATTTCGTTTGATCTTCGTGTCTCTGCGCGCCGATGCCGATTCCTCGTGTTATCGGAACTGTCCCGGTAGAGAATTCCGCCGAAAGCCCCTGTGACGGGCCAATATCCCCGACCGTTTTTTGTCCCCTACGCTTCTGTTGGTATATTTTAATCGGCGCGGCACGGATGGCCGACATAGTAGTGCCAGAAGAAGGAGCGTTGGCGTTGTGCGGTAGTGTCAAGGAAAGGAAAGGTGGAGTTTGTGCAGAGCCAACCGCAGTCAAGACACGGCATCGTGACAAGGGCAGACACCATCAAACCGTTTTGAGGCAGGCTAAGCTGGTATGTTCGGACTCCTAAAAAAACGCTCGAATCTCATTGGCGTCGACTTGGGCAATGACTGCCTGAAGCTCGCGCAACTGACGAATGGAACGGAAGAAGCCATGTTGCTTGCCGGTCAATACGTCAACCGCCCGGCGGAGATTGTCGCCGGGACGGCCCGCTGGCAGCGATGGGCGGTTGAGGTGATGCGCGAGGCGACGGGCAACGGGCAGTTCAAAGGCAAGGAAGTCGTTGCCGCATTGCCCGCGAACGAGGTCTACGTCGACCACATTCGATGGCCGAAGAAGTTTGACGGGAAGATTGAGGATGCGATCTTTGCGAAGATCAAGCAGAAGCTGCCGTTCGAGCCGCTTCAGAAGAACACCCTGATCAAGTACATTCCCACCGAACAGGACAACGTCATGGTGCTGGCGACCGAGCGGACCGTGATCGATCGGCATCTGGCCATCTACGAGCGGGCCGGGTTAACGATCAACTCCATCGGAGTCTGGCCGGTGGCGCTGGCGACGTGCTACGCCCATTTCTTCGGCCGGCGGAAGACCGATTTGGATGCGATCGTAATGCTGTTGGACATTCAACCCGACTGCACGAATATGGTCATCACTCGGCACAAGAACCCGCTGCACGCCTGTTCGGTCCCGATTGGGGCCAAGCTGCTCAAGGAAGAATCCATGATGGGCAGACTGGTGATGGAGCTGACGGCCGGCCGTCGGCAGTTCCTGGGGGCGTATAGGAACGCACAGATCGAGCGTCTGATCTTTCTGTCGGGGCTGGCGGTGGAACCGGACGTCTACCGGACCGTCGCAAAGCAACTGGAGGTGCAGGCACAGATGGGTGACTGCATGGCGGCGATCACGGTCAGCGACCCCGATCGATTCAGCTTGGACCGCAGAAGCGAAAAGGTCAGTTGGGCCTTGTCGTTTGGTCTGAGCCTGTCCTGAAGGATACGTGACAACCATTGAGTGCTCCGTAGACGGAGGTAGATAGACATCATGCCAAACATAAACTTCGTACCCGATGATTACGTGCAGAGCAACGAGTCGCGCCGGGCCAATCTGATGTGCCTCGTGTTGTTCTCCGTTGTGATGGCCGCTCTTGGGGGCTCTTCGGTCACGATCAAGATCCGGCAACGGGCCTGCGCCGCGGAAGAATCGCTTGTGAACGCGAGGATGGCGCGGATGCAGGAATCGATCAAGAAGTTCGAGGATCTGCAAGCCAAGCGCAAGGAAATGATGAAGACGGCCCTGACGACGGCCGAGTTGATCGAGCCGGTGCCTCGCAGCGTCCTTCTGGCGTCGTTGACGAACACGTTGCCTACCGGCGTGTCGCTGGTCAAGCTGAACGTCATGCAAAGGGAGTCGTCGAAGACCGCGTCGCGCGCCCGGACCACGCGCACGCGTTACGAGACCGCCCAGGCCAGGAACAATGCGGACGCCACGGGGCGATTCTCGGCCGAAGAGGGGCTGGAGACCCATATGGACATTGAGGGAATGGCGCCCAGCGACATCCAGGTGGCCGACTACATCAAGCGTTTGGGCAATTCGATTCTTCTCGACAACGTCGCGCTGGTGGAATCGGCCGAGAAGAAGGTGGACGACACTTCGTTTCGGTACTTCAAGCTCAAGGTCATGCTGGCCGAAGAGGTACATCTTACCAAAGAAGACGTGGACGAGATACGGACCCGAGCCGAGCACTCCGTCTACCAGTTCTGATGGGGCGCCGAGCCTGACGAGCCCGGAGGGACCACGGGCGTGAACAATACTCTGGGGTAGGAGCAAGAACCATGACCAGTAACTTCAGAAGGGCGATCTTCTTCGTGCTGTTGGTCGGCGTGGCGGCGATAGGATACCAGTTCATGATCAAGCCGGCCAATCAGCACCTGGCGACGGCGCGCCAGCGCGTCGACGGCAAACGCGCCAAGCTGGCGGAATTTGAAGAAGCCACGGCCAAAGCCGAGGATCTCAACAAGCAACTCGGCCAACTCGAGGAGGCCATTCGTTTCTTTGAGAGCAAACTCCCGCCCACCAGCGAGATCCACAAGGTCCTCGAGCAAGTCACCGTGATCGCCCAGAAGAAGGGGCTTCAGCCCAAGACGATCCGAACGCTGGCGCGCAAAGACAACAGCGGATACGTGGAGCAACCTCTGACCATGAAACTGGTCGGCGACTTCAACGCGTTCTACTCGTTTCTGCTGGAGATCGAGAAGCTGCCGCGCATTATGAAACTGCGCGAGTTGAATCTGGAGAAGGACAGGGTCGGCGAAGGCGAAATCGGCGCCGAGTTTGTCCTGAGCATCTTCTTCCAGAACACAGCCGCGTGACCCAGGCGTGTGCCTGCGAAAGCGGGCGCCGCCGGAGACAGTAGCAATCGCGAATTGATGGAGTTGGACTATGTTGTCATTCTTGCGTGAACAAAGCCCGGGAGAGACGCCGGGACATGCGGCCTCCAGTCCAGGCCACCCGGACGGGAGAACCTCGCAGTGCAGCGAGCCGCAGGAATACCTGACCGTTGCCGCCAACAGCCAGAGCCTTCGCAGGAGCACCATTCTGGTGGCGATTCTGGTGGCGATCGGACTGGCAGGCCTGGGATACATGATTCGCAAGAGTCAACCCCAGGGGGCGCTCGCCCAATCGGGCAAGGACGAGCAAGACAAGATCGAGGTGGCGATCGGTCGATTGACCGGCGTCAGTGCTGAGATGGTCAGCCGCATGGACGAGATCGTCACCAAGTTCTATGAGTTCTCCGACGTCATCCAGATTGGGGTCAGCGAACTGTCGAAGAACCCCTTCAGGGTTGAGTCCGGCGCCGAGGTTGTGGTGGAACCGGTGACGAGCGAAGCCGATATTCGGATGCGAGCGATACTGGCTCAGCGCGAGAAGCTGACCAAGCAGGCCGAGACACTGGCTCTGCTGAGCGTGATGCAGTCGGCGGACGGCAATGCCTGCATGATCAACGACCGGATTCTCCGGCAGGGCAGCTCCATCGACGGGTTCGTCGTAACACACATTGCCGGCGATGCCGTCGAATTGACCTGGGCAGGCGGCGATGCCGGCATCGACGTGGGAACCGAAGACCTGACCATACTGCTGAAATTGGCGAGATGATGCTACGTTTCCTATCCAATTCGAAATCGAGCGCTCCATCCAGACCTTACTCGGACGCGGAGCCCCATGGGCCTGACGGGGCAGTCTATTCGGACTACGAGCAGGTGCGTGGCCTCAGCGATCTCTATTCACCGGAGCCGACCAGCCAGACGCACGTGCGTGACACGGCCGACATCCTGCTCGACATGGGCAGGATCAGCGACGAGCAGTACGGACGGTTGCGCAGAGAGCTGATGAACCGTCCGGGCGTCGATGCCGGGACGTGGCTCCTCAACGAGGGCTGGGTCGGGAACGATGATATTCTGCACGCCAAGGCCAAGCTCGCCGGGCTGGAGTTCTGCCGGGTCAGCCCGGAGGAGGTCGAGAAGGCGGCTTTCGAGAAGCTCGATCTCGCCTTCATCGAGCGGAGCAGCGTGGTGCCTATCGCCATCGAGCAGGACACGTTGCTGGTGGCCACCAGTGAACCGGCCAACGTCTTCGCCATCGAGGACGTCAAGCGACAGACGGGCATGGAGGTCCGGGTCGTCGTGTGCACTGCCGATGACGTCGCGGCGATCTGCGAATCGCACAAGGTGCAGGAGACCGCCAATTGCAGTCTTGACGAGATCATCAACGACATGACCGAGGTGGAGGTCGTTCAGGATGAGGAGGATGACTCGGAAGACCTCGAATCCATGGCCGGTCAGTCGCCGGTCATCAAGTTCGTGAACTATCTCATCAGCAACGCCGTGCGCGAAGGCGCCAGCGACATTCACATCGAGCCGAAAGAGTCGAAAGCCAGGATCCGTTATCGCATCGACGGTGTGCTCTTCGACGCCATGCAGGCGCCGATGAAGATGCATCCGGCGATCGTATCGCGCATCAAGATCATGGCGAACCTCGATATCTCCGAGCGACGCGTTCCTCAGGACGGCAAGGTCTCCGCCATCGTCGGGGGCCGGGCCATCGACCTGCGCGTCTCCACGCTGCCGACCAACCGTGGCGAGAAGACGGTGATTCGTGTCCTCGACAGTCAATCGATCGTTCGCGGCCTTGAACACGTCGGCATGGAGCCGGACGTTTGCCAGACGTTCGCCCAGCAGGTGGCGATGCCGCACGGCATCCTGCTGGTGACGGGCCCGACCGGATCGGGTAAGAGCACCACGCTGTATTCGGCTCTTTGCGAAATGGATGGAGACCGGCTGAACATCTCAACGGTGGAGGACCCGGTCGAGTACGAACTTGACTTCGTCAACCAGGTTCACGTCAATGAACGCGCGGGACTGACGTTTGCATCGGCCCTGCGGAGCCTGCTCCGTCAGGACCCCGACGTCATCATGATCGGCGAGATTCGCGACAACGAGACGGCCCGAATCGCCGTACAAGCGGCTTTGACGGGGCACTTGGTGCTTTCCACGTTGCACACGAACGACGCTGCCAGCAGCGTTACCCGGTTGGTCAACATCGGCATCGACCCCTACCTGATTGCGGCGTCTCTGAATGCGGCGGTCGCCCAGCGCTTGGTGCGAAAGATCTGCTCCAAGTGCACGGAGACCTACAGCATTCCCGACCGCTGGCGGCCCTATGTGGAACGGGTCGGCGCCGACCCCAAGGAACTCGTGCACGGCGCCGGCTGTGAGGCTTGCCGAGGGTCGGGCTACGCCGGACGGGTTGGCATTTTCGAGATGCTGGTCATTGACGATCCGTTCCGCGACATCATCAACCGGGATTCCTCGGTGGCGAACATGCGCCGGGCGTTTCACAAGAGCGGCCAGCCGTCGCTGTTTGAGGATGGGATGCAGAAGGTCAAGAAGGGCCTGACCACCGTCGAGGAGGTGCTGCGCGTGACGGAAGTATACGGTCAGAGCGCCGAAGAGGTGTTTGTCGAGAATCTGGATTGATCCTTAACAACCAGTAGACAGGATACGGTAATGATTGACATCAAGAGTATTCTCGCCCTGGCCATTGAGAATCGTGCCAGCGACGTCCATATCAACGTGGGCATGCCTCCGGTGTTGCGACGCGATACCGATCTGATCGACATGGACGTGCCGCCGGTCACTGACCAGGACGCCCGGGCCATGGTGCTGGCTATGGTCGGCCCGGAGAAGATGAAGAAGTTCGAGGAGCATCGAGACCTCGACTTCTCGACCGAGATCACCGGGGGCCACCGCTTTCGGGTCAACGCGCACTTTCAGCGGGACACCGTGGCCATCAGCTTCCGGGTGATTCCCAACCAGGTGCACAACATCGACGACCTGCATCTGCCGCCCATTGTGAAGGAACTGACGGACCTTCCCAGAGGGCTGGTGCTGGTCACCGGCCACACCGGGTCGGGCAAGAGTACCTCGCTGGCTGCCATGATCGGCCTGATCAACTCACGGTACAGCAAGCGCATCATCACGCTGGAAGACCCCGTTGAGTATCTGATCGAAAACGATCGGTGCATGATCGAGCAGCGCGAGATCGGGTCCGACTGTCCGAACTTCGCCTCGGGGCTTCGCCACGCGCTTCGCCAAGACCCTGACATCATCATGGTCGGCGAAATGCGGGACCTGGAGACCACGAGCTTTACGATCACCGCCGCCGAGACGGGACACCTGGTTTTCAGTACGTTGCACACGATCAACGCGCCGCAAAGCATCGAGCGAATCATCGATATCTATCCGGCCGGACAACAGAACCAGATTCGAACCATGTTGGCCAATACGTTGCAGGCGGTCATTTCGCAGACCCTGTTTCGTCGGGTCGACGAGCCGGGCATGGTGCCGTGCACCGAAATTCTGCTGTGTACGTCGGCGACGCGAAACTGCATCCGGGAAAACCGGATTTACGAAATCCCGAACATCATCGAGACCTCGCGCCGTCTCGGCATGCAGACCATGGACAACGGTATCGCCGAGATGTACTTCAAAGGATTCATCGACCGGGACGAAGCCATCGTGCGTTCGAGCAATCCCGGCAAGATGGAGAAGATGCTGGTCAGCGCGGGGAAGATGGACGATGCGCCGCAACTGGCTCGGGCCGGCGCAGAGAAATAACCGGAGGATACGATGGCGCCACAAGCCGTTCAAGAGTACGAGGGACGCACGACGGCATCCGAGGACCGATACCCGCCGTCTTCGGGTTCGGCAAGCGGCCGACACAGTCACAGCCAACGACCCGGTTCGGCCGGGACAGGTGCGCTGGTCGATCGAATGAAGGGGTTCCGGGTCGAGTTCGGCCCGAGCCGCAAGGACATCCTGCATTTCACCAGCCAGTTGGCCGTCATGGTCAGGGCCGGCATCAGCCTGCAGGACGCCCTCGAAGGGATCAGCGAACAGTCTGACAACCTCAAGTTCCAGGGCATCCTTCGCGATCTGAAGCTGCGCATCGAAGAAGGCAACAGCTTCTCTCAGGCGCTGGCCGAGCATCCCCAGGTGTTTACGAACCTATACGTGAACATGGTGGCGGCGGCCGAGGCGTCCGGCTCGCTCAGTGACATGCTGCAGAAACTCGCCGAATACCTGGACGAAGAGGCCGAGACCCGTTCTCAGGTCAAGAGCGCCATGGTGTATCCGGTCATCATCGCCGTGATGGCCATCGGGGTTACGACCTTTCTGCTGTGTTTCGTGCTGCCTCGTTTCACCGCCATCTTCGCCGGCAAGGAGCATTTGCTGCCGCTGCCAACCATTCTGTTGATGGCGGCCAGTCAGTTCCTGCGCACATGGTGGTATGCGATTCTTCCGGGGATCGGCGCGGCGATCTGGGCCCTTCATTACTTCGTCAACACCACGACGGGCCGGCTCTGGTGGGACAAGACCAAGCTGGTGCTGCCGTTGATCAAGACGTTGTGCCGCAGTCTGTACATCACCCGGAGCCTTCACACCATGGGCGTCCTGACGCGGGCGGGCGTGCCGATTCTTAACACCCTGTCCATTACCGCCCATATCTCCGGGAACGTCCTGTTCAAGAACATGTGGCTCGGGGTCTATGAAGAGGTGCGGCAGGGCAAGAAGATCGCCGTCAGTCTGACACGCTATACGTTGATGCCGCGCAGTGTGGTGCAGATGATTCGAAGCGGAGAGGACTCCGGCAACATGGCGGAGGTTCTTCGCGACGTGTCGAGCTTCTATGCCCGCGAGTTGAAGAACGTCATCAAAGCGGTGACCTCGATGATCGAGCCGATCATGATCTGCATCATGGGTGTGCTCGTCGGGTTCATCGCGATGAGTATCATCCTGCCCATCTTCAAGATGACGAATCTGGTCACGGGGCCGTAGGCCCATTGCGTGTGCAAGGGGGGTGTGCTATGAAGAACGCGAGACGGCCAAGAGGATTCTCCTTCGTGGAGATTCTGATCTCGATCATTCTCGTGGGCCTGTCCATTACGGCGCTGGTCGTCGCCAGCAACTCGTTCACACGGGCCAACGCCACGGGAGCCGACCTCTCCACCGCCGAGTTTCTTATCGAGCAGATTCGGGAACGAACCACCCTGATGTCATTCGGCGATCTGGTCGCGCTCGGCGATCAGGAGTACTCGACACCGATCGATGCGCAGGGGAATCTCTTGACGGCGCTGGCGGCCTTCAACCAGGACGTGACGGTCGAGTATGTAGAACCCGACGATTTCACTGCAACGGCTGCGACGGCAACCGATTTCGTCCGAGTGACCGTCACGGTTGCCCTGAACGGCCGGCCGATCAGTTCGGCCCGTTGGATTCGCGCGAACTACGGATCCTGATCGTTTCGGACCGAGCCGATGCATGTCCCAAGGGGAGAACGATGAAGAGCAGGTACAGTCTTCGCAGCCGCACGCCCGGTTTCACAGTCGTCGAATGCCTGATCAGTCTGGCCATCTGCGCCATGCTGATGACGGCGGTCGCGGTCGCTTTCAACGCCTCGCTCGTCAACTACCGCGAGAACGAGCAGATGTTTCAGTCGATCAACAGCGCCCGCCAGGCCCTGACCCGGATGACCACGCAGCTCCGCACCGCTGAGGGTGTCGACTGGACGACACCAAGTTATGAATGCACCTTCGTCACTGCGGACGGTGACGACATCACGTACGAATTTCGATCCGTGGACAACAGGCTGTATCTGATCACCAACAGCGACAACAACGAGTATGTGCTCTGCGACAACGTCACGAACGCCAGTTTCAGCAAGACGGTCACCGACGGCGAGTGCAAGAGCGTGCTGATCTCACTGACGGTGCGGTGCGGCGGGAGCGAGCGGACGCTGTCGGCGGCGGCTGTCGTGCGGCGCGCTCTCTGATTCAGCCGATCCGTCCGGTGGCGACGGGAACGGCGTACTCGGGGACGAGGTCCTTGATGGCGGCTGCGATGGCCTGCGGATCGGCGTCGGGACGGCGAGCCAGTTTCACCAGATGGTCGATGCCGGCCCGCAAGCGGTCGCGGTCCATGGGCTTGTTCCGCCAGATGCTGATTTTGGGATGGCGCGTGCGCTGCATGTCCTCGCCTTCGATGCGTAGCTCTTCGAAGAGCTTCTCTCCCGGCCGCAAGCCCGCAAACAGGATCTCGATGTCCTGGCCCGGCCGAAACCCGCTCAGCGTAATCAACTCTTTCGCCAGATCGACGATCTTGACCGGCTCGCCCATATCGAGAACGAAGATCTCGCCACCTTGGCCCATGGTGGCCGCCTGGAGAACGAGCCGGCTGGCCTCAGGGATCGTCATGAAGTAGCGCTTCATCTGCGGGTGCGTGACGGTGACCGGCCCGCCTTCGGCGATCTGCTTGCGGAAAATCGGCACGACCGAGCCTTCCGAACCCAGCACATTGCCGAAGCGAACGGTGACGAAATGCGTTTGGCTCGTCCGGCTGAGATCCTGGACGTACATCTCGGCGATCCGCTTCGATGAGCCCATGATGCTGGTCGGGTTGACCGCCTTATCCGTGCTGATCATGACGAAATGGGCGGCCCCGTGCCGATCCGAGGCGTCGGCAATGACCTGTGTCCCGGCAACGTTGTTCTTAATGGCCTCGCGGGCGTTGAGCTCCATCAACGGCACGTGTTTGTGAGCGGCGGCATGGATGACCACGGCAGGGCGGTATCGCTCGAAGATCTCCTCTGCGCGGTTGCGATCGGTGATGTTGCAGACGATCGGCTCGATGGCTACGTCGGCGAAGCGCTTGCCCAGGTCGCGTTCCACATAGAACAGTGGGTTCTCGGCCTGATCGACAAGGAGAAGCCGGCCGGGTCCGAACTGGCAAATCTGCCGGCACAACTCCGAGCCGATCGACCCGCCGGCCCCCGTGACCAGGATCGTCTTGTCCCGTGTAAACGCCTCAATCGAATTGAGATCGAGCTGGACGACCTGTCGGCCCAGGAGATCGTTGATGTCCACGTCGCGGATCTGGCTGACGCGGAGCTTGCCGGAGGCGATGTCGGTGATCGAGGGCACCGTGCGAAACCTCACCTTGGCGCCCTCGCAGAGCTGGATGACGCGGCGCCGTTGCTGGTGGGTGGCCGAGGGCATGGCGATCGCGATCTCGTCGATGTTCCGTTCATGGCAGATCCTGGGCAGTTCGTCCACGGTTCCAAGGACGGCGACTCCGTGGATGCTGGTGCCTTGTTTGGCCGGGTCGTCGTCGATGAAGCCGATGACGTCGTACAGGACGACGCGCATGCGGAGAATCTCACGAAGCAGTGCTTCTCCGGCGTTGCCGGCGCCGACGATCAGGAAGCGCTTCAGGAACCGCCCTTCGGTTGCTCGGAACTCCTCGTGGTAGAGCCGGATCAGCATTCGCAGACCCGCCGGCAGAAGAATGGTCCCGAACAGATCGGCCATGAAAACGCCCTGGCTGATGGCCGCGATGCCCGGCGGCAGTGCCCTGCGGACGGCCGGGACTTGGAGCATCAGGGCGAACCAGAGGGTGACGATCGCCAGCGTGCTGACCAGGGCCGCCCGCAGGATGCCCAGCAGGTCGGACATACTGACGTAACGCCACCAGCCACGGTACTGTCTGAAGAGGCCGAACACCGGCAGTTTGACGGCAAGAGAAACCAGCAGGAAGAATGGGTACTGCTCTACGAGCCAGTGCCGACTGAACTGCATGTTGTTGGCCACCAGAAATGCGAACATCAGCGATGTGGCGAAGGCGCCGATGTGGGCCAGAATGATCAGTGGCTTGCGAAGAGCCCCGAGCAAGCCCGGCGCCTGGGGCGCAGACGCCGACGAGGCATTATCCGGACCTTCTGTGTGTCTGTCCTTGCGCGGCTCAGGCATATGCTCGCAGCACCATTGTTCTGACGTTCCTCGGAAGCAGCGGTTCCCATGCGGCCCTCACAGGCAGGCCGCGGGCGGCCATGCCATTATCATCGGCACAATGGAAGGGATGGTTGAGCCGTCGCGGACATCAGGGCCTGCGAAAGGCGATCCCGAGGAGCAGAACGACCTGTTGTTATTCGGACGTGGCTGGGCCGCTCTGGCGATCTGCCGCGTCCTGGCTCGCGGTCTCAACGCTTCTGAACACCGATCCGGCTTCGGCTGCCATGTCGTCCGAACCGGGTTGGATCTCGTCCAACGCGGTCTTGTCGACCCGGTTGCGCATTAGGGCGTAGATGATCGTGTTGGCCGAGTAATAGAAGCTGATGACGAAGGACACCATCAGGCCGATCACGACCAGAACCCATACATAGACCAGAAAGGCTGCGGCCGATGTAGACCAGTTCGTGGGCTGGGCGGCGGTCTGGCCGAGAAGATCGGTCAGGTCGGGCTGGGGCCAGATGGCCGTCAGTTTTCGGTTGCCGTCGAAGAAGCCGATCCGAAGGAAAAGGTGTGTGATCCAAAGCAACAGGAACGAGAAGAACCGGACAAACGCGTAGCAGATCGTTCCATAAACGACGGCGACGACGGTATAGAAGCCCATTTGCCAGGGCTTGGCATAGACGTAACTGAATGCTCGGCTGATCGCATCAAAGCAGTCCGAGTCCTCGTACGCGATCGTGGGGAACATGAGCCCGCATCCGGCCAGCGTCCCGATCACAATGATGGCGATCAGGGCCCCCGCAAGAAAGGCCAGAGGGAGGAACAGGCCCACGAACAGTTCCCCGACGATGGGGATGTTGCCGATCAGCCCCAGGAGGAAGATCGACAGGCCGATCACGACGATGATTGCGGCCGGCGTTACGGGGGCGGCCAGGAAGCTGCAGAACTTGCCGGCGCTGAATCGTACGGCCTCTGCCAATCCGGGCTTCTGTCCCTGGGCGAACTGGAGCGCTGCAATACGACAGATGGCCCCACCGGCCAGCGCCATCACAGCCAGTACGACCGCGAAGAAGACCACACTATACACGGGGTGGTATGTGAAGGCCCACCCCAGGGCGGCAAAACCAGCCGCGATGTCTGCGAAGACACTCAGACTGTCGCGACGCGAGATGCCAAGGACCGCTGAGTGAAACCGCTTGGCGCCGAAATGCCAGAGCGTGCTGAAGACGCCCGTCCGCCCGCCGGTTTCCCGAAACAGTCGGATGTGCTCGTCGATCTGGAGTGACCCGGATACATACTCGTCGAGTTCGGTCATTCCGCTGGGGGCAACGACCACCGTCGCGTTGAGATCCATGAGCCGACCGGTCAGGCAGACGGCCGTCAGGGCCAGAAAGGCCAGAAGCAGTTTGGTTGGCTGAACGGCAATGCGGAATGCCTGGAATACCCGTGGAAATAGACAGCTCCCCAAGGACAGCACCGGCTCCTTGTCCTCACGCATCTTGCTCCCTTTCAAAGCAGCGCCTTCAAATGGGTCGGCTTGGTGCTCTCGCGGCATCATAGCGGGTGATTCCGTTGGCGTCTACACGATTTTTCCGGGCGATGAAACGATAGACGATCAGCGGTGGGCCTCGTCGTCGGCCAGCGCATCGTCTGGTTCCTCATCCGGTCGGGCGACGATCCTGTACTCGGCGTCCAGCCAGGCGTTGAGGTCGATCAGCCGGCATCGCTCCGAACAGAACGGAAAGAACCTGGGCCGTTCGGATGTGTCGGGCGCCGGGACGCGCAGCAACCTCTTGCATGTCGGGCACACGATTCGGTCTGTTGCGGGGGCCTGCTCGGCCTTGATGTGTTGCTGTTGTTTCATTCGCACGGTGCTCGGAACATACGCAGTCAGTCGCCGAGCACGCCGACCCGCTCGGGTCGATTCTCGGCCATCGATCGGCGCGTGTGACACGGCGAGCCTATGCGCCTTCGGCCAGGCCCTCTTCCACCATTCTGGCGTATTCGACACAGTATCGAGCCCACGGCTGGGCTTCCAGTCGGGCCTTGGGAATCAGCTGGCCCGTCCCCTCGCAGATGCCGTAGGTTCCTTCGGCCATCCTGTTCAAGGCATCGTCGATCTCATGCAGGATCTTCCGTTCGCTGTCCATCAGGCCCAAGGCAAACTCCTGTTCGTAGTTGTCCGTGCCAAGGTCCGCCATGTGGATCGGCATGCTGGACAGGTCCCCGCTGGCATCGAGCCGGGACTTCTTGAGGGTCTCTCCCTCGATATCGAAGACATTCTGAAAGATTTCCCGCCTCTTTTGGAGGAGCAGTTCCTTGAAGTGCTCGATATCAGCGGCGCTGAGAGGCCTCGCATTCTTGCGCTTCCGTGTGGGCTTCTTTTTCGCTGTCTTCTTGCGTTCCCGGGCCACGTCTGTATCTACCTTTCATAGAGGGCAAGGGCATTGTACCTATAGAACCAATAATTCTACCATATTCATCGCACCAGGAGAAGCCTCATATTCCGGAAGGTCCTCAGTCTTGAGGGCTCCGACCGGCAACCGTCGCCAGGGTCCGATATACACATTCCGTCTCTCGTTGTAAGGCATTTCCAGGAAACAACTTATGCGAGATCTGTGGGCTGCGGCGGACCCCTTCGGCCGGCGTCTTTGGCCATTTCCCCCAAGGGCAGAAACATGTTCTCGCTGCCGACAGAAGCCGAAAAGACGCGGATTCCGAAGACGCTTTCGATCTCGCTCTTTGTGAAGACCTGGTGTGTGGAGCCCACCCGGTAATGGGCGCCGGCGCCAGGGGCGCTGTGGCTCTGGTCGCCCGAGGCAGCGCGCCACGGCTGAAGAAGCAGAACCTGGTCGCAATACTGGGCCGCCAGATTGATGTCATGCGTGATGGCAATCACGGTTCTTGCCTTCTCGCGCTGCACAGACTTGAGCAGGTCGTAGATCGCCACCTGATGACGCAGGTCGAGGAAGCTGGTGGGCTCATCGAGCAGGATGATCGGCGTATCCTGGGCCAGGGCACGGGCGATGAACACTCGCTGGCGTTCGCCTCCACTGAGGTCGGCCAGCGGACGCGACGCGAACTGGGCCGTGTCTGTCACGTCCAGCGCATCGGCTACGGTCCGCCGGTCCACCGGGCGCTCGAAGCCCCACTGGCCGACGTGGGCAATTCTTGCCATCAGGACCGTCTCAGCCACAGAGAACCCGAAGACGGGAACATGCTCCTGTCGAACGAGCGCCACCTTCTCGGCCAGGTGACGCCTGCTGTAGGAGTGAATCTCCCTGCCGTCAATGGCGACAATCCCTTCCTGTGGCTCCAGCAGTCCGGCGAGAAGGTCGATCAGTGTGGTCTTGCCGGCTCCATTGGGCCCGACCACAGCGAGAAAGGTCGCCGGCTCCACGCTCAGACAGATATCTTTCAGCACCGGCTGGTCCGGCCGATAGGCGAAGGTCACGTTGTGCAGTTGTACGCGCGTGGTCATGACAACCAGTACACCTTCCTGTTGTAACGTATCAGCAGAATCAGGAAGAAGGGGCCTCCGGCCATCGCCGTGATGACGCCTACGGGCAACTGGGCCGGCGCGACGATCCAACGGGCGACGGTATCGGCCACAATAAGGAATATCGCTCCGGCGACGCAGCTTAACGGCAGTAATTGGCGATGGTCGGGCCCGAGGACGAGACGAACGGCATGCGGCACGATCAGACCAACGAAACCAATCAAGCCACTGAGGCTGACCGCCACGGCCGTAATGAACGCCGAAATCGCCAGTGCGACGAACTGAACCCGCTCGACGTGGATGCCCATGCTTCGGGCGTCGGTCGGACCGAAGCTGATGACGTTGAGCTGGGCGCCGAGGAACAAGAGCGCCACAATGCCGGCGACCACGCATCCGCCGCTGGCCCAGAGAACGAACGCCTCCTCTTCGGCCAGGTTGCCCATGAGCCAGAAGACGGTCGCATAGACGTCCTGGCTCCTGGTGATGGATGTGAGGAACATGATCACGGCTGAGAAACAGGCGTTCACGACCACGCCGGCCAGGAGAAGGCCGGTGACGTGGAACTTGCCCGTAATGCGACCGATCGTCCAGACCAGCCAGACGGTGCCCAGCGCCCCAAAGAAGGCGAAGACCGCAACCGGAGATCGCCCCCACAGGGTCCAGTTGACCGAGCAGATGACCGCCAGCATGGCGCCAAGGCCGGCGCCGCTGGAGACGCCGAGGATATAGGGGTCGGCCAACGGGTTTCGCAGGATGGCCTGGAACACGACGCCGGCGCCGGCCAGGGCCGCTCCCACGATGGCCGCCAGCAGGATGCGGGGCACGCGCACCCGCAGCAGGATTTCGTAGTCGGGGTTGGGTGAGGCTGACGACAAGGCAGGGCCGGCCAGGGCGGCCTTCAGGCTAATGGGTTCGGTGCCGACGAACGAGCACGCAACCATGACCAGCACGAGCAATAAGATGGCGGCCGCAACTCTGGTCAGCAGTGTTTTCGGCGACAGGAACGGGTGCACGGCGTCACTCTCCCCCCTCGGCGGGCCAAAGGCATCCCGCGATCAGTTGAATTCCCTCAGCGAGTCTCGGGCTCAAGCGCGAAACGGCATCGGCCTCGACAACGTGGATTCGCCCATCAGCAACGGCCGGTACGCTGGCCAGGCGGCCCCAGTGGGCCAGCGCTCGGCGACGCTGTTCGGCTGGATCGCCTCCCATCATGGCCGGTTCGATGATGACCTGGACGTTCGCTCCAATAATCTGCTCGGCCCCGACGGGCGGGTATTTGTGCAGCGTTGGGCCGATGGCATTCTCGCCGCCGGCCAGTTCGATCAGCTCGTTGATGAACGTATTGCGTCCGGCGACGCGGAGCGGCTCTCTCTGGACCACCCACAGGACGCGAGGCCGGTCTCTGCCGGCCCGGGTACGGCCCAGCCGCACGAGGTCCTCTCGGATTCCAGATGCGAGCGCATTGGCTTTGATGTGTTGTCCGGTTGCTCGTCCAATCGTCTCAATGGCGCCGAAGAGATCATCGACGGTCCAGATGCTCAAGACCAGGCAATCGTAGCCCATTCGCCGCAGCCGGGCAGCCAGGCTCCTCTGCTGTGGGATGTCGAGGCTCAAGACGAGATCGGGTCGTTTGGCAATGATGCCCTCGAGGTTCGGCAGCCAGAAACTGCCCACGCGCGGTTTGGTCGCGGCCTCCGGGGGGTAATCGCTGTCGCCGGTGACGGCGGCCACGCGTTCGTCCAGCCCGAGGGCATAGAGAATCTCGGTCAGATTGGGGGCCATCGAGACGATTCGCATTGGATGCGATGCGTTGGGCGCGCGCACGTCAGCGTCGATCCGCTGCGGTCGAAACAGGGCGTAGCCCAGAAGGTTCCAGGCCACGAAAAGCGCCAATAGCACGCACCACCTGCGCATCAGGTCCTCTTGAACTGCTTTTCCAGCTCGCCGATGGAAAAGGTGATCGTCGTGGGCCGGCCGTGTGGGCACCGGCTCGTGGATTCGTATTGCTGCCGGTCGGCCAGCAGTTGTTGAATCTCGCTGTCGGTCAGTCTCTGGCCGGCCTTGATAGCGGCCTTGCAGGCCGTCATGTTCAGCACCTCATCGAGCAGATCCTCGGGGTTTGGTGTCGTCTTCCTGGAGGCCAGCAGGTCGACGAGGTCCTGCACGAAGCCTACGGGGGAGACCTTCGCCAATAGCGAGGGGAAAGCCTGGACGGCATACGTTCGCGGCCCGAAGGGGGCCAGTTCCACGCCAAGTCGGCGGAAGATATCGCCGTTGGCTTCGATGGCGTCGGCTTGGGCATCGGTGACATCCAGAGTCTCAGGCAGCAAGAGCCGCTGCGATTCGAGGCAGCCGCTGCCGGCTCGCTGGCGGAGGGTCTCGTACAACATTGCCTCGTGCAACGCGTGTTGGTCGATGATGACAAAGCCTTCGTCGGTTTGCTCGACGATATAGCTGTCGTGGATCTGGAGGTATTTCGGCCCTTCAAAGCCCAGCACGGGCGGCATCGGTTCATGGCCAATCGACGGCCCTCGATGGTTCGCTGTGCTGGTGCGCGAGGTTCTGTCCGGCTGCAAGTCGAACTGCTGCTGCCGATGGGCGGGCCGGTGCTGCTTGAAGAAGTCCGCCATGGCGTCGGCGATCTCCTGCCGTCTGGCCCGTTGGCCCTGGCGACCGTCATCGAGCGAGGCCGCCGGTGCGGAGGCCAGCCGGGCGGGCATGTGCAGGTTTGTGCCGAGAAGCTTCTCGCGTATCGTGCCGAGAATCTGTGAGTGAACGAGATTGGAGTTGTAGAAACGGACCTCGGTCTTCGTGGGGTGCACGTTGACGTCGTATTCATCATACGGCATCTCAATAAACAGGAACGCGACCGGAAAGCGGTTCGGTTCGAGCATGCCTCGGTACGCCTCCTTGACCGCGTGTGAGACAAACTTGTCGCGAACGAAACGCCCGTTCAGAAACGCGTACTGAAACTTGTTGTTCGTTCGAGAGATGCCGGGATGGCCGAGCAGGGCACGGATCCGAATGCCTTTCTCCTCGGTTTGCGTCTCAACGAGACTGTCGGCCTCGAGCATGGGAAAGAGCCGTGCGATTCGCTCCCGCAGCGCGGTGGCGGCGGAGAGACGATACAGCTCTTTGCCGTTGTGGACCAGCGTCAGATCGAGCGAGCCGTTGGGCAGGGCGATTCGCGTGAACTGTTCGCTGATATGTCCCATCTCGGTGCTGGCGGTCCGCAGAAACTTGCGGCGGGCGGGGGTCCTGTAGAACAGATCGCGAACCTGGATCGTGGTCCCGACGTCGCCGCTGCACGGGCTGACCGGCTTGCTGTCGCCGCAATCGATCTCGATGCAGTGGGCCTGGTTGGAGTTGGGCGTTCGGCTGACGGCGCGTACGTACGCGATGGATGCGATGCTTGCCAACGCCTCCCCTCGAAATCCCAGCGTGGCGATACGGTTCAGGTCGCCGGCGTCCTTGATCTTGCTCGTCGCATGGGACTCGAAGGCGGTCGCCAGGTCATCGGCATCCATCCCAGCACCGTTGTCGGTGACGGAGATGAGCTTGCGACCACCGTCTTCGACGGAGACCACGAGCTGTGTTGCGCCGGCATCGATGCTGTTCTCCAGGAGTTCCTTGACCGCGCTGGCCGGGCGCTCGATGACCTCGCCGGCCGCGATCATGTTGATCATGTTCTGGTCAAGGCGAACGATTCGACCCATGGTTCCCACCGAATTCCATTCGCGTGGCGAGGAGACGCCGGCTCATGATCGAGTTTGCGCTAGGTCGCCTGGAGCACGCTGCGGCCGGTCATCTCCTGCGGCTGAGGCAGCCCCATGATCTCCAGAAGCGTCGGCCCGATATCGGCGAGCGTTCCACCATCTCGCAGCGTCCGGCCCTTGTAGCGGTCATCGAAGACGATCAGCGGCACGTCCCCGACGGTATGCGCCGTGTGCGGACTGTCCGGCTTTCGGTCGATCATCTTCTCGAAGTTGCCGTGATCGGCCGTGACGACGGCGGCGCCCCCCATGCTCTTGACTTTCTCGAGGATCTTGCCCACGCACTCGTCGACGGTTTCGGCCGCCTGGACCGCAGCCGAAAGGACGCCCGTATGACCGACCATGTCGGGGTTGGCGAAATTGACCACGACGACGTCGTATTTGCCGGCGTCCAATCGTTCCAGAACAACGTCGGTGACCTCGCGGGCGCTCATCTCCGGCTTGAGGTCGTACGTACGCACTTTGGGCGACGGGACGATCTGTCGGTCCTCGCCTCTGAACGGTTTCTCCGTGTAGTCGTTGAAGAAGAACGTCACATGAGCGTACTTCTCCGTCTCGGCGCAACGGAACTGCTTGAGCCCCAGTTCGCTCCAATACGCGGCCAGGATGTTCTTCATTTTGGGAGGTTTGGGAAACGCCACGGCAGCCGGGATGCTGGCGTCGTATTCGGTCATGCAGACGAAACAGATCTGGGGCAGCGTCGTTCGCACGAACTCCTTGAAGTCCGCGGCCACGAAGGCACGGGTCAGTTCGCGGGGCCGGTCGCCTCGAAAGTTGAAGAAGATCACGCCGTCTCCGTCGTCGATGGTGGCCAGCGGTCCGCCGTCCTTGTCGATGACGCACGTTGGTTCAATGAACTCGTCGGTGACGTCCCTATCGTAGCTGCTCTTGACAGCGTCCTGAGCGCTTGGGGCCTTGAGGCCCTTGCCGGTCCGCAGGCACTCGTAGGCCTTCTGAACCCGGTCCCATCGGCTGTCGCGGTCCATCGCATAGAACCGGCCCATGACCGTGGCGATCTTGCCGACGCCGATTTCGGCGGCCTTCTTCTCGACGTCCCGGATGTATCCGAGGCCGCTGTCGGGCGGCGAGTCGCGTCCATCCATGAAGGCATGGATGAACACGTCGGTCACCCCGTTTCGCTTGGCCAGCTCAAGCAGGCCGTAGAGATGCCCGAGCAGCGAATGGACGCCGATGTCGCTGCACAGGCCCATCAAATGCACTTTGCCCTTGTTCTCCTTGACGAATCGGATGAGTTCCAGGAACTGCTCGTTCCGAAAGAACGAGCCATCCCGTATCGCATGAGTCAGGCGAACCGATTCCTGGGGCACCGTCCGTCCGGCCCCGATGTTCTGGTGGCCGACCTCGCTGTTGCCCATCGTCCCGTCCGGCAACCCGACGTATTCGCCGTAGGTGTGGATCAGGCAGTGGGGGTACTCGGCCATCAGCATGTCATCCGTGGGGGTATGCGCCTGCTTGACGGCGTTGCAATCATCCTCGGCGGGGTCGGGGTTGTAGCCCCATCCATCGCGTATAATCAGGACACAGGGCCTTTTCGCAAGTTTGGTCTTCTCTTTCGCCATGCAATGCGCGCCTTTCAATCCATAACAACAAAGACGAGGCGCAGCCTCGTCCCAGCGTATACCGAACCACGAAACAGCCGCACAGCATAGCCATCGCCCGACCCGGTGTCAAACACTTCCCGCTCTTTGAGCGAGAGGATTCCAGGGGGCTTGAGGGTTTTGACAGGGGGGAGGGGTCTGGTATAATCCACGCATTGGCGGGAAACGCGATCGTCAAGATGATCGGTTGCGGACCTCGCAGGATTGGGAAGGGCTTCCGGCGCGTGTTCGAGGGAAACGACAGGGGGATCTTGGCTTGGCTTGGCACGGCAGTGCTGGGGATGTGCCTCGTTTTCGGCTGTGCCGAGCGGCCGTCGGCGGTGGATCTGTACCTTGACGCGGTCATGCTTCGTGAATTGGGGCAGGAGGAAGCAGCGGCTCGGCAGCTCAAGGCCGCCGTAACGCAAGACCCCGACTTTGTTCTGGCTCATTCGGAACTGGGCAGGGCTTATCTGGCGTTGAATGAGTTGGAGTTGGCCGCCGAGGCGTTCAGACAGGCGGCTCGTCTGGATCTTTGGTCGTTTCAGGACCACATGGATCTGGCGACGGTGTACGAGAAGCTGGGCCGATTCGATGAGGCAGCCCGGGTTTTTGCACGCGCCGGCGAACTGGACACGGAGAGCCTGGAGGCCCAGTTGGCGGCGGCGCGATGCTACCTGAACGCCGAGCGAGCCGTCCAGGCACTGGTCCATTGCGAGTTGGCGCGACAGATCGATGCGGAATCGGAAGAAGCCCTGCGCCTGCTGGCCCGGGCGTATGAGATGCAGAAGGATTACGAGCAAGCGGCCCGGCTGTATGAAGAACTGCTCAAGGACGATCCCAAACGTCCGGAGTCATTGCTGGCCCTGGCGATGGCCCACATGAGAGGTGGTCGGTACGGCCGGGCCAGGGATGTGTTGCTTGGCATGATCCAGAACCATCCCGACCGCCCGCAGGCGTTTCGCCACCTCGGGTACTGTTTTCTGAAACTCGGCGAGGCCGACCAGGCAGTCGCCATGTACGAAAGGGCGATCGCCCTCGACGACGGCGATTGGGAAGCCCATCGAGGCCTGGGTGTCGCCTGCATGATTGAGTTTCAGCGCAGCGGCGACGAGGCGATGCGGGTGGCGGCGCTGCGCCATTGGCGGCGCTCCCTGGACATCCATCCCGATCAACCCCGGCGAGATTGGCTGAAGAAGCTCATCCAAGAGCACGCACTGACTGAGAACCCATTGCGAGGACTCGATGACTGAACCGACAACAACACGGCCCCCGGATGAAGCGGCGACACGGCGTCAGGGGCTCCTGGACGGCTGCCGAGAGGCATTGCCCGACCGGATTGCGCATCTGATCTTCTGGCCTATCGCGATGGTGGGGCTGCTGCTGGATCTTTGGACGAAGCATGCGGTGTTCGCCGTCCTGCGTGATGAGCCCGATCAGAGCATGACGATCATCCGCGGCTTCCTCACGTTCCGACTGGCCCTCAACGACGGCGCCGCCTTTGGCATCGCCTCCGGGCGGCAGACCTTTCTGGTGGGTGTTTCTGCCGTGGCCTTGGCCATTATTCTGGGGGTCTTCTTCTTCGGGGCGGCGCGGCAGCGGATTGTCCAGGTGGCCTTGGGGTTGTTCGCCGCCGGCGTTTGCGGCAATTTGTATGATCGGGCGTTCAACGACGGGCAGGTCCGCGATTTCATTGACGTGGTCTACTGGCCGGGTCGGCATTGGCATACATTCAACGTGGCCGATGCGATGCTGTGCGTTGCCGTGGGATTGCTCGTGATCGCAACGCTGTTTACGGACCCGTCTTGTCGAAAACATGATCGGCCACAAAGATCGGCGCATTGATCGCCGCGCACAGGGCGATGGCATCGGAGGGACGCGAATCGATCTTCACCGTCCGTCCGTCCGCTTGAAGATAGATCTTGGCGTAGAACGTGTGGTCGCGCAGGTCGTCGATCACGATACGCTTGACCTGCGCCCCGAGGCTGTCGATAACGCTGGCGAGCAGGTCGTGCGTCATCGGACGCGGAGGGGTGATCCCTTTGAGGCGGCGGTCGATCGCGAAGATCTCCACGATGCCGATCACGATGGGGAAAGCCCGCTCGCCGTGCCGCTCCTTCAGGACGATAATCTGCTGATCGGACGTCTCATTGATGATGATTCGTGACAGTTCAACTTCCACGTCCATCGTGGGTCTCCCTTCGTCGGATCAGGCGCCCAGTTCCGCCAGGTGCGTCTCCACCGCCTGCAACTGCTCCTGAAGCTGCGTGAGCCTGTCTCTGGCCTGGGCGACGACCTCCGGCTTGGCCCGGGTCACGAAATTCTCGTTGGCCAGCTTGCCTTCCACGGCCTTCTTCGCCTGCTGGATCTCCTGTTTCTGCTTCTTGAGACGGGCGCGCTCGGCGTCCGGGTCGATCACATCGTGCACGAAGACCTGCGTTTCTTCTACTATGGTGGTTGCCGCGTTGTTCGGTTTGGCCGCCCCTTCGGCCGCCTGGAACGAATGCAGGTTGGTCAGTTGGCAGATCAGATCGGCATTGGCGTTGAGGACCTCGGCGGTGGCCTGCGGCGCGGCCGCCGAAGCCGTAAGCACTTCGCTCGATTTGTTGTACTTGTTCCGGATGTCGCGGATCGCGCGGATCGTCTCCTGTACGAGGCGGATCTGCTCCTCGACGCCGCTGTTGACGAGTTCGTCGAGCCCCATGGGCCATCGGGAGACCGTCAGGGCCTCTGAGCCGTCGTTGACGGCGATGCTCCCGAGTCCTCGCGCAGTCGCCGTTTCATTGAGTTTCTGATAGATGCCTTCGGTGATGAACGGCACGAAGGGATGCAGCAATCGCAGGGTGCGATCCAAGACGAACGCCAGAACGTTCTGGGCGATGGGCCGGCGGGTCTCATCCCTCATGCTGAATTTGACCCATTCGAGGTACCAGTCGCACAAATCGTTCCAGAAGAAGCGGTACAGTTGCGCCAGCGGCTCGCTGAACTTGAAGGCGTCGAGCGAGGCGGTGACCTCCGCTTGCGTGGTCGCCAGGCGAGACAGAATCCATCTGCTGACGACGTCCAGATCGTCGATGCCGAACGCGGTCGACTCGAAGCCTTCGAGATTCATCATCGCAAAACGGGAGGCGTTCCAGAGCTTGTTGCAGAAATTGCGGCCGATGTCGAATTTGGGCGACGTGTTGACCTGGCGACCGTCAGGAAGGGTCATCGGCGCCACCGGCATGCGGATGTCCTGTGTGTCGGTGGTCATGCTGGCCAGGGTGAATCGCATCGCGTCGGCGCCGTGGCTGTCGATGGCGACGAGCGGGTCGATCCCATTGCCCAGGCTCTTGGACATCTTTCGGCCTTCGCCGTCCTGGATCATCGCGTGGATGTAGACGTCGCGGAAGGGGATGTCTCCGGCGCAGTACTGGCCCATCATTACCATCCGCGAGACCCACAGCGTGATAATCTCCCGCGCGGTGCACAGGACATTGCCTGGATAGAACGTCTTCATCTCCGCCGTCTCGTCCGGCCAGCCCAGCGTACTGAACGGCCACAGCGCCGAGCTGAACCACGTGTCCAGCACGTCTTCGTCGCGCTTCCAGCCGGATGCTTCGAGCGTAGACTCAATGTCCTCGTGCCCGGGTGCAACACAGACAAATGTCACAGGCCCCTCGTCGGATTGCCCCGTAACCGAGAAGATGCTATCGGCCGAACCATTGGGCACGGCGGCGCCTTCGCCCGCCTGCGACCATACAGGGATGCGGTGGCCCCACCAGAGCTGGCGGCTGATGGGCCAGTCGCGCAGGTTCTCCAGCCACGTCT
>CAZSXM010000007.1:0-125680 GCA_964610435.1 uncultured Pirellulales bacterium | reverse complement strand
CAACCGGGCGTTACCTGGAAGGGTTGGTTGACGACGTGCGGATCTACAACCGTCCCCTGTCGGACGGCGAGATCGCCGGCCTTTCCGGACAGACGCAACCAAGGCACAAACCGTTCTGAGGGCCGATTGTCGGCATGTAGAACTGTGCCTGACGTTATGGGAATCGGAAGGGGCTGCGAGCCAAGCTCGCAGTCCCTTCTTCTATCTGTGGCAGGCGCCAAGCAGATGATCCCGGGGGAAAATCAGTGCGCGGCTCCCGAAGCCGCTGTTGACGACTCGTCCCAATTTCACTACCGTAATGTGTTACACCCTGCCTGCGGGCCGTTCCTGTAGGTTTGCTTGGATAGACGAAGAACGAGAGACTTTTGGGTATGTTGAAGAGAACGCATCATTGTGGCGAGCTTCGGCTTGCCGACGACGGCAAGAACGTCGTGCTGGCCGGCTGGGTCCAGTCGTACCGAGATCATGGCAACCTGGTCTTTCTTGACGTGCGCGACCGCGAGGGATTGACGCAACTGGTCTTCGATCCAGAGATAGCCCCCGAAGCGCACAAGCTGGCCCGCACGGTGCGATGTGAGTGGGTCGTCGCGGCGGCCGGCAGGGTCCGTCCGCGCGGCGAGGGACTGGAGAACCCGAAGCTGGCCACCGGGCAGATCGAGGTGGTCGTCGATCGGCTCGACGTGCTCAATATGGCCAAGACGCCTCCGTTTGAATTGGACAGCGCAGGCAAGACGAACGAAGAGACTCGGCTGGTGTATCGGTATATCGACCTTCGCCGGCCTGAGATGCGACAGCGGCTTGGCGTGCGACATCGCGTCACGATGCTGGTCCGGCGGTATTTCGACGAGAAGGGGTTCTGGGAGGTCGAGACGCCGATGCTGGCCAAGAGCACGCCGGAAGGCGCGCGCGATTTTCTCGTGCCCAGCCGCCTGGTGTGCAACGCGTTCTATGCGCTGCCCCAGTCGCCGCAGTTGTTCAAGCAGATTCTGATGGTCAGCGGGGTTGAGAAGTACTTCCAGATCGTTCGCTGCTTTCGTGATGAAGACCCGCGGGCCGATCGCCAGGCGGAGTTCACGCAGATCGACGTTGAGATGAGCTTCGTGGACGTCGACGACGTGATCGCCGTCCATTCGGAACTGGTGGCGCGGATCTGGAAAGAGATTCTTGGGGTTGAGGTGTCGCTGCCGATCCGGCGGATGTCGTACGCTGAGGCGATGGCCGACTACGGAACCGACCGGCCCGACGTGCGGTTCGGCATGAAGCTCCAGGACATCAGCGACCTGGCCGAACAGACCGGGTTCAAGGTCTTCACATCGTGCATCGAAAACGGGGGGGTGGTCAAGGGCCTGTGCGCTCCGGCCGGCGACGCCTACTCGCGCAGCGACATCGAGAAGACGCTGGCCGCGCTGGTGGCCGAGTATGGCGCCAAGGGCCTGGCGTGGTTCAAGATCAAGATGGAAAACGGGACGCCGACGTTCATCGGGGGCATCGGCAAGTTCTTCACCGGCGATCTCGCCCAGCAGTTGATCGAGCGGTTCGACGCCAAAGACGGCGACGTGCTGATGTTCGTGGCCGATCAGGAATCGGTCGCCAACAAGGCGCTGGCGCCGCTGCGCTGTCGGATCGCCAAAGACCTGAAGCTGTACGACCCGAAGAGTTTTGCGTTTTTGTGGGTGGTGGATTTTCCGCTGTTCGAGTGGAACGCCGACGAGAAGCGGTACGATTCGCTTCACCATCCGTTCACGGCACCGGTGCCGGAGGACCTGGGCAAGCTCGAAACCGACCCCGGCCACATCCGCTCGCAGGCGTACGACATCGTGGTCAACGGCAGCGAGATCGGCGGGGGCAGCGTTCGTATTCACCGCCCGGAGGTGCAGCAGAAGGTGTTCGATCTGCTCAACATCTCGCGGCAGCAGGCGGAGGACCGCTTCGGGTTTTTCCTCAAGGCGCTGGATTACGGCGCGCCGCCCCACGGCGGCATTGCCTTCGGTCTGGACCGGCTCATCATGCTGCTGACCGGCACGGAGAACATCCGCGACGTGATCGCGTTCCCCAAAACGCAGCGGGGCCAATGCCTGTTGACCGATGCGCCGAGCGAGGTGGACCAGAAGCAGCTCGACGAGCTGAACCTGCGGACGCAAAAGCACCTGCACGCCGTGGAGAAGAAGCCGGAGAGTTGATTTGGCTCGCCCGGCCGTTGAGGGTTCGAATCGACCGACGAACGCGCCGGCGGCGTTCCGGCGGCAGTCCAATGTCAACGATCGATCGTTAGTTGAGAATGATGCGTATCGACCCGGGCAAGATTCTGCAACGCGTTCTCCGCTTCCTGCATCTGAGCCCTCTGTCACTGGCGGAGAAATGCCGGCTTATGTTTGGGGCGGCAGTGTTGTTCAGCCTGGTCATCGCGCTGTTGATCCCGTACATCTGGATGAGCCAATTGACGACGAAGGTCTTGCTGGATACGAACAAGGCGCGCGTCGAGGCCCTTCTGTTTCCGATCCACTTTCAGTTGAGGGCGCTGTCGCAGATGCCGCTTCCGCCGGAGTTGACCAGCCGCGGGACGGCGAAGGACCCGAACGAGCCGGCAGTGCAGTGGATCACCCTGCGCGGCCAGCGCGGGCACGAAGAGTTGGAGCGTCTGACCCGGGCGCAGAGAAGGTTGTTCGACAAGCTCATCGCCGATGCCGCCCGTGATGACGATATCGAGCTCAGTCGGCCCGATGGGCGATTGCAGAGCGACTACGTGCGTCTGTTTCGCGCGACGGAGACGTGTGTGGGCTGTCACAACCCGCAGGGCTCGGCGGGGGCGTTTGCATTGAATGAGGTCGTTGGAGTGGCGGCCGTCCGCACGCGCGGGATCGGAAGCGACGTGAGGAAGACGGTCTTTCTGAATCGAATCTGGACGGTCATGGCCGGACTGATCGGCGGCACGGGCGCAATGGTGGCGTTCTACTGGATCACGCAGCGCGTCATCCTGCGACCGATTCGCCAGTTGCGCTCGCTGGCCAACAACGTGGCCGAGGGCAACCTCGATATTCGCAGTTCCATCGCAACGGGCGATGAGTACGAGCGGCTGAGCGAGGCGTTCAATCACATGCTCGACCATCTCGAGGGCGCGCAGGAGAAGCTGCGTGAAGCCAACCGTCAGCTCGACGCAAAGATCGCCGAATTGAGCGAGCGAAACATCGAGTTGTACAAGGCGAACAAACTCAAGAGCGAGTTTCTGGCGAACATGTCGCATGAGTTTCGCACTCCGCTGAACGCCATTCTCGGGTTCGCGCAGGTGCTGCGCGAGAAGCCCGGCTTGCTGCGCCGCGACAAGGGGCAGCGCTACGCCGAGAACATCATTCGCAGCGGCAACAGTCTGTTGAGCATGATCAACGACCTGCTCGATCTGGCGAAGGTGCAGGCCGGTCGGGTGGAGATGCACGTCGGGTCGGTTTCTTTGGCGCAGCTCTGCGAATCGCTGGTCTCGTCGTTTTCGCTGTTGGCCAAGAAACAGAGGATCAAGATTCGGATGCAGGTCGCCGACGACGTCCCGATCATCAGGACCGACGCGGGCAAGGTGCAGCAGGTTCTGTATAACTTCCTGAGCAACGCCGTGAAATTCACGCCCGCCCGCGGGCTGATCGAGATCCGCGCGGCCATGCTGGACGACAAGACGGTGCGCATCGCCGTGACGGACACCGGCTGCGGGATCGCCGAGGACGATCGCGAGGCGATCTTCGAGAAGTTCCGTCAGGTGGATGGTTCTCTGACCCGGGAGACCCCGGGCAGCGGGCTGGGTCTGGCGATCAGCAAGGAACTGGCTCAGATGCTGGGCGGTACGATCGGCATGGAGAGCCAGGTGGGCGTCGGCTCGACGTTCTGGTTGGATATCCCGGCGACGCTCGTCCCGGAGAAGAAGCGGCCGCAACGGCGTTCGGCGAAGCCACGAACGCAGACGGGCCAGGAAGGAGAGACGCATGCAGAAGAAACAACGTAGAACCAACGGGATGCATGGGAGGTGTTTGACGGCACTCGTGATCCTGGGGTTTTCGCTGCCGCTGGTGGCGGGACCGGAGCCGCATCCGTTCTCGATCCACGACATGGTAGCGATGGATCGCATCTCCGATCCACAGGTCTCGCCTGACGGCACGTGGATCGCCTTCGTCGTTCGCACCACCGACCTGGAGGCCAATCGGGGGCGGACCAACCTGTGGCTCGTCTCCAGCGACGGTACGGACCTTCGGCAGCTCACCTCGCATCCCGACTCGGACTCCAATCCGCGCTGGGGCCCCGACAGCAGGAGCATCTGGTTCCTTTCGAGTCGCTCGGGGTCCAGCCAGGCCTGGCGGATTGCGATCGACGGTGGCGAGGCACGGCAGGTGACGGATGAGCCGCTCGACGTCGGCAATCTGATCGTCTCGCCCGATGGGCGGCACATCGGCTTCACGATGGAGGTCTTTCCCGACGCCCCAACGGCCCAAGCGACCCAAGAGAGGCTTGGCGCCATCGCGCAGCGTAAGGCCAGCGGGCGAATCTACGAGCGGCTGTTCGTACGGCACTGGGATATGTGGAAGGACGGGCGGCGATCGCATCTGTTCATCAAGCCGGCCGAGGGTGGCTCGGCGGTGAACGTCATGGCCGGGATGGACGCCGACACGCCTTCGAAGCCGTTCGGCGGGCCCGAGGAGATGACGTTCACTCCGGACGGCAAGGCGGTTGTCTTCAGCGCCAAGGACGTGGGGCCGGAGGAGGCCTGGTCGACGGACTTCGATCTGTTCCACAGCCCCATCGACGGTTCGCAGCCTCCGAAATGCCTGACGCAGGATAACAAGGCCTGGGACACGCATCCGGTCTTCTCGCCCGACGGCAAGACGTTGGCGTATCTGGCGATGAGCCGGCCGGGGTACGAGTCGGATCAGTTCCAGATCGTCCTGTACGACTGGCCCTCCGGCTCGAAGCGCGTCGTCACGAGACAGTGGGATCGCAGTCCGTCCTCGATTGCCTTTTCAGCCGACGGGCGTACGCTCTACGCGACGGCGGCGAACCTCGGCCAGCGCTCGCTCTTTGCCATCGACGTCGCAGACGGCCGCGTGCGGACTGTGGTTCGGGACGGTGCTGTCCACGGCTTCGCTGTTGCAGGCGAGCGGATCGTCTATGCCTTGAGCACGCTTCGATCGCCGGCCGAACTGTTCTCGGTCCGTCCTGACGGCACCGGCGTCAGGCGGCTGACCGATATCAACCGCGAGAGGGTTGCAGCGGCGAAGATGGGCGATTACGAGCAGTTCACGTTCGCCGGCTGGAACGACGAGACGGTTTATGCTTATGTGGTCAAGCCCATTGATTTCGATCCGACCCGGACGTACCCCGTGGCGTTTCTGATCCACGGCGGGCCCCAGGGCTCGTTCGGAAACGTCTTCCATTACCGCTGGAACCCGCAGGCGTACGCCGGGGCCGGATACGCGGCCGTCATGGTCGATTTCCACGGCTCGGTCGGCTACGGGCAGGCCTTCTGCGATTCGATTCGCGGCGACTGGGGAGGCAAGCCGCTGGTGGACCTCCAGAAGGGCCTGGCGGCGGCGCTCGAACGGTATCCTTGGATGGATGGCGACCGCGTCGGCGCGCTGGGTGGGTCGTTCGGCGGCTACATGGTCAACTGGATCGCGGGCCAGTGGCCCGACCGCTTCCGCTGCCTGGTCAATCACGACGGCAACCTCGACGAGCGGATGGCCTACTTCGACACCGAAGAGTTGTGGTTTCCCGAATGGGACCACGTCGGCACGCCTTGGGAAAACCCGGAAGGCTATGAGAAGCACAATCCCGTCCGGTTCGTGCAGAACTGGGAGGCGCCCATGCTCGTGATTCACGGGGCCCACGATTTCCGCGTCGTCGATACCCAGGGGCTCGGTACGTTCAACGCGCTGCAAAGGCGGGGAATCCCCAGTAGGCTACTATACTTTCCAGACGAGAACCACTGGGTGCTCAAGCCCCAGAACTCGATCCAGTGGTACGACACCGTCATCGGCTGGCTCGACCGGTGGCTGAAGGACTGAATGGGTCCTGTTGGTCTCATAGGACCCATAACTGTGAGGCTCGCAGGGCCGATGGGACGTGCTGAACGCAGGAGATGTCATGGCTGCTGCAGAGAAGATCGTCGCGATTGTGGGCACGTATCGGAAGGGCCGGGTGACCGATACGGCGGTCTCGGAGGTGCTGCGCGGAGCCGAGGACGGCGGCGCAGAGACCGAGAGGATCTACCTGATCGACAGGCACATCGAGTTCTGCACGAACTGTCGGGCGTGCATGCAGCAGGCGGACGTTGGCCGGCGGGGCCGGTGCGTTCTCGACGACGACATGGAGGCGATTCTTCAGGTCATCGACGAGGCCGACGGTCTCGTGCTGGCGTCGCCGGTGAACTTCTACAACGTTACCGCCGTCATCCGGCGTTTCATGGAGCGGCTCGTCGGCCATGCCTATTGGCCCTGGGGCCAGCCGTCGCCGAAGATGCGCGATAAGACACAGAGCAAGAAGGCCGTCACGATCACATCCAGCGCGTGCCCCGCATTCTTCGCCAGAATCGCCATGCCCGGTGGAAGAAAGGCCCTGAAGGCCATAGCCGGGACCCTGGGCGCGAAGGTCCAGACCTCGCTGCTTTTCGGCATGGTCGCTCAGAGCCCCGACGCGACACTGAACGAGAAAGACCGCGCCAAGGCGTACCAGGCAGGCCGCCGCCTGGCCGATTCCCTTGACTGACAAGGGCCCATCGGCCCGTCGGGCGGGCGGAAACAGTGTTTGACGCTGGGTAGGGGGACGGGTAAAATGCCGGTTTATCTTGCCTTCCTGGGTTGCCTGTTGGCTCGGAGGCAGGGACCGGACCTTGATTCACAGCCGGCCGACAAGGAGGGCCGACTTTGCCACTGAAGGAGAATAGAAGGGTGTCGCGCGCCGGGAACGCACCAACGGAGAAGAAAAACCCTCCGGCGGAGATGGCGATGCTGCGCAGCATGCCCGAGTCGTTGCCGGCCGAGGCGGCGGTGCTCGGCTCGATGATCGTCGATCCGCGCTGTATCGGGGACGTGGTCGAGCAGTTGGATCGCACCGCGTTCTATCACAGCGAGCATCAGATCATCTTCGACGCGGTCCTTTCGCTGTACGAGAAGAACCGCGGGGAAGGGATCGACGGACTGCTGGTCCGCGACGAACTGGAACGGCACGGCCAGTTGGAGACCGTCGGCGGGCTGGAGTATCTCCGTCGCGTGATGGAGACGGTACCCTCGGCGGCCAACGTGGTGTACTACACGGAGGTGGTTAAGGAGAAGATGTTGCTTCGCGAGACCATTGCGGCTGCAACGGATATTCTCAACGACGCCTACGATGAGTCGGGCAGTGCGATTGAGAAGCTCGACGAAGCCGAGCGGCGGATCTTCGCGGTGACGGATAAGCGGATCAGCAATGCCGCCGTGGCGCTGAAGGACCTGGTCACTCGGGCCTATGAATTGATCGAGAAGCGCGAGGGCAGCCACGTTACGGGCCTGTCTACGGGCTTCTATGAACTGGATGACCTGACGTGTGGACTGCAAAACGGAGAGATGGTGATCATCGCGGCGAGGCCGAGTATGGGCAAGACGGCGCTCGTGTTGAATATCGCCGAGCGGATCGGCATTCTGGACAAGCAGCCGCTGGCCATCTTCTCGCTGGAAATGGGCCGGCAGCAGCTTGCCGAGCGGTTTCTGTGCAGCTACAGCGGCGTCGATTCGCAGTTGGTTCGCAAGGGCATGTTGGATACCGAGCACTATCAGAAGCTGGTGGACGCATGCGGGGCCATTTCGGAGGCGCCGATCTTCATCGACGACACCTCGGCGCTGTCGCCGCTGGAGATGCGGGCCAAGACCCGTCGTCTCAAGAGCGCCTACAACATCCAGTGTGTTATGATCGACTACCTTCAGTTGATGCACCTGGGGACTGGGCGGGTCGAATCCCGCCAGCAGGAAATCTCGACGATTTCGCGTTACCTGAAGTCGTTGGCGCGGGAGTTGAACGTTCCGGTGGTGGTCCTGAGCCAGTTGAACCGGGCGGCCGAAGGCCGGGAAGGACATCGGCCGCGCATGAGCGATCTGCGCGAGAGCGGCAGTATCGAGCAGGACGCCGACGTGGTGATGCTGTTGCATCGGGAAGACTACTATCATCGCGGCGAGACGGACTACGAGCCGAACAACAAGGCCGAGATCATCATTGCCAAGCAGCGCAACGGTCCGACGGGGACCGTGGAACTGACGTTTCGGGACAAATGTACGCGATTCGAGAACCTGGCGCAGATCGAGCAGGAATCCGTGCCGTTTTAGTTCCGTAGGGTGTGGGCGGCATACCCCTTCCATTGTACGCCGAGGCCAGACGTGTGGTGCGGTGTACACCCTACGCCGAGAGAATTGATGCAAGACACGATGTTCGTCCTTCTCATATCGATTGTGCTGGCCGCTTCGAGCGGAGTGCGCGCCGCCGAGATCTCGTCGGCCTCGGAGGATCGGGCCGCCATCATCAAGTCGATCGAGTTCGAGGGCAATCAGAAGTTCAAAGACCACGTTCTGCGTCAGCGTCTCGGCTTCGAACTGGGCGACCGGCTCGATTCGTTTCTGGCCGAAGGAGGCCGCCTGACCATCGCGGAGGTCTACCGCAAGATCGGCTACGCCTTCATCGAGGTCTCGCTCGATCGGGATCAGATGTCGCGGGGCCATTTGCTCTACCGAGTCGACGAGGGAATACGCGTCCAGATCGAGTCGGTCAATTTCGTCGGCAATGAGGCGATGCCGTCCGGGGCGCTGAACAGGATCGTCAAGACGACGGAGCGAAGGTGGTTGCTCTGGCCGTTCTACTATACGGAAGAGGCCGTGGAAGAAGACCTGGACCGCCTTCGGGAGTTCTACTACGACCACGGGTACCTCGACTACAAGATCACGGCCAACACGGAGTTCACGCACGATCGGAGCGGGGTGCGCGTGACGTTTGTCATCGACGAGGGTCCGGTGTACCGGGTGGGCGACATCCTTCTCTCAGGCAACACGCATTTCAGCGACGAGCGGTTGCGGGAGACCATGACGTTGAACGAGGGCCAGGTCTACCTCAAGCCCACAGCGGTTCGCGACGCCCGGGAGATTGCCCGGATGTACCGGGAGATCGGGTACATCGACGCCGAGGTCCGCGCGCGACCGAGGTTCGGTCCCCTGGTCGACCGGCACATGGTCACGGTGGCATTCGAGATCGTGGAAGGCGACCGGTTCCGTATCGGCAAGATCGACGTCACGGGCAATGAAGAAACGCAGGACAAGGTGCTTCGACGGGTTCTGGACGAGTACGAATTCACGCCGGGCAACTGGTACAACGGGCAGATCGCGCCGAAACAGGGCGGGGGTCTCATGGAGCGGTACGTCCAGCGGGTCGCTGTGGCCGAGCAGGTGCTGATCCGCCCGGTGGCTCCGGAGGACGGTGCCCCGGATCGGAAAGACGTCCGCGTGGACATCAAGGAGGGGCCAACGGGGATGATCATGCCGGGGATCGGTGTCAGCAGCGACAGCGGGGTCATCGGGCGCCTGGTGTATCAGCAGCGGAACTTCGACATTACCGACTGGCCGGATGATCCCACCGGATTGCTGACCCCCTGGAGGTACTTCAAAGGGGGTGGACAGAGCTTCAGCGTCACGCTTGAGCCTGGAACCAGGTACAGCCAGTATTATGTGCAGTTCGTCGATCCGTATTGGCGCGACCGGCCCATCACACTCGATGTCATGGGCCGTAGTTGGGAGCGATACCGAGAGAGCTACGATGAGGGGCGCCTCAAGGGCTACGTCGGTTTCGAGCAGCGTCTGAAAGGGCGCTGGAGGCGGAGTATTGGGTTCCGCGCCGAAAACGTCACGGTCAGCCGTCTCGACTTCGATGCGCCACAGGAGATCCGAGACGTCAAGGGCGGCAACCAGTTGTATGGTGTCCGGCTGGGGCTCGGAGAGACGACCGTGGACGATCGCTACATGCCGGGCCGGGGCCATACGGTGGGCGCCGAGTACGAGCAGGTGACGGGCGACCATACCTTCGGCATCCTGGAGGGCCGGTACGTTCGCTACTTCACCCTGTATGAGAGCCTGCTGGGTCACAAGACGGTCCTGGCGGGCAAGATTCGCGCCGCCACGGTGGTGGGCGATGCGCCACCGTTCGAGAAGTTCTACGGTGGGGGCAGCGGTCCTTATGGCCTGCGCGGCTTCCGATATCGGGGCGTCAGTACCCGTGGGCTTCAGACCAACGTCGAGTCGCCCCGACGCAAGGATCCAATCGGAAGCGATTGGATCTTCCTGGCCGGAGCCGAGATCACGGTTCCGATCATCAGTGAGAACTTCGCCGCGCTGTTCTTCGCCGACAGCGGGACGATCGACACCGGCTCGTATCGCCTCTCCATCGGCACGGGGCTCCAGATCATGGTGCCCCAGATCTTCGGACATGTGCCGATGCGATTCGAGCTGGCCACGCCGCTGCTCAAGGACCGCGCCGACGAGCGACAGATCTTCAGCTTCTCGGCCGCGGGGATGTTCTAATGGGCGGTCGGACTTCACAGAAATACAATGTATGAGCAGACCGAACAGAAGAAAGGGCGCTTTATGAAAAGAAGAACCATCGTGATAGGCGTGATGATCTGCATTTGTGCCATCCTGGCGACGTTCCAGTACGGGCACGCCGGTCCGTCGGCTGCGTCCGGTGCGAGAATCGGCGTGGTCAGCATCCGAACCGTGTTCAATCAGTGTCAGGCACAAGCGCAGTACCGCGCTCAGATGGTCGCCCGGCAGAACCGCGCCCGGGCCCAGTTGGAGGCGCAAGCCAAAATGGTCGAAGCCGCCGACGCTGAGTTGAAGACGCTGCGGCCCGGCACGGCCGACTACCTCCAGCAGTTGGAGAAGGTGCTCAAGGGCCGAGCGGAACTCGAAAGTCAGCAGGAGTTCCTGACCCAGCAGCGCATGACGCAGGACAAGATGTGGATGGAGAAGCTGTATCAGGAGACGCTGAGGATGGTCGCCACCGTGGCGCGGGAAAAGGGTCTGGAGCTGGTGCTGGAGCGGACCGAGCCGGAGTTTCCGACCTCCAGTGAGGAACTCATGGCGACGTTCAGCACGCACAAAGTCCTGTACGCGGGTGGCAGCGTCGATCTGACGGCCGAGGTGATGGCGCGACTGGACAAGTTGGACCTCAAGCCGTAGTGTAGGACAAGCCGTGAGCCGCAGCCGGCTCGGATGCGTTCTATCGTGTGGATCGTTTTCTCGGGGTTCGAATGGCCTTGACAGTAGCAGGGTTGGCCAGGCAGCTTGACGCCGAGGTGGTCGGCGGTTCGGAGGGTCTGGACCGTGTGATTGCATCGGTGCAGCCTCTGGCGACGGCCGGTGCGGCCGATGTGGCATTCGTCATGGACCCGAAGCACGAATCGGGGGCCAAGACGTGCGCGGCGGCCGCGATCATCGTGGCCAAACCGATCGCCGGTGTGCTCGCGCCACAGTTGATTGTCGCAAGCGTCAATGCGGCGTTGATCGCCACGCTGGAGCACTTCGCCCCCAAGCTCGCGCCGCCGGCGGAAGGGGTCGATCCCACGGCCCGCCTCGGCGCCGACGTGCGTTTGGGCGACCGCGTCAGCATCGGTCCCTATGCGGTGCTCGGCGACCGCGTTGAGATTGGTCCGGGCACCGTCGTCGGCAATGGATGCACCATCGGCGAAGGGTCGAAGGTCGGGGCCGATTGCCGTCTGGACAGCTACGTGACGGTCTACCATCGCTGCACGCTCGGCAACCATGTGATCGTGCAAAGCCACAGCACCATCGGTTCGATGGGCTTCGGATACGCGTATCTCGAGGGTCGCCACCGGTTCGTTCCGCACAACGGAGGCGTGGTGATCGAGGATTTCGTCGAGATCGGCGCCAACACGTGCATTGACAGGGCGAAATTTGGCAATACCATAATCGGCGCCGGCACCAAGATCGACAATCTCGTCCAGATCGCGCACAACGTGGTGATTGGAAAGAGCTGCCTGATCGCAGCGCAGGCGGGCGTGGCGGGCAGTTGCCGGCTGGGCGACGGGGTCGTCCTGGCCGGACAGGTGGGCCTGGCGGACAATATCGAGATCGGCGCCGGCACGATGGTCGGGGCGCAGTCGGGTGTGATGAGCAGCGTGTCCGGCGGGCAGAAACTCGCCTGGACGCCGGCCGTGGATGTGAAAGAGGCGGTTCGGATCGTCGCGTACCTGTTTCGTCTGCCCAAATTCGCACAACAATTGAAGCGCCTCACGGCGAAGGTAGAAAAGCTTGAAGCTGCAAACGACGATCAAGGGCGAGGCTAAGCTGGCCGGCAGGGGGCTGTTTGGAGGTGAAGAATCGCGGGTGACCTTTCGTCCGGCGCCGGAGGACACGGGGGTGGTCTTTGTGCGAACCGATGTCCCCGAGCCCGTGCGCATCCCCGCGGTGGTCCCGAACGTCGCCGAGCGCAGCCGGCGCACGAGCGTCAAGAAGGGCGAGGTGAGCATCGAGACCATCGAGCATTGCATGGCCGCGATCCGCGCCCTCGAAATCGACAACCTCATGGTGGAAGTGGACGGATCTGAATTGCCGGCCATGGACTGTAGCAGCGCCGACTACTTCCAAGTCCTCAAAGGCGCTGAAATCGTCGAGCAGACCAACGCGCGTCGCGAGTTTGCCATCAAGAAGCCTGTGACGGTCAGCGCCGGCGACGCGACGATCTACGCCTTGCCGTATTCCGACGGTGGGTTCAACGTCACCTACGATCTGGATTACAGCGGACACACGGGAATCGGCCGGCAGATCTTCAGTTATCGACTGACGCCGGACAGCTTCGAAACCACGATGGCGCCGGCCCGCACGTTCCTGCTGGAAGTCGAGGCCCGGCAGTTTCAGGCGCGGGGCATCGGCACGCACATCGGCCCGCGCGACGTCCTGGTGATTGCCTCGGACGGACCGATCAAGAACGCATACCGTTTCCCAAACGAGTGCGTCCGTCACAAGATTGTCGATCTGATCGGCGATCTGGCGCTGGTCGGTCGGCCGATCGTGGGCCGAGTGGTGGCCTATAAGAGTGGCCACACACTCAATCAGCAGTTGGCTCGCAAGCTCTACGAGCAGGCCCAACAGCAGGATCGCATCGACCAATTCGGGACCGACGCGGTACTCGACATTCGTCGGATTCAGAAGATCCTACCCCATCGCTATCCGTTCCTTCTCGTCGACAAGATCATCGACATCGAAGGCGATACGAAGATTCGGGGCGTTAAGAACGTGACGTTCAACGAGATTTTTTTCCAGGGTCATTTTCCCGGGACCCCCATCATGCCGGGCGTGCTGATCGTTGAGGCCATGGCCCAGGTTTCGGGCCTTCTGTTCGCCCAGAAGCTCGAGCACACCGGGCAGTTGGCCCTGCTGCTGAGCATGGACGGCGTCAAGCTGCGCAAGGCGGTGGTTCCGGGCGACCAGTTGATTCTGTCGGCCGAGACGATTCGGCTGCGAAAGCGGACCGCCCACTGCCGGTGCCGGGCCATGGTCGGCGACGCGGTCGCGGCCGAGGCTGAGATCAAGTTCATGCTTGTGGACGATGACAAGATGTGAAGGGGCCGGGAAACCACAGTCCGGCCCAGCGTGCAAGATCAGTGAGAGGCAGGAACCAATACGATGGCGAAGATACACCCCACGGCAATCGTTGGGACGGATGCACAACTCGCGGAAGACGTGGTCATTGGGCCGTATTGCGTCGTGGGCAACGGTGTCTCGATCGGCGCGGGAACCGTCCTTGATACCCACGTCGTGATCGCCGACCGGGTCACCATCGGGCAGGGCAATTGCTTCTACCCGAACTGCGTGATCGGCTGTTGTCCGCAGGTCCTGGGGTTCGACGCGAGTTCGCCGATCGGCACGCTGGTGATCGGGGACCGCAACGTGATCCGCGAGAACGTCACCATTCACCCCAGTCGATATGAAGACGCCAGCACGCAGATCGGCAACGACAACCTGATTATGATCGGCACGCACATCGGGCACGATTGCATCATCGAGAACCGGACCGTCCTGAGCAACAGCGTCCAGGTGGGGGGCCACAGCAAGATCGAGGAAGGGGTCTGGATCAGCGGCGTGGCCGGCATGCACCAGTTCGTAACGGTGGGACGATGGTGTTTCGTAGGGGGTCTGGCCGGTCTGACGCGGGACATGCCGCCGTTTATGATGGTCAGCGGCCACTATCCGTCCTGCGTTCGTGGCGTCAACAAGCGCGGCCTCCAGCGGGCCGGGTTCGACGAGCAACAGCAGGAACGCATCTTCGACGCCTACCGTCACCTGTATCGCGAAGGGACGCCACTGCTGGTTGCTGCCAAGGCTATGGCCCGGGAAGATGGGCTCGACGAGAATGTCCGAGCGATCGTCGACGCCATCCTTCGCAGCAGCGAGCATCGGTTCGGACGATATCTGGAAACTTTGAGGAGATGACCCACCGGGACGCACTATGGACGAGACAACGAAGATTCGAACGGCCGTCGTCGGCGCCGGGAAGATGGGCGCCATTCATGCCAAGGTCTACAGCCAGTTGCCGGACAGCGAACTGGTAGGCGTCGTGGACACCAACCAGGATCGCGCAAGGCAGTTGGCCGACAAGTACGGCTGCACCGCCTTCGTGGATTGTGCCGACGTCGTCGACAAGGTGGACGCTGTGACGGTGGCGACCCCGACGGTGACCCATCTGCAACTGGCCAAGATCTTTCTGCGGCACCGCATCCCGGTCCTGATCGAGAAGCCGCTGGCCGCCAGCGCGCGGGAAGGGCGCAAGATCGTCTCACTGGCCAATCGCTTCGACACGGTCGTGGCGGTGGGCCATTCCGAACGCTGCAACCCGGTGGTCCAGGCGATGAAACGGCTGAGCATCGAGCCGAAGTTCATCGAGGCCCAGCGCGTCAGTCCCTATCCGTTTCGATCGACCGACATTGGGGTCGTGCTGGACATTATGATTCACGATATCGACATCATTCTATCGCTGGCGGCCAGCAAGATCCGGCGCGTCGACGCGGTCGGCGTCGGTGTGATCGAGGAGGCTGAGGACATCTGCAACGCACGGATCGCCTTTGACAACGGGTGCATCGCCAACATCACGGCGTCGCGGCTGGCGCTCAAGACCGAGCGCCGCGTCCGCGTCTTCTCGCGGCAGGCCTACCTGAGCGTCGATTATCTCAAGAAGAGCGGGATCGTCATCAAGACGGCGCCGAACACCAACGTCGTTGAGTGGATCAAGCAGCAGCGCGAGAAGGGCGACTTCGACTTCACGAGCGTGAACTGGCCCGACCTGCTGCACATCGAGCAACTCCAGATCGACGACAAGGAGCCGGTCCGCCTGCAACAGGAGGCCTTCCTCCGCGCCGTCAAGGACCGGTCGTTCACCCCCGAGGTCAGCGCCGAAGAAGGTCTGGCGGCCCTGCGCTGCGCCGAGAAAATCCTCGCGGCTGTCAGGCATCACAAGTGGGACTGACGGCCGCAGGGCAATTGTCCATTAGCGGGATAACCCAGTGAAGCCCAAGGGTCGGATCGTTACGATAGGCCTGTCGCCGGCGTGGGATGTTTGTTGTCGGGGGCGGGAGCTCGACTGGGGTCGCCATGCTCAGATCGACGAGCGGGTGGTCGGGCCGGCGGGCAAGGCGCTGAACGTCTCGTCGGCGCTGGCCTGGATGGGCTGCGAGAGCGTGGCGGCCGGCCTTTGGGGCCGCGAAGACTATGAGGCGATGCGCCGTTCCCTCCGGTCGCAGGGCGCGCTGGTGCGTCTGGATATGACGTTGGTTGACGGTCGGACGCGAGAGAACATCACGGTCGTGGACACGGCGGGTCGGCGGGAAATGCACCTGCGCCAGGCGAGTCGCCTGGCGACGCGGGCATCGCTGGCTCGGCTCGATGCCGTTCTGAGAAGGGTCGTTCGCCGGGGCGACCTGTGCGTCTTCGCCGGGGCCATGCCGGGCGGGGATCTCCTGGATTCCTGCGTCGCCCTGGTCGAAACCTGTCGGCGGAAAGGGGCGCAGATCGTCGTCGATACCCACGGCCCCGTCCTGGAGCGGCTCGTCGAGGCGAAATTGCCCTGGCTGATCGCGCCCAACGTCGAGGAATTGGGCGGCCTGCTTGGATCGCGTGTTCCGGATACGCCCGCGAAGCTGGTCCGTGCCGGGCGGAGCCTGCTGGAGAAGACCGAGGTGGTTCTTGTCAGCCGGGGCGGCAAAGGCGCGCTTCTGGTGACGAAACGAGAGGTTTGGTCCGGCCGGGCCACGACCCGAGGCCGGGTGCTCCAGACGGTCGGCTGTGGCGACTATCTCCTGGCCGGATTCCTGGCCGGCTATCGTCAAAGCCGCAACCTGCGAACCGCCCTGGCCAGCGCCCTGAAAGCCGCCACCGCCCGCGCCTACGGCTGGACCCACACCCGGACATGGACCGAGGTGGCCCACAAGATGGCGGTGCGAATCCTTGCGACCTGACCGATGATGGCCAGCGTTTGCATGGTCTCGTTCCGACCTTGGCTGGCACAGCACCTCAAATGCAAACGGGCTCGTCGAGTCCTCTCTTATGAATCGCTTGAAAGTCTTCGACGATCGCCGCAGATATCCTCTCTGGACTTGGGGTCTTCCTTGGCGACCCCATACGAATGACGTGTCTGCACGTATTGTAATAGCACGTGAGCACCTTCGCGCGCGCGTCCCACTCCATGCCATATCTCTGACATTTTGGGCATCTGTATACCATAGACTGTCCTCCTTTCCACCGCTGCCGTTATTCTACCTGCCTGAAAACCTGATTGAATACGCGCGGCTTGAAACCCTCGAAGGGTTCGATCTCAACGCCGTTTGTCTTCAGAAACTCCACTGCCTCTTCAATCGGATACGCCTCAACATAGACCACCTTCTTGATGCGGGCGTTGACTATCTGCCGTGCGCACTGGAAGCAGGGGAACGTGTTGACAAAGATCGTACACCCGTCGGCACTCCTTCCGGCCAGACTGAGAATTGCGCGTTCCTCTGCATGGATTGCCGTGCATAACTCGATGCCTCGACTTGGGAAGAACTTCTGTTTCAGATTGCATCTGCATGGCTGATCCCCGCCCATCTTGCCGTCACAGAGATAGGGAGGTCTGATTTCATCGTGCCTAGTCCCACACTCGGGGCAGAAAAAGGGTGTCATTCTCTCGAGACGGCTGGCCATTACCCGATCCCTGTAGTATACCTGCTCGTAGAGAGAAAAGCAAGACTCCATCCCCACCGGATTCTCATTATAGCCCACGCTCAGCGGAATCTTGTTCTCCCCATCGACGATCAGGGCCCCGACCTTTCTCTTAAGACACTGTGATGCATGCGATTGTGATACCGCTGTGGCCATGAAGACTTCGGCGGGAAGTGGTCCGCGGAACCCCTCTTCATTTCTCATTCCCTTGAGCGGCTCTTCCAGACGGGCAAACAGGCGCGCCTTCACGTCGCTCGGAGGTTCGATCGGGCTCACATTCTTGAGCACGTAGTCTGCTTCATACACACAGCTTTGGACGGCTTGCCCGCTCTTCTCTTCCTCACCAGAATCCCTCTGGTCGTCGCGCAGGAATGCCTTCTCGTCGTGATCGTAGGTTCCTCTGAGACGGGACCACCGCTTCTCCTGATCGGCGAAGACCGCCACGAGCCAGAAGTTCGGATAGCGGTTTCGTAGCCATTCGATTTCCCCCGCATTCCTGATCCCGTCGATCACAATATCCTCTTCTTCGGGCTGGACGCTCTTCAGAGCCAGTTCAATCCAATACGTCCTGACATCTGTCTCGCTGTTCCGATCTGGAGAAAATTCACCGCGCCGACCCTTGTTCCCGATATCCTGGAGTTCTGCTCGCCAGTCGGGCCCATAGCTCGCCCGAGTAGGTTCTTTTCCCTCATGCAGATCCCTGAACTTGCTCTTTATCAGGCTGGAAATGGAGATTCGTTTGAATCCCCGGTCTTCAAGAGCCTTACTCAGGGTGGTGCAGCCGCTTCCCAGAGACCCTGTAAGCCCAATGATGAGCCTTCCCGAGGTATGGTTCATAGCTCTCCCTTCAGCGTAAAACCCAGCCTCGTGCGAAAACGATCCATTCACCACAATACAGTTATCGGGTCTATTCGTCAAGGAAATGAAGAGAAACGCCCGGATTTCTGCGGAAAAGTGGGAAAAAGGTTGCATCGACGTGGGCGATTCAGTATAGTTCTCGTTTCGCGGTTGTCTTGCCGCAAGGGGTAGAGTTGGACCGGATCACGGTCATCGGGGTCAGCAGGATCACGGCATGGCTGGCTCAAGCCTCCGGCAAGGTCTTACCAGACGGCTTCAGGGCGGTCTCCGTGACAGCAAGGGTATCGATCAGTGATGATTGATTATTGATATTTACCAGGTCAGCTTTTTGTCTGGACCGACACCAACAATCAGTAGTCCATTGTCCGCAATCGATTCGATTACCCGGTGGTGTAATCGGCAACACATGGGTTTTTGGTACCCATATTCCAGGTTCGAGTCCTGGCCGGGTAGATTAGAACAACTGAAACGATCATTAGAGAGTTGTCTAATGGATTTGGAAAGGGCGCATGGCTGAAAGAGTAGCGATCCTGTTGGCGGCGGGGGTGAGCAGCCGGATGAACACCCAGTTGCCGAAGGTGTTGCACGAGGTGACGGGCCGACCGATGCTTGCCTATGTGCTCGACGCTTGCCGAAGTGTCGGTACGGACAAGATTTACGTCGTTGTGGGCTTCGGCGCCGATCAGGTCAAGGAGCGCTTCGGCGATGCGTCCGATATTGTCTGGGTCGAGCAGGCTGAACAGAAGGGTACGGCTCACGCCGTCAGCTGCTGCAGAGAGTATCTGAAGGACTTCCGGGGCCAGACCCTGGTCCTCTGTGGCGACGGGCCTCTGATTCGGGCCAAGACGCTCCAGACGCTGATTGACAAGCACGAGGCCGAGCAGTCGGCGGCCACGCTGGCGACAGCGGTCCTGGAGGACCCGACGGGTTACGGCCGCATCATCCGGGACGCGTACGGCAATATCCAGGGCATCGTCGAAGACAGCGACTGCTCGCCCGCGCAGAAGGCGATCCGCGAGGTGAACCCGAGCTATTACCTCTTCCACAATCAGGCGCTGTTCGCGGCGCTGGAGCAGGTCAAGCCGGACAACGTCAAAGGGGAGTACTACCTCACCGACGCGCTGTCGGTGCTGATTGCCACGGGACACAAGGTCGTGGCCATCACCGCCGTTCGACCGGAAGAGGCGATGGGCGTCAACAGCCGGGCCCAGCTCAGCGTCGCCAGCAAGATCATGCAGCAGCGTATCCAGCAGGAGATGATGGAAAACGGGGTGACGATTGTCGATCCGGACAACACCTGGATCGACGCTCGGGCGCAGATCGGCCAGGATACGGTGATCGAGCCGTTCACCTACATCCACGGCCCGATCCGAATCGGCCGAGGCTGTCGGATCGGCCCGTTCGCCTATCTCCGAGACGATACGGTCATCGAGAACGACGTTGTCCTGGGCGTCTTCACGGAGGTCAAGGACGTTACACTTGCCGACGGTGTGCGGGCGCGACATCACAGCTATCTGGGCGACGCGGTCATCGGGCGAAACGTCAACATCGGCGCCGGGTCGATCACCGCGAATTTCGACGGCCAGACCATCAGCAGAACGACCGTTGGCGACGACTGCTACATTGGGTCGGGCGCCGTGCTGGTGGCTCCGCTGGCGTTGCGGCCCGGAGCGCACGTCGGCGCCGGCGCGGTCGTCTCGCGGGATAACGTCAACGAACTGACCAAGGAGCAGCAACGGTAGCCGGACCAACGAGCTGCCCAACAGCGATGCCAAGGGGCCCACAGACGATGTTTTTGAACGACAGCTTGAAGATCTTCTCTGGAAGCAGCAATCCGGCTTTGGCCGGCGCGGTATGCAAGTATCTTGGCATCCCCGTTGGGGGGGCGAAGATCGGTCGTTTTCCCGATGGGGAGAAGTTCATCCGCATCGAGGACGACGTTCGAGGTCGGGACTGCTTCGTCATGCAGTCCACGTGCAGGCCCGTGGATGAACACCTGGTCGAACTGCTGATCTATCTGGATTGTCTGCGTCGGGCCAGCGCCAAGCGCATCACGGCGGTCGTGCCGTATTTCGGTTACGCCCGCCAGGACCGCAAGGACGAAGGGCGCGTCCCGATCACCGCAAAGATGGTGGCGAATCTGATCGCCACGGCCGGGGCCGACCGAGTCCTTGCCATCGACCTGCACGCCCATCAGTTGCAGGGCTTTTTCGATATCCCGGTCGATCATCTGACGGGAGAACTGGTGTTGAGCCACTACTTCCGGGACAAGAAGATCGACAACCTGACGGTTGTTTCGCCGGACGTGGGCAACATCAAGACCGCCGCACGCTATGCCTCTCATCTCGGCGGCGATCTGGCGATCGTCCACAAGCGACGGATCAGCGGCGAACGCGTTCAGGCCGACGAGTTGATCGGCGACGTGAAAGACCGCAACGTCCTGATGTGCGACGATATCATCGCGACCGCCGGCACGGTATGCAGTGCCGCTGAGCTGGTCAAACAGCGTGGATGCAAGAAGATCTTCGTCGGCGCCACGCACGGTGTTTTCGCCGGAGAGGCGCTCAAACGGCTGGAGGCGGCGCCGATGGATGAAGTGGTGGTGACCGACACGATCCCGTTGACGGAAGAGGTCAAGAAGGTCGGTGTCATTAGGGTGCTCACCGCCGCGTCCATGCTCGGCGAGGCGATCAAGAGAATTCACAGGGATGAATCCGTTAGCAGCCTGTTTGTTGCGGACGCTTAGGACGGCGATTCGCTTTCGGGACGATTGGATCGGATTGTCTGAATTTCGTTTTTTCGGGTGCAAAGACTATGAACAAGACGTTGTTGTTAGAGGCACAGATCAGAGAGCACACCGGTTCGAAGGCGGCCGCCCGCGTTCGCAAACAGGGCCAGATCCCGGCGATCGTGTATGGCCACAAGCAGGATCCGGTCGCGATCTCATTGGATGGGCATGACTTCGCCGAAGGACTGCACCACGGGCATCGGCTGATGGACGTCAAGATCGGCGGCAAGACCCAGAAGATGATCGTCAAGGACTTGCAGTACGACCACCTGGGCCGGGACATTGTGCACGTCGATCTGATGCGCGTCGACGTGACGGAAACCGTTCGGGTGACCGTACCGATCGAGTTGAAGGGAACTGCTCAGGGAACGCATGAAGGCGGCATCGTCGAGGAGCATACGGACCACGTTGAGGTCGAGTGCATGGTGACCAACATGCCGGAATCCATCGTTGTCCCCGTCAAGGACCTGCGCGTCGGCGAGGCCATTTATGCCCGCGATGTGACTCTGCCCGAGGGCGTGACCCTGGTCAGTTCGCCGGATATGTTGCTCGTGGCGTGCCACCTGGTGGCGGCGGCCAAGACGGCCGAGGAACTCGAAGAAGAAGCCCCGGCCGCGCCGGAGGTCATCGGCGAGAAGACGGAGGGGGAATCCGAGGAAGGCGCAGAGGATTGAGGCCGTGGGCCAGATGCTGGACCGGAACCGATGGCGGATCTGAAGCTGGTCGTTGGCCTGGGCAACCCCGGCCCCGAATATGCCGAGACGCGCCACAATCTGGGGTTCAAGGTGATCGAGGCCCTGGACGAGGCGCTCGGCATCGCGGTCGGGCAGCAGAAGTTTGGCGCGCGGATCGGGGAGGGCTGGTATCACGACCGGAAGGTCATGTTGATGAAGCCGTGGCAGTTCATGAACCGCAGCGGTCAGGCGGTTGCCACGGCGGTCGGGTTCTACAAGCTCGGGCTGGACGACTTGATCGTGATCACGGACGACCGGGCGCTGGCGCCGGGCCGGATTCGCGTCCGGGCCAAGGGTTCGGCCGGTGGGCACAACGGGCTGGCGGATATCATCGCCAGGCTGGGTAGCGACGAGTTCGCCCGCTGTCGGGTGGGTATCGGCGACTGCCCTGGTGCAGTAGCGGTCGATTACGTGCTGGGCCGACCGAGAGAAGACGAACGGCCGTTGCTCAACGAGGCGATCGTCCGAACGCGCGACGCCGTGTTGTGCTGGCTCGAATCGGGGATCGACAGGACCATGAACGAATTTAACAGCGGCCCGGTGTGACCGGATGCACCGGCCGGCGTGGTTCGCATAGAGCTTGGATTTCTGAGATTGCAGTTTGTGATCGGGAGGTAACAGGTTTGGAAACGGTAGCAAAGCGGTTATATGAAGGGATGTTCTTGGTCGACTCCGCCCAAGCGGCGGCGGATTGGGAGGGTACGCTCTCCGTGGTCAACACCATCCTGCAGCGTGCGGATGCCGAGGTGGTCTCGATGCGAAAGTGGCAGGAGCGCAAACTCGCCTACGACATCGACCACAGATCACGCGGCACGTACATTCTGTGCTACTTCAAGGTCGATGGTCGGCGGATCTCGGGTATCGAGAAGGACGTTGTGCTGTCGGAGAAGGTCATGCGCGCCCTGATCCTGACGACGGAGAAGCGTCCGGCCGAGATGCTCGAGAGCGACATCACCGGCGAGCCTATCGAGAAGCCAGGTGAGGCTACCGAGGCGGCGGAAGCTCCCAGGTCGCCCGAGGAGTCCACGGCGGCCGAGGCGCCCGAAGGGGAGGTCTCTGCAGCGAGGGAGGCGCCCAACCCGGTGGAGGAACCCGCGGTGCCGACGATCGAGGAGGAGCCGCCCGATACAACGGGGGACGAAACCCCCTCCGATGAAGAGGACCGCGCCGAGAAGGACGGAGCGGTCGGGTAGGAACCGGGTGCCGCGCTCACGGTGGTGCGCCGGGTCCGGCGCAGTGGGCAGGGGATGGACGTCCTGCTGTGTCTGAAGTTCGACGGAGAGATGGATTATGGCCAGCTATAACAAAGTGCTTCTGATGGGCAACCTGACACGGGACCCGCAGCTTTCGTATACGCCGAGTCAGACCGCGGTGGTCGATTTCGGTGTGGCGACCAATCGCAAATGGACGGCCCAGGACGGCAGTCAGCGGGATGAAACCTGTTTCGTCGATTGCCGCGCCTTTGGACGTATGGCCGAGAATATCAACAAGTTCTTCAACAAGGGCAAGCCGATCTTCCTGGAAGGCCGGCTCACCTACGATACCTGGACCGCTCAAGACGGGACCAAGCGCAGCCGCCATCGTGTGACCGTGGAGAATTTCCAGTTCATGCCTACCTCCGGCGGAGGTAGTGGGGGCGGCGGACCCGACCGCGCCGACCAGGGGTATGGTGGTGACCAGGGAGGCTCGCAAGCCAGGTCTCACGGCCCGGTCGGCGACGATGAGATACCGTTCTAAGAGAAGCCTGTGTTTGTTCAACGCATGTTGTTAACGATGAGGTAAACGATGGCACCACGACCACAACAGAAAAGAAGACAAAGAAGAAGACCGGGATTCGCGGGGGCGCGCGATCAAACCCAATGCCGCTTCTGTCGAGGCGGGATCAGCTACATCGACTACAAGGACATCGACACGTTGCAGAAACTGCTGACCAATCGCGGCAAGATCTATTCGCGAAAACGCAGTGGCAACTGCGCCGGGTGTCAAAGGAAGGCCAAGCGGGCGATCAAGCGAGCCCGGTTCATGGCGTTGCTTCCGTATTCCACATAGCCAATCGGTTCCGCTTCCCCGGATGCCGGCTTTGGCCTTGAGAGAGAACGTTACGAGGAACAGACGATGAAGGTTTTGCTTTGCGAAGATATCAGGAAGCTGGGGTGGCTCGGCGACGTCGTCGAAGTGGCCGAGGGCTATGCGCGGAACTACTTGTTGCCGCAGGGCTTAGCGAAGGTGGCCACGGAGGGGAACATCCGGGCGATTGCCGAGGCGAAGGCCGAGCGTGCGGCCGAGCGGCTGAAGGAGCGCAAGCGTCTTGAGGTTGCCGCCGAGGCGGTCAACGGCGCCGAGGCCGTGCTGGCGGCCAAGGCGAACGAGCACGGGGTTCTGTTCGGCTCGATCACCGATCGGATGATCGCAGCCAACCTGCGGGAGCAGGGATTCGCTGTGGCCGACGAGGTGGTCAAGCTCGGCGGGCACATCAAGCAGGTTGGTACACATAGTGTGACGCTTAGATTCGCCGACGACGTGACCGCGACGGTCAACGTTGTGGTTGTTGCCGAAGAGGCGGAAGAGGAGACGGAAGAGGAAGAGTAGATGCCGTGCGGTTGGTAATCCGCAGTTCCGTGGTTCTACTGACGATTTTGACGTGGCCGTCATTTGTGGCTGGGGTGCTGCTGCCCGATTGTGGGCCGGAATCCCGGTCGCCGCGCCTGCCCTGCGTTCTCAGGCGCGCGCCGTCGAGACTGAACACGTCGAATCGCTTGCTGAATCCTCTTCGCGAACGTGCCGGGCCGTGCCTCGTCTCACCCAGAACATGTCACTCAGATCGCATATGCCCGGCGGTGTGTCGTGACCTCTCCGTGGTGTCCTCACGGCGCCCGGGCATGCGCAGATGGCTGCGATTTCAGCACTGGGATCACTGTTTTGCGCGCTGTCTCGGACCGATGAAGGAACGAATGCACAGGTTTTCCACAAAGCGGTTTTGCGTCGTGCAAAACGTGTTGACAACTTAATTTTTTCGCGCGCAAAGCCAGTGTGTCTCAGTCCCTCTGCCAAGTGGAAAAGAAATAGCTCGGAACGGCATTGATTTGATTGCGGTCTGCGGAATAATAGCCTCTTGGATGTTGGGTTTCTGTTGGAGGGTCGGACCCTCTTGTGAAACGTCAATACGTGGCTGATAAGAGCCTGATTATCAGTACTGATAGGGAGAAGTCGATGCCGGGCACAATCACGGATGAGGGGTCCCGCACGGCGGGATCCGGTGCGGAGGTCATTGCTGAAGCCCTCATAGGACGGATCGGTCCACAGAAATACAGAATCTGGTTTCAGAATTGTGCGCGGTTCACGCTGGCCGACGGGCATCTCAAGATCGGTGTCCCCAATCCGTTCATGGCCAACTGGCTGGAGGGTCACTTCCTTCGCGACATCAAGGCAGCCGCACACGCGGCTACGGGCGGCCATCCGATGATTTCGTTCACCATCGACTCGGCGCTTTCGGAAAAACGTCGTCCCTCGTCGGCCGCCACGCCGACTGCGATTCAGACGAACCCGCAGACCCACAAGGCGCTGTCGAGGGCGTCGGTCGCGTCGGGTCGGTCCAAGGCATTGCGGCTGTCGCTCGAGACTTTTGTGGTGGGTCCGGCGAACGAGCTGGCCTACAGTGCCGCCCGCGCCGTCGTTCGCGAGCAGCAGAGTCCGTTCAACCCACTGTTCATCCACGGTGGCTACGGCGTCGGCAAGACCCACTTGCTCCAAGGCATCTGCAACGGCGCAAGCGAGGTCCGACCGCAGACCCACTGGCTCTATCTGTCGGCCGAGGAGTTCGCCAATCAGTTTGTGATGGCCCTGAAAACGAAGAAGCTCGAAGCGTTCCGGGCCCGCATGAGAAAGACCGACTTGCTGGCCATCGACGACGTGCACTTTCTGGCCAGCAAGCCTTCGACGCAGGAAGAATTCCTGCATACGTTCAATACGATCAGTCTTGCGGGCAAACAGGTCATCCTGGTCTCGGACGCCCATCCCAAGATGATCGGGCAGTTGTCGGAGAAGCTGGTCAACCGTTTCGTCTCGGGCATGGTGGTGAAGATCGAGCCGCCGGACTTCCAGACGCGCTGTGCGATCTGCCGGCAGTTCGCCGATCGAATGGCCGCCACGGCATTCGGCGACGGCAAGGCCGCCCACACCGGCCAGATGTCCGAGAGTGTCGTTCGGTTCGTCGCCGAGCGGGTTCGCACCAACGTGCGCGAACTCGAAGGCGCGCTGCTGAAACTAGTGGCTTTCTCCGCCCTCCAGAACGAGAGGATCACACTGGCAATGGCCCAGAGCGTTCTGGCCGAGCACATCGAGCGGTGCGATCCAATCGTGCACGTCTCCGATATCGAGAGCACGGTGGCGGCCTATTTCGGTACGTCGCCGGCCAGTATCCACTCGGCCAAGAAGGACCGCATCGTTTCGCTGGCGCGGCATTTCAGCATGTATTTGACTCGCAAGCACACGAAGATGTCCTCCTCGGAAGTCGGCCGGGCGATGGGCAATAAGAACCACGCCACCGTCCTGGTGGCGTGCAAGAAGATCGAGGCTCTGCTCCAGCGGAACGAAGACGTTCGCTGGCAGAGTCGGCACGGCAACAAGCTGGTGAAGGCCCGGACGATCCTGACAGATCTTGAGGACGGCATTGCCCGTTGAGTGCGCTGCTTCGCCCCAGCCCGGTGTCGGCCGGCGGTGGGTGGGGGCGGCCTGAACTTGTACCCTCGGCGGCCGTAGGAGCAAGAAGACTTTCACGTGTGTGTCTTATGCCCGATGAAAAGAGAAACACCTGGGGCGCCAAGATCAGGCGGACGTTCACGTCGGTTCTGCCGGTCTCGAAGCGGCGCCGGGGACAGTGCGTCCATTGCGGCGCCTGCTGCAAACTGCCCAATCCTTGCCCGTTCATCAAGACCAACGGGGACGGCAAGATCTACTGTTCGGTCTACCCCCTCCGGCCTCTGAACTGCCGCAAGTACCCGCGCACCGAGTCGGAGCTAATCACCGCCGATACATGCGGCTATCACTTCGACTGATCTGTTTGTGACTCGGGTGCATGGGCACTCTGGGACGGCGCGGTTGTCTCTTCCTTAAGTTCTTCGCAGCGAAGCGGTTAGCCATTTTTTGCTTCAAAATGGCGATTTGGCTGCACGGCGGGGTGCTTTCGATTAAAATGTGGGCACTGATATCTTCATTGGGGTGATTTCCTTTATGAGCAGTCTGTTGGAGACGATCAACAGCCCGGCCGATCTGAAAACGCTGTCGGCGCCGGAGTTGGAGACGGTGGCGGAGGAGATTCGCCAGTTCATGTTGAACTCAATCAGCCGGACCGGCGGCCATCTGGCGAGCAATCTGGGCGCCGTCGAGATGACGCTGGCGCTGCATTACGTCTTTGACTTCAAGCAGGACAAGCTCCTGTGGGATGTAGGCCATCAGTGTTACACACACAAGATCGTTACGGGTCGCAAGGCCGGGTTCGAGCGCTTGCGCCAAGTCGGTGGGATCAGCGGGTTCCCCAACCCGGCCGAGAGTGAATACGACCAGTTCACCGTCGGCCACGCCGGAACGTCGGTGACCACCGCGGTCGGCCTCGCCTTGGGCGAGCAACTGAAGGTCAAAAAGACCGAGCCCGACGGTGACGGCGCGCGACGCAAGACGGACAAGGCCGAGCCGACTGCACCGAAGATCGTCGCCTTCGTCGGCGACGCCAGCATCGTCAATGGGACCTCTTTCGAGGGACTCAATAATCTCGGCTTGGTCAAGCGTCAGCTCCTCGTCGTGCTCAACGACAACAGCATGGCCATCGACGCCACGGTCGGCGCCGTCGCCAAGTACTTCTCGCGTTTCCGCCTGAGCCATACCTACGAAGACGTGAGGCGAACGACGCGGAATATCCTTGAACACGTTCCGGGTATCGGTCGGGGCATGGAAGAGGCCGTCGAAAAGATCAAGAAGAGCATTCGCATGGTCCTGCCGCCCAGCCAGTTGTTCGAGAGCCTCAACGTTCCCTACTTCGGCCCGGTCGACGGACACGATATCGAATCGCTCATCCGGCTCTTCGAGGCGCTCAAGGAGGTGAACCATCCGGTCTTGCTGCACGTCTACAGCAAGAAGGGCAAGGGCTTCAACCCGGCCGACGAGGGGCCGACCCGATTTCACTCGACCGGTCCGTTCAAGATCAACGGCAACTGCGTCGAGTCGGAGATGGACAGCGCCGAGCAGAGCTTCACGGAGGCCTTTGGCGCAGCCCTGGCCGAGCTGGGCGACCGCGACGAGCGCGTGGTGGCTATCACGTCGGCCATGTGCGACGGCACGGGCCTGGCCGCCTTTCGCGAGAAGCACCCCGAACGGTTCTACGACGTGGGGATCGCCGAGAGCGCTGCGGTGGATATCGCGGCGGGCATCGCCAAGACCGGCCTGAAGCCGGTGGTCTGCATCTATTCGACCTTCCTTCAGCGTGGGTTCGACCAGGTCTTTCAAGAGGTGGCCCTGCAGAACCTGCCGGTGGTGTTCTGCGTGGATCGCGCCGGCCTGGTTGGCTCCGATGGGCCGACGCACCACGGGCTGATGGACATCGGGTATATGCGGATGATGCCCAATATGATTCTCGTGGCGCCGGCCGACGCCGTCGAGATGAAGCACGCCTTGGAGTTCGCCCTGGCGCAGGCGCATCCGGTGGTGATTCGATATCCGAAAGACGCGATCCCCTCCGACGAGTTCGTTCGTGCGGCTTCGGACAAGCCATTTGAATTGGGCAAAAGCATCCTGGTCAAACGAGGCCGCAGATCGGTACTGACGATCGCCAGTTATGGGACGCTCTTGTCTGAGGCACTCAAAGCGGCCCAAGCTTTGCACGATGATGGGATTGCCATTGACGTCGTCAACGCCCGGTTCGCCACGCCGGTGGACGAGAAGCTGCTGACGGCCCTTTCGCGGAGAAAGGGCCTAATCACGCTCGAGGACCACCATGCGGCGTGCGGATTCGGATCGGCCGTCCTCGAACTGGCCTCCGAGCGCGGCCTCGACATCGGCCGGGTTCGCGTCCTGGCGGCGCCTCGGTCCTTTATCGGACACGATTCTCGACGGGCGCAACTCATGCAGGTCGGCGTAACCGCCGATGATATTGTCAATGTGGCAAAGGAAATGCTGAACGACCGAGGCGGAAAACGCAAAGAGAAATGAGTTTGCGAAAGACCCTGCCGAAACTGGTCATCTTCGGTGACCCGGCCAAAGGGCCGGTCGCGGAGGCCATTGACGATTTCACCCGGTTTCTCCGGGGCAAAGCCGAGATCGTCGCCAGTTGCTATATCGAGAAGTGTACGGCCGATGTCTTAGGCGAAAGCGATTTTGCCGTCGTCTTCGGCGGCGACGGCAGCATCATCTCGGCGGCCCGCGACCTCAGCCGGGCCCACGTGCCGGTGATCGGGGTCAACCTCGGGAAGCTCGGCTACCTTGCCGAATTCAGCGTCAACGAGCTGAAGGAATTCTTTGACAATGTTGTTGCAGGCAAGGCGCCCATCGAACGACGGATGCTGCTGGGTTGTTGGGTCTCCGAGGCCGCTCAGGGCGGTCGTGAGAAGTTCCACTCACCGGCGGTCAACGAGGTGTTCATCACATCGGGCCCGCCGTTTCGGATGATCGAGCTGAAGATCGCCGTGGATGGCGAGCACGTCGCCACGTGTGTCAGCGACGGGCTGATCGTCTCGACCCCGACCGGCTCGACGGCCTACAATCTCTCGGCCGGCGGGCCCATCCTGGCGGCCGCAATGGAGGCGATGGTCATCACGCCCCTCTGCCCCCATTCGTTGAGCTTCCGTCCGATCGTGATCGACGCGCGCAGCCAGGTGGAGGTCTGCTGCACGCGGGTCAACGAGGGCACGACCGTCTCGATCGATGGCCAGGTCTCGCGCACACTGGCGGTCGATGACGTTGTGCGGATCGCCAGAGAGGCGAGCAGCTTCCTCGTGGTGAACAACCCGTTGCGGACCCCGTGGCAGACGCTCGCCTCGAAGCTGGGCTGGGCCGAACGGCCCAAGTACGAGCGGCCCTGACTCGCGCTGCCGCTGCGTCCGCCTTGCGCCATGCCTGTTCTCAACGTCGAGGTGACATGATGAGAGCTACTCCATCGACAGGAAGAACCGATGCCGGCCGACGGCTGCGCGGTCGCAAGATCGTCGCCTGGATCGCGACGCTGATCGTCGTCTGCGCGGTCACGTCGTTTTCGTCGGGTACTCGTCCCGGTGGCTACGGCGTTCCTCTGACTCCCAGCGCCGTCCATTCGCCCACGACCCCATTGAGCAGCTACGAAGGCGGCCTGGTCGCGACAGCGAATCCCATCGACAGCAGCAGCGCACTGGTCGTCACCGGCAACGTCGGTGGCGGCAAGCACTTCCAGGGCTCCGTTCCGTACCGTCCGCTGACGAGCATCGACGCTCCGCTGGGCTCGACCTCAATCGACCCGTTCCTGCGGCGTACGATGCCCTCGGCGACCCCTGGCGACAATCTGGGTGCGTCCAGCCCATTCTATTCGCAGACCGGCACCGTAGCCACCGGAACGGGCGGCGGCCTGGGTCGCGGCCCGGCAACGACGTACGCCGAAGGACAATCTGCGTCCCAATACGCACCGGGGCCCGACCTGCAACTGTCGTCCGGCAGCGCTGGGTCATTGACCGTTCCAGCCGGCGATCTCGCCACGGGGTGGCAGAGTTCATCGCCTTCGGCCGGACTTTCGACCGGGCAGGACTACGATCGTCAGATGGCCCAATTGCGGGAACGGCTGGCCCGTGTCAAAGCCGAAGTGGCACAACTCGAGCGCAGTGTCGAGACCGGCAGAGAGTCTTCCGAATCATCGGCGCAACACCCGCCGGTTGGACCGATGCACCGCCCGGAATTGCCTGCCCAGGCGAGCCGGGGGATGCAGGTCGGCGAATTGCCTCCGGCCTCCGAGACATTGCGCCGGGAGGAACTTCTCCAAGAGACGGCCCGGCTGCTGTCGGCGACGATGGGTTTGTCCGATTCGACAAGGCGACGGGGCGATGCCGCATCGGCCCACGATGATGCTACGGCGCCCTTCGAGACAGCGGCCGCACAGCCTCGTCTGCGACTCTACGAGGCGCGAGGCGATACGCAGAGATCTTCCGCATACTCATCCATCGATGCTCTCGTGTCGCCTCGGACGGGCGAAACGGCCGGTGTGGGTGCGAGAAGGGACCTGAATGAGTTGCTGGCCATGCAGCGCATCAGCGAGACCTCACGAGCCTTCGACCGACCGAGTATCCTTCCGGATCGCCCCGCGACGCACGCGACCCCTCAGGCGTCTCGACGCGAGGACCTGCCGAACCCCAGCTTCGTTTCGGACCGGCCCCGCGATGCGGCGCCGTCACAGAGCAGCACTGCGCCGCCGACCCACACAACACCATCGATGCCTTTGAGCGACGACTCGCCGTCTGCCAAGGCGTTCGAGCGACACCTTCAGGAGGGTCGGCAGTTCATGCAGCGGCGTGACTACCGTCGTGCCGCCGAGGCCTTTACCTTGGCCTCGGCCTATCGTCCGCACGATGTGCGAGCGCATTTGGGCAAAGGCCACGCCTGTCTGGCGGCCGGGGAGTACCTCGACAGCGCCCTGTGCGTCGCCAAGGCCGTCGAACTGGACCTGCCGTGTGTGCTGCAAAGGACGGACCTGATCCAACTCGTGGGCGGTCCCGATGCGTTCATCGCCCACTTCAACGAACTCGACCGGCGCATCGAGGCCGACGGCGGTCCACATCTACAGCTACTCATGGCCTACATCTACTACCAGATGGACCGGCCCACGGAGGCGAAGGCTGCCATCGATGCCGCCCAGAGGCTCCTGCCCGCCTCGATACCCATCGACCTGCTCAGAGGCGCCATCGGTCAGTAGTCTGCGAAGCTCTGGGGATAGCCGCATCGGGCCAGTCTCTGCTGAGGACCTCAAGCAACTGCCCGTCGGTGTCGATGACGACGATCTCTCGGCGATGGTGGGGTTTGCCGTCGGACCCGGTCAGGAAGTGACTCGTCTCGGGGACCAGGCACGTGACGCGGTCGTTGCCCTTCCAGGATGGGAGGAAGTCGGGTATGTCGTCGTCTCCGAACCCTTCCTCGACGCTGAGAGGATACTGCACTTGTTTTGAACCGAATTCACAGATGGCGAAACGGTTGGACTCCAGCGGCACCAGAAGACGCCTGCCGTCGGGCGAGAGGCGGAAGTAGTGGATGCTCTCGCTCGCCAGACTGCGGAGGGCCGCCGGCAGGATGTCGGTCACCGCAGCCGTCAGACGGTCGTAGCAGAACAACGAATTCCTGGGCTCGTCCAGGTCCGACGTGGGAATGGTGACTGTCGCGCTGGAGAACAGGACGCGGCCTTCGGGCCCGTATGCGACGCTCATGTAGGGCTGAAACAGGGTCCCCGCGAACTGCCTGGTCGCTCCGGCAGACCGTCGCGTGGAGACCGTCGCGCCGGCCGTCGCATCGGTGGCCTCGGTGGGGATAGCGCCGTCCTCCGCGACGAGCACTCTCTCCTCGACCGCGCCGAGGATCGGGTCGCCATCCTGCTTGACGTAGGCAATTGCTCTGCTGTCGGGCCGCCAGTCGTAGCCGAATGCGACGCCGGAGGCCACCTCGATCGCATCGGCCTTTCCATCGGTCATCGTGACGATCAAGACGGCATTGTCGTCATCCTGCGGTGTTGGTATCAGGAAGGCGACCATGCGTCCGTCAGGCGAAAGCCTGGGCCGAAGCATCGTCGTGGGCATCGTCACGACGGTCGTGTTCCGTCCGGGCTCGGTCCGATCAGCCACGATCAGGCGGCTGTATTCGATCTCACGTTGCCGACATTCGTCGAGCTTCTCCTGCCCCAGCCGGGCCACGAGCAAGGCGTTGGGATCATCGCACATCGCACGCACCACCCAGCGGTGGTACGATTCCTCGGAGCCGAGCTTGCTGCCGTCCCCGCCGGGCAGGTCGGCCGGCAGCACCTCGCCAGCGAGCACCTTGTTGCGCAGGCGTTGCGCGTCCCGGCGGATCATCTCGGCCACATCTGCCGGAAACAGCTTCAGGCCTGCTTCCACCGTCGAGCATAGCCGTGCCTCCACGTACGCGAGGCGCTTTCCGTCGGACGAAATGTCTGGCATCGGACCTACCTCTCCATCGAGTGTGATCGGCGTCAGCGCGCCGCTCGTTGCGTCAACGACCCACAGTCTCTCCTGGATACGCAGCAAGCCCCAGGCCCCGTCGCGCGACCACTCGAGCGAATCCTCCGGAAGACAGCCCACCAGCAACGTCAGGACGCAACACAAAACGAACAGGCTATAGCTTCTGATGGACGTCTTCATGGCTCCGCTCCTTTCTGAACTGTCGGTATCGATCCCACAGGCTCGGCCCGGATTCGGTCGAGGCGGGGATCTCGCGTGGTTGCGATTGCCGCATGGCGACGGCCTTGCTCTGCCAGAATCCCTGCTCCGATTCGCTCAGGATCCGTCGCCAGCCTTCCGGACCGGCCTCGCGCGGAACAGTCCGGACGACGATGGTGTCCGGCTCTTGCGTCGGCGATGGTGTGGACCGGCGTCCGATGGCAATTCCGAGACCGGCGGCGATCGCGATCACCGCTGCCCAGCGAGCGAGTGTGCGCCGGTCGATCCAGGACAGGCGGACCGACAAGGGCCGCGCGACCGTATCGGCCGGTTGCGTCTTCTGCGCGATGGCTTCGCGCGTTCGCGTGCACACGTGCATCATGGGTTCGGCCCACTGCCTCGCTTCGCCGTGTTCGGCCAGATAGGTGTCGAACAGTGTCGCCGCATCTTCATTCAACTCGCCCAACGTGCGGTCCATGGCGAGCCGTTCGATCGTCTCACGTTCCATCTTCATGTTCCTCCATTTGCCCCCGTATGGCCTTCAATGCGCGGTGCAGCCGCGAGCGGACCGTCCCGACCGGCACGCAGAGCATCTGGGCGATCTGGTCATAGCTCAGGTCCGCGGCGAACCTCAGATGGACGATCTCTCGATGTTCATCCGTCAGTCGGCTGACGGCCTGCCAGAGCGCGTCGGCGTCGTCGAGGTCCGGCGCCGGAGCCTCTGAGCCTGCGTCGAGGCGGCCCTGTTCGAGCAGGCGCGCGTCCCGTCCTCGTTTGCGGAACCAGTCGGCCTGCGTGTTTCGCGCGATGGCAAACAGCCATGCCTGCCGGCTGCCCCGCCCGTCGAACCGGTCCCAGTTGCGAAACGCCCGCAAGTAGCACTCCTGGGCCAGATCGTCGGCATCACTGGCGCTGTTGGACGCGCAGAACATGTACGCCCTGACCTTGCCGCAGGTCTGTCTCCAGAACCGACTGAACTCTGTTGGGAGCGTGCGTGCCATGCCTGTGCGTCCATTCTAAAGTCGAATGGAGACCAGCGAAAGTTCCCACATGGATCGGGAAATCGTGGAATGGACTGTCCGACGCGAGCCGCCGGGTGTGCGTTAGCGGCTGCGCCTCAGGAGCCGGCGCGGGTCGAGCTTGCGGAGTGCGTCGGTAGTGCGGCGGGTCAGACGGATCAGGCGGAGACTGTAATCGAGCGTACGAAGCCGGCTGTCGGAGGGCAGCAGGGTCCGGGCTCGCCTGATGCGCTCGGCCGCCTTGTCCATCTGGCCGGCGGCGACGTACGTGAAGGCCGAATCGCGTAGTGCGCCGAGATGTTCGGCGTCCAGGTCAAGGGCGTGGGCGAAGAACTGCGCCGCATCGTTCAGGTGCCCCTTGTTCGCGGTGGCGATGCCAAGATAGTAGTGGGCATCGGCGTTGGCCATGTCCAGGTTGGTCGCGCGCAGCAGGCAGCCGATGGCGTTGTCACTGTCACCGAGGGTCAGGAACATCGAGCCCATCGAGATCAGCGTGCCCGCGTCGTCGATGTCGAGTTCCAGCTCGGCCAGCAGGCAAGCGCGGGCCTCCTTCGGGCGTCCGTTGGCCAGCGCGCACTGGGCCATTCGATAGTGCGGGCCGGGCAGACTCGAATCGCGGTCGAGGGCCTGTTGGAACCGACGCTCGGCGCGAGGCAGGTCGCCCTGATCGAAGGCGATCTCTCCCAGGTAGAACATCGCCGGGGCGAAGTCCGGATCGAGTTCGAGAATGCGACGGAGCTTCTCGCGCGACGAATCGATGTCGCCGAGGTCCAGAAGAAACAGCGCGAAGTCCATGATGACCTCGACGTCGCCTGGATTGCTGCGCAGCTCGGTGAGAAAATGTTCGCGTGCCTCGACCGGATCGCCGTGGGACCAATAGGCCTGGGCGATGCGATAGTGAATCTGCGGATGGCTCGGTTCGAGCTCGGCGGTCCGGAGCCAGCACTGAATGGCCCGCTTGTACTGGCCGCGTGCGAAGAGGCTGTTGCCGATGTTGTAATAGCACAGGGCGCAGTCGGGCTCGATCTGCTGGGCCAGATAGAACATCTGCTCGGCCAGGTCGTGCAAGCTCATCTCGGTGTAGGTGATGATGCGGTTGCAGTAACACGGCTCGAAGTGCGAATCGAGCGACTGGATGTACTCGAACGTTGCGATCGCCCGGTCGTATTGGCCGGTGCGGGTGTAATCGACGGCCAGCGAGTTGAGGATCTCCAGGTCGCCGGGGCTCAGTTCCAGCGCCGCCTCGTATTCAGCGATCGCTTCGCTGAACCGGTTGATCGAATCGAGCGTCAGACCCTTGTTGAAGTGCCAGGCGCTGTTGGCCGGGTTGACTTCCAGGGCCAGGTCCAGTTCCACGAGGGCTTGGGTCATGTGCCCGTCCTCGTATAGTTCATAGGCCTTGCGGGCGTTGCGCTCCGCGCGGTCGTAGGTCCCAAACTCCATGTCGTCGAACAACATCGTTGTGGCACACCTCCAGCGTTTCCAGGGTACGACATCACTACACCTGCCTCTATCGCCCATCGACCGGGGCGCCCTTAACGCATTTTCCCACGCTGCCTCAATGCTTTTCACCTGCCCACCCTGCCGCCCACTCTACGTGCTTAAGTCCTTCATTCAATTGATCTTACCGGAGTCTTCCTCGCTCCGTCTCCGGCTGTATCGCCCCCGCCGCCCGCTTTTGCGCCCATCCCGGTCCCCTCCGTCTCATAACCGTGGAAGGGCCACGTGCAGATCGCCTGCAGGATTGGCGAGGAGACGCATGGATTGCTGCAAGAATGGCAGGATGGACCGAGTCGATATGCGTGGATATGACGATTCTAACGCGTTGTTTATAAGTTGCTTATGCATTGCTTCCGCTTTCTGGCACGGGGTTTGCCACGATGGATGGCAGAGTGGAAAAGGCATGCAGGCATGGATGCCGCCGTGTGGAAGTGTGGTCGAGATCATTGGAGGTACTGACAATGTGGTTCGAAAACTGGTCACCATTCTTTGACGTGGGCAAGACGCTGGAAGAGATGGATCGCATCCTCAATGCGGTGGGTCGTCCGTTGAGTCTTCGAAGCGTGCCGCGCGGCACCTTCCCGGCGATCAACGTGTACGACCAGGGCCAGGCGCTGGTGCTGACGGCCGAGGCGCCGGGGATGAAGATCGACGACATCGAGTTGACCGTGATGGGCGACTCGCTGACGCTCAAGGGCGAGCGCAAAGCCGAGGAGTCCGAGCAGGAGCGCTACTATCGGCGCGAGCGGCCGATGGGAACGTTCACGCGGACCGTGACATTGCCGGCCCCGGTCGAGATGGACTCGGTCAAGGCCGAGTACCGCGACGGCGTATTGCGTGTGTGCATGGAGAAGGCCGAAGAGGCAAAGGCCAAGAAGATCAAGATTGCATCGTGAGACAGCCCAACGGCGACGACAAGAGCGTTATCGTTAGATGGGAGGTTGAGAACCATGGCAAGGAACCAGCAAGAGATCACCCGGCCGCAGCAGGCGGCTGTGACGCGAAGAGAAGAGCAGACGCAACCGTATTTCGTGCCCCCGGTCGACATCAGTGAGACGCCGGACGGTCTGGTCCTGCGATACGACATGCCGGGCGTCAAGAAGGACAGCGCCGACATCACGGTGGACAAGGGGACGCTGACCGTCACCGGCAAGGTCGAGCCGGAGGAATCCGGAACGCCCGCCTACCGCGAGACGCGGATCGGCGACTATCGGCGCGAGTTCACGCTGCCCAACGACGTCGATGCCGGCCACATCAGCGCCGAGATGAACGCGGGCGTACTGACCGTCCGCATCAACAAGCCCGAAGAGGCCAAGCCCAAACGCATTCAGATCACGGGCCGTTGATCGACGCGACAGTGAAGTTAAGGCGTTTCTTATCGGGCGGCACCGAAGCGATGGTGCCGCCATCGCTTTGCGCCGACGCCAAGCGGCGCCGGGCCAAATCGCTCCTCATGTAAAGCCCTTGTGGGCAAGGTCTTGCGAATCTTCCAGTGGCAGCGGGGCGATGCGATTGGGTTTTTGTGGAAACGCGACGGTGGGCGCCCTATAATGAATCTGGTAGAATGACAAGGCGGAACGGGTCCGTTTTGCAGAATCGGTCGGCTTGACCGGCCGAAGGCGTGGAGAGTCCAGATCATGATTCAGGAAATCAAAGGCCAGCTCGCCGCCGGCAAGGGCAAGTATGGCATCGTCGTCAGCCGGTTCAACGAGTTCATCACATCGAAGCTGCTCGGCGGGGCGATCGATTGCCTCCAACGTCACGGGGCGGCCGACGAGCAGATTTCGGTGGTTTGGGTTCCGGGCGCCTGCGAGGTTCCCGTCGCGGCCAAGAAGCTGGCCGACAGCGGCAAGTTCGCCGCCGTGATCTGCTTGGGCGCCGTCATTCGGGGCCAGACCGGCCATTACGAAGCGGTGTTCCAGCAGGTCGTTCGAGGCATCGGGCAGATCAACTATGACACGGGTGTCCCGACTGTCTTCGGCGTGCTGACGTGCGAGACGCTCGAACAGGCGGTGGAGCGGGCGGGCACGAAAATGGGCAACGCCGGCGCCAACGCCGCGATGACCGCCATGGAGATGGCCCACGTGATGGAGCAGATTTAGTCGCGCCAACGGCACTTTGTGCAAGGACGCTCGCATCGGGATGCGTATTGACAAACGAACACGGGCCAGAGAGCTTGCCATTCAGGCGCTCTACCAGTTGGACGTGCAGGGGGCCGAACTACTGCCACGTTTGATGGGTGAGTTCTTCACGGTCAACGAGCCTGACGAACACACTCGCAAGCTGGGTTGGGAGTGGACCCACGGGACGTGGGAGCACGTTGAGATCTGCGACGAGCTGATCGTCGAGGCGACCATTCGCTGGCAGTTCTCCCGCCTGTCGCCGGTGGACCGGAGCATCCTGCGTCTGGCGGTCTACCAATTGAAGTGCTGCGGCGACATCCCCCCGAAGGTGGTCATCAACGAGGCGATCGAACTGGCCAAGCGGTTCAGCACGGAGAAATCGGGCCCATTTGTCAACGGCGTCCTCGACGCCATTCTGAAGAAGCTCAACACGAACCTGCATTGCATGGAAGACAAATCGAGGTCGACAGGTTGAGAACGATTGCAGTGCTAAACCAGAAAGGCGGGGTCGGCAAGACGACCACGACGGTTAACATCGCCGCCGCACTCGCGGCCCTCGGCCAGAGAGTGGCCGTCATTGATCTTGACCCGCAGGCACACCTGACGATTCATTTCGGGGTCGAGCCTCAGACGGTCCAGCCCGGCTCGTACGAAGTGCTGACGCAGTCGGCCGACTTCGAGCAGAGTCTGATGATGGTCCGCTCCAATCTCTGGCTCATGGGCGCCAACATCAATCTCGTCGGCGCCGAGACGGAGTTGGTCAGTGTGGTCGGCCGCGAGATCATCCTTCGTGAGGCGATGCAGTCGGCCCAGGATCGGTTCGACTTCTGCTTGATCGACTGCGCCCCGTCGCTGGGGTTGCTCTCGCTCAACGCGCTGGCGGCCTCGCAGGAGGTGTTGATCCCGCTTCAGCCTCACTTCTTGGCGCTTCAGGGTTTCGGCAAGCTGCTCCAGACGGTCGATCTGGTGAACAAGCGGATCAATCGCGAACTGAAGGTCAGCGGCGTGCTGCTGTGCATGTTCGACACGCGGGCCTCGCTGCCGAACGAGGTGCGGGCGGACATCGAGCGGTTCCTGGAGAACGCACGCGGCTCGGCCTGCGCGTGGGCCGACGCCAGGCTGGTGCCCACGTTCATCCGGCGGAATATCAAGCTGGCCGAGGCGCCGAGCTACGGCAAGACGATCTTCGAGTACGACCCCACCTGCAACGGCGCCGAGGACTACCGGCGCGTGGCGCAGTTCTTCCTCGGCGTCCAGTCCGAGGCAGCACTCGATGTGGAGTCTGAACCCGCACAGGAATTCGCGCCCGAGGTTATGCCTGATGCCCAGGTTACCCCGGCGGAAACCGCGCGCGTCGAGTGGGGACCTGAAGCGGCGCCCGCTGGATCTGAGGCCGGAGTGACCTGCGAAGAGATCGACGATCTCCTTGGGGATCCCGACGAGTTGCCTTCTTTTGACCGCGACTCAGACCCTGCCGACGACGTCGAATCCATCGTCGAGTCGGAGCTTCAGTCCTGGTCGGGCGGTGGTCATGAGACGCCGCCATCAGCGGCTCCGTCCCCAAATCCGTCGGACTTGCCGCTGCCACCCGTGGATGAGGACCAAGCCGAGCCGTCGGTTCAGGACGAACGCCAAATCGAGGCCGAGGCGTCGGACGAGGGCTCCGGATCGGCGCCGATCGAAATTCGGGAGGTCTATCCCCCGGTACCGCGGCGGTACAGTCCACCTCCGTTGAAGAGCTATCCCATCCCCCCGTCCCGCCGGTCGCAGGAATCGCAGGCCGACGACGACGCCCCGAACGAATCGGCTCCGCCCGAGTCTGGCAGCCCCGACCGCCTTCCGTAACCCCGACCCCGCCCCAAGGCTGAAGGCAGACGCGCCCGCCTCCATCCTGCGGCCTGTCTATTGTCCCAGGAATCCGGAGACCTTCATCCAGTTCTGGCACAGCATGGGCCAGGTGGAGGTGCCCTCGATCTTCTGGCCCAGCCCGAAGCCGTGCGGGCCTTTGGCGAACAGGTGCATCTCGGCGGGCGCCTTGGCCCTTCGCATGGCGAGGTAGAAGTAGATGCTGTTTTCGGCCGGCACGCCCGTGTCTTCCCACGTGTGGATCAGGAAGCACGGCGGGGTCTGCGCGGTCACCTGTCGTTCGCTGGAGAATTTCTCCATCATTTCCCGGCTGGCATCGGCACCCAGCAGGTTCTTCCGCGAGCCGACATGGGTGAAGGGCTCGACGAAGGAGATCACCGGGTAGATCAGCACGCCGAAGTCGGGTCGGGCGCTGGCTTGGTCGATTTCGTCGCGCGAGTCGTAGACCTTCTCGTCGAAGTGGGTCACCGCGGTCGAGGCCAGATGGCCGCCGGCCGAGAAGCCGAGAACGCCAATGCGGTCGGGTTTCACGCCCCAGCCATTCGCGCCGCTGCGTACCGCGCGGACGGCCCGCTGGACGTCCTGGAGCGGGGCGGGGTGGCCGTAACCGGCGCCGCTATTGCGATGGCGGTATTGCAGGATGAAGCCGGCGACGCCGAACGAGTTGAGCCACTGAGCGATCTGGTGCCCCTCGTGGTCCATCGCCAGGTGGCCGTAGCCGCCGCCCGGACAGATCACGATGGCCGCGCCAGTGGCCTTGTCTTTGTCAGGCAGGTAGATCGTCAGTTTCGGGACGTCGCCGTCCGCGTTGCCCCTGGCCCCCGGCGCGCCGGCCGGCCAGAGCACCTCGACCGAAGGGTCGGCTGCGATGCACGCAGCGGGTGACATAGCGAGCAGCATGACGAGCAGGCTGCAACCGATGACTGCAATGCGGCTGTTCATTGTGGGTCCTCCTGCTGTAAGCGTTCGGGATCGTTCAACTGTTCTGCGATCAGGTTCAGGAACCTCGCGGCGTAAGCGCCGTCAATGACTCTATGATCGGCCGCCAGCGACAGGCTCATCTGCTTGCGGGCCTCGCAGCGGCCGTCGATCGGGACGGCCACGCGCAGCACCTTGCCCACGGCCAGGATCGTGCTGGCGGCCGGCGGCACGATGCCGAGAAACGTGTCGATGTCGTAGGCGCCGAGATTGCTCATCGCGATCGTCTCGCCCTCGATCTGTTCCAGGGTTAGCTTGTTGCTCCGCGCGCTTTGCGTCAGAACGCGCTCTTCGTCGGCGATCTCGCCCAGCGTCTTGCGGTCGGCGTGTCGGATGACAGGTACGACCAGTCCCTGCGGGCTGTTGACGGCAAACCCCACGTTGATCTCGTCGGGAACGCAGATCGCGGCGCCGCTGTCGTCCGATCGGCCGAGAACAAGCGGATACCGCCGGGCTGCCAGGGCCAGGGCGTGGATGAGGAAGGTGTTGCTGGTGATCTTGACCCCGAGGGCTTTGCTGAGGCGGTGACGGCGGGCCAGCAGCTCCGTGACGTCGGCCTTGCGTTCGAGGTAGAAGCAGGGCTTGGTGCGCTTGGAGTCCAGCATCCGTCGGCCGATCAGCTTCTGGATCCGGGTCAGCGGGACATAGGTCTTCGATGAGCTTTCCAAACGCACCTCAAACAGGGAGCCAACATGCAGCAAAGCATCTTCACACGGCGGCCATCATAGCCGAACGTCCCCGTTTTGCAACCCCCGCCGGCGCGACAGGTTGCGTATCATCGCATGCCGAGGGTGAACGTGTCCGGGCGGCCAGGATTCGCGTCGATGTGCCAAATCGCACGGGTCAGTGGTTTGAGGAATCTCCGATCGTGACTGACCAGCAGCAGGGCGCAGGGGCAGTCGGCCAGGGCGGCCTCCAGCGCTTCGATGGAGGGCAGGTCCATATGGTTGGTCGGCTCGTCCATGAGGATGATGTGCGGCGCGCCGAGCATGCCCAACGCCAGCAGAAGCTTGCGGGTCTCGCCCGGGCTGGGTTGTTCGCTGGCGAGCAGGCGGTCGGGCCGCGAGCCGAGCCGGCTGACGATGGTCATCAGGTGACCGAGCCGGTCCTTGGCCAACAGCCTGACTTGGTCCAGCATGTCGCGCGATCGGCCTGCGTCGATCTCCTGCGGCACATAGGTCAGTTGCTCCGGCGGGACCTCCAGTTTGTCCAACAGATGTCGCACCAGTGTGCTCTTGCCCGACCCGTTGACGCCGGTCAGCGCGATGCGGTCCGTTGGGCGGATCGTCAGGTCCGGGTATGCAAGCTGTCGATGCTCGCCCAGAACGAGCGAGCCGGCCGGCAGTTCCAGCAGCGTGTTTCGCTTCGACGTCGAGCCGGGCAGCCAGATGCCAATCTCATATTGCTTCCTGACTCGCGTGGTCTGCGATTTCTCCTGCGCGTGCGCGAGTTGCCCGCGAAGCTGCCGCCGGAGCTTGCCGCCGACGCCGTCCTTGCCGCTGACGCGGGCGCGATCCTTCTTCTCCCGCGCATCGTGGTCCTTGATCGCCAGGTGTCGCTTCGAGCGCCGGCTCCGGGCCTGCCTGGCCAGTCCCTCCCGACGGATCGCCTCCCGTCGGACCTTCTCGTATGCGCGCTTGTCCTGTTCATGTTGCCTTTGCGCCGTCTGCCGTTCGAGTTTGGCGGCCTCGGCGCCCTTCGTGACACCGCCGGGCCGGACCGTCACGTCCGGCGGGTCGATGAAGACACACTGCGTGCACAGCGAGTCGAGCAACTCCCTATCGTGACTGACCAGAAGCCCCACGCCGCGAAACGACCGTAGCGCTGCGCCGACGATCTGCCGCGCGGGCGTATCGAGATGGTTGGTCGGCTCGTCGACGGCGAGCACATCCGGTTCGAGCCACAGGGCCGTGGCGATCTGTGCGCGCTTGCGCTCGCCGTGCGAAAGCGTCGCCCACCGATTCAGCCAGTCCGACTGGATGCGCAGCATCTCCCGAATGCTCCACGCAGACTTCGTCTGCGCGGCGAGCAACTGCTCGAATCGGTCGGGCACATCGTCGGTCCGCTGCGGGCAGTAGACGGTCCGCTGCGGCGTCTCGATCGTTCCTGCATCGGCTGTCAGGTGCCGCGTGGCCAGTCTCAAGAGGGTGGTCTTTCCCGCGCCGTTGGCCCCGACGACGCCGGAGAAGCCACATGGAAGATGCAGCGAAAGACCGCAAAACAGGGGTGCAGCGGCGGATGGATACGCGAACGTTACATGATGGAATCGGACAAATAACCGGCTCATGGCCTCGTTCCCAATGGTGTGGCAATGGGACAGCATCACCGGGATGCGTCGTGCGAGGACGCACGACCTACAGTGGGCTGATTGAACTACGGCTCGGGGTTATTTGTCTAATTCCGCATGTGCCATGCTCCAGAAAACCACAGGAGTTTCACACCTTCATTACAGAATGGCGGATTGGTTGTCAAGGCCGTCTTTGTTTGGCGAGCAAGTGGGTACGAAACCAGTCGCGGGTTCGGCGCCACATTTCGTCCGAGAGAACATGGCCGGCGCCGGGTTCGATGTAGTGGGTGAAATGCTTCGATGCTCCGGCTCGGTCATAGGCCCGGGCGATGGTCTCGATGCCCTGGCGGACCTCGTCGATGGGGCTGCCGTCGTCAAGCTCGCCGAAGTTCATGTGCAGCGGGCGCGGGGCGATCATGGCGGCGATGTCGGGGGTGTCGCCATATTGGAGCCAGCCGGGGATGAAGTTCGGGAAGCAGTGCAGGAGGTGTGTGCGATGAATGGCCGCGTACGTGGGCAGGCAGCAGTTGGCCACCAAGCACGCCAGTCTCGGCTCCCACGGCCCGACGAGCCAGGTGTGGGTCGCGCCCATCGAGTGGCCGTAGCAGCCGATGCGGTCGGCCTTCACTTCGGGCCGGCAGCAGAGATAGTCCACCGCTCGACGCATGTCGAGAATGTTCTTCCAGGCCATCGACTTGCCGGCCACAACGTAGCGGAGGAATTCGAACCGCTCGAAGTCCCCGCCCCGAAGTCGGTCGTTTTGCCTCTCCTCGAAGCACAACGCATCGGGACAGAGAACGACGTACCCCTCTTTGGCGAGTGAGACGCCCGTGTGGTGCATCCGATCGCCCGCCAGTCCCGCCGGCTCGCTTTTGCCCAAGTGCCATTGGCCGTTGTGCTGATGGCAGACCAGCACCGCCGGGGCAGGGCAGTCGGCATCGACGCCATCGGGCACCAGAAGCAGAGCGGGCACGCGATCGCCCGGCTCGACCTCATACGTCACGGACTCGATGCGATAGCCTCTCTTGCCGATGGTCTGCCGGATGATCGGGCGCAGCTCACAGGGGTCCGGCCACGGCCCGCCCAGGCATTCGAGAAGTCTGGCCCTCAGATCGTCACTTGGCATCCAGGTAGCGCCTCCAGACGGCGTCGAGCGCGGGCGTGGCTCGCATGGCGAGTCGGATATCGACCAGATGGGTCACCCGGCTGACGTCCGGATTGATCTCGACGGTCGCCGAGCGCAACTGGGCGGCAAAGCGGACCGGCTCGGCAATGTACGGAAAGACGCTGCTCGTGCCCACGGAGAAGACGATGTCGAAACCCTTGTTCAGCTCGGTAAAGAGCCGCTCGACTTTCTCAGTGTCCAGCAACTCGCCGAAGAGGACGACGTCCGGCCGCACGATCGCGCCGCAGTCGGGGCATCGCGGCGGCAAGGACAGCTCGCTATAGTCGACGACGGTGCATCGGTACGTGCATCGCGTGCAGAGCAGGTGGTGCAGATCGCCGTGGATATCGATGACGTTGCGCACCCCGGCGGCTTTGTGCAGCCCATCGACGTTCTGCGTCAGGACCCAGAGCGGCTCGAAATGATCCTGCATCTGGGCGATCACTTCGTGGCCCCGATTGGGCCGGGCGCCACGGCAGGTCTTCTCGATCTGGCCGAGGTATTTCCACGTCAGTTCCGGGCGCCTGGCCATGGTCTCGCCGGAGAGCGCCCGCTCGATGGGCATGCCGTCTTCGGTCGTATTGACGTTGTAGAGCCCGCCGATCCCGCGATACGTCGGCAGGCCTGAGTCAGCGGAGATCCCCGCTCCCGTGATGAACAGGACACTCCGACTTCCTACCAGCAGATCGGCGATCTGTTCGATTGCTTCGTCGTTGTTCAGAACGGAATGCATCTGCCCACAGCGAAAAAGAAACGCGCAAATCTCTATCCATGCCTGTTTCGGAGGAGGCTCGTTCACATACACCGGCGGTGAGTATAACGAGGCAGTTCGTCCACGGCTACTGCGGTGTTGTGAGATTCTTGTACCAAACGTTCATGGACTCGATTCTGCCGGAGATCTGCGTGTTGTTGACGAGGGTGCCGCTGAATGTGTAGCCGCAGCGAGCGAACGTGATGTTCATCCCCGCCGAGACGGCCCGCGCGATGGTATACAGAGTGAGCAAGCCGGTGTCCTTCATGTCCGATTCCATCGCCAGCAGAAGGGCCGCCGCCAGGCCCTTCTTGCGGTGTTCGGGGGCGGTGGCGAAATCCGTCATTTCGGCATTGCGGCCCTCCGGATCGGTCTCCGCCGAGGCGGCGGCGACCAGACGATCGCCGTCGAATGCGCCGTAGTAGCGGATATGCGTGGCCATCGTGCGGCGAAGGTAGTCGGTGTCGAAGATTGGAAACGGATACGATGGGAACACCGAGCGGTAGAGGTCCGCCAGGAGAGGTGTGTCGTCTTCGAGCAGGCGGCGCGTCTCCGTCGTGGGCCGACTCTCTGCGTCGCGACGTCTGGCCAGGGCCAGTTCGAGGACGCTATCGACGGCGGCCCTCTGTTCGGCCGGCATCGTCGCGCGCTCGGGCTTTCGGAATCGCGACATGAAGGCGACGTCGATTCGGCCTGCGTAGAAGTTCGGGATGCGCGCTTCTTCCTGATAGCCGGCCTGCACGAACGGCTCACGCCACGGCGCAGGGACTTTGCAGAACAGCTTGCCGTAATCTCGAGTTTCGGCCAGGCGCTCGATGCGCTCGACGATCGCGGGCGCATCGGCGGGGGCCAGCTTCATGAGATAGATGCGGTCGCTGTCGGGGCCGTGCTGGACCAGGCTGCGGCCCAGTTTCTCGATGACATCAGGCATGGGCGGTTCTCCGGGCGGGCAGCAGCGAGACTCCGATGAACAGAACGAGCGACAGGGTGATGCCGAACAGGCTCGGATCGAGTCCCCAAGGCAGGCTCGTCTGCTTGAATGTCAGGTACAGCGTCAGGCCGCCCCCGCCCAACATGCTGATCAGTGCGGCCTGGGGCCGGCTGCGCTTCCAGAAGTAGGCGCCAAGCGTCGGGACCAGCAGGCCTGAGACCATGAACGCATAGGCGTTCAGGATCAGGCCCAGCACCGTGTCGAAGGCGCCGGCCAGCAGCAGAGCGAGAATCCCGACGACGAGCGTGACGACCTGGCTGAGCCTCATGAATGCGCGGGTCGAGAGCCGCACGCCGAGTTGGCCGACGACGTCGTTGACCCAGTTAGCCGACGAGGCGATCAGACAACTGTCGGCCGTGGACATGATGGCCGAGAAGTATGCCGCGATGACGATGCCTGTAACGCCCATCGGTAGCGCCTCGCGCAAGAGCATCGGCATCGCCATTTCCGCCTCGGCCCCCGGGAACACCACACGAGCCATCATGCCCAGGGCGACGCCCAGAAACGCCATCAGCGGATATTCCAGCAGACCGGCGAAGAAGAAGGCCCGTTTGGCGTCCTTGACGTTTCGGCAGGCGTAGATCCGCTGGTACAACGTCATGGCGATGAACCAGATCGGAATGATTGTTACAAACCAGTTGACGATCTGGGCGGGCGAGACGTTGGTCAATCGAAAATAGCCGTCGGGCAGCGCCTCGGCCATACCGGCCCAGCCCCCCACTTTGACATACGCGAACGGCAGTCCGAAGAACGTCAGACCCCCCAGAAGGATGATCCACTGCAGCGTGTCCGTATAGATCACGGCCTTGATCCCGCCAAGTACGGTGTAGATCAGGATCACGGCGGCCATCAGATACAGTGAGAACTTCAGCGGGTCGGCCCAGGTGATGTCGGGAAAGACGCTGCCGGCCGCGAGTTTTGCTCCGGCCAGGATCTGGGCGCCGCTGAAGCCCAGGTACCCGATCCCGGAGATCAGTGCCGCCACGGCAGCAACCAACTTGCCATAGCGCAGACGCAGGAAGTCCGGGTAGGTCAACAGCCCGTGCTTGACGTCGAGCGTCTTGACGCGCGGGACCACGAGCACCGCGCAGAGCCAAGCCCCGACCAGCCCGGTGAACAGCAGCCAACTCCCGGCCAGGCCGATGGCAAAGCCCAGCCCGCCCAGCCCGATGGAGAACCCGCCGCCGACGTCGGTTGCGACGATCGACAGGCCGACGTTCCAGGCCGAGATGCGTCGGCCACCGACGTAGTAGTCATCACGGCTCTCGTTGCGGCGAAAGAAGTACAGCCCGATCCCGAGCACGCCCGCGAAGTAGAGGACGAAGATGACGTAATCGAGCCAGGTCATGTGCTCTGGAGTTCCTCGCCGCTGCCCTGGAGTTCCTCGTCGCGGCGTTCCATCCGTTCGAGCAGCTCGGGCACCAGCGTGATGCGTTCGTCCGCGTCCGAGATCAGTTGGGCGATGCCCGTCACGTTGCACTCTTCGGCGTTGTCGAGCTTGAGCTGGAGGCTACACTGGTCGCACTTGCGGTCGCAGAAGATCGGCTCATAGGAGTCGGGCTCTTTGTACGTGGTGATCACGCCCTCGAAATTCCGCAGGATGACCTTGTTGGTGGACCACGAGATCAGGTAGTTCGGCATCACGGGGATCTTGCCTCCGCCGCCGGGCGCATCAATGACGTAAGTCGGCACCGCGAAGCCGGTGGTGTGCCCGATGAGGCTCTCGATGATCTCGATCCCTTTGCCGACGGGGGTGCGGAAATGCGTGAGCCCTTCCGACAGATCGCACTGATAGAGGTAATACGGTCGGACGCGGTTCTGCACCAGCTTGTGCACGAGGCGTTTCATGATGCGTGGGCAGTCATTGACGCCGGCCAGGAGTACCGTCTGATTGCCCAGGGGAATGCCGACGTCCGCCATGCGGGCCAGTGCGGTCCGGGCCGAGGTTGTGACCTCGCGCGGGTGATTGAAGTGCGTGTTGACCCAGACCGGGTGATGTCTTCGCAGCATGGTCACGAGATCGTCGGTGATGCGGTGGGGCAGCACCACCGGCGTGCGCGTGCCGATTCGAATCAGCTCAACGTGCGGGATCCGGCCCAGTTCCGTGAGGATCCAGTCCAGATATTGGTCCGACAGCATAAACGGATCGCCGCCGGAAAGAAGCACGTCGCGGATCTGCGGATGGCTCCGGATGTACTCCAATCCCTCGAGAAGTGTGGCTCGGTCGGGAACGTAATCGATGTCGCCGACCTTGCGCTTGCGCGTGCAATGCCGACAGTACATCGCGCAGACGTTGCTGATGTGAAACAGCACGCGGTCGGGGTACCGATGCGTAATCTGCGGCGCAGGGCTGTCGGTGTCCTCGGCCAGCGGATCGCTCATGTCCCACGGATACGTCACCAGCTCCGACGGCGACGGGAACGCCTGTCGGAAGACGGGATCGTTACGACAGTCATCCGGATCGACGAGCGACAGATAGTACGGCGTGATCGACATCGGAAAATGCGCGATCGTTTCTTCCAGCTCCTGCTTCTCGGCTTCGGTGAACACGATCCCGGTGAGTTGTTGAAAATCGGCAAGACTCTTGACCGTATGGCGGTGCTGCCAGCGCCAGTCGGACCAGCGAGCGAGCGCATCGCTGCCGCCGATTCGTTTGGCGATTTCTATTTGTCTTGGGCTAAGAATAGACATCTCTATATCGTTCCTTTCGTCGAAAGATCACACGTGCCGATGCTGTGTCGCATCCGGTGGCATTTGACAACGGGGCGTTTACGGTTCGCAATTCTGTGTTCGGGCCCAATGTGTCATTCCGCCCAGTCTCTCGATGGGATCGAGAATCGCTCGACTCACAGAGGGCGATTGGGACCCAACGGACGGCAACTGCAATGGGGAGAAAGAACCGACGTACCGCCACCCGTTCTGATGTAGTTGAAGGTTCAAATAAGCCATGCTGATACTCATTGTACCGCCATATTCCGAGAAATCAAGAGGTATTGCAGAATATTGACAAGATCCTGATTGGGTTGCATACTGAAGTGTTTCTACGGGACGCCGTGAGAGAATGGGTGGCGCGATCGCTTTTCTGGGCTGCGAAGATGCGTGGCTTGTCGCGTGCGGGGTGTCTGGGAGACGTGGCGTCTCTGTATTGGGGCAAGCGATGAAGACATACGAACAGATCAACAAGCGGATCGAGTCGGGCAAAGCGGTGGTGCTGACGGCCGAGGAGATCATGGACTATGTGGACAAAACGGGCCTGAAAGCGGCCGCTGAGGAGGTGGACGTCGTGACCACCGCGACGTTCGGCCCGATGTGCTCGTCGGGCTGCTTTCTGAACTTCGGGCATTCGGCGCCGAAGATTCGCATGTCTGAGGCATGGATCGAAGACGTGCTGGTCTACACCGGCATCGCTGCCGTCGATGTCTATCTCGGCGCGACGCAACTGCGTCACGGCGATCCGGCGAACATGTATCCGCCGGGTGAGTTTCGTTACGGTGGCGGCCACGTGATCGAGGACCTCGTCGCGGGCAAGACGCTGCAATTGTTCGCCCTGTCCTACGGGACCGACGATTATCCGCGGCGCGAGATCCGCACCTATTTCACGATTGGCGACCTGAATCAGGCGATCATGGTCAACCCGCGCAACTGCTATCAGAACTACAACGTGGCGATCAACGACTCGGACCGGACGATCTACACCTACATGGGGACGCTGGAACCGAATCGCAAGAACGCGACGTATTGCTCGGCCGGGCAGTTGTCGCCTCTGCTCAACGACCCGTATTACGAGACGATTGGCGTCGGGACGAAGGTTTGGCTGGCCGGGGCGCAGGGCCACGTCTACGCAGAAGGGACGCAGCACGCCGGTGCGTGCGAACGAACGCCAGACGGCGTGCCGACCGAAGGGGCCGGAACGCTGGCGCTGACCGGCGACATGAAACAGATGAAGCGGGCGTTCGTGCGCGGTGCGAGCCTTCGGGGCTACGGAATCTCGCTGGCCCTGGGCGTTGGGATTCCCATCCCTATCCTCGACGAGCAGATTCTCAAGCGAACATGCGTGCGCGACCGCGACATCCTCGCCCCGGTGATTGACTATGGCAACGATTATCCGCAGAAGACGGGCAAGGTGATCGCCAAGGTCAGCTACGAGCAGTTGCGCCGCGGCGAGATCGAGATCGACGGCAAGACCATCGCCGTCGGGTCGCTGTCGTCGTATTACAGAGCGCTGGAGATCGCCCATCTGCTCGCCGACGAGATCCGCAGGGGAGAGTTTCTGCTGGCCGAGCCGATGGCGAAGCTGCCGAGAGACATGACGATGAAGCCCCTTGTGATCCGGGAGAAGGCATCATGAGCCAGACCGTGACCCATAAACTGATGCTGTACTTCCCGAAGTGCGAATGCGAAAAGCCGATCATTTACCACCTGGTCAAGGACTACAATCTCGTCGTCAACGTGTATCGCGCCAAGGTCACGCCCGAGGAAGAGGGCTACCTGGTTCTGGATGTGACCGGCACGCCGGCCGACATCGACAAGGGCCTGGCGTTCGTTCGGACGTTCAACGTCACGATCAACCACACCGGCAAAGGCGTTACGCGCGATGAAGAGCGATGCACCCACTGCGGCCAGTGCGTGGCCCACTGCCCGACGAAGGCGCTACACATTCCGAACCAGGCGACGGGCGAAGTGGTTTACGACGAGGCCGAGTGCATCGAGTGCCTTGCGTGCATTCGCGTGTGCCCGTTCGGGGCGTGCGCGTCGGCGTTCTGAAAGATAGATCCAATATCCAGAATCAAGGTTCAAGACTGTGGAATCGCTTCGCGATGCCTCTCTTTGGATTTTGATGTGTCATTTTGACTCTTGCACTTGGATTTGAGACACGATGGTTCGCAACCGAATCTATCGAACGTTTGCGTATCGCGAGGCGGTCTTTCGCATCTGCTGTGAGGCGTTTGATGCGGTCGCTCATGCGATCGTGCGGCAGCGTCGGCTTCTGGAGGACTACATCCGTCGCCATCCGGCGTTCGGCAGTTCGTTCGAGCCAGTCGAGCTACTGCCCGACGCGCCGGAAATCGCCCGACGCATGGTGCGGGCGGGCCGCGCGGTGGGCGTCGGGCCGATGGCCGCCGTCGCCGGCGCCATGGCGCAGTGGGCGGCCGAGGCGGGCCTGAAGGCCGGCGCCGCCGAGGCGATCGTGGACAATGGCGGCGACATCTACTTGCAGGCCGCCGAGCCCGTTGCCGTCGGCCTGCACGCTGGGATGGGCAAGCCCGCCAATCGTCTGGCCTTCTCCCTGCAACCGACGGATATGCCTGTGGCGATCTGTTCGTCGTCGGGCAGGATGGGCCATTCGATGAGCCTGGGCCGGTGCGATCTGGCGACGGTGGTGGCCAGGGACGCGGCCCTGGCCGATGCGGTCGCCACACAGGCCGCCAACGTGATCCGGACCGTTGGGGACATGGACGCGGCCCTCGAACGCATCGGGGCCATCGATGGCGTCGATGGGCTGCTCATCGTCCAGGACGACCGTGTCGGCCTGGCCGGCCACCTCCCGCCGTTGGTCCGGTCTCTGCAACGGGTCGGTCACCGGCGGAATTGGCAAGTCAACGAAAGGTATCCCAGTTGAGGAGTAAGCACAATGGACACGAGCACACGCAGGATCGAAACCATATCCTTGTTTTTCCTGATGGGGTTGTTTGTACTGCTTGGGTTCCCGCAAACCAGCCGGGCGGCGATCACGACCGGCACGCTGTTCGAAGAGATGGTCGATATGAACGGTCTGGCGAGATTCCCGGAGCCCGCCTATCGCATGGTGCAGTTCTCCTCGACTGACCGCCGGAGCAACCTGCCGGGCGGACCGGGTTGGTTCGCCAACTCCGACGGCTTCGGGGGCGAGCCGATCCCGAATTTCGAGAAAGTGCTCCGCGAGCCGGACGCCGATGGGATCGGCGAGTATCTGATCGCCGACGTGGCCGGCCCCGGCGCGGTCGTGCGTGTGTGGACCGCCGCCATTGCAGGGCAGATGCGCGTGGTCCTCGACGATGCCGAGACGCCGCTGTACGAGGGCAGCGCCGACGACTTCTTTCGCGGTCCATACAACAGCTTCGAGGAGTTTCAGGAGATCGACGTCGAGACCTTCGGCAGGACCGTGAATCAGCGCGACGCCTCGTATGCACCGGTCCCATTCGCCAAGCGGCTTCGCATCGTGTGGACGGGCAACATCCGACAGATTCACTTCTACGAGCTTCAGGTACGGCTCTACGACGAGGGCACATCGGTCGTGACGTTCCGGCCGGAGGACCTTCGCACCTATCGCAAGACGATCGGCCGCGTGATCCAGGCGCTCGCCGATCCAGACGAGCGGATCCAACTGCACTCGCTGGCCGGCGTCAAGTCGTTCGAGGCGGCCCTGGCCCCGTCGGAGAGGAAGACGGTGGCCGAGTTCGAGGGCTCGGCGGCCCTCGAGCAACTGATGATCCGATTGAAGGCAGCCGATATGGACAAAGCCCTTCGGCAGACCGTCCTCCACGTGACCTTCGATGGCTATCCGTGGGGCCAGGTGCAGTCGCCGGTGGGTGACTTCTTCGGCGCCGCGCCCGGGATCAATCCGTACCAGTCACTGCCCTTCACCGTGCAGCCCGACGGGACGATGGTCTGCCGGTTCGTGATGCCCTTTGAACGCTCGTGTAAGGTTGAGCTGGTCAACGAGGGCGGTCAGCGCGTCGAAGCGATGGGCGCCGTGGCTGCCACGCCGTGGACCTGGGATGAGCGGTCGATGCACTTTCGCGCGCGGTGGCGCGTCGATCACGATCTGATCGCGTCAAACCGCGACGTGCAGGACCTGCCGTTCCTACTGGCGCAGGGCCAGGGCGTTTACGTGGGCACGACGGCGTACCTGCTGAATCCCAACGAGGTGCCGACGCCCTACGGCAACTGGTGGGGCGAGGGCGACGAGAAGATCTTCGTGGACAACGAGCCGATGCCGTCGATCTTCGGGACCGGGTCGGAGGACTACTTCAACTACTCGTGGTCGTCGCCGGACATCTTCCTCTATCCCTACTGCGGCCAGCCCCGCAACGACGGTCCGGGCAATCGAGGCTTCGTTACGAACTATCGCTGGCACATTCTCGACCCGATCCCGTTCCATCAGAACCTGCGGTTCTACATGGAGCTGTTCAGCCACGAGCGGACGCCGGGCGTTTCATATGCCCGCATCGGATATCACTACGCCCGCCCAGGCGTGACCGACGACCATCTGGCTGTTACCCAGGCGGACCTGCGGGCACCCGAGCTGCCTGTGGGCTGGCAGCCGGCGGCGCGGCTGGGGGCGGCCAACTCGGTGTTCTACACAAGCGAGGACTGCCTCACCGACAGGCAGAACACGCGTTTGGACGACGGCGCGCTGTGGGCCGGCGGGAAATTGCTGGTCTGGACACCAAAGAGCACCGGTGAGCGCAAGAGCTTCAGGCTCACGATCGACAGCGACGGCAGGAAGCAGATCAACGTCGCCTTCGCTATGACGCCGCGATCGGGCAAGGTCGCGTTCTATCTCGACGGCGAGCCGCTGCCGCTGGCGGATCGGTCGAAGGAAGTCGATCTGCACCGGCCGTATCGCACGTTGCTGCGCCGCGTGGCATTGATGCCGGGCGAACTGACGGCAGGCGAGCACACGCTGACGGTCGAATGGACCGACACCACCGGCCGCGTCGCCGAGCCGGAAGTGGGCATCGACTTCTTGTGGGTGCAGCGGCAATAGCGCAGACTTCTGGCAAGAGAAAGGCAAGACCTATCGATATGAGCTTCGATTTCGACACCGTGCCGGATCGCCGGGGCACTGACAGCCTCAAATGGCATCGCTATCACGGTCGGGACATCCTCCCGATGTGGGTAGCGGATATGGACTTCCAGGCCCCGCCGTGTGTGCTCGATGCGCTGCATGCGCGCGTCGAGCATGGGGTGTTCGGATACGCCGTGGCGCCGAAGGAACTGGTGGAGCTGCTCGTCGCTCGGATGGCGCGGATGTATCAATGGCAGATCGAGCCGGAGTGGATCGTGTGGCTGCCCGGGCTGGTGCCGGCGCTGAATCTGGCGTGCCGGGCCTTCGGCGACGACGGCGACGAGGTGCTGACCTTCACGCCGGCCTACCCGCCGTTTCTTGCCGCCCCACCGCTGTCGCGCAGGCAGATGAAGATCGTCCCGCTTCGGCGGGAGGGCACACTGTGGACCTTTGACCTCGAACGATTCGAGAGCAAATTGTCCGCGCGGTCCAGGGTGCTGTTGCTGTGCAGTCCGCACAACCCGGTCGGCCGACGGTACGAGCCGGACGAGTTGCGGGCCGTTGCCGAGATATGTCTCAAGCACAACATCGTCATCTGTTCCGATGAGATCCACTGCGACCTCATCCTCGACGGTGGCCGGCATGTGCCTACGGCCACGCTTGGCGAGGAGATCGCCGCCAACACGATTACGCTGATGGCGCCGAGCAAGACGTTCAATGTTCCGGGGCTCAACTGTGCCTTCGCGATCATCCCTAACGTGGACCTTCGCAGACCCTTCAAGAAGGCCCGTGAGGGGATCGTTCCCGGCACCAACGCCGTGGGCTATGCGGCCGGCCTGGCGGCCTACCGCGACGGCGAGCCGTGGCGGGCAGCGCTGATCGAGTACTTGCGTCGCAACAGTCGTCTCGTGTATCAGACGATCAACAGTGAGATTCCGGGGCTGTCGATGGACGAAGTCCAGGCGACGTATCTGGCGTGGATCGACACGAGACAACTGGGTCTGGCCGAGCCGGGCAGGTTCTTCGAGCAGGCCGGCGTGGGCCTCTCGGACGGCAAGGGTTTTAAGGGCCCAGGCTTCGTGAGATTGAATTTCGGCTGCCCGGAGACGACGCTGCGGGAGGGCCTCGACCGCATGAAACGCGCCGTCGATGAACCGATGCGCTGACGCGATTACTGCGCTCACAAAGACAGAATATACGCCGCCAGATCGGAGATCTCCTCTTCGGACAGATCGGATGTCCCGCCGTGCTTGTCTTGGCGGTTATGCGTTGTCAAGACCTCTTCAATCGTCCTTGCGCGGCCGTCATACAGATAGGGCGCCGTCCGCCAGAGTTCAACCAGCGAGGGCGTCACAAACTCCGTGATGCCGCGCTCATCCGGCCCCAGCCCAATGTTGTGCAGCTTGCCATCGGTGTGGTACCGGCCCGAATGGCATGCGGTGCAGTTGGCCTGCTCGAACAGTGCCTTTCCGCGCATCGCGGATGCACTGAGCATCGCGTTTTCGAGGGACGGACTCGGCACTGGACGCAGGGCTTTGAGATATGTATCGACCTCGTCGGACACCTCTTCCGGTACAACCAGGAACTGAATGAACCGAAAGCCCGCTCGTACAGCGGTTTCGGCACGATCCCGAATCCCGGTGATCATCACCGGTGGTGTCGCGTGGGTGTGTAGCATGCTGCGGCTGTTCTTGGGGTTGCCGATGCCGTCGTTCAACAGGTCCCAGTTCAGGGCATCGGTGCGGGCGTCCGGATGACAACTGGCGCAGCTCTGCCACTGTTGGAAGCACAGGGTCGCATCGTGAAAGGCCATCTCGCCGCGACGGACCTGGCACGGCTCGGCCGATGGGCCCAACGCCATCGACGTGGCGGTCACAGTCTCTCCCTGCAGGTCCACCCACGCCAGAGTGTCACTGAAGTACTCGGCCGCCACGACTGCAGTACCCACCGCCGCGACCCCTCGCGGGCCCCTGCCCGGCAACGACATGCGCCGCCGCATGCCCACAAGAAAGCCCAGATCGTTCGGAATGTCGTTGACGCAGGTGGAGACCTCACTGACCCGCTCGCCGGCGACCACACGGCCGATCTTCTGATGCAGGGCCTGCCGATCGATCACGCTCAGCTCATGCGTGCCGGAATGAGCGACCACGATGGTTCGACCGTCGGCCGTACAGACGATTCCCCACGGATTGGCGGCCCCCAAGTCCACATCGTCCAGCAGAACCGTGGTCAGCCACCGGCGATCGATCAGGTCGATGATGCTCAAGGCGCTGGTGTTCATCCATCCCCGCTCCACCTGCGTCGTCGGCACACCGAAACGGCCCAGCGTATGGGGAACGTACGCAAACCGGCCGTCCGGCGAAATACGGAGGTCGCGCACGCCGGTCGAGCCATTGGGCAACAGCACGGAAGCGGCGATCTCAAACGATGCTACATCGATCAGGTCGACCCTCGCGGCCACATGATCGCGAACAGCCGCCTGGGCGGGAAGGTGATGGGCCACAACCAGCAGTGCGCCGTCGCCCGTCAGCGCCGCGGCGATCGGCTCGCGCGCCACCGCAAGACGTCTGCGCACGCGGCGGTCCGCCAGATCATACGCGACCACCTCATTGTCGAATCGGTTGCTGACAAACAGCGTCCGACCGTCCGCAGAAACAACCGGCGCGACCGGGGTATGTCCGGCCGCCAGTGTGAAGTCGATCTTGTCTGCATTCGTATCGATCACGGCCACCTGCCCGGTGTCCAGTCCGCACGTGACAAACAGTCGATTCCGAGCCGCATCCAATGCGAGACCCGACGGCGCTGCCGCCACGGCAATGGAACCGACGATTTTCTTGGAGGCCGGGTCAACCACGTCAACGCGCCGTCCCGTGTGTTGGACCACATAGACCCGACCACCATCCGGCGTGGCCGCCACCGCCAGCGGCGAGCCGTAAGGATAGTCCTCGCCCAGCGGCAACCCTTCGATGCTCAAAGGAACCGTAGACCGCTGCACCGCTGCACTGGCGTACAACAGTCCCATCGTCAAACACACGATGCCAACGATGCTTGTCATCACGTACCCGATGCGGCCGATGCACCGAGGTGTTGCCTCACCTGCCTGTTCTTTCATAGCCCATTTTCCTTAACCATTCGATCAGCGCCCGGCGTCGGTGCACTCATTTGATACGCTTCTATTGACGTCGCTGTCGTACAGCTTTTCACCTTTTCGTATGGCTACACGATAACGCAGTTCGATCTCCCGGCGGCGTTGGTACTTCTGCTCTCGCCACAGGTCAATACCGCTGAGCTCAAAGCCTTTCATGTCTACATCGGGATTGTCCGCCAGATTCTCCTTGCCGGCCCGTATGATGTCCCGCGCTTCGACGTACTGGGGCGTCCCCACGCTCGCAAAGCTCTCCAGGATTGGACTGCGTTCCGGACGGTCGAAACTCACCAGCGGACCCTGGTTGCTCGCATGACCGAACTGACGCACCAGATCCCGGCCCGTCAATTCACCTAATCGATTGACGTGGAGGTTGCTTATCGGCGAACGTCCGCCTGGGTTGTTGGGATATGAGGTGGCATAGTCGGGATAGAAAACGGCGTTTAGATCGATCCACGTCACAATCCGATCGAACTCTTCACAGGTCAGTTCGACGTCGTCATGTGTCTCATGTTCGTTGCGAAGCACCCGCACCAGCGGACTGGCATGAGAGCCCCACGCATAGGGCTTCTGAACCTCCGCCGGGCCGCCCCCGATGACTTTGATGTATCCTTTGCGCCATAGCTCGTTGTACGAGGTGTTGAAGATCAGGTTGCGGTCTGCGGCCAGATTCAGCGTCTCGCCGGCCGGTGTGCCGAAATCGTGACATCCAACACAGCTTCGCTCAAACACAGGCTGCACTTCCATCATGTAATCGAAGTTCCTGCTATGGCCGTGCCAGCCCTGCAATGCATTCGAAGACTTTCGCATGGCCAACGGCACAGGGCCTCTTGCGATCGGAGGCGCCATGCGTCGGTCGTCGTGGCAGCCGATGCAGCCGGTGGTCTCGCCCGATTGCACCACTGTGCCGCTGCGCATCGACTGAATCATCATGCCGTTCTCGTCCAGCAACTGGAAGTAGATGAACGTATCGGAGGGAACGGAGAAATACGCCGATCCGTCTTGCTCGACCGGCACGGTGCCAAGGATGCGTTTGGTCTCGAAACTGTGCCAGTTCACACCCGGATGCGTCTGGCCCTGAGCGTTCCACTGGCCGGGCACCCAGTATCGCTTCTCCGGCGATTCCACCACGCGCAGGTACTTGACCGAACCTCGCGGCACGCCGGACATATACGGCCCTTCATAGACATCCAAGACGTAGAGATGCCCTTCTTCGTTTTCGAAGTCCCGTCTGGGCGCAATGGTCGGCGGCCTGTCTCTCGGAGCGATCGGCATGGGATTGAAACAGCCGGGGGATTCTGCGTGCAGCAGGATCTCGTTGCCGTGAACATCCAGAAGGTAGATTCCTGTCCGATTCTCGGGGTCGTTCGGACGGCCGCTGCCCTCGACCAATCGGGACACAAGAAAGGAGCTTTCGTTCAATGGATAGGGATCCTGGTATTTCGGGCTGACCCCTACGAAGTCATCCCATGCATCGTTGGCCGTGCCGGGATCCCGCACGCGATCCATCGCGCTCGGCGGCCAGATGCGCCGGACCGGATTTCGCCCGTCCATTCCCAGCCGGCGATCGATCATCGCCAGCGCCCCCCAGGGAAGATCGTGGCACGAAGAGAATACGCACAGGGCCCACGCGGTACCTGGAATGATTTGGGCGTCGATCACCGCCCCTGGGGCTGGCGTGTTGTTGCCCCAGTAGATCGCCTGATTGGTTCCATCCGGGTTCACCGTCCACAGCGCCTGCGCATCGCCGAAGTTCCTGTCCACATACTCCCAGCGGTCGTACAGGATGCGGCCGTCGGGGGTGATGTCCGTGGGCCGATCGAACAGGGTGTTCTTGCTGATCTGGTGGATATTGGCCCCGTCGGCTTCCATGCGGTAGATGTTGCCCATGATGTGCCGGTTGCACATGCAATACTTGGGTTCGCGTGTGGACGAGAACACGATGCTGTCGTCGGGCAGGTACAGAGGGTGCAGGTCGTCCACATCCGCCAGATGCGTCAGTTGTCTCAGGCCGGTCCCATCACTGTTGATCTCATAAATATGATAGCTGTCCGCACAGTTCTTTCGCATCGAAAAGACAATCCGCTCGCCGTCCCAATGGACTCTCGGGTCGCGTATGACGCCGTCGGCGGTTTGGATCAATGTCGTGATCGCGCCGCCCTTTGCCAAGTCAATCGTCTTCAATGCGCCGCCCGGTCTGAAGTGGCCCTGATTGAATTCGTGCTCTGCGTCCGGAGAAAAATTGTGGGTGTTGTGGTGGTCGTACGTGTACGGATGCCGAACCACGAAGAGGATCGGCCGGCCACTGACGGACGGATTGGCCAGCAGCGCCTCGCTTCGTAGCCGGCCCGATTCGTCCGGCGCGGCCGCGCGGCGCTGTTGTTGCGCGACGGACCAATCGGAGACGATGTCCGACGATCCAGCGTGGTCCGGGGCCACCGTCATCCCGGACAGAAGTGCCAACCATGCGACCCATACCATCGCTGATTGTTGCATGACTCATAGTCTCCAACTACGCGGGTTGAGATATCACTGGCTGGACCTCGTATACTATCCGACAGGCTCGCGGATCATCTCCTGATACACAGATCCGCTTCTTCATATTGCGTTCCGCTGTTATTCCATCCGGTCGTCGATCAACGCCTGGATGTTGTCACGTTCTACGGTCGCCATACGCACTCGTTTCTCGACGAAGTGTTCGTACCTGCGTATGTCGGATTCCGACCAGGCGTTTGCCTCAGTATAGTCGCCCACGAAGGGAACACCCAAATCAATCCAAAGGGCCATCATCTGCAAATCACGCGGCGGCAGCAGAACGTCATAATGGCCTTGTTGGAGCATTGCGATCAGGGGACTCCTGGCTGCACCGGTGTGGTACGGCGGGTGCAGCGTCGGATCGGATTGCGGACTGACCCATCGAACCGTCCCCTCCGCCGGACCGCGACGCGTGTCATCAGCGTCTGAACCGCCCGGCCCCGCGCCAACCAACGCCAGATAGCCGTCACTCCAATACCGTTTGGCCTCTTCATCCAGGCGCGGGGTTCCCATCAGGCTGAATACTCGGTTCCGTTCATCCTCGACGGCGTCCGATGCGCCGTGACAGGAGATGCAGCTCCGATCCAGGATCGGCTGTATTGTGCGCCGAAAGCTGAATCCTTCCGGCGGCCCGTAAGAGGGCTCGAGCGGGCGTGCACCGACCTGCATTGCTTGCGTCGGACCCTGCGAAACAGGAGCGATGTGTTTGTCCTCTGCGTGGCACCCAACGCACGAGAAGGACTCGCCCGGCTGAAGTGTGGACCAGCTTCGCATGGTCTGGACGGCGTGGCCCTTTGCATCCAGCGCCTGGAAATAGACCGGCGTGCGCGCCGGCACTTCAAACATCGCCGAGCCGTCCTTATACACTCTGGCCCGGCCCAACACGGTCTTGACGTCCCAACTGCCGTTGATCGAGATCGGCGTGCTGACCAGCGCGTCACCGGCCGGCCCGCGATTGTAATTGTTACCGATTCCCGCCGCACGGTACTCCAACGCAATGACGCGCAGATTGTGAATCGTCCCGCGCGGCACCCCTTCAAGTCCCGGCCCTGAGTAGATGTCCTGCAGATAGTAGATCCCCGTGTTCTTGGTGTAGTCGACACGGGAGGGCCTGACGTGCGGACGCCGCCGGGCCGCCAGCGGCGCCATCCGACCGGTTGAGACGTGTCGCTCGGTGTCACGATCCAGCAGTTCCCGACGACCGTCCATATCCATGAAATACAGCCCGAAGACCGTGGCATGCTGCTCATTCCCGTGACCTTCCCAGCCGCGAGGCGCATAGCTGACGAGAAAATGCCGCTCGTCGATTGGCCAGGGATACATGAACAGGTCGCCTTCCTGGCCGTAAAGATCGATCCGCTCGGCGGGGGTCTCGCGGATCGGGGCGATCAGACGCGCCCCCCGGTTCTCCTGCCGCCCGCGCGTCGGATCGAGGACGCCGAGCTTACCCGCCTGTAACGAGTGGTGTCCGGTGAAGACTGCCAGCACCTCTTGGGATCCAGGGATCTTGCGGGCGTGCAGAATCGTGGTGGGGAACCAGGATGTATTGCCGTAGAACTCCATCTGCGCCGTTCCGTCGGGGAACATCTGGAACAGCCCTTGCGGAAAGAGCTGCCCGCGGTCGTTGTAGTCCCATCGCGTATAGACCACGCGGCCATCGTCGGTGACGGTGGGATAGTTGGTGTGTACCTGATCGAAACTGAGCCGGCGCAGGTACTGACCGAGCGGGCCGCACGTATAGAGGTTCGACACCTCCGTCCACCAGCAGTCCACGATCTGCACGCAGCGGGTGGAGTTGAAGATGATGTCGCCGTTGGGCAGGAACGCACCCTCGTAGTCGGCGTGGCCCAGATCGTTCGTGATCGTCGTGATCGCGCGCGTCGCCGCGTCCATCGTATACAGACTGTAATCGTCCTCGCGGTCGGATTTCTTCCAGGAGAAGAGAATCGTTCCACCGTCCCACGACACGTCCACGTCGCGAATCACGCCGTCGGGCGAATCCAGGAGCGTCTCTACCACGCCGCGCGTGCCGTCCATCCGCAGCAGGCACAGTGACGAACCAGGCCGAAAATGCCGCTCGCTCTGTGCGTCGCTGAGCCCTTCGGTGTAGGCGTAGTGCGAGCCCCCCATGTTGTAATGGCGGGCGAAGACAATCCCCACCCAATTGCGTTCCAACAGGGGCCTCAGTCGCTGCGTCCGACGCTGCTCGCAGACGCGCAGATACAGCTCGGCCAGCGCCGTCTGGTCTGCGTCGGGTCCCAGGCCCGCCAGTTCCAGGGCCAACGGATGACCGGTATCGCCCAATTCGGCCAGCACACGTTCAATCATCTGAATCCAACGCCTGGCATGGATTCCGGTCAGCAGGTCCGCCAGCGTATCACCCAGCAGTTCGCGCTGGGACCGCCACCAGTCGCGACCGCCGGCCGGGACATGCGCCCACAGCGGCCTCTGCGGCGCATCCTGAAGCATCCAGTCACAGGCCAGCGGAAACCGCCGCTCCAGCTCGCGCCATGCCTGTTGTGCCGTTGCGGCCCGATCCGAGGCAGGCTGTCGGCTGATGGTTTCGCCGGCGCCGCGCAGGGCGGCAACCCATTCTGCGGCGTGGCCGTTCGTTGCCATTGCGGCCTCTTCTGATGCACGCAGCGCCGACGGCACGACCCCGGCAGCAAGCATCACGGGAACCCACATCATCACTCTAACGGAGACACGGTGCATTGAGACTTTCTTCAACACGGATCTATACTACCCTGAATCAATGAGGCTCACCCAGCGCTTCCACATCGCTTCGGATGCGCGCCAGATCCGCCGGATCGAGCGAAAGACGACCCGCTCCGGCGTTGTCCAGCGCCTGCTGGGCCGTTCGCGCGCCGCACAGCACGTGTGTCACACCCGGCTGGGCCGCCGTCCAGGCAATCGCCAGTTGGGCCAACGTACATTCATAGCGTTCGGTCAGGTCCTTCCAGCCCGTAAGCATCGCAAGGACTCGGGGCCGATTGACCTTCTTGAACCACGGGTTCCAGTCGGCGTTGCTGCGCCACTCCGCCTCGCCGAAGTCGCGATCCATCCCGACCTTGCCGGTCAGAAGTCCCTGCTCCAGGGACATGTAGGTCAGCGTCGCAGTGCCGTGGTCGGCACAGAAGGGCAACAGGTCTTCTTCCGGAGCTTGGAACAGCATGCTGTACCGGAGCTGATCGGAGGCGATGGCACCGTAACGCTTGTACTCCTTCAGCTCATCCAGAGATACGTTCGAGACGCCAATTGCGCGAATCTTGCCCTGATCCTTCAGTTGGTTCAGGCAGCCCATGGTCTCTTCAATGGGTGTCTTATCCGGTTCGATGGCGGGCCAGTGCACCTGATAGAGATCGATGTAGTCGGTTCCCAGCCGTCGCAGGCTCTCTTCGATCTCGATTCGAATCGTATCGGACCGCACGCTCCTGTACAGGGTCTTGCCGTCGAAGTCCTCGACGAACAGCGAGCCTCGGCTGTCCTGCCACCACAACCCGCACTTGGTGGCGAGAATCACCTTGTCCCTCCGGCCCCGGATTGCCCGGCCGACCACCTCTTCGCTCCTGCCGAACCCATAGGCCGGGGCGGTGTCGATCAGGCTCACGCCATGGTCCAGCGACGCACGAATCGCCCGAACGGATTCGTTGTCGTCCGGGTCCGTTCCCCACACCTGACCGCCGCCGGTCACCCATGTGCCAAGGCCGACCACGGAGACCTCCAGATCCGAATTGCCAAGCTTGCGGTACTTCATGTCGTAGTGCTTCCTTTCTCCTGGTTGAACCTCATGTTTCGGCTCCCGTGGTACGAATCACTCCAAGGTCTTCACCGGCGCAACCACGCGGAATCCGACGTTGTAGACGCGATGGTACGGCTGGTAAGGCCGGCGATAGCTTGCGGTGGCCTGATGCGGACGGTCGCGCCAGGACCCGCCGCGGGCCACGCGCTCCAGGTCCGTTCGCGTCGAGTCATTTCGGCCATCGTCTTCTCGATACGGATAGGGCAGGTACGCCGATTGCGTCCATTCGGCGGCGTTGCCGTGCATATCGTACAATCCCCACGGATTGGGCCCATAGCGGCCCACCTCGACTGTCACAAGCCCGCCGTCATCGAACCGGTCGCATCGTGGAATCCAATCGTCGTAGCGATTCGGGTTGGCAATCGGTTCGGCCCGCGTGTAATTGCCCTGGCTGGTGCATTGGGCGAAGGCCCGCAGCGCGCGATCGGCCAGATTCGCATGCCGGGAGTAGTCACTGCTGACGTCGCCAAAATAGAATTCCGTGGCGGCACCCGCACGGGCGGCCCATTCCCACTGCGCTTCCGTCGGCAGGTCAAATCTCATTCCCGTCTTCTCGCTCAGCCACTGGCAGAACGCCCTGGCCTCGTTCCAGGATACCCGCACGGCGGGTTGATGGGGCGCATCCTGGAAGAATCCGCGTCGTCCGAACTGATAGCCGTGGCGCGATTCGTCCCGGCTCTCATGTCGCGGATCGAACAGGCGGTATTGGGCATTGGTGATCTCAAACCGAGCCATCCAGAACGGAGAAACCTCAACCGCCGTGGGCGGTCCTTCGTCGGCATGTCCGCCGGTCGAACCGATCACGAATCTCCCTCCCGGGATCAACACCAATTCGAGGGCGACAGACCCGACATCTGCGGCCTGCCGGTTGTCGTCGTGTCCGAGATAGACAGGCCCGAACGGGAGTCCCTCGCCGAGATCGATTGTCTTGCCGAACCCATCGCGCAAACCCGCCGCTCTTGAGGCGGCCGCCTGACGCCGACGCGCCTCACTCGCATTAAACGGCCAGCCCTCGACCTGCGGCATGGAAGTGCGTTCCGGCTTGGCGTCCGGGGGCGAAACGAATGTCCTGTCGAATGGTGGACCTTCAGGGATGTCTTCATAGTCCGCAACGGGCCCCTGTGGCGCGTATTTGGCGCGCAATTCATGGGCTCGCTCCTGCATCCTTCGCAGGTGGTCGGCTCGTTGGCCCCCGACAATCTCGCCCCACGTGCCATGATACGGTGCGTTCAGATCGAACCAGGTGACAAGACGTTCCCACGACTGGCCGTCGAGGCGAACGCCGTGATGTCCCTTGCGGAGCATCTGCCCAAGTTCCGTGGCACTGAAGTGAAAATCCGTCGGCGAGAGCATTCGCAGATCGCCCTCGATGCCCGGCCGGCGCACATACCGATGCAGTTGCACATAAGATTCGGAGAATCCCTGACCCTCGGCAAGCAGACTGGGACTTGTGCTGCCGGCAATGTCCGAGCGCCAGTCCGTCGCGCGCCGCTGTCCCTTGAGATAGGGAATCTCGCGGCCGTTCGGGCGAGCATTGCCATCGTGACATCCGCCACAATGCCGGTCCAACACCGGCTGCACTTCCCGCTCGAAGTTGAATCCGCGCACCGGTGTCGCCCAACCGCCCTCGATCTCCGACGGCGCGCGACGAGCGGCGGCCGGGAGGGTCGGCGGCACCGCCTCGTTCTGCGTTTCGTGGCACCCGATACAGGAGACGCTTTCCCCCGGCATGGCCACCGTCCAGCTTCGCATCAACTGGAGCGCCTGACCTTGCTTATCCAGCGCCTGGATGGAGATCGGTGTGTTGGCGGGCACGGTGAAATGGGCCGAGCCGTCTGATTCGACGGGGACGGTGCCCAGGACGCGTTTGATGTCCCATGGCCCGTCGAGGCCGATGCTGCCCAGCAGGCCGCCGACATCGCGGTAGCTGAAATAGTACTCAAAGATCCGCAAGGCGCCGACGGTGCCGCGCGGGATGCCGTCCAATCCGCCGCCACGATAGATATCCGCGATCAGCATTGTACCGTCCGGCCGACTCAGGTCCACCCGGTCTTGCAGGACAGGGGGGCGCGGCGTTTTCCGCATCGGGATTGGCCAGAGCAGCGCCTGGCCCTCCATCTCGTGGATCAGCAGCACATTGTCGAACACGTCCACCAGGTAGATGCCCCAGAGTGCATCGGGGGTCGGTTTGGCGGCTACGAGATAGTACTTGCTGGATAGTGGATACGGATGCAGAAACTGCGGCCACACCCCATCGACCAGGCGGTCGCGCACGATCGGTTCGACCTTCTTGCCGCGACCGGGAATCTCCTGGATCACGCCGGTTGTCTCCTGCCGTCCCCGCGCGGGGTCCACGAGCAAGAGTCGGCCGCTGCGGTGGGTCCCATGATGGCCGGTGGCCACGCCGATGACCATGCGGGGATGGTCCGGCACAGGCCTGGCGTAGAAGAACGACGGTGGGAAATAGGAGCCGCTGCCATAGTACTCGCGCTGATCCGTACCGTCCGGATTCATGTGAAACAGGATGCGGGAATTCGAATGGGGGATATCGCTGTACTCCCACCGCTGGTACAGAACACGTCCATTGGCCAGAGGGGTCGGACTCCAGTTGCTGTCCTGTTCGAAGGTCAACTGCCGGACGGCCCCGGTTCGGCGATCCAGTCGGTACAGACACACCATGGGGGCATCGCCGAACACACACGGCAGCCCCATGAATCCGGCCGTCGAGGTGAAGAGGATGGCTCCATCGGCAAGATAACACGGATCGAAATGCCCGACGTCGTCTCCATCGTCCGGCGTGACCTGGCGCAGGCCGGAGCCGTCAGAGGCGATCTCAAAGATGCGCCAGTTGGGTTGTTCCATCCCCTCCATCGCAAACAGAATGGTCTGGCCGTCAAACTCCAATACGGGATCGGTGAGGGTTCGTCTGCCTTCGGGGATGAACAAGGGCTTGACCTGAGGCGATTGGCGGAGATCCGAGAGCACGGCCAGACGATCGTTCCATCGATCCCTTCGCGGCAGAACGACACCCGCCTGCCAGTTGGTCGGCATGCCGATACCGGCGCCCATGACCGATCGTGCCCTGTGCGGCTGCAGGAGACCGCGCTGGAGCAATAGAACCCGGTCAAAGTCAAGTAACGGATTGGCCAGCAGCGCCTGACGCCTCAGCGACTCCAGTTCGACGATCAGTTCGATGGCACGACGTTGATCCTGCGGGGTGGGCGGCTCGGATTCGGCCTCGGCCGCGCGACGCAGTGCCCGATGGAGCGTCTCCAGCCGCGTGAGATACGCTTGGCCGTTTGGGTAGCGTGATGCAAATCGCTCCGTCAGATCGGTCACCGCAAGTCGCAACGCTTCGAAGTCGAACGCCGCCAGCGCCGCCTGGGAAGTCAGTGGCGACGTCGTCTTCGTTGCCGTGCGATGGGCGATGACCGTCGGACTGACCAGGAACCGGATACTACCCTGCCCCTCCTGACGGGAAGCATCCACCCCAACCCAGGACTCGAACCGTTCGTACGGCGCATCCAGCCGATAATGGATCACGCTGACGGCGTGGGTGCCCAACCCGCGCTCGAACGTGCGATCTCCAATGCGTAGGGGCTGGTCGATCGCGCTGGAACCTCGCCGGAACTGGCCCCAGCCCTGGCGCACCGACACCGGCTCCAGTTCGTCCAGATAGGTCACCGACCCCTCGGCATCCAGCAGGCGTGCCTCCGCCCAGTTGGCCACATCGTGGTCGTAGGTGTCCACGTCGTCGACAATCAGCCAGAGGTCCCGCCAACCCTCGATACGGACATCGATCCGTATCGCCTCTTGTCGGCCTCGCATCACCTCGCTGACAAACAGCAACGGTAAACTCCTCCCATCGACAGGCCCCTGCTCCAAGGCCGCCTGCACCATCTCGCGCCAGGCGGCACCCGGAATGACCCCCTTGGCAACCGCGCGTTGCGACGTCAGAGTCATAACCAAAGGCAGTGTACACAGCGCGCCAATAGCGATACACCACCGCGCGTCAGACCTCGTTGCGGATGCCATAGAGGATCTCCACAAAGGGATGTAGCCGGAATACGCGCTGCATCCATGGACGACTCACAATTGACCTTCCCCCAGAAACGGGGACGCTTCACACACGCGATCCATGCAGACGGCCGCATCATCGGTCACCTTGGCGGCATTCATGTCCAGACGCGGGCGTCTGGAGAGAAGCTCTTGGATGGGCTGGAATGTAGTCAGCAGTCGCCGGAAATCCGGGTCGTCTACGGATTGGAAGACCGCCTGCCCGCATTTCTCGGTTCCGCCGGCGGCTCTGGCCAGCGGCGCAAGCAGAACGGTGTTCCTCTCGGGGCGCTGGACGCGCAGATACCACTGGCGCGGCACTGTGGGCACACCCTGGCCATCCGGCTCGTGGCACGAGGTACAGCGGCGCGCTGCAATCTCACCGAACACGCGATCAAAATCTTCCGGCCACATCCACCGACAGCCCGGCCGATCCCGATGATTCGAGTCGCTCGTGCCGTAATACGGGACATTCAGATCGATCCACGCGAAGATGCGGCGCTTCTCCGCCTCGGTCAGATCGATTCGCGGGTTGCCCTCCGCATCGGGGTGCCGTTCCATCACCAGATCCGCCAGACGACTGGCCGGCGATCCCCATGCGTTCGGAGCAATCTCCAGGATATTGCTCTCCGAGCCGTTATACGTTGAAATCCACGAAGTATAAGGATTCCTGACGCTTTCCTGATCGCAGCCGCCTCGCCTCCAGTCCTCGGCCGGCGTTCCTTTGCGCGCCAGAGTCTCGTAGGAGACATTGAAGAAATCCGTCAGGTCGTCCGAGAGATCGACACCGCCGCTGGGATTGTAGGCGTTATGGCAGGCAGCGCAGTTGCGATCGAGCACCGGCTGAACAATGTGCCGATAGCTGAACCCCGTCCGCCCCCACTCCGGCGGCTCTAAAGGCTGAGGCGGTTCTCTCAGGGCCGTCTGCACGGGCATCCTCAGCGGTGCTGATAATCGATCTTCATGGCAGCCGATACAGCTTTGCACCTCGCCCGGCATCAGATGAGTGAAGCTGCGCATCCGCTGCAACGCGCGCCCGTTCTCATCCAGCGCCATAAAATAGATCGGACGCCCTGCAGGCACTTCAAAGCTGGCAGATCCATCCGGATTGACTGCGGCCTGTCCCCAGACTCGCTTGGGGGCGTAGGTTGCACCGCTGGAGACGACCGGAAACTGAAACCCGAACGCCCGTAGGGAAGGACTGATGGCAACCGGCTTGGCGATTTCCTCGACCACGCGAATCGCCGCAATCTCGCCGCGGGCAACATGGGGCTCAAGTCCCCGGTAAACGTCCTGCAGATAGACAGCAGCCATCGATGGGGCCGTTTCGGGGCGATTCTGAACACCAAGGGAAGAGGTCAATGCCGGGGCAACCGGTGTTGAGCGGATCGGCTGTGGATTGTAGAAGCCCAATCCATCGCGTGGCTCCAGCAGGATCGCATGTTCGGTTCCCGCATAGTCCCGCAGCAGAATCGAGCCGTTGTGCGATACCACGAAACGCTCCTCATCCAGTGGAAACGGATTCTCATAGCGGCCCTGGACACGATTGCCGTCCCCGCGATGTACATACCCGATATCGACTTCGGGCGTAAGGTTCGTGATGGCCTCCTGTGCGTTGACTCCGTGCCGACGGTCAATGATCCCCACCCCGCCGCGAGCGGGACCATTGTGAGCCGTTAGAAGACAGAGAACCGTTTGCGTGCCGGGGATAGGACGCGCCTCCATGAACGTCGCCGGGCTCAATACGCGATTGCCGTAATAGACCTGAAGGGCGGTTCCATCCGGGCGGATCGTCCAGAGGCTCTGTATCGGGATAGCCGGACGATCCACATATTCCCAGCGGCTGTAAATGATGCGACCGTCGTGCAGGACCGCGGGTGTGAAATCGTTCAGATAGTTGGCGCTCAGGCGCAGGATGTTAGAGCCGTTGCGATCCATTCTGTACAACACGCCGACCGGCGAATCCCAGCAGTACGCATAGGCGCTGGATCGGGTCGAAAGGAAGGCAATCCCTCCATCCGGCAGCCAGCAGGGATTGAAGTTGTAATGATCGCCACCGGTCAACTGAACGAGCTCCGTCCCATCGACATTCATCCGGTAGATCTGATAGGTATCCGCCTGGCTCCTGCGCCAACTGAACAGGACCTCCCGCCCATCATGGGACACCTCCAGGTCAAGCAATTGACCTCCCGGCGAATCCACCAGCCGTTCCAGCCCTCCATCGCGGCCGAATCGATACAACCCGCCGCCGGCGCGAAAGTCCTCGTTGTGATAGGTGTAGACGTGCGAGGGATTCATCGCCTGCCGCTGAATCACCAGCAGGCCGTCGAAGCCGCAATCGCCCGAAGTGAACCACTCGGCCAGCCTCTGTGAATGCTCGAACTCCATCGGCTCACCCGGGGCTGGGCGAAACACCCCCAACACGCCCGGCTCCGGCGGGGTCGAATAGATCTGAATCTCTGAAGCGCCGGGATTGGGCCCGGTATCGGCGCGAGTGAACCGGAGCGTCAGTGTTTGCGTCTGCACGGGCGCCTCCAGTGTGATACGCTGGGGGCCGTGACCGCGCCGCAGATCTGCCTTGGCAACGGGGACGCTCTCTGCATCCGTATAGACTTCAACCTGAAGAAAATTCTCATTCCACAGCCACGCTGTTCGTCCGTAATAGACGATCTCGCCAACTGTTACGACTTCGGGCCAGGCATACGTGAGTGTTGCCCCGGCCGCCTGCGCCTGCGGCACGCACCACGCGCGGCCACGATCCTGACCGGATTGCGATTCGGGGACTTGCCCGTCGGCTGTGAATGCGCCCAGGTAATCGTCGCTGTATCGCCCGCTTGCGGCAATCGTTGCGTCCGGAGCGATATTTCGCGATTCGGCCTTGCTGTGACTGACGAAACCCCCAAAGAGCAGTGCTGAAGACAGAATCCACACCATCACCCACTGCTTCATAACTCATTGTCTCCCATCGAGCCGGTTGGGACTCCACTGCGATTCTGTCACATTCTAACACGCCCACGGGGCCGAGCCAAACCCTTCTTGCCGACAGCAAGGACGTCATACGGCCCGCCGATGGCACGAATCAGCGGATCTCGTGATGTTGCTTCCGGCTCGGCTTCTTCACAAATGCCTCGCCTGCTCCCAACCAATCTGTTATCTTCCTGCATGATAAGATCGGCCGGAGTCGTTTCTGGAATGGAGGTAGCTCCCATGTTTAATCGCAGGAACGTATCGCGTCTCGTAGCCGGGCTGGTGATCGTCATGACAACGGGACCGATCGTTCGGCCGGCGCCGGTGCAGTTCACCAAGGTCGTCATTGACAAGACGTTCCGATCCGAGGGTGTGGCTGTCGGGGACGTCAACGGCGACGGGTTGCTCGATATCCTGGCGGGAGAGGTGTGGTACGAGGCGCCCGATTGGCGGATGCACGAGATCCGCCCGCCGGGCCAATACGACGGGGCCACGGGGTACAGCAACACCTTCGCGAACTTCGCCTGTGACGTGAACGGCAACGGCTGGATCGATTCAATCGTCACGACGATGATGGGTGAGCCGGCGTACTGGTATGAGAATCCTAAGAACCAGCCGGGGCATTGGAAGGTCCACATAGCAACTCCCAGCGCGTGCAATGAAACGCCATTGTTTGTCGACTTGTTGGGAACCGGCAGGCCTGTGCCCGTATGGGGTGTCCAGCCCGGAGGATACATGGCCTGGTTCAGCATTCCCGAGGACCCCTACAAGGAATGGACCATGCACGTCATCGGCGGTCCCAACGCGCCGGGCAGCGAGCGGTACAGCCACGGCCTGGGCGTCGGCGATATCAACGGCAACGGGCGCAACGACGTGATCGTGACCGCAGGCTGGTGGGAGGCGCCCGAAGATCGGACGCAGCCTAACTGGAAGTTCCACCCCGTCGATTTCGGTCCGCCCTGCGCCGATATGATCGTCTACGATGTTGACGGCGATGGGCTCAACGATGTGATCACCAGTTCGGCCCACGATTACGGCCTCTGGTGGTTCCGGCAACGGCCCGGCGCCAATGGCACGAAGTTCCACATGGAGGTGATCACAAAGGAATACTCCCAACTGCACGCGATCCGCCTGGCGGACATCAACAACGATGGGATCATGAACATCGTGACGGGCAAACGCTATTTCGCACACAACGGCAAGGACCCCGGCGCCTTCGATCCGGCCGTGCTGTTGTGGTTCGAGATCCAGCGGCTTGGAAACGGCAAGGTCAAGTTCATCCCGCACGTGATCGACGACGATTCCGGCATCGGCACGCAATTCGAGGTCCTCGATATCAACGGCAACGGGCGAATGGATATCGTCACCGCCAACAAGAAGGGCGTCCACCTCTTCATCCAGGAGCCGCCGGCCGGCGTCCTGCTCTTCGACGGCAAAACCTTCGATGGCTGGGAAGGCAACACGGACTGGTTCCGCATCGAAGACGGCGCGATCGTCGGAGGCAGCCTGGAGAAGCGCATACCTCGCAACGAGTTTCTGTGCACGACGACGGAGTACAGCGATTTCGAGCTTCGGCTCAAGGTCAAGCTGCTCGGTGATCCGGCCCAGGCCAACGGCGGCATCCAGATCCGCAGCCGGCGAGTTCCGAACCACCACGAGATGATCGGCTACCAGGCCGACATGGGCCAGCAATACTGGGGGTGCCTCTACGACGAATCTCGGCGCAACCGCATTCTGGCGCAGCCCGACCCGGAACTGCGGCGCCGGATCGCCAGGCACGGCCAGTGGAACGATTACGTTGTTCGGTGCGAAGGCCGTCGCGTCCGGCTTTGGCTCAACGGCGTTCAGACCGTTGACTACACCGAGCCCGATGAATCCCTCGAGCAGACCGGTGTCATCGGCTTGCAGATCCATTCCGGGGTGCCCGCCGAGGCCTGGTACAAGGACATCCGGATCGCTGAAATCACGCGGTGAAGCGGCAGTGCACAGGATGTGCGCGCGGGGATAAACCGCTTCCCTACCACTTGCCGATTACGCTCATGAGCGGGCATTCACGACGCAGGCCACCCCAAGCCGGTCAGTTGCGCAGCAGCTGGCAGTGGGTCCGCAGCAGGGCTCGGATGTCCACGAGGTCCGCTTCGGCGGCGAGGTATGCCCGCAGGGCGGCCAGTCGCTTGTCCGCCTCGGCATGGCTCGTCGGATAGGCGAACAGGTACTTGATCGACGCATCGACGGCGCCTGCCGTGTCGCCGGCGGCCTCGGCCTGCTGGGCCTGTATGACAAACCGCTGCCCGTGCTTGCCGGCGGCGGTGTCGAGCGCCTTCTTGAGCCGGCTGGCCGCGTTGTTGACCGCCGCTTCGAGCAGGCGCGCATCGTCGGGCAGTTCCAGCGGGTCCTCCGGCACGTTCCGCGCCGGGTCGGGCGAGACGAACCGGTCCGACTGGGCGTGCTGGCCCTCGATCCGCTCGGCCAGAAACACCTCGCCGGTGGCCGCGTCGAGCATCTTCAGCAGGCAGCCGACCTTGGCCGTCCATGTCGCCGTGTGGATCGGATACTGGAACGCGACCATGTGTGGCACGAGCACCTCCTTGGGCGTCATCGCCACACGCATCTGGGCGGCCCCCACGTCGGTCGCCGCGTTCACCACCCGCTGCTTTGCCTCGTCCACCTCGGCGCGGGCCCTTCGCTTGGCGGCCTGTGCGGCGGCGTCGTGGGGGTCGGCGTGGTCGTACCGCGCCAGCCTCGCCTCGGCCTCGGCCAGCCGCTGTCGCGCCCGGTCGAAGTCTCTCTGCGTGCGATCGAGCACCGCGATGGCCTCGGCGTACTCCGGATTTGGCTCGGGCACGTACCCATCCTGATAGGTCGATTCGCCGTGGCCGGTCTGCTTCGTGTCGGTGGTCACTTTGGCTTCGAGCACCTGCCCGATGAGCAGGGCATCGACCCCGCGCAGCCTGCCGGCCGGCACGCGGAACTGCGGATCGACCAGGTCGGTGGCGCTGAGCTGCTGCTCGTCGAGGATGGTCTGCAGGTCCGCCCGCTCGACCAGCGTCAGATTGGCCGGACGCGTCCGCGTCAGGTGCTCCAGCGCGATCGATCCGAGCGTATCGGCGATAGCCTGCTGCTCCGGGCTCGGGCGGAAGCCGACGAACCCCACCGTGTAACGCACCGCCTGCTGCACCTGCCCGATGCACTGGCTGAGCTGGCGCCGCGCGTCGTAGTTGTCCGGCTCGTAGCCCAAGGCGACCACGGCGTGGAACACCGCGCAGCCGTCGGCGCCGTCGCGAGCGTATCGCTGCGAGACCTCCAGATGGCGTCTTGCGAGTGTCACTCGCGCCTCACTGATGAGGGCGGTCACGCCGCCAAAGCCCGGCAATAGATCGTTGCTCTTGAGAAACAGACGCAGCGCTGTGGCGTAGTCGCCGCTCGCTGTGGCCTGTCGGCCCTGTCCGATCCAGCGGTCGCACACCGCTTGCCTGGCCTGCTGAAGCAGGCCGGGCAGGTCCGGGTGCATCGCGTACAGTTGCCGCGCCTGCTCCAGGACGCGCAGCGCCTCTTCACAGTCGCCCCGGCCCAGCAGCGTCCGCCCGCGCGCGATCAGCTCGGCGGCCTCGCGCCGGTCCTGCACGGCCTGCAAAACGTCCTTGGCCTCTCGGCCGTCGTCGCGGTAGTTCAGCGCCGTCTGCGCCTCCGTGACGGCCGCCTCCAGGTCATTTCCATACAGGCGGTCCCTGGCCTGGCCCAGATAAAACTGATACGCCCGTTCCTGAATCTGTTTGAGGTCGCCCTGTCCGCCGGGCATCGTCCTGTTGATGCGCAGCGCCTCTTTCATACGCGCCACCGCCGCGTTCCACTGCCCCTGCTCGGCCAGAGACAGGGCCTCGGCGCGCAGCCTCTCGGCGTCGTCGATGGCGGCAGCAATCCGCTGGTTCAGCGATCGGTACAACGGCTCGGCTGGACAGTACCGGACGCTGCGCTCGATGAAACCCTGGGCGCCGCTAAGGTCGGCCTGCCCGAAGCGAAGCTCCGCCTCGCGATAGTAGAACTGGCCCGCGCGGCGCTTGGTCTGTTCGAGTTCCTCGCGGTAGCGGTCGGCGGTCTTGCGGTTGTTGCCCTTCTCGGCCAGTGCGATCGCCGTTTCCAGCTCCTCGATGGCCTTCTCGTACTGGCCCTCCTGCGAGAGCCGGGTCGCTTTCTTGTACGCCTTCTGGTGCGCGCATCCGGCCGCGACCAGAAGGACCGACCCTACCACCAACAGGCCCATCCTGCGGCGTCGATTCGCTTGCGTTGTCCGCCTCATCTCGCCCCGCCTTTCTTGCCGTCCATATCCAAGCCCATCGTCACATCGCGCCCCATTCTACCGCCTCCGCCCCCCGCCGCAACCGCCGTCAAACCCGAACGCAACGCCCTTCCATCGCTATAAGGCGATTCCAGCCCCGCCCGTCACGATCCGTTGCATGTGCATAGCAGAAATGATAACGCTCCGCAACGAAATCAGATAGACGTGCCACGCGGCGCCGCCAATTGGGGATTTCCATCGCCACCCGCAACGCCTGGGCAAGCACAGCTCGTCAGGGTTCACGGGAGCACCTGGTATTTCAGCATCTCTGGCGCTTCGAGCCGGTTCGAACGTGTCTGCTTCCTTCGTTGCGCGCGTTTGTCCACGGCCTTGAGCACGTCCTCCGAAAGCGCAATCGATGTCTTGACCTTCATCGCCGACATGGAAGGCGATCAGCCTCTGTTCTCCAGCCGTTGCGTGATCCATGCAGGATCGCGACGCATGGGAAGCACGGCGACGACATACGCAACATCATCGGCGACCTCGCTCAGGACCACCACGTCTCGCGCGGTCATGATCTGCGGCTCGCTCGCAGCTTTGCCAACGAGATGAACTCGGCCCGGCCGCTCTCGATCTTCTCTTTTTGCTCTTCGAGAACGCCGCGATGCCAGTCGGGCGACTCGATCTCGACTTGTTCGCCCGGCAGCGAATCCCAAAGCGCCTCGATCGCCGCAAGTCGCTCCACACGGCTCATCTTCTTGATATCCGAGGTGTCCATCCTGGTCCGTTCCTATTGACGTATTGCCTTCTCACACCGCAACCACGCCCTCGATGACCATGGTAGTCGGGCCCTGGAATCGAGATCAAGGACAATACGGGGAACCGGAAGCAAGGAGGTAATGGTGCCCCGCGGGACGCATTTCAACGCGAGGATGCGATCTCTCGGAACCAGCAGAATGCGTCTGGACAACGCCGCCCGAAATGCAACAATGAAGGCGGAATGCGTGAGGTCCGATGTTTCTCAGGCTATCCCCCCATGATGCAGAGGAAAATGGAGGCAGCGAAATGAGAAAGTCAATGTATGCAGTGGATGTGGGCGTGCTGTGTCTGTCCCTTCTTGTGTCTGGTTGTGTTTCTGTGAAATACAACTACTCTCCGAAGGCGACAACAATAAGTGAGCCACCACTAAACACTACGGTGACTGCCTATGTTGGAGACAATATGCTTCAGCAGGGTAGGTATATTGAGCACGATGCGATCTACGTCCGACACGATATCAAAGTGGGACCGTGGGGAGGATATAACGTCAGTCAGGGGACTTATCGAAAGGTGGGAGAAGATGAATACTCAGAATTCTATGTCCCTGGGGGGCCAGAGGCGGGTGTTGTAACCACAAGTTCGGGTATCATGAAGGATACCTTCCAGGCAATTCGCGTCGATAAGCGTACTGGCAAGTTGTGCTGTGTGGATAAGACGAATGATGAATACTGTACAGCCCAGGCCCATTACGAACGGACGACATTTGCGGCGACAAGCCAAGAGGGCTTTCAACAGACTCTTATTTACAGTGGCAAGGTAGGTGAGAAGATCAACATCGGCTACCGCGAGTTTTCAAGCAACCTTGCGAGACCAGCCTTCAATAACGACGTTGAGTACGATCTGTCTGAGTCGAATATCATTGGCTACAAAGAAGCACGAATAGAAGTCCTTGAAGCTACCAATGAACACATCAAATATAAGGTTATCCAGCACTTCGCCCGGCCGAAGAATTGAACCATGCACAGAGCGGTGCGGCAGGAATATCGCATGGTATAGAATGACAAAGGACTATCGCAGGTGTATTGATAGTTGTTTTGAAGGTTGTCGTTGTTGGTTTACTGCTGTCGGAGGAGAAGAAGTGGGACTGTCAGGAATAGCAGACGAACAGCATCGTCCAATGACAAGGTAGTAAGTTGAAGGCAAACCGGTTTGGATGAGGAGATGACGCATGGGTACGATGCACACACGCCGGACGTTTTTGAAGGCGGCGGCGTTGTCTTTGGCTGGGATGGGGTTGCCAAGGCTGGGCCGGGGGCAGGGGCGGGGGCGGTCGCCGAATTTCGTGATCGTCTTTCTCGACGATGCGGGCTACGCCGATTTTCGGCCGTTCGCGACGCAAGATTACCCGACGCCTCACGTCGAGCAGATGGCGCGCGAGGGCTGCTGCTACGAGAATTTCTACGTGCCGCAGGCGGTGTGCTCGGCCTCGCGAGCGGCGCTGCTATCCGGCTGCTATCCCGGGCGGACCAAGGTCTTCGGCGCGCACGGGCCGAACGCCAGAGGGCTCGACCCGAAATTCGCCACGCTTGGCGAGGTGTTCCAGAAGCGCGGCTACAAGACGGCCGTGTTCGGCAAGTGGCACATCGGCGATCAGCCCGAGACGCGCCCGCCGGCGAGGGGTTTTGATGAATCGGCCGGGCTGATGTACTCCAACGACATGTGGGAATTCCATCCGGAGAACCCGGACTACTGGGGCCAGTACCCGCTGCAGTACTGGGACAACGGGCGTGTCACGATTGACCGTGTCACGAAGGACCACCAGAAGATGCTCACCACGTGGTACCCCGAGCGTGCAGTGGATTTCATCGGCCGGCACAAGGACGAGCCGTTCCTGCTCTACGTCCCGCACTCGATGCCGCACGTGCCGCTGTTCTGCAGCGACAAGTTCAAGGGCAGATCGGACGCGGGCCTCTACGGTGACGTCATGATGGAGCTCGACTGGTCTGTCGGCCAGATCAACAAGGCCCTCAGGGACAACGGGCTCGAAGACAACACCCTCGTGTTGTTCACGTCCGACAACGGCCCGTGGATCTCCTACGGCAACCACGCGGGTAAGACGCCGTTCCGCGAGGCCAAGGGCACCAGCTTCGACGGCGGCACGCGCAGCGCGTGCATCGTCAAGTTCCCCGGCCGGATCGAGCCGGGCACGACCTCGAAGAGGGCCTTCTGCTCGATCGACATTCTGCCGACGCTGGCCCATCTGGCCGGGGCTGAGCTGCCTGCCAATCCCGTCGACGGAAAGAACGTCTGGGACCTGATCTCGGGCAAGGGCGGCGCGAAGAGCCCGCACGACTACTATCCGTTCTCGACGAACACGACGTTCGAGGCGGTCCTCAGCGGCGACGGCCGCTGGAAGCTGCACCTGCCACACAAGTATCGCACGCTGGTGACGCCTGCCCACGACGGCGCCGCAGGCAAGTATCGCCAGGAGGACATCGGCCTGTCCCTGTTCGACATGGAGCTTGACCCATACGAGACGACCGACGTGTTGGACCAGCACCCCAACGTCGCGGCCCGGCTCCAGCAGTACGCCGAACGACACCGCCAGCAGTTCTACGCGCCGACGCCCGCGTCGTGACACAGGGCGTCGCCTGTCTCAGGCCTTCTCAGCGAGCTTGTGGATGTTCTCGTGAATCTTGAACAGGACGATGAGCAATTCGCAATTGATCCGGATGGAGACCGCGCCGCCGGCGATGACACCGAGCCCCATCAGGAACCTGAGGAACGACGCGCCGCCGGCGAACATGGTAATGAGCCCGGCGATCACGACCCCAACCAGCCCGAGCCAGTAGACGAAGGTGATGATCTTCGGGGTCAGCATTGAGTCGAAGAAGAAGATCTGCCTTGCGTTCACGATTTCTCCCTTCTGCAATGGAGCACGCTGATCGCCGCAGGGCCCGCCCGATTGGGGCACGAAGGCCGGCGATTTGTGTTTGAATGGTACTGTGTTCGTAAGTCTGCTTCAATCATTTGTCTGCCAGTTTCTGTTGCTGAGGATTACTTTGGCAGAAAGCCCGCCATCTTCTCTTTGATCCTGCGGCAGGCGTCGGCCGGGCTCGGCGCCTCGGTGACGGCGGCGCAGACAGCGACGCGCTGCACACCCGCCCGCAGCAGAAGCTCGACGTTCTCGTGCGTGATCCCGCCGATCGCGACGTGACTGACGCCCGTCTCGGCCAGCCGCTCCAGTCCGTGGCGGATGTAGTCCGGCCCGGCGACCTCGATCTTCGGCTTCGTCGCCGTCGCAAACGCGGGCCCCAGGCTCACATAGCTCGGCATCGCCCCGACAGCTCGCTCCAGTTCGCTGTCGTTGTGCGTACTCTTGCCGACGATCAAGGGACTCAGTTGCAGCCGGCGGGCCTGCTCGACCGGCAGATCGTCCTGGCCCAGGTGCACCCCGTCGGCGCCTGCGGCGGCGGCGATGTCGATGCGGTCGTTGATGATGCTCAGGGCCCCCAGGTCGCGGCAAATGTCCACGAACTCGACAGCCACCGCGAACAGGCGGTCGTCGGGCATGTCCTTGGCCCGCAACTGAATGCAGTCGGCCCCGCCGGCGGCGCAGCGGCTGGCCAGCGAGAGGATCTCGGCCGGCAGGTTGCTCGTGACGATCACGTACAGGCGCACGCGATTGAACCTCTCCACCGGCCCGGCGAACAGCACCACGTCCTTCTCCAACGTATACGCCTGGTAGCGGAGCCGCTCGATGGCCGCCGCGACCGGCTTGTTCTCGGCCTGCACCATCTCCGCCAGCGCCCGCAGCGCCTCGGTGAGCCGGCGGGCCCCGGCGGTGAACGCCTCGGCCGCCGTGGCGCGTTCGAGCTGGTTTTCCACCCGCTGGCCGACGCCGACGTCGCCCAGCGTGTCCCGGCCGGCCAGCAGCTTGCCCTGCTCCAGGTGCCCGATCGCCGCACACAGCTCGTGCCGCAGTTGCTTGGCCCGCCCGCTCAGCGTCCCGTTGTTGACCGCGAACCGGCAGTACTCCTCCATCACGCGCAACGCCTCGCGGGCCCGATTGAAATTCGCATCGATAATCCGATAAACCGCTCTATCCATCATCCCCGCCATTCTAAGCCCAAACCCCCATCCCCGACAGCAAAAACCCACTCGCTATGCGTCCAACGTGGTGCGTGTTGCGACCGGTGGCAGTCTCAAGCCCGCAAGGCTTGGGATCATGGGGATAATACGGAGATATGCTTGTTCTTGCGAATCGAGGCCCACGCAGTATATTGGAGGGTGGCTGCGGCGTGTTCAGGGATCCGTCAAGCGCGTGGATTCAGGGTGGTTCAATGCTGACAAAGATCACGATCAAGAACTTCAAGAAGTTCTCAGAGGTGCAAGTCGATTTGGGCGACCCGGTCGTATTCATCGGCCCCAACAACTCCGGGAAGACGTCTGCCCTCCAGGCGCTGGCTCTCTGGGACATCGGGCTCAGGCGGTGGTCCGAGAAGCGCAAGGGCAAGTCGCGAGCCAAGATACGCACGGCCGTGGCGATCAACCGGCGCGACCTTGTGGCGGTACCGGTTCCCAAGGCCAATCATCTCTGGCGCGATCTTCACGTCAGGGATGTCCAGCGAGGCAACGGGACAACCGAGACTCAGAATGTGCGGATCGATATCATTGTTGAAGGAGTCACTCGGGGACTGTTCTGGAAGTGTGGTCTCGAATTCGACTACGCCAACGAAGAGTCACTTTACTGTCGTCCATTGCGCATGTCCGATGACAAGAATCCCGATCGGATGCCGATTCCGGATGAAGCAGAGAGTGTCCGAATTGCGTTCTTGCCGCCCATGTCTGGCTTGGCCGCCAATGAGACGCGTCTTGATGCGGGTGCGATTGGTGTGAGAATTGGCGAAGGACGAACGGCGGAGGTGTTGCGGAATCTCTGTCATATCATCTGCGAAACGCGTCGGGAACAGTGGCAGAAGCTCCAGCAACACATCGGCTCTCTCTTTGGGGCGAAGCTCGATGCTCCGGAATACGTCACGGAACGCGGGGAGATCACGATGACGTATCACGAGAACGGCCGATGTCTGGATCTGTCATCGTCCGGCCGAGGGCTCCAGCAGACATTGCTCCTGTTGGCCTATATGTACCACAATCCGGGCTCCGTGCTCCTTTTGGATGAGCCGGATGCGCATTTGGAGATTCTGCGACAGCGCCAGATCTATCAGTTGCTCACTGACGTTGCCAGGGAAAACGGCAATCAGATAGTAGCCGCCAGCCACTCGGAAGTGCTTCTCAACGAAGCGGCGGGGCGGGACGTGGTTGTAGCTTTTCTCGGGCCACGCCCACACCGGATTGATGACCGCGGTAGTCAGGTGCTGAAGTCTTTGCGAGATATTGGATTTGAGGACTACTACCAGGCAGAGCAGACCGGTTGGGTTCTCTACCTGGAGGGCTCAACCGATTTGGCGATTCTGCGGGCTTTCGCGAAACGGTTCCGGTGCGACGAAGCACAGAAGGCTTTGGAACGGCCCTTCGTTCACTACGTCAAGGACCAGCCGAGCGAGGTCAGCAAGCATTTTTTCGGCGTTCGAGAGGCCGTCCTACACCTGCGCGGTATTGCGCTGTTCGACAAGTTGGCTCAACAACTGCCCGCAGATCTTGGAGCGGAGGGGCTGATGTGGAAGCGAAGAGAGATCGAGAACTACCTGTGTTCTCGGAATACGCTCTTGGCCTATGCCAGGCATAGTGCAGCGCAGGAAAGCCCGGGTGAGCTGTTCTCACTTCGAGATGCAGACAGGCGCGTGACGGTGATGTCAGAGGTGATTGACAAGATCGCAGAGTCTCTGGAAAACCTCGGCAAAGGAGACCCTTGGAGTCAGAATGTCAAGGCAAGTGACGATTTCCTCCTTCCTCTCTTTCGGAATTACTTCAAAAGACTCGAATTGCCAAACCTGATGGACAAGAGGCAGTTCTACGAATTGGTGGATTTCGTACCCGAAGATGAACTCGACCCTGAGATCAAAGAGAAGCTGGACGCCATTGTGCGCGTGTGGAGGAATACACGGTCTGGAGACAGGGATTGATGGGCAAGGAGGGGAAGTGACAATGTCGCGAGAGATGGACATGACACAGGGACCGCCGAAGAGGGCCAAGGGCGCCAGGCCGCTGCTGTTGATTGCGGGGCTGGCGGTGGTTGGGCTATGTCTTTGTCTGCTATCGGGCGCGCGGTGGGTCTTCCTGCGGGCCATGGATATGGACATCAACAGTGGGGTATTGCGGCATCAGGTGCGCGCGCTCACGTTGCCGGTGGCCGAGAAGAAGGAGTATTCGCGGCTTTCGCGCGAGGTCCGCCGGTTGGGCATCGTGCCGCTGGAGAAGCCGCTCTGGAAGCGCATGTCGGAGAGGCGTCTGTGGCAAGACATTCACGTCTGCCACATCTACGGCGGCGTGCTTGCGAGGGCCACGGAACTGGTGATGTCTCTCGAACTGGCCGAGACCCCGGACGACGAGCGGCGGGAGGTCCTGCAAAGGTTCATGACCGCCCTGCAATCGGCCGACCCGTAACACGCCGAGCAACAGGCCCGGCTCATCGCAGACGAGATCGCCGGGCGCGTTTTTCGCGGGGCTCAGTAGCGGCGGGTGGTGGTTTTGGGGGGGTGTTGGTGGCCGATGAAGAAGTAGCGGAGGGCGTCGATGGGGTGGTCGTGGACGCCGTCTTTGAGGGGCAGCTCGCCGGATGCGGCGGGGCCGTCGTCGGGGTAGTGGTAGCATTGCATCGCCTCGATCAGGCGGCAGCAGCGGGGCGAGACCAGCAGCGAACTGCGGCCGTCACCGGAGCGGATGGCCCGGCGGATCAGCTCGATGCCTTCGACGATGCCGCTGCGCCGGTAGCGCGTGGCGATGCCGAGACTGCGCAGCTCGCGGACGACGCTGGTTCCAGTGATGTCGCCGGCGGCCGCGCCCGCCGGATCGCAGAACGTCGCAGCCACTCGCTCCTCCGGGCAGGGCGTGCGCGCCTTCATTTCGTTGGCGTGGACGTCGATGGTCGCCCGGCTGCGGAGGTACTCGTCGATGACGCGAACCATCCCGTCGCCGTCGATCTGAATCCACAGGCACACGAACGGGTTGACGAAGCCGAAGTCCAGCGTGCGATACAGGGGCAGGTTGGGATCGTAATCGATGGGCTTGACGTGAATGGCGGGGTCGAACTCGCTGAAGACCACGTTCTCGAGCGAGGGTCGGATGCAGAGCATCTCCGCTTCCCAGCCGGAGCGGCTGCTGCGACGCATCTGCGCGATGCAGTCGTCGATTCGCAGGTAGCCGGCGGCGTTCTTCGCTCGACCCCGGCAGTCTTCCAACAACGGGCACTGCGAGCAATTGCGCGCCGTGCATTGCTCGATCGTCTCCCACAGGCACCACTGGAACACGGGCACGCCTGTCTTCTTCGCGGCGGCGACTTCACGCTGCATGATCCCGTAGGGCCGGTGCATCGTGCTGATCAGCTCGATGCCCGCGGTGAGGTCTTGCTTGCTGAGCGTGGTGAACTTGGCGGCCGCGAAGACGTTCTCGTCGAACAGCTCGACCTCATCGCAGCGCAGCTTCTGCACGTGCTGGCCCCGCACGCTGGTGGCCGACTGCGTGAGCACCTCGACCGCGGCGCCGTTGGCGAAGCGGCAGCCGCCTTTGCGGATTGGGCCATCGAGCGCGCTCGCGAAGCCGCGTTGCAGGAACATCGTAAGGTAGTCATACATCCGGCTCGACTGCTCGCCCGAGCCACCCAGGATGCGGACCTGACAATTCGGCTTGAACAGCCCATCGAGAAGCGTCGCGACGGCCGCCAGTTCCGTCTTGCCCCCGCCGCGATTGGCCCAGACGATGGCGTCCGCGTTGGTGACGGGTGGCAGCCTCAAGTCCGAAGGACTTGGGGATGGTTCCGAGGTCTGGCCATCCCCAAGCTGCGCTTGAGGCTGCCACCCATCGCACAGAAAATCAGTGGCGAAGCTGCACCAGAGGTAGTCCATCGGGCTGCTGTGGTCGGGACAGATGCGCACGTCCGGCACGTCGATGTCGAGGAACACCTTCACGTAGTTCTTCAGGTCCTGGCGCGATCGCGGCCTTGTCCGCCGCAACAGGCCATAGATGCTTCCGGCTTTGGCCAGTGCGGGCAAATCATGATTCGTCGCCACGTCGGCGCAGGGATACCGTGTTTGCGTCATGGTGGTTTCCTCCAGAAATGATGTGGATGTGGAAGGTGAGATGTGCCACGCACGCCGTCACCAGTCGGCGTCGACGAACGGCAGTGCTTCGTCGTGATGATAGCGGGGCAACTGGTTCTACGTATTCGGGTGGTGCAGCTCGTCCGGCGGCATCGCGGTCGGGCGGCGGGTGCGATGGTGCAGCATCTCCTTGAACTCGTCGAGATGCTTCTCATAGACGCCGCGCGGCATCGTGTCGTTCTTGATGCACAGGTACGCCGCCCGTCCGACGACCTCGCCCATCAGCCCGCCGGTGGCCATCACGCGGACCGAGCCGAGCGCCTCCTGCGTAACGCTGACGTTGCGTCCAGCCATGAACAGGTTCGGCACGTTCCGCGAGTACAGGATGCGGTAGGGGACGAGATAGGGCGGCTCGAAGCGGTCGTACTGGGCGACCGAGATGAACGGATTGTCCGGTGCGGCCTCGACGTAGCGCGGGTCGGGCACGTGCAGGTCGATGGGCCAGGTGGTCGCCACGCAGGCGTCGGGGAAGGGACGCTTGGTGAGAACATCTTCGCCGGTGAGGATCACGTCGCCGAGGAGCCGTCGCGATTCGCGTTTGCCCGCGATGAACGCGGCCCAGCTAAGCCTGTGGTTGGGATAGCGGCCTTCGGCGTTCTTCATCGTGTCCCAGACGCTGAACATGGCACGCAGATTGTGGTCGCGGATCGCCTCGGCGTCGGCCATTGGGTCCAGATCGAACCCGGTCTCCCAGAACCACACGCCCAGGCGGTTCAGCTCGCGGGGGAACGGCTTGCCGTCGAGATTCAGGCCCCATTCGATGCGCTCGAACGCGACCGGCCCATCCGTCTCCTCGACGAGCCACATGTTGCTGGCGCCCATCCGTTCCTTGGGCTTCATCACCCAGTCGGCCCCGGCTAGGACGCCGACCGTCGCGTCGCCGGTGCAATCGACGAACAGGCGCCCGGTGTATCGGGTCCGCCGGCCCGTGCGCACATTCTGTGAGACGACGGTCGCGATCCGTTCGCCTTCCATCCGGACTTCGTTGACATGCTCTTCGGTGAACAGTGACAAGTTTGGCTCGCCCTCGGCGACCGCCTGCTTCTTGTCGTCGCCGAACTGCTCGGCCGGGCCCGGCGACGATTGCGGGCGGGTGTAGAATTCCGCGACGATCTCCCCGATCGCCGGATACGGCTCCAACTGGAAGCCGCCGTTGATCCAGACGCGAACCTCCGAACTGCTGTTGCCGCCAAGGACGGGGCGGTCCTGGATCAGGGCTACGCTCAGGCCCAGCCGGGCCGCACTGACCGCCGCGCAGGTGCCCGCCACGCCTCCGCCGACGACCACGAGATCGTATGAGCCCCCGTCAGCCGGCTCAGCGTCGAGCTCCAGGAGACGACGGCGAAGGTCGGCCAGGGCCTTGCCTTCGTTGGGCGGGCGAAACGAGGGATCGGACGCGAACAGGATCGCATCGCAGCGGCCGTTGAAGCCCGTCAGGTCGCGCAGTGCCAGTCTGGCCGTTCGCGACTCGATCTTCACGGTGCCGCCGTCCTGCCAGTGCCAGTCGGCCCCTTCGGTGCCAAACGTGGTCGCCAGGGGCTTGCCGTCGATGAGCACCTGGAACCGGCCCGGCGCGCCCGGGGCATTCCACGTCGCGACCCAGTCCCGCGTGCGGACCCAGACGCGATACGTGCCCGCCGCCGGCAGCGTCACGGTCGTCACCGCGTCGGCCACCGGGGCACCCAGCCCGTGCGCCAGCAGAACGGGTGAGCCCATCTGCCCCATGAACTGCTGGTCCACGACCCAGCCGCCCGGATCGTCAAAACCCTCGGCCTCCACAAGGATCTGCGCGCCGGAAGCGGTCGCGGCCGTCCATGCGATCCAGATAAGAAGTGTTGTCGTCAGGCTGTGCGCCGCCGCGGGTCTGTTCATGGTGGCCTCCTGAGTTTGTATCGATGCGGTGTTCTATCGCGCCGTTCGGACACGGACAAAGGGCTTACCTTTCGTCGATAGCGGCGATTTTCTCGATGCGCTGGGCGTGGCGACCGCCGTCGAAGGGGGTGCTCAGCCAGACGTCGATCATCTTGAGGGCCAGTTCGAGCGACACGGTGCGGGCGCCGATGGACATGGCGTTGGCGTCGTTATGAGCCCGGCTCAGTCGCGCCAGCTCCTCGGTCCAGCAGACGGCGCAGCGGACGCCCCGGACCTTGTTGGCGACGATGGTCTCTCCGTTGCCGCTGCCGCCCAGGACGATGGCCCGGTCGCAGCGGCCCTCGCCGACGGCCAAGGCTGCCGGATAGATGAAATCTGGATAGTCGCAGCTCTCGACCGAGTCCGTCCCGAAGTCGGCGACCTCATGGCCCCGCTCGGTCAGGTGCTGTTTGATGCGTTTCTTGTATTCGTACCCCGCGTGATCGGTGCCCAATGCGATCTTCATCTGTGCCCTTCTGTCCCTTTCGCCCTATGAAAGACGGACAGTATAGCGGGACCGGCCGCCCACTGCAATGCCAAACCGTGGGAGGTCCGAACAGACGAACAGATCGGCTTTGCCGGCTGCGCCGAACGCAACCATTTGGCGATAAGAGTCTTACGGTCGTACCATCACACGGAGTGTCGATCCGCCTATGGTTTCAGGACATCGAGGAGTCTCTCGATGACAACATCCAGCCGCTCGGCCACGTTGTATCGTCGTTCGCTGAGTTGCCGGCGGATATCGAGGACCTTCTCGATGCGGATCTTCTCATTGAGGACCGCAACGTCCGTGTCTGCGTCTTCGTATTGTTGGCTGTATAGCGAGTTCATCATCCGAAATCCCATCGACATCATATGAATCTATTAGGATTATCGGAGCATTGGGTCTTCGCAGCGCATGGGGATTGCGCCTGATTTGGGATACTGGAATCCCCGATACCTGATTGGCCATCGCCGAGGCCCGCCCGGGCTTCGGCGCACGAGTCTATGGTTCCACGATGGAGGTCGTCTCCGGGTAGCGGGCGAGCAGATCGAGCAGGGCGGCGGGCACCTGGGCGAGCAGCTCGGTGCGCTGGGCACAGTAGTGGATAAGCCATTTGTTCACATCGGCGTCGTAGTCGACGAAATGGCGATTCAGTACGCCTGTAGCCGACGTGTTGATAGCGATCATCCGGACCGGGGTCTGCGGGGCGAAATCGAGGTCCTCCAACCGGACGTTTCTTGTGGCGGGACATCGTTGCGTTCGGTAGTGGATCTCCAGTCCGTTCAGATCGTAGACGATGCTCCACTTTGTGCTCTGCCCCTGGGCGACCGCCGCCAGCGTCTCGAAGGCGTACGCGATCGGGGATTGTTCCGGCAGATCGCCGCGCCAGGTCTTGAGCCGGTCGGCGGCGACGACGAAGCGGTCCAGTGAGTGGTGTGAGCCCTTTCGGATCGGCCGGGTCCCGCCGAATCCATCGTGCCGAGCCAGGTGAGCCAGCGACTCTTCGTAGGTGCTGTTCGTAATCAGTGGGTGGGCAAGGCGGTCGCCGGTGTGGCAGACCAGCTTGCCATCGAGAAACTCCAGGACTGCCGCTTCGCCCTGGCGGTCGCAGACGAAGAAGTGTACCGGCATCGGCATGGCCGGCGAGAGGCGAACCACCCTGTCGCTGGCGATAACTTCGCCGACCGTCGCGCTGGTGTCGAGTTGGTACTGCATCCATGCGATCACGGCGGGCCGTTCGTCCGGCGCCGGGACTCGGGTAGCGGTGAGCATGAGGGTCTCGACGACCAGACCGGCTTCATTCATACCCCCGCAGGGCATCTCCCGGCCGTACTGGTTGAAGGTCACGCTTCCGTATTTCGAGGTCCACTCTGCAGCCTTCTCCGTCGGATCGAGCAGCAACGCCCGCTTGGCGATTCCCCTCTTGTTGACAAAGAGCAGGCCGTCGTCGAGGTGCCAGTCGTAGTTCTTGCCCGCAATCAGACCTTGCTGCAGAAAAGCGGTGCAGGCCCGCGCGCTCGCGCCCGGCAGAAGGCAGGCAAAGACCGCAACGGCAACGAGCGTAACACGGAACCATCGAAGCGAAAAGCGACCACACCGTCCCATTGTTCATTCCTCCGATCCTGTACGTCGAGTGGGTGACCGACCGGTCCCTTGCGTGCCTTGTCCTGTCGCTGCGTGCGTGGGCATGGCACCGCCGAAGGCTATACGATGGCGGTCGATCTCAGTCCATTGATTGTAGCAGTGGACGGGCCCCGTTTTCAACCGCCTTGTTCGGCGCCTTCGCACGCGGGCACGAAGGCTTGGACACAGATCGAGATGCGGGACGATCCTCATTTCCTGCTGGCGTCAGGGGATGGTTGCTGGTAGGCTTGGTCCGTTGTGTTGCTCCGACGGCGGCACACCGCTCCAATGAAAGGACCGCGTATGCCTGAACCGACTCCTGCGATCCAGAGACCTCCGTGGTGGCGTTCGATCGGCCCGGCGCTGATTACGGCAGCCGTGGTCTTCGGGCCCGGCAGCCTGGTCATCAGCTCGAACGTGGGCGCGACCTACGGCTACGAGCTGCTCTGGGTGCTGGCGCTGGCGGGGCTGCTGATGGGCGCGTATATGACCATGTCGGCCCGCGCCGGCGTCACGGCCGGAGGAAGCCACTTTGCGACACTGGCGCGCGAGGTGAACCGCCCCTTCGCCGCGCTGCTCGGCATCGTGCTGTGCCTGACGTGCGCGGCGTTTCAGTTCTCGAACAATCTCGCTGTCGCGCTGGTCGCCAGTGCGTTTGCCCCGGAGGGCTATGCCCTGCCCGTGCAGATCGCCGCGATGGCCATGCTCAACCTGCTGCTGGGCGTGTTCCTCTTCCGTGCAACGCACATTTTCAAGTCGGTCGAGCGCATCATGAAGGTGATGGTGGGCATCGTGCTGGTCTCGTTCCTTTTCAACCTCTTCGTTGCCAGGCCCGACTGGCTCGGTGTACTCAAGGGCCTCGTGCCCGGCATCCCCGAGGGTCTCTCGCTCGGGATTCCCCGCATCATCGATGGCGCCATCACCGATCCGCTCGTGCTCATCGCATCGCTGCTGGGAACAACCTTCTCGGTTGCCGGAGCGTTCTTCCAGGGCAACCTGGTGCGCGAGAAGAACTGGGACGTGGAAGACTACCACCGCGGGATCGGCGACTCGGTGGCCGGGGTGTGCGTGCTGACGCTCGTCAGCGCCATCATCATGACGACCGCCGCCACAGTGATCTTCGGGCTGCCGGCCGACAACATCGCTTCACTGGCGCTGACGCTGGGGCCGCTGCTGGGCCCGGTCGCGTTCTACGTCTTCTGCATCGGCCTGGTCCCGATCGCACTGAATCCCTTCCTCATCAATGCGATGATCGGCGGGACGGCGCTGGCCGATGGTCTCGGCCTGCCCGGTCGGCTGAGCGACCGCTGGCCGCGATTCTTCACTGTCGGCGTCCTGCTGATCGGTTTTGTCGTCGCGTCGGTCGGGCTCTTGACCCGGATCGCTCCGGTGAACCTCATGATCGTCGGACAGGCCACGACGGTGATCGGCAATCCTTTGATGGCCGGCACACTGCTGTGGCTAGCCAACCGCAAGACCGTCATGGGCCAGCGCCGCAACCGCGCCTTCGCCAACGTCGTCGGGGTGCTGGGCTTCGTGGTCGTGCTGGGGCTTTCGCTGCGCATGTTGTGGTTTATCTACTTGCGCGTCAGCCTTCTGCTCGGCGCATAGAATCGCAGAGTCCAGACTCGACGAAGGCGAGAGAGGCGCCTCGGCTCCTCCGCAAGTTCCACCTCGGACCGCCGCAAGCGCCCCCCAGTCTGTGAAGGAGGGAGGCACCGATCACCTTTTCACCAACCGGTCTCCGTCAATGAGACTGTCCACGCCCGAAGCGCACGCTACCAGTCGTGACACAAATCCCCTGACCTCACGGTTTCCATTGTCCTGAAACGGGCCGGAAAGGTCAATTGTGGAAACTACGTATTTTCCCATAAATCCTGCCCATATTGACAGGTTCAGGTCGCCGGTCCCGACTCAGGGCGACAGGGGCTCGTCGAGGTTGACGGGGTGTTTCTGCCAGGGGACGGCACCGGCCTTGCAGATGTGGTCCCTCAGGGCCGTGAAGAGCCGGTTGTACATAGGGTGGTCCTTGCCCAGCGGTGCCTCTTCCTTCGGGTCGGCGGCCAGATTATGCAGCTCCAGCGGCTCAAACGGGCTGTTCTGGACGAGCTTGAAGGGCCCGTAGCGCGCCGCGTAGTAGGCCCGCCCGCCGTAATGACCGCCCTCGCGACGGACCCAGAACAGGAAACGGGCCTCGTCGGGCTGGCTCTCGCCCAGCAGGGTGGGCAAGAAGCTGACGCCGTCGATTTCGTGGTCGATCTCAGCGCCGGCGACCTCGCAGACAGTGGGGAAGATGTCCATCGTCATGGCGACGCGGTCGCTGCGGGAGCCCGGCCTGATCCGTCCCGGCCAGGCGGCGCCCATTGGCACGCGGATGCCCCCTTCATACATGTCCTGCTTTCCTGCGCGGAGCGGGCCGTTGTCGGCGCCGACATTGAGCTGTCCGCCGTTGTCGGAGGCGAAGAGCACGAGCGTCTTCTCATCGAGGTCCAGCGACTTCAACGCGTCCAGGACTTTGCCGATCCCGGCGTCCATGTGCTCGATCAGCGCGACGAGCTTTGCTCGCCGGTCGCTGATGCCGGGCTGTCGTTGCTTGACTCGCTCGAACCATTCGTCCGGCGGCTGGATCGGTGTGTGCGGAGCGTTGTAGGCCAGGTAGAGGAAGAACGGCTGTTTCGCGCCGGCCCGCTCGTGGAGGTACTCGACGGCCCACTGCGAGAACAGGTCGGTCGCATGGCCCTGCGGGTCGATCTCGCGGTTGTCCAGCCGCATGTAGTTGATCCCGTGCCGCCGGTGGGTGTAGCAGTCGTCCATCATGTCGCCGAGGAAGCCGTGGAAATGGTCGAAGCCGCGTTCGTTGGGCTTGTCGGGCGAGTGCAGGCCCAAGTGCCACTTACCGACCAGAGCGGTGTGGTACCCGGCACGCTTGAGCACCGCCGGTAGCAGAACCGCATCAGGCGACAGGCGGCCCCAGTTGTTCTTGATGTGTGTTCGGATTACGCCGGGAACGCCTACCAGATCGGGATAGCGGCCGCTCAGCATCGCCGCCCGTGTCGGCGAGCACACCGGGCAGTTGGCGTAGAATTGGTCGAACCGCATGCCGCCGGCCATGAGCGAATCGATGTGCGGCGACTGAAGGTCCGTCGCCCCGTAGCACGACAGATCGCCATAGCCCAGATCATCCACCAGAATGACAAGAACGTTCGGTTTCCCCGCGGTCTGCTCCGCAAAGGCACGGCTCAGGTCCGTCGTCGCGAACGATGCGGCACCGACGAGCTTCAGAAAATCGCGTCTGCCGATCATGGCATCTCCCTATCACTTTGAGTCGTCTACCATCCGCGAGGCCCTTGCCCACTCAGCCGGCGCACCGCCTTACGCTGGCGAACGGCCAACCAGGACGAAGTCCACGCCGCCATCGACGAGACGTTCGAGCAGGTCCAGCAGTCCGCCGCTCACAGGAATCTCGCTTCTTGCAGCTTTCGCATTCGATCCAAGGCGAGCTGGTGCCGGCGGAGGCGTTCGGCCGGGCTCAAAGCCAGGTTCGCTCGCAGCAGGGAAATGTCGATGGCGTCGTCGGTGGGCACGGTGGTCCGGCTGGGCGACGGCGCTTCCTCCTGCCACTTCGGTTGTTTCGAAGGCGCGCTCATGCGTTGATTGTAATGCCGTCGGGTTGCAAAGGCAACCGCTCCGTACGGGCGGCGCCAATGCATTTCACAACGTGCCGAGTTCGAGTTCGTCGCCGGTGATCTTCATCCAGCGGTGCAGCTCGGCGTCGAGCATCTTGACGGTCCGGGCATATTGCGGGTCCTCGGCCAGGTCGTTCGTTTCCCACGGGTCGTTCTGCAGGTCGAACAACTGCACCTCGCCGACGTGCGGATAGCGAATCAGCTTGTAGCGCTCGGTGCGGACCATGCGCTGGAAGTGGCGGTAGGCGCCATAGATCGAGTCGTGCAGCTTGTTCTTCTCGCCCGTCAGCAAGGGAGCGAGACTGGGAAACTGCACCGTCTCGGGCGTCTCGATGCCGGCCATCTCGCACGTGGTGGCGAACAGGCTTGGCAGGTAGACCATCGCATCGTTCTTGCGGCCGGCCTCGATGCCGGGACCGCAGAACACCATCGGCACGCGCAGCGAATGCTCGTACTGGTTCTGCTTGCCCATCAGCCCGTGCTGGCCGACGGCCAGGCCGTGGTCGGAGGACAGAATGATGATCGTGTTGTCGGCCTCGCCCGAGGCTTCGAGGGCGTCGAGGATGCGGCCGATGTGATGGTCCATGTGCGTGATGATCGCGTAGTATTCGCTGATGTGCACCTGCACCGCCTCCTTCGTGCGTGGAAACGGCGCGAGCAGCTCGTCCCGCAGCTTGTGGTCGCCCTGGTCGAACGGATGCTGGGGCAGATAGTTCGGCGGGATCTCGATCCTCTCCGGCGGATACATGTCCACGAATTCCTTCGGCGCCTGTCGCGGGTCGTGCGGGGCGTGGAAGGCCACGTACATGAAGAACGGATTGTCACGTCTGCCGGCACGCCCGTTGAGGTACTCGATGGCCGTGTCGGCCCACAGCTTGCTGCTGTGAACGGTTTCGCCGTCCACTTCTCGCCAGTGCCCTTCGAGCGTCTTATCGTACGGGCTCCACGAGTTGCCCGGGCGGGGCCGGTCGTAGGGGTCGTTGACGATGCCCTTTTCTTTGTTCACTTCGGCGTTGGGGTCTTTCGAGTGGTACATACCGCCGCCGCTCGGGCCGATGGTCTTGAAGCTGCGCTTCAGCGCCGGGTCCTGATTGTGCCACTTGCCCGTCATGAAGGTGTCGTAGCCCGCCCGGCCGAGCGTTTGGCCCCAGAGGGGCCAGTCGCCGCAGTTGTCTCCTCCGCACATCCAGATATAGCGGCCCGTATTGAGCATCGCCCGGCTGGCCACACACACTGCCCCGTGCCAGGCGCCCTGATGGAAGCAATGTGTGAACGTCGTGCCCCGGCGGACCAGCCGATCCATGTTCGGCGTCCTGATTTCCGGATTGTTCAACGCGTTGACGGTACTGAACGCCTGATCGTCCGTGAACAAGAACAAGAAGTTCGGCCCCTCCCGTCCCTTGGCCGTGAATTGACGTGCCGCGCGCGTCGCCCCCTGAGCTGCCAACCCCTGCCAAGCCCCACCCAGGGCCCAACCCACCGCCCCAAAGCCCAACCCCCTGACAAAGTCACGCCGCGTGGTTTTTTGTGCCCTCATACGACTCTCCTGCAACCATGGATCGACGGAGACGATTTGAGTTCAGACTGTGCTTATATCACAGATCCCCACGTGACGTTGCGATTTCTTCGACCTTGGCGCGGGAGAGGGGGGCCGGGCGGAGGTGGGCTTTTTCCCAGAGTTCGTAGTCGCCGAGGCGATAGGGGCTGTCGGGGCGCTCGGAGGCGCCGACGGGCAGCAGGGCCATGGCGGCGTCGGGGTCGTCCATTGGGACGTATTGCGTGTAGGACTGGGCGCGTTGCGAGAGGATGGTGCCGCCGTCGATGCACTTCAGCGCCGGGAAAGTGATGTCCCTGGCCTCGTCCAGCGAGCCGAAGCCGTCGAGCGTGGACATGTAGGGCAGTCGGGTTTCGAGCAGCGCCGTGCGGGCCCTCTCGTTCCACTGGGCGGGGTCGTCGCCGTAGTTGGCCTTGCCGTAGCGCCAGGCGGCGCGCAGGATAAGATTCACGTAGTCGGCCTCTTCTTCGGTGAGCATGGCGTTGGGATTCTCGGCGATTCGCGCGTCGATGGTCTGGAGCATGTTGCACAGGCCGGAAGCGCCGCCGCCGTAGATGGTAGCCGCCGCGAAGTTCTGTCGAAACGCCATCGGCATCAGATTCAGGATCTCCGTGCCCTTGATCTGCATCTCGGAACGGGAGCCCGCCGCCCGCCAGTCTTCCAGATAGTCCAGCGCCAGCAGCGTTTCTTCCTCCAGCGGATACTGCTGGATGTCACGCAGGTGATAGCCGAGCTTGACGAGGTTGCGCTTGAACGGCGCGACGGTATCGTAGTGGATGTCGAGCACATCTTCCGGCGTGAAGGTCTCCTTCGCCTGCATGCGCTCCTTCAGTCGCCAGGAGCGGTCGGTGTCGCCCAGGCTGCCGGTCGAGATGCCCATCGAGATCGGGTAAAACGATGCGATCGGCCGGTGGTTCGCGCTGACCAGCCAGCCCTGCTTGGGGTTGATCACCTGCGGCAGCAGTTCGTGCGGCACAAAGCCCTGCCAGTCGTTCGCGCTGTCCCAGCCCTCGTGCGCCGCCCGCTCGTCGAGCAGGGCGTTGGGCGAGCGGATCGACAGGGCGAGGATGGTCTTGAAGCCGATGTTGCCTTCGCGGTCGCCGAAGACGCAGTTGGCGCTGGGGAAGGTCCAGCCGCCCGCCGCCTGCTGGAACTCATATACGTCCCTGGCGCGGATCATGTCGAGCGCGCCTCGGAATGTATCGCGCTGCGGATCGCAGATAGGGATGCGCTTCAGCGCCACTTCGTCGCCACGCCGCACGCCCGTTGCCAGGGACGTCACCACCGGTCCAAACCGCGTTCGGCGCACCCTCAGCGTCTGAGGCTCGCCGCCTTTGACGCGAATCGTCTCGCTTCGGACCTCCATATCGAGCCATTGGCCATCGAGCAGGTACTGGTTCGGCCGGTTCGGATCGGTCTTGAGCACGAACAGGTCCGCCTGGTCGGCACCGAGGGCGGTCAGGCCCCAGGCGACATCGGGCGTGAAGCCGATCAGAATGTTGGGGCTGCCGGGTACGCCGATGCCGCGCGCATTGAAGGTCTTTCCGCTGAAGTGGAATTCGTAGAACAGCGACGGGTTGCGGACGGGCGTCTGTGGGTCGCTGACGAGCACGGCTGAGCCGTTCGTCGTTCGCGAGCCGCCCACCACCCAGGCATGGCTGAACCGAGGCCCCTCCGGTACACGCCGCTGAGGCGGCGTGACTTCGATCTTGCGCATCACATTGCGCTCGGCCGCAAAATCCATCACCGCGCGCACCCATTCATCGGTGACATCGTCCCTCTGGATCACCGAGGCATCGTCCCGCACGATGCGACCCTCGATGTTCAACGGTCCTTCCGTGTCGTCCGGTGCGAACGCCAACACCTCGCGCCGGCCATCCTTGATGTCGTAATACGGGCCCAACTCGCGCAGCCCATCGCCCGCAAAGAACAGGCTCACCCGCCACCACGAGGCGATGCATGCCGCGGGCGTCCACGGCTCAGGCTCGACGTCATACTTGGCGAACAGATACGTCAGGTCGTCGCGATGTCGTCGGATGTAGTCGTTGACGCCGGCGCTGTAGGCTTCGAGCAGGGCCCGCAACTCGGGGTCGAGCAGGCGGGCTGCTTCCTGTGCGGCGAGCCAGTAGCCGATCGTTCGCATTTGGATGTCGCTACGGACTGCAGAGTTGCTGCCTTGGGGTCGCTGGCGACTGACGCCCACCTTGACGTTGCCGACGACCTCGGCCAGCCGGCCTTGGATGATCCGCAGGTTGTAGTACATCTGAAACGCCCGGTCCTCGGCCGCCGCATAGCCCAGTCCATACATCGCCCCGGCGTCGGTCTCGGCGAACACGTGAGGCACGCCCCACCGGTCCCGCAGCAGCTCCACCTTGCCATACGAATGCCGCTCGGCTTCGCGCCCCGCCGGCGCACTGCAACCGACGAGCCACGCAATCGAGCCGGTGAGGGCAACAAGAACACAAATCGCCTGTTTCGTGACAGCCGGCATGCTGCGATACCTCCAAGAGTGTGCTTGTAGGTCGTGCGTCCCGCACGACATCTTCAGGCGAGCGGGGACGCTCGCCCCACGCGGCTCAGGCGATCCAGGGGCGTTTGCGGCTACGGGCGTCGGCGACGGCCTTCCGCACCAGCTCGACGCCTTCGCGAAGCTGCCAGTCGAAGAAACCCAAGCAGACGAAGTCGGCGCCGTTGTCGAAGGCGTAGCGGATTCCGTCTTCCGGCGCGATCGCTCCGGCGGCCATCACCTTGAACGCGATCCACGGCACCTTCACGTCCTGCATGAACGCGATGGTCCGCTCGGGGTCGTGGCAGAACAGGTTGTCGTGATACTCGTCATGGTTGGGCGAGTCCGGCTCGTACATCTCCATGAAGCGCCGGTTCTCACTCGGATGGGCCGACCAGTAGCGGTCGTGGTGCAGCGTGAGCATGTAGAAGTCGGGTACGAGCCCTTCCTTCTCGCAGAATGCGATCGGTTCGAGCCGGTGGGCGCAGATGCCGACGGGGATGTCGTACGACTTCATGATCTCGAACGCGCGGATGATGTGGTCGGGCTTGCCCTGGTGGTACCAGATGTCGCTGGCGCCGCCCCAGAGATAGGCGCCGGCGGCCCCGAGTTCGAGATGCTCAGCCAGCAGCTCTTCGTACTTGTCGATGTCCGTAGTGATCACGTCGGCCAGCCACTTCATCCGGCCGCCCCACTCGTCCCAGTAGCGCGACAGGCGGATCTGGCGGAAGTTGTTGTGCTTGAGGATGATCGCGTTGGCCCCGTGCTCTTCGGCCAGTTTCATCGTCATCAGAATCCGACCCTCGGTGTTGTAGTTGCGCGCCAGCGGGTTGACATACTTCAGGTCGCGGGCGTGCATGTTGATGCCGATCAGGTTGCTGCCGGCGATCAACCGGCTGACGCGCAGATTGCCGATCCGCCCGACAGGCATCTGCTCCTGTCTGGCGACGACCTCCGCGTCATCCAGATTCAGCGCCTTGAGCCGGGCATACTCCAGCCGGTCCGCCCGATGAACCAGCTCAGCCCCGATCGCCTCATCCCGCTCGGCCGCCGGGGCCGGCGCCGATGCGCCGAGAACGCCTGCCGCCCCCAAGGCCCCCAACACCTGCCGTCGCGTCGGATTCGTGCGATTCGCCATCGCCAATCTCCTGTCCGTTCCATTCCAGAGTGGTGCATGCCGCCTGCCATCATCGCAAATCGGCCCCCAGCCTGTCAACCCTTGTTGCGGGGACGGGTCGATCCCGATGTAGCGCGACGCATGCATCGCCTCTGCGGCGAATGCAGAGGGGTGACTATTCAGGTTCCGCGCCGGCGATGACGATGACGTATTCGCCTTTGGGGGTTTCGGGGAGGTCGTCGAGCAGTTGGGACAGGCGGCCGCGTGTGACGCGCTCGTAGAGTTTGGTCAGCTCCTTGCAGACGGCCCCGTGGCGGTTGCCGAAGACGTCCAGGGCCTCGGTGAGGAACTTGCGGAGGCGGTAGGGGCTCTCGTAGTAGATCAGCGTGTGGGGTGAGTCCTTGTCCATTTCGAGGAACCTGCGTCGCTTGCCGAGCTTGTGCGGCGGGAAGCCTCGGAACGTGAAGCTGTAGACCGGCATGCCCGACAGCACCAGGGCGGGAATCAGCGCGGTGGCGCCCGGGATCGCGGTCACTTCGATGCCCTCGGTGACGGCCTCCCACAGCGCGACAAAGCCGGGGTCGGAGATACTGGGCGTGCCGGCGCTGGTGACGACCGCGATGGACTTGCCCTCGTGCAGCAGCCTCACGATCCGCCCGATGACGCGCTGCTCGTTGTGTTCGTGGAAGGCGATCTGCGGCTTCTTGATTTCGAAGTGCTTCAGCAGCAGCCCGGTCCGCCGCGTGTCCTCGCTGGCCACGTAGTCCACCACCCGCAGCGTCTCCAGCGCCCGCAGCGTAATATCGCCGAGATTCCCAATCGGCGTCGAAACCAGATACAGCTTGCCGGTTGGCATCTGTGTGCTATCGCATGCAGCCGAGTTGCAGACCAACGCCGCTGCCGCTCTTGGGGCTATTTCCCATCGTTCGGGGCGGGCTTTGACTCATTCGGGACGGGCTGCGAGGGGCATAGTACGTCCCTCTTCCATTGGGGCCAACTCTCCACAATCTGCCGAGCTCTCTCAAAGTGGGCAAATTGACTGGGTGGGGAAGAAGTGCGTGCCGCATCACCACCATGGCCATGTTCATTTCTATTGTCCGTTGGTTTGCCCATTTCCACTCTCCAATCCCCTGCGATAATCGTCGAATCTTCTTGCTGCCTCGGTTTCCTGCTCCAAGTATGAACAAGGCAGCATCTGTATTCTGGCATAGCTGCGGCCAGGTTGCCAAGACAAAACAGAACCTTTCGTATCTTTACGGACCAACTCGAACCCTGTGCTGAGCCTCATGGAGAACAGGTCAAAGAACTTCCTTGGGCCAATCCCGACGAACGGCTCAAACGTAATGAGATTGGTATCAGAGGCTTCCCCTTGGGCTATGGCCTCATCGTGGAATTCCAGGGCCTTGCTCTTCGGATAAGGTTCCACATAGACGACGCGCTTGATTCCCGCCGCGATGATATGCTTGGCGCAATTGTGGCAGGGAAATGTGGTTGTATACAAGGTCGCTCCCCGAGCATCCACCGTGTTCCGGGCACAAAAAAGGAGGGCCTCCATTTCCGCGTGGACAACGCGTCCGTATTCGGTCAGGTCTCCGATTCTGCTCTTCAGAAGCGCGGCCTCAATCTTGCGTTGATCGAAATCCGGTCCAAGCCGCTGCAGGATTTCGTCCACGATCTTGCGCTGCTCTTTCTTGTTCGAGTCTTCGCCCCGTTTGAAATCTCGCCCCTTCTCCTCGTCAGCGTACTCGCCTGTCTGGGGATTGTGTACGGGCCAGTACAGCCCACCGCCGTACCTCGGGCAATCGTTGGCGCCGGTGGCGATGATCTCATTGTCGCGCGCGATCACCGCTCCAATCTGACGGGACAGGTCGGCGGATCGCAAGGCCGAGGCAAATGCCATGAACATCGCGTACTCGTCGAAGCTGGGTGTGATATACGGGTTCCCGAAGATCAGGTCGAGGATGCGCCACAGGCTGTTCTTCCAGGCGCCTTCTTTGTCCCCCAAACGGATGAAGAAATCCGCGAGATGAAATGTGTCGCGTGTATGCTGACCGTGACCCTCCACTTCATCTTCGTCCCGCTCTATCAACTCGTCCGCCCTTTCGCGATCTATGCTCTTGTCTCGAATGAGATATTCGCGTCGTGCGTCCTTGCTGGAATACACCCCGATGAGGTAGAAGCCATCGGAGTAGACACGGCGAAGGCGTCGCACCTCCTCCGGATGCTTCAATGAATTAACTATATATACGACCCGTTTACTTGGTTTGCTCTTGTCCTGCTCATCGAACTGCCTGTCACGGAATATCTCTGCACAGACGCCCAGTGCAAGGATGGAGTTGTCGGCCGAAGATTGCCTCGCATGGTTGCCACGATTGATATAGGTGTTTATGCGGTCGAACTCGGAGGAGAAACTCGCGGAGTTCTCCACGAAGAGAACACCAATCACCTTACGAGAGACACGGATTTCACGGGCATCGTAGCCGAAGGCTTTCAGTCGATCTGCGAGCGCCTCCACCACCCGATTCTGCTGGGTACCCACCGCACCCACGAGGCCGATCACGATTTCGGTGTCTTCATAGCGGCCCTCAAACGACCTGCGGATATGACTATCTCGGCTTTCAGATACACTCCCGTTTTCGCACAAGGCAAGATCCTCCCGTCCACGCACGATGCCTCAAAGTCGAAACCGTTCGTCAGTACCCAGACCTCCTCTCGTTCCCACCCGTTATTATAGTAAGGCAGTACGATTCAGGCAAGCAAGAACTCCGCACGACCGGGAACAAGACATACCACGAGTAGGCCTATTCGACGGTTGCCGATTCGTAGCGTCGCAGGGCTTCGCTCAGGCTCTCTTTCGCCTGTGCGTCGTCGGTTAGTTCGACGGCTTTCTTCTGGAGCGTGACGGCTTGGGCGACGTATTTCTTGCCCAGCTCGTACATCGCCAGGGCGTAGGTGTCGAGAATGGACGGGTTCTTCTCCTCGGTCAGCTTGACGGCCTTCGCGGCGGCTTCGCGGGCCAGTTCGAGGTCGCGGCTCTCTTGGGGCACGTCGGTCAGAATCTTCCAGGCCAGGGCGTTGAGCATGGCGCTGTTGTCCGAGCCGATGAGCTGCGCGCCGATCGCGGCCGCCTCGCCGGGGTTTGTGCCGACGGTCGTGAAATAGCTCTTGTAGAGCGCGAGCACACGGGCCTCCTCCTTCTCCCGAGCCGCCTGCTTCGCGGCGTAGGCGACGGCGTCGAACCGATCGTTGACGACCTCCTCCAACACCTCATCCATACCGGCCATGGGGTGTCCGCGCCAAACGAGCGTGCCGTCCTTGCCGACAATGAACGCGTGGGGAATGCCTCGGACACCGAAGGCGTCCATGTAGCCCTTCCAGGCCTGCCCTTCGCGATCGACCGCGACGGCGTACTCCATCTTCTTCTGCTCGTCCATCTGCGCGACAAACGGTTGCACGATGTCGGCAGTCTCGATGGAGACACCGACGATCGTCACGCGCTGGTCCTTGAACCGGTGCTGCATTTCGGTCAGGTGCGGAATGCTCGTTCGGCAGGGCGGGCACCATGTCGCCCAGAATTCGACGACATAGACGGAGCCCTGTGTCAGTTGCACCGGCCCGCCCTTGATCCACTGCAACCCCGTCAACGGCGCCGCCGGACCTCCAAGCTGACCCGGCGCAGGCTGGGATGCATCCCTCTCAGCCGCACCAACAAGGACCGCCAAGATCAGCAGCGCCGCAACACCCAGGCACAGACTCGCGTTCTTGTTCATGATGGTTCCCTTCTTCTGTCGGGCAGTCTCGCGCGATCCGCCAAGCACCGCCTCCCGTTCTCCAAAATGTTCGATGTTTCCCATGGCACCATCATACCCGCATAACGCTCGATTGGAAATGGCGCGGTCCCGTCAAGCGTCAAGACGCTGTTTGCCCAAGGAGGGTGGCAGCCCACCTCGCCGTGCCGCGAGATCCCTGCGCACGCGTCAGGACTGCGTCTGCCCCAATATGTGCAGGACCAGGGCCGGGGCGACGATGGCGGCCGTTTCGGTTCGCAGGATGCGCGGGCCGAGGGTCACGGTGACGGCGCCGCTGTCGCGGGCCTGGGCGGTCTCGGCGTCGCTGAATCCGCCTTCGGGGCCGATCAGCAGGGCAATGGACCTCGGCATCTTATCGTCGGGCCGCAGGGCGTCGTTCAATGCGAGCGTCTCGCCCCATGTGGACGCGATCAGGGCGCGATCGAATCCGCCGACCTGCGAGAGGGCCTGGGGCCAGGTGAGCGCCTCTTCGATCTGCGGTACCCGGCCTCGGTGCGACTGCTCAGCCGCCTCGGTGACGATCCGCTGCCAGCGGACGAGCTTCCTGTCGTCGATGTGCCTGGCTCGCAGCAGCGTCCGCTCGGTCTGGACGGGGATGAACCGCGCCACACCCACCTCGGTGCCCTTCTGGAGGACCCACTCGAACTTCTCGCGGGCCAGCAGGCCCTGAAACAGGGCGATCTGCACGCCCGGCTCGCCCGTCACTTGGCGCGTGCTCACGACCCGCCCGAGGACCTCGCGGCTGCCGACGCTGGTCAGGGTCACGTCGAACTCGCTGCCGGCGCCGTCGAGGACGACGATGGCATCGCCGACCTTGAGCCGCAGCACATGGCAGACCTGATGCGCCTGCTCGGCGCCGAGCCGAACCAGATCGCCTTCAAATCCCGATTCCAATACAAAAAAGCGGTTGGCACTCATAGAATGAGGGTATCTTATTATACTTTGGTGTAACTTGCGGGGGCTTATTGTAGTTTTGGGCCGAAAAGTATAACAGCGTTCGGATTGGCCCGCCGAGGAGTGATTCCTGGTGACGATTCCCATTCTCTACGAGGACGACGATATCCTGGCCGTCAGCAAGCCTGAGACCCTGGCGGCGATTCCCGAGCGGCACGGGCAGGGCGGGTCGCTGTTCGAGGTCCTCTGCGCGCAGCGGGGCGAGAGGCTCTACATCGTCCACCGGATCGACAAAGAGACCAGCGGGCTGATCGTCTTCGCTCGCCACGCTGAGGCTCACCGTCGGCTCAATCGGCAGTTCGAAACGCGCGCGGTCGATAAGACGTATCTATCCCTGGCACATGGGGTTATCGCCGAAGACGCGGGCTCGATCGATGCGCCATTGCGGCAGTTCGGCTCGGGCCGGGTGGCCGTCGATCCGGAGCGGGGCAAGCCCAGCGCGACTGAGTTCCGCGTTGTGGAGCGTTTCAGATCGCACACGCTTGTCGAGGCCCGGCCGCGAACGGGCCGCCGCCACCAGATCCGCGTCCACCTCTACCATCTCGGCCACCCCATCGCAGGCGACCCGCTCTACGGCGACGAGGCCACACGCCAGGGTTTCAGCCGGATGATGCTCCACGCCTGGCGGTTGGCACTGACGTTGCCTTCCGGCCGCACGCTCAACCTCGAAGCGGCGATCCCCAACTCGTTCCAGCGCATCCTCGACGCCCTCGAACGGCCGCCGGGAAGCTGATTCTGCAGATCAGGCGGGCCGTGCGGCAGATTGCTCTTGACGGGAATCAGCCCCGGCGGTATGTGGATGCCTCAAATCCCGTTCGGCCCCCCGTGCGGGTGAACGATGAGAAGTCTCTCTTCCGAAGGAACCTCAAGTGAAAGCAAGTGATATGCGGCCGGGAATGGCCTTTATGATCGATGACCAACTCTGCGTCTGCGCGCAGGCGACCCACGTGACGCCCGGCAACCTGCGGGCCTTCGTCCAGGCCAAGTTGCGACGGCTCTCCGACGGCGTCATGGTCGAGAAGCGACTGCGGAGCACCGAGGACGTCGAGCAGGCCTTTCTCGACCGCCGCGATATGGAATATCTCTATTCCGACGGCACCGGGCATATCCTCATGGACAGCAAGACCTATGACCAGATCACCGTCAGCGATGAGGTCGTGGGCGAGGCGATCCGGTACTTCAAACCCAACACCACGATCACCGTCGCCGTCCACGACGGAAACATCGTCAGTCTCGAACTGCCCAACACCATCGAGCTGGAGGTCACCGACACCGAGCCCGGCATCAAGGGCGCGACGGCAACCAAGCAGCTCAAAGAAGCCACCCTCGAAACGGGGCTCAAAACCCGCGTGCCCCCGTTCATCAACGTCGGTGACGTCGTCCGCATCAGCACCGCCGACGGCTCCTACCTCAACCGCGCGAAGGAATAATGATCGTCATGTTTCTCGGCCAGTCTCAGTTCCCGGTGAGGAATTCGATGAGGCGTGTTCGGACCTTTCCGAGGGTTTCACACGAGACCACACCGAGTCTGCGCCGTATCTCGCTTCGGGGATAGGCAAACACGGCCGCGCACTTGATTGCAGAGGCCATCTTGAGTCCGGTTTCGCCGAATTCGCAGTCTCTCTCTGTAAGGACAATCTGTCTGGGGTCACCCGGGCGGACAACAGAGGAAATGGCCACTACGATGACGTCGAGATTACTTGCGTTGAAGGATGAATTGGAGACAATGAGAGCCGGGCGTGCCTTGACGGCAGAGGGATCGTCAAGTGGGACGTGTTTGATCAGCACAATCTCGCTGGGCGAGAACCCTGGGCGGCTCATGTCGGCTGACCATCGTCGAAACTGTACACATCCTCCTGGGGTTGATCCCAGAACGCAAGCCCGCCGCTCGACCGCATGCATCGGTATGGATTCAACTCCGGTTCCAGAGGACGAACGGACGCGACGGATTTCGTCTCGCTGACGTCTTCCACTCCGCACATGCGGCCATAGTGAAACAGGGCCCCCGGTGTCAAATACCCGGTGTTCCATCCCGAAGTGATCTGGCTATCGACCGTTCCCGTGGGTGCTTCGCGTATGACCGTCATTGATCTCCTCCTGCGCTGCCATTCAAGAAGGCATAGAGTTCCGATTCGTTGTAACGGCGGCCTTCATGGAGTATCCGCAACACGGCACCATCGTCCAGATTCTTGCTCATGTCCACGTTGTTAAAATCTACCTTCACCTTCACTCCGTGGCCGGCAGCTTGGATGTGGCCCGGTATCTCCGGAACCTGCTCGAGCTTCTTGACAGCTTCGATTTCGATGACTCTGTTGAAGTCATCATTGCGATGGTTGATTCTGAGGCGGATCTCACCGCCAACGGGCACAGGCAGTCTGGTGAAGCGTTCACAGATGATTCGCGCGCTGTCCAAATCAGCCGTGTCAAAGATGTACTCGTTGACCAGCCCAACGCGGATGATCTTCTTCTCAGGGAACACCATCCTGAACTTCTTCAGACACTCGATGATCAGATCGTCGATCGGACCCAGCTCCAGCTCTTCTCCAAGAGCGGCAATCCGCCGAGGGAAAGCGAACACCTGACCTCTCTGTGTGAAACTGAGTGTGGGCACATCGACCTCCCCTTTGCCGGGGAATATGAACCTCTTTGTGATTCGGAAATCTGTGGGGGATTGAACCAGACTCTCAAACAGGTTCGGGCGCGCGTCAACCAGGTCTCTCCCCACCTGATACAGCTTGTCACGATCCAGTTTGAACTCAATCACGGGGCGGATATCTGTCCCGACCTTTTCGACGTGGTCATCAATCTTGGCACGTGAGAATTGGAAGGGCTCAGACATATCTCATTCCTTATACGCAGATATCATCGGCTTCCGTGTCTCAGGCCTTGAATACGCAGCCGCCTCGATTTCCCTCAAATGATACCGAATCGCGACGTTGCCGTCAAGTGGAAACTGAGATTGTGCCAATGCCATACTTTTGAGATGCGGTATTATCGGGCGCTGTCGGCCAGGGCGGCGAGGAGGCGGGTGGCGGTTTCGGGGGGCAGTTCGGCGATCGGGTCACGCTCTGCGGCTTCATGCGGCGTTTCGGCTGCGCCGGGCGCGCTCGGCGGGGCGACGATGTCGAGGCAGGCGCGGCGGGCCGTTTCTTCCTTTTCGCACGTGGTCAGGTCGATCAGTGTCTTGGCCGCTTCGGGGGCGTGGCGGGCCAGGGTCAGGCGGGCCTCGCGATAGGCCCGCGCAACGCGTCGTTCGAAGCACTCGCAGAACCGCGCATCGGTCAGCCATCGGTCATACAGTGCGGTGCTGACGTTGTGTTTGGCGAGCACCTCGGGTTCGGTCATCTCGCCGGCGAAGAGGTCCTCGATCACGGCACGCTGCCGGCGGGTCAGTCGTTTCGGTTCGGACATCGTGACACCTTCCTTTCGAAAACAGTCGTCTCATTCCTATGGTATATCCGCTGGTGCGTGGCCACCTCGTCCGCCATAGGCGGATGGGGATGGCGGACCCATATCGTGGGGTCGGGGATTTTTGGATTGCGGCAGGGCGGCGCGCGGGATAGCCTATCGGCAGAACATCTCTTAAGGAGTCTCGCATGAACGCAAAAGGAGTTGCTGTCTTGCTGTGGGCGGCCGTGTTGGCCGTGGCGGGGGCCGGCTGTTCGACCGGCTCGGGTCTGGAGTGCGGCGTCTTCGGGTCCTACCTCGACTCCGACGACCTGGGCAAAGGCTATGGCGGCGGGGCCAAGGTCGAGATCAACCCGATCGACGTTGTCAGCATCGACGCCCGCGCGAGCTGGATCCGTTTCGACGATACGAAGATCGATATGATCCCGCTGGAGCTGGCGGCCCTGCTGAACTTCCCGATCCTCTTCGAGCACATCGTCCCGTACCTCGGCGCCGGGGTCGGCTACTATGTCTTCGAGGGCAGCGGCGCCGACCTCGACAACGAGGTGGGCTACTTCCCGCTGGCCGGTCTGGAGATCGGGCTCCACACGCTCTCACTGCTGGCCGAGGCCCGCTGGTTGTTCCTCGACACCGACGTCGAAGGCGGCAAAGGCCGGCTGGAGCACGCCACCAAGGCCGACGTCGACGGCCTGGGGGTCAACCTGGGCCTGCTGTTTCGGTTCTGAAGGTCGGCCCCGGCGCCATGAATCCGCAAGCCGCCCAAGCCTGGAACTTCGCGCTGGCCAAGATGGCCAAGGCCGCAACGTACATCGAGACCGGCCAGGATGGGCCGGCCAAGACCGAACTCGCCAAGGCCGTCTACGTCGGCGCCGGTGCGATGCTCTATCTGTACGGCGAAGGCCCGCAGGAGCAGGCGGCCCACGAGGCGGCGCAGCGCTTCATCGGCGAGATGGCGGCCGCCGAAGGCTCGGCCGCTGAGGCTTACGCCGCCGCCCGCAACATTCTCGGCCTGATCGCCGAGATGGCGCCGCCCGAAGACCCGCTGCCGGCGCCCTGAGCGCGCCGGCCGACACGACAAGAGGAATGAGACCATGACGAACGATCGCACGATTGCGTTGATTACCGGGGCGTCGAGCGGGATCGGGGCCGAGCTGGCCCGCGTCCACGCCGAGCGCGGCGGCGATCTGGTGCTGGTGGCCCGACGGCAGGACCGGCTGGATGTGCTCAAGGCCGAGCTCGAAACGGCCCACGGCATCCGGGCCCGGGTGCTCGTCAAGGACCTGGCCCGCGCCGAGGCGGCCGCCGAGATCCACGACGAGCTGACCAGCCGGGGCGTGCGGATCGACTACCTCATCAACAACGCCGGCTTCGGCAACGGCGGCTTCTTCCACGAGCAGGACTGGGCCCGCAACGAGGCGATGATCCAGGTCAACGTCACGGCTGTGGCGGCGCTGATGCGCCGGTTCCTGCCCGAGATGGTCGCGCGCGGCGGCGGGCGGATTCTCAATGTCGCCTCGATGGCCGCCTTTCTGCCGGGGCCGCTCCAGGCGACCTACTATGCGAGCAAGGCGTTCGTCGTCTCGTTCAGCGAGGCCATCGGCAACGAGCTGGCGGGCACCGGCGTCACGGTGACGGCGCTGTGCCCGGGCCCGGTCGATACCGAATTCATCGAGAAGGCCAATCTGCGGCAGGCCAAAGGCTTCGCTCGGCCCGTTGCGGTTCGCGGCGTTGCGGAAGCCGGCTACGACGCCATGCTCAAGGGCAAGCCCGTCATTGTCCCCGGCCTCGTCAGCAAGCTGATTATCCACCTGCTGCTCCGCCTGACCCCCCGCCGCTGCGCCACCGCCATCAGCCGGGCCATGATGGCAAAGAAGACCTGACGCCAACGTCGAGCCATCGCGTGACACTTGGGCCCTGGTCCGCGAATTGGGGCGTTCTTGCGGCCCTGGTGACGACCGCGCCGCCACATTCGCCAATGGCTCGCGCGAGGGGCGAAAAATGGACGCTTGCCACAGCCAAAAGCTGTACCATTCCGGCCGTTCGGAGGGACAGCGGAGCTTGACAAATCAGCAAAATGGGGTATACTGATAGTAATGGAGGATGGTTCGGTGGCGGATGAAAAGGCCACGTCGCGAATGACCCTCCGGCATGCACAGATGGGGAATCAGATCACAGGATGACACAATCGGGGGCGCGAGGAAGTTCGATGTGTCCGTATCCCGCGTGACGCTCCGCGTTCAACGAATCTCCTCTCAAAGTCTCCACGTCGAGTCCCGATCCCGAGGGACGGGATCGGGACCACTCGACGGCAAGCAGGTACGGACCGCTCCGGCGACGGTCCGAAATGGAAGGAAGGGTGCAGTCCATGGCAGAGCGCTGCGAGATCGAATGTCCCTGTTGCGGCGAGGTCCACGTCGTCGATGTCCCCAGCCGATTCGCCTGTGTGCGAAGCGTTCACCTCCGCAAGACAACCCCGCGTCTGAATCACATGGCCCTGTTCCGTCGCCTCTCCGAAGAGATCCAGCGCCGCTGCCCCAACACCCGCCAGCTCTACCACCTTGTCTGCATCCGACCTTGATCGAAATCAAAAGAGCATCGTAGGGCGAGTGTCCTCGCTCGCCTTGTGTCGTGCGGGGACGCACGACCTACGGGCGAGGTATGCCTCGCCCTTGCGTGGGGATCGGCCGGCAGACGGGGGCGTGTCGGTCGCATCGGTTTGCGAGACCGCAGGCATTGACATCCGGCGTTCCCGACGGCAGTATGGTCCGGTCGGTCGGGTGGAATGCGCATGACCAAACCAGCCGGCAGACGGATACAGGGTGCGCCGCAAGACCAGTCATCGCGCAGGGCCGGGCAACCGTGGGGATCGCATTGACAAGCCAGCAGTCGTATCAGGGATTGACCGCCACGACGGTGGGGCGTCTGATCAGTGGGTTTGGCGAACGGGAGACTTCGCTCCATCGCGACGCCGTGGTCGATCTGGACAAGATGGTGCGGACGTGCCGCGTCACGTTCCGGCCCCTGCCCCAGGGCTATCGCAATCAAGCCGTCATCAGTTTGCGACGCGACCTGGAGCAGGCATTGCGTCGAAACGGCGTCGATGTGGTGCCGTGGGAAAGGGCGGCGGTGCCATTTCGACAGAAGGGGTTCCTGCCCATCGTGCATCGCCCGTTCCATTTGGCGTTGCGAGCGGTCCACGGGGGCGTTCACGCGGTCTTCGACGTGGAGCGGCCTGTCTCGCCGGTCCGGCGGCTGGGCATCGGTGTGGTCGAATCGCTCTATCGCCTCACCTGCCTGCTTCGGCCGAACGTTCGGCGGGGCTCCGTTATGTCCATCGGCCGTCTGAGTATCTGGGCCGACGACCACGTGGCCAAGTACCTGCAGGACCACAGCCGGACCCAGATCGTGACACTGGCCGAGTTTGACTCCCGGCTGGTCGATCCGCAACTGCCCTACGATCAGCGGGTCGGCCTGGGGCTGACGGTCCTGGCCCGCCTGTTCTCGCAGATCGTCATCGGGGTTCACGGCGGGCGCATCTCGGTGCTGAACATGAACCTGACGGACTCGGTGGTCCGGCGCGACGAGCTGGGTGCATTCGTACGCGGCTGCCTGGTCCCCAAGCTTTTTCTGCCGATCGCGCCGCTGCTGCCCAGCCAGTTCGAGGTCGGCCGCTACGACCCACGCGCGACCGATTCGGCCGGCAAGCTGATCGATCTGAGCGAATCGCTCGGGCGTCTCGGTTTGCTGCCGGGCGTCGAGGCGGTCAGTGGCCTGCTGCGCCGCCGCTCGCGTCGTGACATGGCCCGGGCCATCATGCTCGGCCGCACCGGCGTATCGTTCGGCTTCATCGCCTTCATCGAGCCGCCGCGTTACGTCGGGCCCGCCGAGATTTCGGACGAGCAGTGGCGCGATCTGCCGCCCAGCGGCGTGTATTCGCCCGACGAGATCCGGCGCAACGCCCAAGGCCGCCTCTACGCGAAGATCCAATCGAACGGCGTCACCGTCTTTCGCCAGGTCCCCGATCTGTGGATCGCCAGCAGCCGCTCCGGATGCGACAAGTCGCACCTGCGGCTCGATCGCGACGTGATCCGCATCGGCTACAACGGACACCTGCGCATCGAACGGCCGGATCAGGCCTCGGCGGCCGACGACGTCAACCCGTCGTACGATATCCGCGTTATGGTGGCGACGGCGCTGGCGACGGCGTTGTACGCGCCGCATCTGCTGGCCGCCGGCGCGCCGCTGTTCCACTTCCACGGCTATCCCCGTCGCGACTGGTTCGCCGCCGACGAGGCCTTCGCCGGGGCCGACAATCCGGCGGTTCCGTGTGGGACGATGGAGGCCGGCGTGTTTAACTTCCAGGCCATGGCGCAGCTTGCCGCCCGACACGGCCCGGCCCTGAAGCTCGCCTGCTTCGTCGAGCCCGATCACGGCGCCAACATCTTGGCCGGCAGCATCGAGTATCTCGTGGCCCGCCTGCGTCAGGGCGTCGAGCGCGGCCAACTGACCCTGGGCGGCGGCCACCTCGGCAGCCTGCGCACCGTTCAGGCGGTCAACGCCGTCCGGTGAGAGGAGGGTATGCGCCGGTCGAACAATCGTCCACCGGTGTGGTGGATAGCGAATTGAGGAAGTCCAGGACGATCCCGTTGAACTGCCGGGGCGCTTCCATGTTGACGATGTGTCCGACGCCGGGCAGGACGGTGTAGCGGGCGTGGGCGATCTCGCGGACCAGGCGGGCCGCGACGCCCTGGAGGTCGTCGATGTCGTTCTGGCCCATGATGATCTGCACCGGGCAGGCGATCTCGCTGAGCTGCTCGATGGCCGGCGGATAGAACACGCGATGCGGATCGTGCGTCAGCCAGTGAAAGCCCGAATAGTCGCGGATCATCGCCTCGACGTGGACGAACAACTCCGGCCTGTTCGCGATCGACCGCAGCGCTTGGCGATGGTGGGCCGTTCGTAGTGTGCCCGTCAGGGCATACCCAACCACGCAAGGGCTAACGCCTCACGGCGTCACTACAAACAGGATAACCCGCCGCAGGCCGGTCACGAGAAGCGCGACGGGGAGCCTCAGACGACGCCACCACAAGCGACCATCCCCATGCCGGGAAATCTTCACACACGATCGATGGGCGCGGGGCGTGCAGGACCAATGGGGTTTTGTGCTTGGCGGTGGCGGTTCGGCTGCGGTAAGCTATCGCCGTCGGGGCGCCCGCGCGCCTGGTACACGACAAACGCATGGATGGATAGGCCGAAGGAGAACGGATTATGAAGGCACTGTGGACGGTCCTGTTGGTGGGTCTGACGGGTGCGGGTCTCGGCTGCGCGACGAGGAGCGAGTCGCCGGCGTCGCGCGATTTGCTGTCGATGCAGGTCGAAGAAGCGATCGCGCTGTTCAGGGCCCGCGATCCGGGCATCGAGACCTATTTCGACACCTCCTACGGCTACGCCGTGCTGCCCCGTGTCACCAAGGGCGCCGTGGTCGTCGGCGGCGCCTACGGCCGGGGCGAGGTCTTTGCCGCCGGGCGCAAGGTCGGCTATTGCAGCATGTCGCAGGCGAGCCTGGGTTTCTCGTTCGGCGGTCAGTACTTCCGCCAGGTGATCTTCTTTGAGGACAAGGCGGCGTTCGACCGCTTCACGATGGAGGACTTCACACTGGCCGCCCAGGTCACCGCCGTGGCGCTCGAGGCCGGCTCGGCCAGCCGAAGCGACTACCACTACGGCGTCGCCATCTTCATCGTCCCCGAACAGGGACTCATGGTCGACGCCTCCGTCGGCGGACAGAAGTTCCAGTACGAACCCGCCTTCCTCATGTACGACGAACCGGCCACCATCATCCCCTGACCGCCGATTGCGGATCGGCGCGCAGTGCAGGCGAGGCGGCTCCCGCTCGCCTGCGTGTGTCGTGCGTCCGCGCACGACCTGTGGCGGCTCAGGAGAGGGATTCTTCGAGCCAGAACTGCCCGACGGCCTTGTAAAAGGTCATCACCGCGAGAACCGCGCAATGGCGATGGGCGTCGGGCAGCTCGGGCAGGGCATCGAGCACGTCTCGCACGCTGATCGACAGGGCGTCGCGCAGCGGTTTGCCCTGGAGGAATCGGGCCACGGTCCGCCCGCACTGCCGTGTGAACTCGCAGCCGTCGGTGTGATAGCGCACCGTGCGGATTGCATCGTCCTCGATCACCAGATAGAACTCCATCGTATCGCCGCACGGCCCGGTATGCCACGCACCGGCCGACGGGTCCGTCATCTGACCCCAAAACTCGTCTTCCACGTTTCGTCCTTTTCTTCGCACTCGCCCGGCCCCACATCGTCACGTCACGCCGCGACCGTTCGAGAAGAAATCATCGAGTCCCATTCTACGCGCCCACCACCCCACCGGCAACCTGATCCAGCCTCGCCATTCCGGGTGAAATATCTTGCCGTGACAACCGACTGTGAATACAGATGATCGAACGCAGGGACCTCCTGCATGAGAATTACGGCCGGCATCGCCGGATTTGGGAAAGGGCAACGAGATGATCGAGTCCATCGCCGTGGGCAACATCACCTGTGCGATCGTGTGCGCGAAGTGGGCCTTGGAGCTTGGTGCCAGCCAGGTGCGTCAGATCCTCTTCCTGCTCGGCGGCCTGCTCTTCGGTCCGCTGACCCTGCTCATCCTCTACGTCTACTTCATTCGGAGCGCCGAGCAGCGAGGCGCCCCGGGCGGCCGGGTGGTGTAGCCGCCGCTCAGCAGCGCCGCCCGCGCCCCGGCAGATTCACCGGCGGCGTGTGTGGACGAAGACGACAACGCCGGTTACGGTAGCGGCGACCATCAGCAGCACGGCGATTGCGCCGACGTAAGGCAGGAGAATCTCGAAGCTGTGAAGCTTCTGAATCGCGTCGCGGAACGGGCCGCGACGCTCGTACAGGCCGACCTTGCGAAACAGCAGCAGCCCCCCGCAGACGGCCGTAATCAGCGTTGGCACCGCGCTGATCAGCCCGATCCAGCCGTGCCACTTCCGCCACGCCCGCTGCGAAGAAGCCGTCGCCGCATTCGCCCCGTTCGTGTTTATAGCCATGCCAACCCTTTCCTTCGAGAACCACTTCTCACGTGCACACCATCAGACGCATCCAAGATAGTGTACCCACCCTGCCCGCCGGTTACACCCCTGATGCATCTTCCTGGTCGGCTGCGACGCCGCCGACGGGCCGTCGTCGACTGCGGATCTCGGATTGCAGATTGCGGATTGCTGGGCTGAAACAAATCCGAAATCCGCCATCGCCAATCTGCAATAGGCAACGGGCCTTGCACCCTGGCTCGATTGGGGTATACTGGGTTTGCACGACATGGGGGTCGCCTCGGTCCGTACGAGGTGCTCATACGAACCCGGACCCATCGAAGGTGAGGGCCGAAACGATGGCACAGGACACAAAGACGACATTTCAATGGCGGGCGTTCATCTCGACGCTGACGGGCGTTTCGTTCGTGGGGATGTGCATTACCGGGATCATTCTGTTCGTGGTGCCGCCGGGGCGCGTGGCCAACTGGACCGGCTGGACGATGCTCGGCCTGACCAAGGCCCAGTGGCAGGGTCTGCACATCTGGCTGAGCCTGGTCTTCATGATCGCCGCCGTCGTCCACATCGTCTACAACTGGCAGTGCCTCCTGCGCTACTGCCAGAGCAAGGTCACCAAGGCGTTCACGTTGCGGGCCGAGTGGGCCTTGTCGCTTCTGATCTGTGTGGCCGTCCTGGTTGCGACGCTGGCCGAGGTGCCGCCGTTCTCGTCGCTTCTGGACTGGAACGAGTCGATCAAGTACAGTTGGGACGACCCGGCGCGCCGGCCGCCGGTTCCCCATATGGAGTCGATGACGCTGGCCGACCTGGCCGGGCATGCCCGAGGCGTTTCGCTCGATGAGGTCGTCGCGAATCTGCAAGCGCGTGACATCGTCGTCGTCTCAGCGGATGAGATCGTCGGCGATCTGGCCGCCGCGCACGGCATGACGCCGGAGCAGTTGTATCGCATCGCCACCGGCGCCGAGCCGCGACGCGATGGACGCGGCGAAGGCCAGCGTGGCGGCGGCGGTTCCGGCGAAGGCCGGGGCGGCGGCGGTGGCGGGAGCGGGTCCGGCATGGGCGGTGGCGGCGGCGGTTCCGGCTTCGGTCGCATGACGCTCGAACAATACTGCGCCGACGCCGGCATCGACGTCCAGACCGCCATCGAACGACTCACCCAGGCCGGCATCAGCGCCACCCGAACCACAACCATCCGCGAGATCGCCGAGGCGGCGGGCATCCGTCCGTCGGCGGTCGGCAGCCTGCTGGAATAGTCTCGTATCCGAGGATCGGTCCACGCGTAGTAGTGATCGCTATCATTCGCCTTGACCGGCGATGCATTATCCACGATAATGCGAAGCAGACACCGTCGCAGTGCGAAATCGTGAGGGGCGTGCCAATGGATGTGCCACAAGCGCCGCAGTCGTGTGCTGTGGCATAGTGAAGTTACGGGGTTTTGCATGGACCATGGGAAAACTGTGGATTACGAGATAACTGAGTTCCACACACAGAGAGGCTCCATCCGATGTTGTGATTCCCTCGCCTATATGAAGGAACACATGGAGGATGAGTGCTGCGATCTCATCTTTACCAGTCCTCCCTTCGCACTGGTTAGACGGAAGGACTACGGCAACGAAAAGGAAGAAGACTACGTAAAGTGGTTCCGCGACTTTGGCATACAGTTCCATCGCATACTGAAAACCAACGGTTCTCTCGTGATCGACATTGGAGGTTCGTGGATTCCTGGGCAACCGACCCGAAGCCTCTACCATTTCGAGTTGGCAATAATGCTGTGTAGGGACCTCGGATTCCATCTTGCACAAGAGTTCTACTGGTGGAACCCCGCGAAATTGCCGACGCCAGCGGAGTGGGTAACGGTGCGGCGTATCCGTGTGAAAGACGCCGTCAATACGGTGTACTGGTTCTCCAAATCCCCGTGGCCTCGTGCAAGCAACAGACGCGTACTTGCACCGTACAGCGAGAGCATGAAGGGCCTTCTGAAGAATGGATATAAGGCTAGACTCCGACCCAGCGGACATGACATCAGCGACAAATTCGCAACAAACAATGGTGCTTCTATTCCGCCGAATCTCTTGGCGATACCAAATACGGAGAGTAACTCCTTCTACTTGCGGTACTGCAAAGACAAGGGATTGAAGCCGCACCCTGCAAGATTCCCGGCCACGCTCCCCGAGTACTTCATCCGCATGCTCACTGATGAAGGCGATTTCGTATTTGACCCATTTGCCGGAAGCTCGGTAACCGGGGAGGTCTGCGAGCGTTTGAAGCGTAGTTGGCTCTGTTGTGAGATCTTGCCTGACTATGTTCTTGGTGCCATGGGGCGGTTTTCCGCAGAGGCATCATCGCTGACCGATCGAAAGGAAGCAGAGTCCTATCGTGTGCCCTCTTCAGCCAGTCTCTGGAAAGACGATCTCTTTACGGATGCCTCAGAGTTGGCCACGGACGGGGGGCTAAATCATCAGAGGCGGAGAAAATCGAGAAATGCCAAGACTACCAGCGGAAAGACTCGTTGAAGCAGTTCGGGATGCCTTTGCTGAGGCAGGAGCAGGTGCATCCCTGGTGTCAGATACCCGCGTTCACCCAAAACGCTATCATGTTTCGTCTGGACAGGTTTCGCTTTCTCTGTGGGTGTATATTTGGACAGTGACCCATGGCGGCGGAACAGCCCGTCCACGTGACGAATACCGAATCCAACTGACGGGTGTCACTCCTCCCTTGGCGCTGAACCCCGACGGCGCAACGATCCTGATGGGATATGAGCCGAATTTGAACTGTTTCGCGGGCTTTGATCTCTCGAAACATACCATGTTTTCGCGGAGGTCTCCGTCGATCCAAATCAATGTGAACTCTCTGCGATCTGCTCTTCGAGATGGCCTCGCATTTGCCCGAAAGGGAAATGACGAGATCGCCATAGCTTTCCGACCCGATCACATACTGTCATATGCCATGCATTCGGAAGCCCTTCACTTCCACGGCGCTGATGTTACTGTGTCAGATCTTCTCGCAAGAGTATCCACTTTCGCACCAGTACAGACTTCTGAAATCGCCCAGCTCCCGGCGGAGCGTCAACGAATCGTGACGACGCTATCGCGGTTGTCCAGGGACAACGCTTCTCGTCGAAAGGTGATCATCGCCTATGACCGAAAGTGCGCGGTCACGGGGCTGCAACTGAAGCTTGTCGACGCGGCTCATATTCTCCCGGTTGGTGCCGAGGGCAGCAGCGACGATGTCTCAAATGGTATCGCGCTATCGCCGACATACCACCGTGCTTACGATCAAGGTTTGATCTACCTGAGCGACAATCTCGAAATGCGTATCAATCCGACGAAGGAGCGAGAGCTCGTTCGGTTGCGCCTGCACGGGGGTCTTCAGGACTTCAAGTCATCCCTTGGGCACCAGATCCTTCTTCCGCCTGATCGTCGCCAATGGCCGGCAGCGGAGTATATCGCAAAGGCAAATTCATTCCGTGGAATCCGAGCATCAGGCAGATAACAGAATCACCTAACGTCGGCGAGATCGCCGAGGCGGTCGGCGTGGCGAGTGAAGGCACGGTCCTCGGTGCGGCGGGGCTGGATGGTCACGATCTCTTGGCGTTCGACTCCATCATGCTGGCGGGCAGATCGGGCTGATGGGTGAGGGTCCTTCGGCGGAAGGGACTTGCCAGGAGCGTGAGGATATCCGAGGTCTTCATGTACCGGCCGAAGGTGCGCAGGAGGCGGTAGGTCTGGATCGGACGGCCGAAGATGCGCCGGACGAAGAGCAGGCGGTAGCCTTTCTTGCGCAGGCGGTTCACCTCGGCGCTCGGCAGCGCGGTCGGGTCGATGTCGGAGCACTTGAACCACTTGTCCCAGTCGAGCTGGTCGTCGATGATGCCGCGCTCGACGTATTCGCGCCAGAGCGGGGTGCCCCGGTAGACGCACAGGCGATTGAAGCCGAAGGTGTCCAGCTCCAGGCGGGCGGCGAAGCGGAAGCTCTCCATGATGTCGGACGCCGTCTCGCCCGGTACGCCGATGAGGAAGAACCCGTGGATCATGCTGATGCCCTGCTGCTTCGCCTCTCGGATCGCATTCTCCACCTGCGCCAGGGTCTGATTCTTCTTCAGTCGGTCCAGCGTTTTCTGCGTGCCCGCCTCGACGCCGAAAGCGAGGAAATCGCATCGGGCCTGGTGCATGGTCGCCAGTTGATCGATCGCGGTGGCGTCCACGCGCCCTTCGCAGCCCCAGCGGAATTCCAGTTTCCGTTCGATGATGCCGTTGCAGATGGCGCTGATGCGCTGCCGCTTGAGCAGAAAGTGGTCATCGGTCAGGTAGATCGAGCGATAGCCCATGTCGTTCAGTTGCTGCATCTCTCCCAGGACGTGCTCGGCCGACCGGCAGCGCCACTTGCCCTGCGAAAGCGAGGGGATATCGCAGTAGATGCACCGATAGGGGCAGCCTCTGGACGTCTGCACCGTGCAGAACTTGTCCAGGGAAAGGACCGCGGGAACGTCCAGCGGCATGGACTCGATGTAGTCGATCGGCAGGCTCGTCCGATCGGGGTACGGATACCGATCCAGGTCCTCGAGCAACGTGCGCGGCGGATTGCGGACGATCTGCGAATTATCGCGCCAGACCAGACCCGCGACGGCGCCGGGGCGCCCGAGGTGGTCCAGGTAGTCGCAGAGAAGCTCTTCGCCCTCGCCGACGCCGATACAGTCGATCTCGGGGCAATCGGCCAGGATACGGTCCGAATTGGCGGTCGCGAACGGTCCCCCGGCGATGATCGGAATCTGCGGCGCCTGGGCCTTCAGTTGGCGGGCCATCGTTTGGGCGGCCGGGTAGGTCGTCGTCGAGAGGAAGGACAGGGCGATGGCGTCGGGCGGCTCTGCCGCTGCCGCCTGGGCGATGTGCTCGGCCTTCATTTGCGGATGACACGTATCGAACATCCGCACCGTGTGGCCACGGGCGCGCAGGACCGGGGCGAGCGTCTGAATCGCCAGAGGGGGAAAGGCCATTACCTTAATTCGCCCCTCGGGCGACGGAGATCGATCCAACTGCTGCGGCAGTAATCGGCAGAAGTTGTCGTCTCGGACAAAAATCAGGAAGATATTCATCAAGGAGTTCCCGTGACGCAAAGGGCCGGGGTCGTGGAGCGATCGTGCCCTTCTATGCATCCACTGTCATTTGCCTTCGTGCAGGGCGCTTCCGCAACCCCAAGCTTTTCATGGTACAGCGCATCGGACGGGGCTTCAATGGTTTCAATGTATCATCCGGCCGGAAATCAAGCGCTGTGCCGCCTTTTCGACAGGCCTTCGTCCCGGATCCGTTTCTCACCGATCCGGTTCTTCCTCTCGAAGGCCCTGATGCCCTCATCGGAAGGCGGCTTTGCTCTGTACACGCCTGCGTCGATGTGATATACACGGTGCATTCACGACGGCAGGGTCACCGGTTCCTGGTCTGCGATAGGGTGGCGTTGCGCCGATGGGCTCGCGCCGTCTTGGCTTACAGGAATCATTAAGGAGTCACGATGGGTCTTCTGGACAACCTTGTCGTCGCGCCCCGGCCGCGATCTCGCATCTGTGGCCTCGGCGCCTACCTCCCCGATCGGGCTGTCGACAACGCCGAGCTTGGTTCGCTGGTCACCTGCCCGGACAGGGAATTGCAGCAATCGCTGCCACGATATATCGAGTCGCTGACGGGCATCCGCGTGCGGCGCTGGTCCAACCACAAGGAACCCCCGTCGCTTCTGGCCGCCCGTGCGGCGCAGGCGGCGTTCGAGGCCTCCGGCGCACGGCCGGGCGAGATCGACACGCTGATCTTTGCGGCCACCGACATGGACCACATCGAGCCGGCTACGGCCACCATCGTGCAGGACCACCTGGGCCTCGGCGCCGTCAACGCGTTCGATATCAAGTGCGCCTGCAACAGCGTGCTTCAGGCGATGTTCGTCATGGATGCGCTGATTGCCAACGGGGCCTGCCGCAAGGGCCTGATCGTCTGCGGCGAGGCTGGCAGCCAGTGGGCCACCCTGGACATCAAGGACCGCGCCGATCTGGCGATGAAACTGGGCGGCCTGACCCTCGGCGACGGCGGCGCCGCGATCCTCATGGAGCCGTCGGACGACGAGCGCGGGCTGCTCGAATTCAATCTCACCACGCTTCCGGACTGCTGGCGGTTCTGCCACATCCCGCACGACACCGACTGGCGAAGCCGATCGGATCGCAGCATCATGGGCTGGTTCTATCTCGATCTCAGCTCGCTGGCCAAGGTGGTCCGCGAGCACGTTCCAAGCTACTGCGCCGAGTATGCCGAGTACCGCCGGCGCGAATTCGGCGAGACGCGCTTCACCGAGACGATGCACTATCTGATTCCGCACCAGATTTCCGAACGGCTGATCCGCATGCTGTGCGCCGCGACGCAGATGCCTTACGACCGCACCGCGGTAACCGCCGACCGCTACGGCAACACCGGCGCCGCCTCCATCCCGATCGCGCTGCACGAGGCGATCAACGACGGGCAGATCGTCCCCGGTTCGGGTCAGGAGGTGGGTCTGTTCGGCGCCGCGTCGGGCTTTTCCATCGGCCACGTGCGTCTGCGGATGTAGGGCCGATCCCGCTCTCCATCGGGCGTCAGGTCGGTCGCATGTGGCGCCGGCTGATCCGGTCGACCAGCCCGGGCGCGATCAGACGGAACCAGAGCCCGAACCGGCCCTGCGCGGTCATCACGATTTCGCGTCGTCGGCGTTCGATGCCCCGCACGATCCGTTGGGCGCATGCCGCCGGCGTCATGCCGTCTCTGTCGCCGGGGCAGACCTCGCCGATGGGCTGGCCGTCGGCGTTCAAGGCCCGACTGCTGATACCCGTCGCCACCCAGCCCGGATAGACCACCGTCACGCTGACCCCGACGTCGGCCAGCTCAACGCGGAGCGAGTCGAGGAACCCGGCCATGGCGTGCTTGCTCGCGGCGTATGCGGCGGCCCCCGGCGCCGGGAACCGGCCCGCCAGACTGCACACCCCCACCAGACGCCCGCGCGCCGCCTTGAGCCACGGCAGCGCGAAGTGGCAGCAGTACACCGCACCGAAGTAATTGACCTGCATCACGTGCCGAACGGCCGCCGGATCGCGCAACGCCTCGAACCGCGCGCCCAGACCGACGCCTGCGTTGTTGATCAGCGTATCCATCCGTCCGTAGGCGGCGACGGTCCGCTCGATCAGCTCCCGGCACTGCGCCTCGTCGGCCACGTCGGTGGGGACCGCCATCGCCCGACCGCCTCGGTCGCGGCATTGGGCGCAAAGCTCCGCCAGCCGCTCCGCGTTCCGAGACGCCAACGCCAGGTGCGCCCCGCGCTCGGCCAGTTGCAGCGCCAGGTGCCGCCCGATCCCCGACGATGCGCCCGTGACGATGGCGACGTTCCCGGCAAAACAGTCCTGTGGCATAGACCTCGCCATGCGCCCAGCCTATCGCCGTGACAGCCCAACGTCAACACAGCCCGCCCGTCCCGTTCGACAGGCGCAGGGCCCATCCTCAATGCCGTTGAAGCAGCCGGCTCCGCTTGGTACATGGTGGCGTACCACCGGCGTATCGGGTAGAATCGCGCTCGTGGCGTGGCGTTGGCAGACAAAGGCAAAGGAGCGATTGGCATGAGCCCGAGTCAACTTGGTGGATGGATCGGCGGCGTGCTGGGCGGCGTGATCGGCCTGGCCGGCGGCGTCGTCGGGACGTACTTTGGCATTCGCAATACCCACGGCCCGCGCGAGCGGCGGTTCATGGTCCGTGCGGCGGTCGTCGTATGGGTCGCGATCCTTCTCTTTCTGGCGTTGCTCCTGGCGCTGCCGAGCCCGTGGCGCTTCCTGCTGTGGATCCCCTACGGCATCCTGCTGCCCGTCGGGATCATCCTGGGCAACCGCCGCCAGCAACAAATCCGCCGCGAAGAAGATTTGTAAGATGGGCTTTCGCCCATGCCGTATCAGCCGCATGGGCTACGCGACTGGGGCTACAGCGCCCGTCGGCGTTTGAGCCACCCGGCGGTCGCCATGCCGATCACGCCCAGCATCGCCGCACCCGGAACCGGAACCACCGAAACCGTCCCCTCATGAACCGCCATTGCATAGGAGCCCCGCGACAAGACCTCGTAATACTGGAGACCATCGTAATTACTGTCGAAGCGATGCCACCATGCTTTCGTGTCATCGAGACTGTACTTGGTGCCCGACCAGTAGCGGCCATCTTGTATCAGGTTAATGAAAGGTTCGGTGTTGTTCATGCCATGGCCCGGCTGGGGGTATGTTCCATCGGTGGCATAATAGCCGAGGTTGCCAAGGGACACGTAATACAGGTGCCCCATCTCCGAGTTGACCATATTCCAGCCGTAGAAGTAGTCGTGGTATCCCGTTTCATCAGGCCCGCCCCAGCCAAGGCCCCACTCATGGCTCACAGCCGGGTTCTCCCAAGGACCTGTCAGGTTGGCCTTGCTTTCGTCCACAATGGGCTGCCGCCAGCCGGTGGTCCAGTCGATGGTGGTCGTATAGAGCGGGTCCAGATGGACTGTGAGGCTTGTGCCCAATCCGCTCGCCCATTCCTCGTGGTCTTGCCATGTCTGCGTGGTGCCTCCTATCTTTGCCAGCCTCGTGTAGTCCAGCCAGACGATGCTTTGGGCGGAGTCGTAGATCAGGTTGTACTCGCCTTCACCACTTCCATCATCGTAAGTGGCGGTGCCGATGACTATCAGGTCGGCGTGTGCGGTTGTGGCGGCGAGCAGGGCGGCCAGGGCCCATGCGAATGCGGCTTGTCTCGTCATCGCTGTCTCCTTCTCTTCGCCCCCCGATGCACGGTCAGCCGCGACGACGGATGTGGCCCGCCACTCGACTGCTCTCTGTCGCTGATACCGCTCAGTTGCTGTTTTGTCAAGTCTTTTATCTGTTGAAATGGCAAGGACGGACAAGAAAATACGTGGTCCGGCGCATCGCCAGGGTCGGCAGGAACGCAGGGTCGCGCCGTTGCGGAAGAGGGGGATTCGGCGGGGGGAAAATACGTAGTTTCCCTTATGGAAATGCACTTGCGATTGGATTAGGATCGCAAGGCAAGGGGGCCAGGCGGCGCCGACGTGCTCGCCTGGCGAACGATCTGGAGAAGGGTGCAAGGAGGATAGGACATGGCGTTTCATACGGTGTCAGATGCCACAGGCGGTCCCGGAGCCCATTGTCTCGAGCTGGGAGCGCTCGACCCGGCGGAACTGAGCGTCTTTGCCACACTGATCGAGCAGCGCCGGCCTCTGCCGATCTATCTTGGTGACGTGTGGCGATGTGACGTGTGCCTGTACGAGTGCCGCGAGATCGGGCCGATGGCCGATCACATCATCGCCGCGCACGAGCCGGAGCCCATGAACGACGCGGACTGGCAGGAGATGCTGGCCGACGATCGCCGAAGCGACCGGGGCTTGTGAGCGTCGAGGGGGCTGCCCGGCGGCCGGGAGAAACACACTCTCATGCAGTTGTCAAAGAGCGACGCGTGATTGCGGATTTCGGATTCGCGCGTCGCTGCGAATCGGCCGTGCCGAATCGCTCTGGTCTGCGGCGGCTTACAGCTTGCCCTCCCGTTCCATGCGCTCGATTCGCTCACGCGTGCTCTCCCGGGCCGGCTGCGCGTGCATCTTCAATTCGAGCCGGTCGAAGTGCCGGCGAAGCTTGGCGCCGCTGAGGATGTTGCTCTGCCAGAACGGATCGGCCTGGCACCAGTGGATCGCCGCTGCGATGCGCTGCGGATCGCGGCCGTCCAGACGGATCATGCCGTCGATGTCCCGCGCCCAGCGGTCGAGGTCCGGCGGCCTGAAGTCGGCCTTGCGTTGCCAGATCAACTCCAATAACAACTCCGCCAACTCTCTCGCGACCGGCGTCGCGCTAGTAGTTCTTTTCTTCTTTTCATTCTTCTCATTCTTGATAGTCGTTGCCTGTCCGTTGGCTGCTCGTTGGCCGTCCGTTGGCTGTTCGTTGTCTGCCTGTTGGCCCTCGGTGACATTGATGTCATAAATCGCTGTGCTGCAGAGGGTTGCGATGGTCCCTCTGGGCGTTGCTTTGAAGTCGACCAGACCGTATCGCTTCAGTCGAGTCTTGGCGCCTCGATACTCCTGCTCGCTCAGTCCGCAGTTCTTGTGGTCGCCGATCAGGGCCTGGCCGGGCGCCAGGCCGTGGATGTTGAAGTCGTCGGTGCGCTTGGCGCGAAAGGCGATGGCGGTCAGCAGGCCGAAGGCCTTGAGATCCTTCAGCAGCTCGCGCGTCGCGTCGCTTCGCATCAGCTTGATGAACCCGCCGGGGATCGCGATGGTGTCATACGTCATCGGTCTGCCCTTTCCGCCATTATGGACGACGCAGCCGCCAGACGGGTCAGTGCGGCCGCGCGTCGGGCGGCCTTGGTCGGCTCGTTCGATTGCTCGGCCAGGGCGGTCAGGGCGCGTTCGATGGCCATGTGCTGCTGGTCGCTGACGAAGAAGACCATCGGCGTGGCGAACGGATTGCGCTTGCTCGCTCGTCGGGCGCCGGGCAGGGGTCTTGCGCCGGTGAGCCGTTCGAGTTGGCCGCGCGTTTGCGGCAGCAGTTGGGCCAGCTCGCGGATGGATCGCCGCGCGCGGAGGCGGCGCAGGATCGCCAGCTTGCGGTCGAGGCGGTCGCGTCCGGCCAGCCGGTTCAGCGTCGCCAGGAGGATGTCCGTCTGCTCGTCGTCGACGCGCCAGACGATCGCCTGGCCCGTCTCGTGGCCGAGGCGGCGCAGGGCCTCGCAGCGGTGGTGGCCGTGGAGGATCTGGAAGTCGCCTCGCTTGTGTGGGTGCGGACGGACGACCAGCGGCTCGTAATAGCCCGCACGCTTGATGTGGCGCATCAGCTTGCCGAACGCGGCCCGGCTCATCCGATTGGCATGGTCCGGGTGCGGCCACAGCCGCGACAGCGCGATCTTGCGAATCTTCATTGTCATGGCCAAGTCACCTCCAGAGTGGGATGGCGCCAGAGATAGTACATCGGCCGCTGCGTCAGACGCCTCAGCAGGTAGCGCGTGCGTTCGAGTCCGCCCGGCATCGTCCGCCGCGTACCGTGGCTCTTGAGAACGCCCTGAATCGCCCGTTCGAGAAACGCGGCCTCGTCGCTCGGCAGGGCGTCGATTCGCTGCTGAAGGGCCTGCGGATCGATCGGTAGGGGCGAATCATCATTCGCCCGCGCGTCGATGCCGACGACGCTGAGCGCTTCGAGCAGCGTCGCATGCTCGACGCTCGCGCGCGGGGCGAAGGGCTGCATGCCCGCGCGCTCGAAGAACGGATGCACCGCGCTGCAGACGGCCAACGCCTCGACGAGGGGGACCTCCACGCGGCCGAGCGTCTCGCGCACGAGCCGCGTCGCCAGTCCAATGCCGCGAAAGGGTGGCTCGATAGCCAGACGCGCGATGCAGCGGACGTTGCGATTGAGCAGGGCCAGTTCGGTCTGCCGGTCGAGGCCGGCGAACAGGCCGGCGGTCGCGACGCGGCGCATCTCGACGCGGGGGTTGGGCATGCAATAGACAATCGCCCCGGCCGGTCGCGTGCCGAACGCCCCGAGCGGCCGCTTCGGACGCAGCAGGAACACCGCCTTGACCGCACGCGGCGGCTCGTTGCGATAGTGATACGCCGCCAGCGGCGTATAGTCCGCCGCCTCGCCCGTGACCACCTCCAACGCCGCATGCAGAGAACAGCGGTGTGACTGCGGATTCGCCACGGCGCTTCGAGCAGCCGTAGGGTGGGCACCGCCCACCGTCTGCTTGGAATGGTGTGCAGTGCACACCCTACGAGGATCGTTCGAGGTCATGATCGCCTCGCTGTTTTGTAGACCACCTGCGCGGGGCTGGTGAAATCCTTGGTGACGATGGCGTCGGGGGCGAGGTCCATGAGGATGTCGTCCCGGCTGGTGGCGACGATCAGCGTTGCGCCCGCGCGTCGGGCGAAGCGGGCGGCGTTGAACGCCGTCGTCACGGCGGTGATGCGGTCGAGGTTCGAGCAGAATTCGTCGGCGAAGACGAACGGCCGGCCCGACGCCAGCGCCTGGGCCAGGCGGAATCGCAGCTTCTGCCCGTCGCTGAGCACGCTGGGCCGCGTCAGCATCGCGTAGACGGCGCCCATGCCGGCGGCGGTGAGCCGTTGCAGGCTGGCGACGAGGTTGTCGTCGAAGCAGTCGATCACGGTCCGGTCGTCGGGCAGCTCGATTTCGTCGAGGTTGATCCGCTCGGCCTCAGGCGTGCGCTGCTCGATCTCGCGCAGCAGCACGCTCTTGCCCGAGCCCGACGGCCCGGTGATGGCGACGATGTCGCCGGGTTCGATGCGGACCTCGCACTGGTGCACCGGCCCGGCCTCGGCGATCCGGTCGAGCGTCAGGCCGAACATACGGGCCAGCCGCGCGACTTTCTCGCTGACGGGACCGGTCCAGTCGAACTGCTTTGTCACACGGTAGGTGGTCATCAGCACGTCGTCCTTTCGATTGCGGATTTCGGATCGGGGATTGCCGATTCGTGGGCGGCGAGGCGTCGGGCCTTTCGGATCGTGCATCGTACACGGTAGGCGCTGAGGTTGCGGCTTCGGCTGATCTGGGCGACCGAGCGGCCGCGAACGAAATGATCGCGCAGGATCGCCAGCTCGCCGCAGCGAAAGCGCCCCCGATGGCGCAGGCAGCGGAAGAAGGTCTCGTCGGTCAGTCGGGCCACGATCCGACGGAGTTGGCGGGCCACGGTGCTCGGATTGGCGCCGGTCAGCCGGGCGATCTGACGGACACTGCGCCCGCTGTCGAGTGCCGTCTCCAGCAGGGCCCGATCGTCCGCCGCCAGCAGGCCCGCCCGCCGCCGAAGCCGCTCGACGTCGTCCCGTCGGGCGGTCCGTCGAGAGGCCAGCGAGTTGTCCATCCATCGATCAAGCATCATGCATATTGTCATATAACCATACTTGTACGTCAAGTAGTTTGTTAGATAAAATTAGAAATATAAGTCCCGTGTGTGCAGTGATCGGGTGTTTCTGCCGACGGGGTTAGGTGGCTAAGCAACATTCGGAAAAGCACTTGCGTCGTCGCGGGTTTTCGGGCAGTCTCGCGGAAGATATTTTCCCAGTCGTGGCGTTTTTTTTGGGAGCCGAACAGATGGACCGGACAAGTTGGACGACGTGGCGGCGTGACTGCGCGTGTGCGTGGATATTGGCCCTGGCGTCGGCGGCGGGGGGCGCTGCAACGGCCGAGGCGGAGGCGGTGTCGCGGCCGGTGATGCGGATCGTCACCGACATGCCCTACATCGCCGACGGGCACGAGCGGCAGAAGCTCGATCTGTATCTTCCGGGGCCCGAGGCTGCCGGTCCGCTGCCGCTGATCATCTGGGTGCACGGCGGGGCGTGGCTGGCCGGCAGCAAGGACCCATGTCCGGCCGTGGGCTACGTCCGCAGAGGCTATGCGGTGGCGAGTATCAACTACCGGCTCAGCCGGCACGCGATCTTCCCCGCCCAGATCCAGGATTGCCAGGCCGCGGTCCGCTGGCTGCGGGCGAACGCCGGGGAGTATGGCATCGACCCGAACCGCTTCGGCGTCTGGGGCGCTTCGGCCGGCGGCCACCTGGCGGCGCTGCTGGGCGTTTGTACTGTGCCCATAAGGACATCTGAGGATGAGGAAACGCCTGAAGACGGCGCCGCCTATGATCTTTCCAGTCGGGTGCAGGCGGTGTGCGATTTCTTCGGGCCGACCGATTTCGCGAGGATGAACGATTTCTGGACGACGATGGACCATGACGCCGCCAACTCGCCTGGGTCGCTGTTGATCGGCGGTCCCGTCCAGGAGCACCCGGATCGGGTTCGGCGGGCCAATCCGATCACCTATGTGACCAAGGATGCCCCGCCGTTCCTGATCGTCCACGGCGACGCCGACCCGCTCGTGCCGCACAACCAGAGCGAGCTGCTCTATGAGGCGCTGAAGGCCGCCGGCGTCGAGGTCACGTTCTACACCGTTCGTGGCGGCGGCCACGGAGGCTTCGATGACCCCGAAGTCGGCCTGCTCGTGGAACGCTTCTTCGACAAACACCTCAAGCCATAGCCGAGAGCGATCCTGGCGGATCGCTTGGTGTGGATACCATGCCAATCATCTGCCGCCGCTTGACTGGACTGGCAGTTGTTGTTAAGCTGTATATGTTAATTAACGTATGTTAATATAACAGTCTGGCTTAACAGAATGACACGACGGGTTTGTGGCAAAGGCATGTGGAATATATGGTTAGGACTCGTAAAGAAACGGATTCGGATGTTATGAGGTATTGGGATCAATCG
>CAZSXM010000006.1:0-136625 GCA_964610435.1 uncultured Pirellulales bacterium | reverse complement strand
CACGGTCCCAGGTGCAGTTTCCCGTCTGTGATAGCCACCACCACTTCGCGGCCCATCACCTGCCGTTTAAGATGGGCGTCGGCATTGTCCTCGTATCCGTTGTGCCTGTACTGGGCGTATGGCTTCTCCGGCGCCAGCTTCTCCAGCCAAACCTCATAGTCATGGTGCAGGCCAGACTCATTGTCGTTGATGAAGACCGACGCCGTTATGTGCATCGCGCTTACTAGCACAAGTCCATCCTGCACGCCGCTCTCTTCCACCAGCCGTTTGACCTCGTCGTGAATCGACACGATGGCTCGGCGCGTCGGTGTGTTCACCGCAATCTCTTTCGTCAGTGTCTTCATAAGCGAAGAGAAGACCACATTCACGCATGATACGCAAGCCCAAATAAGCCCTCTCGGACGCGGTCTCTGCGAGAGCATGGCAGAATGTGTCTGGGCCTGGGCGGACTGACCTGCCCTATGGATGGTGGGCGCGGGGCGAGCTTGATAGACTGGGCTGCCATAGACACGAAAGGAACCATCTATGGCAGACAGAAGCACACGACAGAAACGCTACAGGGAGGAGTTCAAGCTCAAGGCCGCCAAGCTCATCGTCGAGGGTGGCGTCACCTACCACCAAGCCTCCGAATAGCTCGGCGTCAGTGACTGGGCCCTGCGTTGCTGGGTCAAGGGCTTGCGAGAGTCCGGCCACCTGCCGCCCAAGGGTCAGATGGTCCCGCTGGCCGAGGAACTCAAGGCGGCCCAACGGGAATGACTGAACCGCTTATACAAGATGAATCAATTGATAGATAACTTCTTGCGCAGCCCCTTTTTCTTTGGACAGATGTCCACGACAATGCTATAAGTAAGTATGTGTCTGTGTGCGGCTTCGCCGGGACAAGCGGGTTTTGTGCAGATGCATGATGAACCCGTCCTTCCCTTGCGCGAATCAGGTTACAGGGTGGGCCCCTTGTTCCATCGGTGCGGTTGCATCTTGAGGAGTGGGCAAGCGATGGCTGGAGGAAGAGCATGATGAGGACTCCGTTGATTGCTTTGGTGCTATTGTTGTCTTTACCGATGACCGCACACGCCGAAGGGCCTGTGTATTTCGCGGATGCGAGATTGAAGTCTGCTGTTGAGGAGGCATTGTGGATCACGAACCCGACGCCCACCGATATGCTCGGTTTGACAGAGCTACGTTGTATCAACCATGGTTCCTCCGATGCGGGGATCACCGTGCTTACAGGTCTGGAGTGCGCTGTGAATCTCCAGAGTCTCAACATTCGGTCGAACCAAGTAAGTGACGTCTCACCATTGGCCGGGTTGACCGGCCTGCAGACCTTGTCCCTCTGCCGAAACCGCCTCAGCAGCGTGTCTCCTCTCTCAGGGCTGACGAATCTGACATATCTGGACGTTCATGGAAACGTTTTGACCAGTATTTCTCCGCTGGCCAGCCTGAGCAAGCTGAAGACGCTGATTTGTCGGATGAATTCAATCAGTGACATCTCACCGATGTCCGGACTGAGTGAGCTGCAAACCCTGGATCTCTGCCAGAACCAGATCGGCAGCGTCTCGCCCCTGTCTGGATTGTCGAATCTGCGGGATCTGAATCTCATGAACAATGAGATCACAGACATCTCACCTTTGGCGGGATTGACGTCGTTGCTCAGTCTCGACCTTCGTGGGAATCCATGGAGTCAAGAGGCGTGCGACGTGTACATCCCACAGATTGCGGCCAACAACCCAGGCATCAGCATTCGACACAGCTATGGGCCTTTTAACGTGTCGATCTCATCAGGCCCAGGAGGATGCGTGAGCAGTCCCTATGAAGGGCAGTCCATCTATGGGTACCAGGATCTTGTCTGGCTGGTGGCTGAACCGGCCCCTGGGTTTGTCTTCACGCACTGGTCGGGCACGCTCTATAGCACCGAGAATCCGTACTATCTCACCGTGAAATCTGCGCACCAGATCGTAGCGAATTTTGCCTGGACCTCGAGTGTGCTCGAGGTGGACGGTGTTGCGGCGAACGATCCGCAGGCGGATGGTACGTCGGACCACCCCTTCGGCTCGATTCAGGAGGCGATCGAGGCGGCGACGGATGGGGCGACGATCATCGTACGGCTGGGCGTCTACCGGGAGCAGGTCGATTTTCTGGGTAAGAAGATTCATCTGGTGGCGGCTGATCCAGCGAATCCGTGGGGCGGACCCTGCGCGACCATAGACGGCATGGACGGCGGCACGGTTGTCACGATCCCCTCGGGAAGCGGCGAGGAGTGTAGCCTGAGCGGATTTGTCATCACCCGGGGCAGGGGCCAGCGGGCGGGCGGAATCTACTGTGCAGGCTCCAGTCCTACCATCAGCCACTGTCTGGTGGTTGGCAACCGATGCACCGATGCGAACGGAGCGGCGGTCTACTTGTCGGATAGTCAGGCGGTGCTGATGAACTGTACGATCGCCGACAATTACGGGGGCGCGAACGGAGCGGGGCTGACGTTGGTCGACAGCAACAGCGTGGTGGCGAACTCGATTCTTTGGGGTAACGCCCCCTACGAAATCGCCTGTTGCGACATGAGCGTTATTTCAATTCGGTATAGCTGTGTCGAAGGCGGCTGGCTGGATGTGGGTACTCTGGAGGCTGATCCTTTGTTTGTCCGGCGTGGTTCCTGGGTCAGCCGGACGGACCCGGATGCCGTGCGGCTTCCTGTGGACCCGCAGTCGGTCTGGCTGGAAGGCGATTACCGTCTCAGGTCGCAGACCGGTCGATGGGATGTGATGGCAGGGGGCTGGGTTGTGGATGCGGTGACGAGTCCTTGCATCGACGCGGGCGATCCGGAGGGATCGGTCGGGCATGAGCCGGAACCGAACGGTGGCCGAATGAATATGGGCGCCTATGGCGGGACCAACGAGGCGAGCAAGTCGTGAGGCATAAATGATCGAAACCATCAGAGGAAAGGCAATGAGCTGGAGAATCGTGGTGTGGCTGCTTGTGTTGCTTCACTTGCTCAGTACTGCACACGCGGAAGGGCCTGTGTATTTCGCGGATGCGAGATTGAAATTTGCCGTTGAGGAGGCATTGTGGATCACGAACCCAACGCCCACCGATATGCTCGGTTTAACGGAGCTGCGTTGCATCAACTATGGTCCCTCCGAGACGGGGATCACCGTGCTTACAGGCCTGGAGTACGCTGTCAATCTCCAGAGTCTTACCCTTCGAGAACACCAGATTCGTGACATCTCTCCATTGGCGGGCTTGGCGCAATTGCGGACTCTTGTCCTCAACAACAACCACATCGCTGACCTGTCATCTCTGTCAGGGTTGCACGCGGTCGAGCATCTGGATATCCACGAGAATGGCATTGTGAACATCTCCACCCTCTCTGGCCTGAACAACCTTCGGTACTTGGACATACACGACAATCAGATCAGCGACATCTCAGCGTTGTCCGGATTGAACAATCTGAACACACTCATTATCTGTGTCAATCGGATCAGTAACGTCTCGCCCCTGTCTGGATTGTCGAATCTGCGGGATCTGAATCTCATGAACAATGAGATCACAGACATCTCACCTTTGGCGGGATTGACGTCGTTGCTCAGTCTCGACCTTCGTGGGAATCCATGGAGTCAAGAGGCGTGCGACGTGTACATCCCACAGATTGCGGCCAACAACCCAGGCATCAGCATTCGACACAGCTATGGGCCTTTTAACGTGTCGATCTCATCAGGCCCAGGAGGATGCGTGAGCAGTCCCTATGAAGGGCAGTCCATCTATGGGTACCAGGATCTTGTCTGGCTGGTGGCTGAACCGGCCCCTGGGTTTGTCTTCACGCACTGGTCGGGCACGCTCTATAGCACCGAGAATCCGTACTATCTCACCGTGAAATCTGCGCACCAGATCGTAGCGAATTTTGCCTGGACCTCGAGTGTGCTCGAGGTGGACGGTGTTGCGGCGAACGATCCGCAGGCGGATGGTACGTCGGACCACCCCTTCGGCTCGATTCAGGAGGCGATCGAGGCGGCGACGGATGGGGCGACGATCATCGTACGGCTGGGCGTCTACCGGGAGCAGGTCGATTTTCTGGGTAAGAAGATTCATCTGGTGGCGGCTGATCCAGCGAATCCGTGGGGCGGACCCTGCGCGACCATAGACGGCATGGACGGCGGCACGGTTGTCACGATCCCCTCGGGAAGCGGCGAGGAGTGTAGCCTGAGCGGATTTGTCATCACCCGGGGCAGGGGCCAGCGGGCGGGCGGAATCTACTGTGCAGGCTCCAGTCCTACCATCAGCCACTGTCTGGTGGTTGGCAACCGATGCACCGATGCGAACGGAGCGGCGGTCTACTTGTCGGATAGTCAGGCGGTGCTGATGAACTGTACGATCGCCGACAATTACGGGGGCGCGAACGGAGCGGGGCTGACGTTGGTCGACAGCAACAGCGTGGTGGCGAACTCGATTCTTTGGGGTAACGCCCCCTACGAAATCGCCTGTTGCGACATGAGCGTTATTTCAATTCGGTATAGCTGTGTCGAAGGCGGCTGGCTGGATGTGGGTACTCTGGAGGCTGATCCTTTGTTTGTCCGGCGTGGTTCCTGGGTCAGCCGGACGGACCCGGATGCCGTGCGGCTTCCTGTGGACCCGCAGTCGGTCTGGCTGGAAGGCGATTACCGTCTCAGGTCGCAGACCGGTCGATGGGATGTGATGGCAGGGGGCTGGGTTGTGGATGCGGTGACGAGTCCTTGCATCGACGCGGGCGATCCGGAGGGATCGGTCGGGCATGAGCCGGAACCGAACGGTGGCCGAATGAATATGGGCGCCTATGGCGGGACCAACGAGGCGAGCCGGAGTATCTGATTCCGTGTCGCACGTATGGAATGACCGCAAGAATGGCAGGAACCGATTCTATCGGTGCATCAATATGGTCTTTCGGATCGGCTGGCGGGATCGCGCTTGCATGGGCCGGGGGTGTCATGTAGTCTATCGCGGCGACAATGGGGCTTGTGAAAGGGTGTGCACCGTGGCCGTGAAGACCGAGGAAATTCAGGTTGCTACGCAGGGCAACAATCATGTGATCGATATTACCGGGGACGTGGCGCGTGCGGTGGGCCGCAGTGGCCTTCGCGACGGCGTGGTGACGGTGTTCCACGTCGGCTCGACGGCGGGGCTGACGACGACGGAGTTCGAGCCGGGACTGGTCGAACATGACCTTGAGGCGGCGTTCGAGAAGATCGCCCCGGCGTCCGGACGCTATGTTCACGAGCAGACCTGGCACGACGACAACGGCCATTCGCATGTCCGCGCGTCGCTACTGGGTCCGTCGCTGAGCGTCCCATTTGTTGCGGGCCGGCTAACCCTGGGAACCTGGCAGCAGATCATTCTGATCGACTTCGACACCCGGTCGCGAACGCGAACGGTCATCTGTCAGATCGTCGGCGAATAGACGCATACGCCGCAAGACGGCGCGGGCCCTCCTGCGATGCTCCATCACCGCAGGAAGGCTGGCGTGCCCATCACCACTCCTCAAGAACGCACGAGACCTGCGACGCATGGCGCCGACAAGGGCCTCGGTCCACCTCCCTGCCGGGACGCGACGCTCTTGTGCCACGCCGAAGCGCAGCCGCCGCGCCCCGTTTCGGTGCGTTCACGATGGCAGCGCCGCCTCACGGAGGCGCCGCCTCTCGCACGCCAAACCAACCACGCCGATATCGTCGATTGCTGCGGATTCGATCATGCCCCCGCCACGCTCGGGCACCAGCGCGCACAGGTCCTCTGCCGTGGCTGCCGTCCGACGCTTCGCGGGTATGTGGTATCCATCGTCCTGCGCTCGCTACCGATGCGCCTTGACCGTTCGCTGCAACGCACACGAACGCTCCGGCGCACATTGTTAGGATCGATCCTACCAAAAGGATTCACAGTCACTATAGACGCGTCGCGCACGAAAGGCCAGCGCGATTCTTCCTTCTGTTGGATCGCACCAGGGGCGGTCCGGCTTAAGGCCTTGCGCGTTCACCCTTTACGCCCACTGTTCGCCCGTCATTTTTCTTTCAGGGCCGCGAGAATCTCGTTCGAAACGGCGAACGCCGTGCCGTGACGTAGGCCTTTGGGGAACGAGAGCTTCTCGGTGATCGACTCCCAGTGGATGAGGTCCTCTGAGCGGGCGCCCTCCATACGGCCGCGCGTGTAGGCATCGTAGTAGACGTACCAGTAGTCACCGATCTTCAACGCGGTTGGGCCTTCCACCCAGTCGGGCGAGAACGGCTCCGAGGCCGGACCATAGGGCCCCTCGGCCCGCGCGGCGATGGCGATGCGAATGTCCTTCTTCGCGACGGGCACCTTCGTCTCGTCCTTGATGAACATAACGTAGCGGTCGCCGTCCTTGACGATCGTCGCGTCGATCGCGTTGAACCCGCCGTCGTAGAACAGCTTCGTTTCGCTGAATGTCACGAAGTCGCGAGTCGTGACATAGTAGATGCGATGGTTCAGCACCCTGCCGTCGCCGCGGTCGCCGTCGACGCGCTCGGTCTCGGGGAAGCGGCCGGGGATCGTCGTCGACCAGAAGATCAGATACCGGCCCGTCGGCGCATCGTAGTAGATCTCCGGGGCCCAGCAGTTGACGGCGTCGGGCTCGTGGGCCATCACCTCGATCCACTTCTGCTCGGACCAGTGGATCAGGTCTTTGGAGTGGGCCAGGCCGATGCCCTTGTCCCACCAGCCGCTGGTCCAGACCATGTGGAACGTCCCGTCCGGGCCTTGGCAGATGCATGGGTCGCGCATCAGCTTCGTGCCGACCTGCGGCGTGAGAAAGCTCTTGTCTTCGTTCAGCGCCGTCCAGGTCAGGCCGTCGTGGCTGTAGGCCAGGTGCAGCCCGGTCTCGCCGTTGCCCTTGAAGTAACTAAACAGATACGGCTGGCCCGTCGCCGCCTGCGCCAACACCGCCGTTGTCACCGCCGCCAGAATCATCCGTCGCATCATCGTCCTGCCTTTCATCGCGAGTATCGAACCCCGCCGCCTGTCGTTGCCGTATCCTATCCCATTATGGCCCCAACAGCAACCCACCCGCTCAGCCTCCGCTTGCATCGCGTCGCCCGGAGTCTATTCGGGGACGGGGAAGCACCACGACAGGCGCAGACCCCATACGGGGGCCTCCGCCCTTGCAGGCGCCATTTCGTCCGGCAGCCAGCGAAATCGCTCGGGCTTACCGGTCGAGGCCTTACCGGCAGGGCCAGTAGTAGCCTCGTGCGCTGCCGACGGCATGGGGGTTCTGTATGCAGATCACCTCCATGCGTTTGGGGGCTTCCCGGAGTTGTTGGCGCAGTTGGCTCACCTCTTCCCGCAGGAGCCGTAGCTCGATCTCAAGGGCCGGATCGGGAGAGGGCGTCGGGGGAGCCGGCACGGGACGCGGCGGGGCCCAAGTCCTTCGAAGCCGTATGGCCGGTTCCGGCGCGATCACCGGCGCCCGGCGGACTTCTTCAAGCTGGTTTCTGACCCGTTCAGCCTCTTGTCTCGTCCGTTCGATCGCTCTGTGAATCGCCTCTCTCTGTCGATGGTTTCCTTCCATCCGTTCGGCGACATGTCTTTGCATTTGGGCCACCTGCGCCATCAGGTCGCGGAGACGGGCCTCGATCTCCCGAAGCTGGTTCTGTGCGGCCATGAGGCGGTCCAGTCGCTCCTGTCGCTGTTGGTCCAGGCCGGCGAGGTCTCTCTCGATGTCCTGCATCCGCTCATAAATGCCGCGAAGCTCTGATGCGATCTGTCGCTCGCGGTCGGCGAGGTGCTCTCGCAGTTCCCTCAGTTCCATCGTCTGACGGTCTGCCCGTTCGGCAAGCCGCTCTCGTCGGTGGTTCAGCTCTTTGACGTCGTCGCGGCCTTCGCGGAGGGGTTCGCGTCTCGGTCCGGGTCCCATCGCCCGGTTCAGTTCGTCCAGTTTCTGCTCCGTCTCCCGGAGCCGGCTCTGAAGGACGTCGAGGTCCCTGCACAGGTCGTCGATCTCGCCGTTGCGGACGATGACCCGGGAGGGGGCCGGTGGTCTGCGCTCGCCAAACGACGCGGCGTATGCATCGGCCATCAGTTGGGCGTGCTGGTAGGAGAGGGGACCGGGTTCGAGATCCGCGATCTCCGATTCGGCCGGCGCCGCAGCGGCGGCCACCAGCACGACCCCGAGCCAAGTCGCCAGGATCTTGTAGCCCGAACCGCAAAGGGCGACGCCGGATGCTGACGTGTGAGTCGAAGCGTGGCTTTCCATAGCTTTCTCCTTTCACTCCAATGTGACGTGAATTCAAAGCGAGAACGCTTTTCACCACACTCCTCTGAGTGTACGGCCCCACATGAGCTTGCGTTCGGTCTTCCCGCCGCCGGATTGCTCATCCGGGCCGTATGTACCCCCAGGATACGAGGATTGCCTGGTACGTCCAAGAGTCTGTCCACAATCTCGCCATCATCAATCCTGATGACATGCGGCCGGCACCCTGACGAAACGGGCCTGGAAGCCATGGCTTCCAGGCCCGTTGGGATGGCAATCCTGCGCGTTCGCCGCCGTTACTCGGCTTCTTGCGCCTTCTTGTGAGCCGCGACGATCTGTTGCTGCACGTTGGGGGGCACCGGCTCGTAGTGGCTCAGCGACATCGAATAACTGCCGCGGCCGCCAGTAACGCTCTTGAGCTGGCTGGTGTACTGGGTCACTTCCGCCAGAGGCACCTGAGCCTTGATGACGATGAAGTTGCCCGGCAGCATCTCCTGGCCGACGACGCGTCCTCGCTTCGAAGAGAGATCGCCCGTGATGTCCCCGACGTTTTCGGCCGGGATCGTCACTTCCATATCGACGATCGGTTCGAGCAGGGCGGGCTTGGCCTTGCTTATCGCGTCGATAAACGCACCCTTGCCTGCCGCCCGGAACGCCACTTCCTTGGAATCGACGGGGTGGTACTTGCCGTCGTAGACTGAGACCTTGACGTCCTGAAGGGGATAGCCGGCCACGACACCCGTCTGCATGACGTCGTTGATGCCCTTGACGATCGCCGGCTCGAACTGGCCTGGGATCGAGCCGCCGAAGATATCCCAACTGAACTGCATGGGCGGGTCGCTGTTCCGCTCGGCCGGCTCGACGCGAAGGTAGACCTCGCCAAACTGCCCGGCGCCACCGGTCTGCTTCTTGTGCCGGTAGTGGCCCTCGGCCTTGCCGGTGATGGTCTCACGGTAGGGGATCTTCGGTTCCTTCGTGTTGACCGCCAGCTTGAATCGTTTCTCCATCTTCTCCAGGATGATCCGCAGGTGCAGCTCGCCCAAGCCATGGGCCACCAGTTCCTTCGTCTGCAGGTCGCGCGTGGTCTTGAAGCAGGGGTCCTCTTCCGAGAGCCGCTCCAACGCGCCGCCGATCTTCTGCTCGTCGCCCCGCGAGGCGGGCTCCAGGGCCAATGAGAACATTGGCTCGGGGACCGGCAGCATGGGGAACCTGCCGGAGACGTGCCCGTCATGCACCAGGTCGCCCACCTTCAGCTCATCGACCTTGGCCAGGGTCACCAGGTCGCCGGCGATGCCGCTGGGTACCTCGGCGTACTCGCCGCCCTGGCTTTTGAGAATGTGGCCCGGACGCAGGCCCTTCTTCTCGTCGTTGTACATCAGATTCGTGTCTGACTTCAGTGCGCCGCTGAAGATTCGGATCGTCGAGTACTTCATGTTGGATTTCGGGTCGAATCCCACCCGGAACACCAGACCGGCCAGCGGTCCGTTGCCGTCGGGCTTGATCTCAGTGGTGGTTTCGCCGTCGATGAGCTTGGCAGGGGCAGCCTCGGTCGGCGACGGCGCGCATCGGGTGATCAGGTCGAGCAGTTCCACGACGCCCACCTCGCTGCGGGCCTCGGTGAAGACGATGGGCATCACCGTGCCGGCGTTGAGGGCCTTGACGAACACCGAAGCGACTTGGTCGGGTGAGATCTCCTCACCACCGAGATATCGCTCCATCAATGCGTCGTCGGCCTCGATGATGCTCTCGAGCAGATCCGTGTGGGCCTGTGCGACATCGGCCACGGGCGAGGTGCCCTCGGCGTTGGCAATGCAGTCGACGACGGAGTTCTTGTCGGCGCCGGGCAGGTTGGCGCAGCGGCACTGTGAGCCGAAGGTCTCCTGGATGGTACCGACCAACTCACCCATCTCGACGTTATCTGCGGCCATCTTGTTGATCGCGATGATGACCGGTTTGTTCGCCTCACGGGCCAACTGAAACATCTTTCGCGTGTTGGTTTCGATGCCTGCGGTCGCGCTGATGACGAGGATCGCCGTCTCAGCAGCCGGGATGGAGGTGATGGCCGGACCGGTGAAATCGGGATAACCGGGCGTGTCGATGATGTTGATCAGCTTTCCGGCGTGCTCGACATGGACCACCGCCGAAAGGATCGAATGTTGATGCTCCTTCTCCTCGTCGTAGTAATCGCACGTGCTGGTCTTGTCATCGACGCTTCCCAGCCGGCTGGTAGTGCCGGTCTTATGGAGCATGGCTTCGGCCAGCGACGTCTTTCCGCTGCCGCCGTGTCCCAGGAGAGCCACGTTTCGAATGTCGCCCGTTGCTGTCACGTTCTAACCTCCAAAAAGGTCCTTGACCGCCTGAATCGACCTGTTGCCAAAACTCTAAATGTTATAGGAATCCGGGGAACATTCTCAAGAGGTTTTTCTCCAATTTGCCGGCTTCGGCGTGTTTTCCGGAAGAAAAGGGCGGGCGGCGGCCTGGCGTTCTGGCGCGTTCAGATGAGTTGGACAATGCGATGGACCCGTTCGTAGTGCCCGATCAGCGACGGCGTAATGACGCAGCCTTTGCAGTTCAGGTGGAACAGGATGCTCTGCGGTTGCATCGGGAACTCGTTCGGGGCATAGGCCTGCTTCACGTACTGTGAGATGCAGCAGGGGGGATAGCCGAACAGGAACCCTTCGATTCGGACGGTCTCGGCCGACTTGTCCACGGGCCGATTGCGGAAGTGCTCGCCGTAGATCGCCAGGTGTGCAGCAGATCGGCTGAAGATCGTCTCGTCGAACGTCTTGCCCGAACGGACTTTGCGTCGGATACGTTCGATGCACAGACCCATCGCCTTTAGGGCGTCCAACACCCGGTCGTCGACGGCTTTCTCCCAGCGACTGAGAGGCTTGATTCCTTCCCGCGTCAGCAGGGCCAGATACGCCAGGTCGAAATCGACGGCCTTCAGGGCTCGAATCCGGGTCTCGATCTCCTCATCCGGCCGCTGTCGCATGTCCAGAAGGTTGTCCTGATCGGTCATCGGTCGTTCAGCTCGGTCGTGGCCCAGCCACGAGTTAGGTAGCTCGATGAAGTCCTCTGCATCCACCTTGCCGTCCTGCGCAATCTCAGGAACATCGATGGACGCGCGGGAATCAGCGTTGACGAGCCGCCGGTACTCCGTATTACGGACTGACTGCTGATCTCACAGCGTTGCGGATCCCCGATCGTGTGACTGACTTTGTGCACGCCGGCCTCCCATGTCCTGTCGTGGTGTGTACAGCAGCCGAATCATCTCTGAGTATATAGAATTGGCTGTTCCAGGTCCAGCCCCGGTGCGGTCACCCGGAGCCGCTTGCGTGGTATGATGCAGCGGGCACGCTGTATTGCTGCGACCATGTCAGTTCGACGTCGGCCAAACACAGGATGTTCTGTATCGGCTATGAGCCTCGGCGTCAGACGACCAAATGCCGCGGTCGGGCCCGGCACGAGGGCTGGACCTGCCCCAGCGAGGCCGTCTGCAACGCCGGCAAATCGTATAGCAAGACAAGCGGACGATCATCTATTGCAGAAGCCGGGGCGAGGCGGCCGCCCTGGGATTCGGCAAGGGGCAAATCCTCAACCCGCCCAATCCCGACCTGGAGTGGCTGGATGCCCGCTATCCCGGCAAGACACACGTAGCCACACCGTAACCGCAGGTGGGCTGCGACCGCCTGCGCCGGGTAGTCGCTCTTCACTATCAGGGCACCTTCACATATGCGATGGTGACGGCGCCGGGTTTGGCGGGGATTCGAATCGGCAGCCCCGTTTCCATCAGTTGTCTGCCGGAGAAACGAAGCGAATCGGGCGCATCGAAGTCCTTTACCTCGTACATCGCCGCTGGATCCAGGCCGCGCAGCCGGATCTCGGCCGAAGTGTAAACGCACATCTCTCGGCGAAAGGCCTGAACGAAGCCATCGCCCTTGTCGGGCTGATTGAATTGCCAGGCGATCCAGTCCTGTTGCGAGAGGTTGTAGTCGGTTAGCGGGTAGTAATCACCGAAGAAGGCCGGCGCCACTTCGAGCCACTCGCGGTAGAGCTTGAGGATCAGCTCATCATCGACCTCGACGCGGAAGTCGAAGAGCCCGATGTTGGCTGGACACATGTTGCTGCGACGTGTGTACGGATGGTAGCTGCCTTCGCCCGTTCCCCAGCCCCATCCGACGGTATTGGAGGGACAGTATCCGGTGCCGTAGAAGGGCAGCCAGAACGACAGGCCGTAGGTGTGGCCCTGCTGTCCGACAGGCTCGAACAGATAGTCGCTGCGCAGCAGGGGCACGGACCGCCGCATGGTCTCCAGGTCGTTGCGATGGCCGCCGCTGGCGCAGGAGTCGATCACCATACCTGGGTGACGTCGCAGCAGTTCGTCCCAATAGGCAAGGTAGCCTGTGATGTATTTGTTTTCGGTGATTCCCTGGCGGTCCGGGGCATCATTGCGTCGCCAGAAGCTCAACGGCTCGATGTTGAAGTCCTGGCGATACAGGTCGATGCCCTCCTTGGTGATGATCTTGTCGATGTGATCGACGAGCCAGTTCCACGCGTTCGGGTCGCCCAGGTTGAGCAGGCCGCCGGCGGAGCCACCGAGCACCCACTCGGGGTGGTTCTCGGCCAGCCACGTGCCGGCGTGCACGCGCTCGGGCTCGAACCACACGATGATTTCGACGCCTCGGCTGCGGGCGTGGTCGCTGATCCGCTTGAAGCCGTTTGGAAAGCGGTGCGGGCGGCGGTCGATCTCCCAGGTGCCGACCGCTGCGGCCCAGCCCTTCTCGGCGGCGCCGACGTACCAGCCGGCGTCCATCCACCAGTAGTCCAGCTTGAGACCCTTGTCAAGATAGCGGTCCATGAACTCGATCTGACTGCGCTCGTCGGCCTTTGTCATCTCGGCGAACTGGTGCGAGCTGCACGCGCAGAACATCGGCAGAGGCAGCGCTTGGCCTTTGCGGCGGGGCAGGTTGTGCCGGACCATCCAACGTCGCCACGTGTTCTGTGCGTCGATCCAGTCGCAGCCTTTCCAGAACTGCATGACGATCAGAGGCGTCCGGACAGTCTCTCCCGGCCGCAGGCGGAAATGCGTGGTTTCCTGGCCCGCGGTGACGTGCAGCCCGGTGTCGTCGTCGCGCTGAAAGTCCGTTCGCCACTGGCCGGGCCAGCCCACCGCCAGGATGACCCCTTCGTCACCGGCATCAATGTTGTAGTAGGGCCAACTCCCGCCGGTGCCACGACCGCCGCGAGGAGCGAAGGAGAGCGTGCGGCCCGCTTCTAGTACGGTGACCGTGGGCGCGAAGTCTTCGGGCCCTACGGATGTTCCATTCCAGTGTCTGAGCCGATATTCGGCACCGTCGATGCAGGTGAACCGGGCATCCAGTGCCTTGAGATTCTCAACAATCGGTGTCTCGTTGTCGCCGCCATTGGTCACGTACACGGTCCACTCGATGCTCTCGAAGTCCGTGTGTTCGAGACCTTCCCAACGGACGATCAGTCCGGTCTGTGGATCGCGCCAGGTCAGCGTGTGGGCGAGACGATTGGGGTCAAGCACTTCGTGTCGAGCATCGTGCACCCACGTCTTCAGCAGTTCGCCCGAAGGCCGACCATCGAGGACGAACGAAAACGGCGGCGACGCATCTCGCCAGTCCCACTGGTTGTATCGCCCTTGCGTACCCGAGGCGTCGCGACCGAACAGGGCAACCGCCTGCGAGGGCGTCTCCTCACGAGCGGCCGCAATGGTGGGAAGCGACAAGGCAACAAGCAGCAGGGCCGCACGGAGTCCGGGCATGACGACCTCCTTGACGATTGTCGTTCAAACAAGATTGTTCGTGTTTCATCGACAGAGCTGCGCCAGGTCGTTCAAGGTCAGATAATCGAGCCGTTCGACGATCGTCTCTGCCGAAGCGAGTTGGTCGGCTTCGTAGGTATTGGTCACGGCGACGGTGTGCATGCCGGCGGCCTGGGCCGCCTTGAGCCCCCAGTGGGAGTCCTCGACCACAACGCATTGCTGTGCCGTCAGGCGGCTGCTGACGCGTTGGTTGAGCTTCTTGAGAGCCAGCAGAAAACCGTCGGGGTGAGGCTTGCCTCGCTTGACCTGTTCGGCCGAAACGATGGCGCGGAAGTAGTCGCGCAGGCCGGAATCCTCCAGGATCAACTCGATCTCCGCCCGCAGCGCGCCCGAACAGATCGCCATCGGCACGCCGTTGGAGGCGAGCATGTCGAGGAAGGCACGGACACCCTCGATGATCTTGCCGTCGGTGCGGGCCAGCTCTTCGAAGAGCAGCGTCTTCTTGCCGATCAGCTCGGCGATCTGGGCGGTCTTGATGTCGAGCCGCCCTTCGGCGATCAGCGTCTTGTAGCAGTCCTTGTCGCTCAGGCCGAGGTAACGCGAGTAGTACTCTTTCTTGGTCAACTCCAATCCGTGATCGGCCAGGACGGTGTTGAACGCGCGAAAGTGCAGAATCTCGGAGTCGGTGATGACCCCGTCGAAGTCGAAGATGACGGCTCCCAGCATGACGACAATCCCCTTCGCTACTGTTCCTGAACCGGCCCAATGAGCGCCTCGTAGTCGCTGAACGTCGATCGATCGCCCTGGCAGATCAACTCGGTCAGAGCCTTGATCTTCGGTGCATTCTTCTCAACGTAGCGACGGGCCAACATGGCCTTTCGCTGCTTCATCGGGACGACCTGGCCGTTGGTCGACGAGGCGCCCGGCGCCACGGCCACGTCCATCGACACACTTGTGCTCGCCTGATCGCAGAGCAGATAGCCGTTGATCAGGGCGATCGCGATGTCGGTCAGAGCCCGGCCATACAGGTCCATGTAGTCGTTGCCTTTGTCCTTGACGAACTCGATGGCGACCCTGAGTTGCTCTACGCCTTCGGCGAGCTTTCCGATCAGGTCCTTCACCTCTTCCACGTACGGCAGGCCCGCAAGGTCCGCCAGGTACTTCTCGGTGGTGCCGCTGCACACGCCTCGCACCGCCGCAACGATCTGGAGCTGGCTGGTGCCCTCGTAGATCGTTGTGATCCGGGCGTCGCGGGCATGCCGTTCGCTGGCGTAGTCCCGCATGTATCCGCTGCCGCCGAGGACCTGAATCGCGTCGTAGGCGACCTGGTTGCACATCTCCGAACAGAGGTACTTGGCCATCGGGGTCAGCATGCCGGCATAGCGTTTGTAGCTGCGAGCGTCGTTCTTGAGTTCCTTCAACTCGCCCTTGTCCTCAGGCGGATTCTCCTCCACGCGCTTGTTGTACGCGACCGCCAGGTCCACGACGCGGCTGGTCTCATAGAGCAGGGCGCGTCCGGCCTCGACGGCGATCTTCATCTCGATCAGCATATCGCGTACGGCCGGCAGCCTCTCGATCGCGACGCCGAACTGCCGGCGGCTGGCCGCGTAGTCCCGCGCGATACGATAGGCTGCTTCCGCGATGCCCATCGACTGGGCGGCGATGCCGATCCGCGCGCCGTTCATCAGCGTCGCGACGTAGGGGGCCAGACCCCGCTTGCGCTCGCCGATCAGCTTGCAGGGGGTGTTGTCGAAGAAGATCTCGCACGTGGGCGAGCCGTGGATGCCCAGCTTGTCTTCCAGCCGGCGGATGTGCACGGTCGGGCCGGGCTCGCAGACGAACAGGCTCAGGCCCAGTCCGCCGCTGCGGTCGGGCTCGCTGCGCGACAGGACCAGCAGGACGTCGCCGCAACCGTTCGTGATGAAACGTTTAACGCCGTGCAGGAACCAGTTGCCCTTTTCGTCCTCGAAGGCTCGCAGCTTGACGGCTTGCAGGTCCGACCCGGCGTCGGGTTCCGTCAGCACCATCGCCCCGGTCACTTTGCCCTCGGCGAAGGGAGGCAGGTATTCCTGCTTGAGCTCCTCGCAGGCGAAGGCGTTGATCGTCTCGGCGATGCCCTGGAGGCCGAAGATGTTCATCAGCGATGCGTCGGCGCGGGAGATGATCTCGGTGGCCATCGAGTACAGCAGGTTCGGGAAGTTCAGCCCGCCGAAGCGGTACGGCAGGGTGAAGCCCATCACCTCGGCCTGCGCGAGCTTCTCCAGGGCTTCGGCGATCCCTTTGGCCCGCGTGACCGTCCCGTCCTCGTTGAGCGTATTGCCTTCACGATCCACGCTCTCGGCTCTCGGAGCGATGAAATCGGCGCTTAGTTCGCCCAAGGCGTCGAGCACCATCTCATAGTTCTCCACCGCCTCGCCGGCGTCGCTCGGGGCGTAGTCGAATTCCGCGGCGAAGCGAAATTCCTCCTCGCAGAGCTTCGCCAAACGTTTGAGGTCGATGTGCCTGAACAAGAACTGAATATCGTCGTTATCTTTGTAGAAGTTCCCCATGGCTATCCTGCGAACGTGAGTTTTCTGTTGTCATGACGGCATCCTGCGTTTGCCACTCTGCGCGGTTCGCACCGGTCAGTCCTTGACGGCTTTCTCCTTGATCGCCCGAATCATCTTGGGCACCACCTCGTTCAGGTCGCCCACGATCTTGTAGTGGGCGATGCTGAAGATGGGGGCTTCCGGGTCGTTGTTGATGGCGACGATCTTCTGGCTCTGGGCCATGCCGGCCTGGTGCTGGATTGCGCCGCTGATCCCGACGGCGATGTAAAGGCTCGGTCGGACCGTCGTGCCGGTCTGGCCGACCTGGTGGTCGTGGTCGATGAAGCCCAGGTCCACGGCCGGTCGGGTGGCGGCCGGCGCCGCGCCCAGGCAGTTGGCCAGGTCCCAAACCAGCCTGAAGTTCTCCTTGCTCCCCACGCCTGCGCCGCCGGCGACGATGATACGGGCCGCCTTCAGATCGACTTTCTTGGCGCGTTTGTGCTCCTGAAGGATCTCGATCGGAAGGTCGTCCTGCGCGAGGCTGACGGTCTCGGTGACGATCACGCCGTGATGGTTGGGATTGGGCTCCGGCATGGGCATCACGCCTTCGCGCACCGTCGCCATCTGGGGCCAGCGATCGTAGTTGATGATCGTCGCGACGATGTTGCCGCCGAAGGCCGGGCGAATCTGAAACAGCAGGTTCTCGTGGACCTCGCCGTCCTTGGCGGTCTTGTGCGTACCAATCTGCAAATCGGTGCAATCGGCGGTCAGGCCGGCCTTGGCGGCGCTGGCCACTCGCGGGGCCAGGTCACGGCCTGCGGCGGTGGCGCCGTACAGCACGATCTGGGGTTTGTGCTTGCCGATCAGCCCCAGGATGACCTTGGCATAGCTGTTGGTCTGATAGGTCCTCAGCAGGGGATGTTCGGCGAGATAGACCTTGTCGGCGCCGTAATGGATCAGCTCCGTGGACAGGTGGCGCACCTCGTCGCCCGGCAGGAGGACCGCCAGTCTGACCTTGAGCGTATCGGCCAGATGCCGGGCCTTGCTCATCAGCTCGATTGAGGTCTCTTCCAGTTTGCCGCCATGCTGCTCGGCGAACACCCACACTTCACCTTGTCTGTTCACATCAATCATGGAAAGTCCGAATCTGTAAATGAACCCCAGGGTTCCAGGAACACTGCATCGGGTACGGCGTTGCCACGACCCGGCAGAATACGTCACTCCATTGGCGAGGCGCGTATGGACTCGCGACCGACCCTACGCGATGATCTTGTCGTCGATCAGTTCGTGGATCATGTCGGCAATGCCGTTGTCCGTCGGTTCGACATCCTTGCTTTCCTTGGCCGCCAGGACCACGCTCTGAATGCGATGGACCTTGGTGGGCGAGCCGCTCCGACCGCACCAGGTCAGGTCCGCCTCGAGCCGGTCCAGGTCCCATTGTTCGATCAGCAGACCCTTGGCCTTCAGTGCCTCGCAGCGCGTCTCGCTCAACTCCCTGATCTCCGCGTCGACGGCGTTCGGGTTGATCGCCTTGATCTCTGCGGCCACCTCACCCGGCGTGCGGGCCTTTTTGTATTTCATCAGGTGCTTGGCCGCCGCGACGCGCGGCGCGTTGGCCTCTCCCGTGACCGTCAGAAGGACTGGAAGCCGCGACCGGACTGACTGCCAGCCGTTGCCGATGCTGCGCCGCACCTGGATCGTATCGCCTTCGAGGTCTTCCAGGGCTTCAATGTAGGTAATCTGGGGGACGCCCAGCTTCTCCGCCAACTGCGGGCCAACCTGGGCGGTATCGCCGTCGATGGCCTGTCGGCCGCACAAAACGATGTCGTAGTCCATCTTCCTGATGGCACAGCTCAGAATGTAGCTGGTCGCCAGCGTATCGCTGGCGGCGCATCGCATATCCGTGACCAGGACCGCTGCATCGGCGCCCCGGTAGAGCGACTCGCGCAGAATGCGCGTCGCGCCGGGCAGGCCCATGGTAACGACCGTCACCCGCCCGCCGAAGCGGTCCTTGATCTGCAACGCCAACTCCAGGGCATTGAGATCTTCCGGGTTGAAAACGGCCGGCAACGCCGACCGGTTCACCGTACCGTCGTCGTTCATGACCTTGCCGGTGATCCGCTGCGTATCAGGCACCTGCTTGGCCAGCACAACACAATTGTATGCCACTGAGACTCTCCTATCAGTCCTTCCTTGCCTGATGTCAGTTTTCACAAGAAGGCAAGTTTACCGCTCTTGACCGCAAGGTCAACCCTAAAACACGAGCGCCGAGAAAGGCGATTTCTCCGGCCGTGCCAGGCGAAACAGCTAAACCCACACGCCGAAAACGTCGATGGTGTTCTCGTTTGCGTCTGGCCTGCGCCAAAAAGCGGAGTTTTCTTTTGACACGGGTCTCGATAACTCGATAATGACCGCCGGCGGTGGCGTTTATCGGATGTGACCACTGGAGCCGAACGATGAGGCTTCCCGGCGTATGGATACGGCCCCTGGGCGACCTGGGGGGTTCCCAATGGCAAGCGAAACAAGCTACGACACGATGTTTGGCAAGATGGCGGTGGACCAGGGGCTCTGTACGGACAAGGAGCTCCGCCACTCAATCCAGGAACTCCAGGAACGCCGCAAGATCAACCCCGTCATGCTCCAGGAACTGCTCATCGAACTGGGGTATATCACCGCCACCCAGGCCGACCGTCTCAAGCTGAGCATCAAGGCAAACAAGGCCGCCGTCCACCAGATCCCGGGCTACAAAATCCTCGGCAAGATCGGCGCCGGCGCGATGGCCTTCGTCTACAAGGCCAAGCAGCTCAGCCTCAATCGCACGGTGGCCATCAAGGTCCTGCCCCGGCGGTTCACCGAGAACCCCGAGTACGTGCAGCGGTTCTACAAGGAAGGGCAGGCCGCCGGCAAGCTCAACCATCCCAACATTGTGCAGGCCATCGACGTCGGCGAGGCGGGCGGCTACCATTACTTCGTCATGGAATACGTTGAGGGCAAGACCATCGCCGACGACCTGGTTGGCGGCAGCCCGTTCGGCGAGAAGGAAGCCATCGAGATCATCATCCAGGTGGCTCATGCCCTGGTCCACGCCCACTCGCACGGTCTCGTGCACCGCGACGTCAAGCCCAAGAACATCATGATCAACAAGCAGGGCGTGGTGAAGCTGGCCGATATGGGTCTGGCCCGTGAGACCACCGACATCGAGGCCGCCCAGTGCGAGGCGGGCAAGGCCTACGGCACGCCCTATTATATCGCCCCGGAGCAGATCCGCGGCAAGATCGACATCGACGGCCGGGCCGACATCTATGGCCTCGGCGCGACCTTCTATCATATGGTCACTGGAAAGGTCCCCTTCACCGGAGACGACTCGGCCGAGATCATGAAGAAGCACCTTCGCGAGAAGCTGATCCCGCCGGACCACATCAACACAACCCTGTCGGCCGGCGTCTCGGAGGTCATCGAGATCATGATGGCCAAGCGACGCGAAGACCGCTACAACAACGTCGATGAGTTGCTGATGGATCTGGACGCGCTCCGCGAGGGTCATCAGCCGCTGCAAGCGCACAAGCGATTCGACGTCTCCATGCTCGAGAAACTCGAAGAGGGCGAGACCGTCGAGATCGAGAGCGAAGAGCACGTCGAGGAGAGGATCAACCGCTACCGTCTGGCCGTGCTCGTTCTTGGGGCGGTCGCCGCGATTTCCATCCTGATTATCGTCCTGATGGCTGCGTTCTGACGGTTTCCATTGCCGGCGGCGGACCTCGTCGCCGTCTCCTGAGAGACGCGACAATGCCCAGAGGAGGAGCCAATTTCGCATCGGAGGAGCTCGTCCGCGTCTTGAGCCACTACGACGTGGGCGTGGTTCACCGCGTCCGCTCTCTCTCGGCGGGCAATCGCCGGGCCCCCAAAGTGATCGTCCACGCCGACAAGGGGACGTTTCTGCTCAAACGACGCCCGAAGGGGCGCGACGACGCCCGACGCGTCGCCTTTGCCCATGCGGTCCAGCGGCACCTGTCGGCCCGGGCCTTTCCCGTCACCTCCCTGGTGGCTACAAGCGACGACCGCAAGACCGTCCTGAGTATCCGCAACCACATCTACGAGCTGTTCACGTTCGTTACCGGCTCGCGCTGCGACGCCTCGCCCGACGCGATTGCCGACGCCGGCCGGCAGCTGGCGCATTTGCACGTGTGCCTGCGTGACTTCGCCCACGATTACGAGCCGTTCCGGGGCAGCTTTCACGACTCGGCCGGCGTGCGTCAACATCTTGGCATGATCCGCACCGACAAGCGCACCGGCTCGCTCGAACGGGCGGCCGCCGTGACCGAATCGCTGATCGTCCGGTACGACCGCTCCAGCAGTCGCGTCAATCGGCTGGGCTACGAGTCGTGGAAGCGGCAGGTCATCCACGGCGACTGGCATCCGGGCAACCTGCTGTTCTCCGACCGCAAGGTGGTCGGCGTGGTGGATTTCGATTCGATCCGCATTGCACCGCCCGCCACCGACCTGGCCAACGGCATGCTCCAGTTCTCGATCATCGGCGATTCGCCCGATCCAGCCGAGTGGTCCGAGGCCTTCGACCAGGAGCGTCTGATGCAGTTCCTCGCGGGCTATCGCGAGGTTGTCCCGCTCGGCAAGCGCAAGCTCCACGCCCTGGTGGACCTGATGATCGAGGCGATGATCGCCGAGGCGGTTCTGCCCGTGGCGGCCACTGGCTTCTTCGGCGACCACTCCGGCCTCGACTTCCTCCGCATGATCGTCCGCAAGACCAAGTGGCTCCGCCGTCACCGCAAGGAACTGACTGACGCCATGGTCTCGTAGGGGCGGGGCACGTCGGACCCCTACCCTGGATTCGTGCCGGGGGGAAGACCACCCACGCCGGGATCGCCCGGACGGCGTCCTCGCTGTATCGGAAGCGCACGGTCGGCAGGTTCCACTGTCGCTCTGGTGGGCTTGACCAGTATCAGCAATGGGCCGGCAGGCCGAGTTTCATCAGAGAGTATGTTGCTGAGAGAACGTACTTCTCCGAGATGGATCAGGACGGTCCGCCCATCGGGCACGACCATTTCGCTGGCCACCGTGACCGTGTTGAAGGTGGGGACTTCGTACTCCTGCGTGCCTTCGTACAAGGCCTTTTTGCATGGCCAGCGCCGCGTGCAGCTTCTCGGCTGAGCCGGCAAAGAGCTTTTCCAGCACCTCGCCAACGACTTGACTCTGCGTCTCTTCCTGCGAGACGGCAGGGCGATAGATGTGCTGGCGTCCGGCGTCCGAGCAGTGGTGGTGGCCGAAGCGAACGCTCATCTCCTTGGCGGGTTTGGGGGCTCCAGAACGGGATTGATGGCTCGGCCCGGGCGACCTATAATCGTCGCAGCGCAATGGTCGGGCGGTCGTCAACGGAATCGTGGTTTGGAGCCAAATGCGCCGGGGGCAGGTGAGAATCATCATTCGCCCCTGCTGTGAATGATGGTTCGCCCGTACACAGGTCAGGGAGGACGGATGCAAACGAAGACAACGCCGACGATCTACACGGTCAGCCAGGTCAACGCCCTGGTCAAGGAGGTTCTGGAAACGAGCCTTCCCGGCCGGGTGATGGTCAAGGGCGAGATCACCGGCTGGAAGCAGCACGGAAGCGGCCACTGCTATTTCTCGCTCAAGGATGAGGGCTCGGTGCTGCCCTGCGCGATGTGGAAACCGAACTTCGCCCGCGTGCGGTTCCGCCCGGAGAACGGCCTGGCGGTGATCGCGGCTGGGTTCGTCAGCGTCTACGTGCCCCAGGGTCGCTATTCGCTGGTCGTCGAGGAAATGACGCCGGAGGGCGTCGGGGCGCTGCAACTGGCGTTCGAGCAGTTGGTTCGCAAGCTGCGGGCCGAGGGCCTCTTCGACGACGAGCACAAGAAACCGATCCCGACATATCCCGCGCGGATCGGCATCCTGACGAGCGAGTCCGGCGCGGCGGTCCACGACATTGCCGACAGCGTACACAACCGCTGGCCCTGCACGCGGCTGGCTCTCTATCCCGTCCCCGTCCAGGGCGAGGGCGCGGCCCGGCAGATCGCCGCGGCCATCGCCGACGTCAACCGGCGCAACACCAGGCTCAAGCTCGATCTGCTGATCGTCGGGCGCGGCGGCGGCTCGCTGGAGGACCTCTGGGCCTTCAACGAGGAGGTGCTCGCGCGGGCGATCTTCGCGTCGAAGATCCCGATCATCAGCGCCGTCGGGCACGAGGTGGATACGACGATCGCCGACCTCGTGGCGGACCGGCGGGCCTCGACGCCGACGAAGGCCGGCGTGGTCGCCGTGCCCGACATGCGTGACGTGCTGAGCGATCTGGACCATCAGGGCAGCCGCCTGATGCGCAGCGTCCGGTCCCGCGTCGAATTGGGCGGCGAGTATCTGCAAACGATCCTGGCCAGCTCGGCGTTTCGCAATCCGCTGCTGGCCGTGCGGATGCGAGAGCAGCACGTCGATGAACTGGCGTCGGACTTATCCGCATCGGTCCAGTCCCTTCTGGTGCAGCGGCGGACAATGCTGCAGGACTGTCACGAGCATATTGCGCGGATCGAGCCGCACCGGCTGCTCGGCGCGATGGCGGTCCGGCTCAACGAGCTGGCGAGCCGGGCGCGGGCGGCGATCACCGCCGTCGTCAACGCCCGGAAGATGGACGTGGCCGCCCGCGAAGGCCGTCTGGCGGCGCTCGACCCGCGCAGCGTGCTGGCGCGCGGCTATACGATCACGACGAACAAGACGACCGGCAAAGTCGTCCGTACGCTCGACGACGTCCGGGTCGGCGATGCGATGCTCACGGAACTGGCCGGCAAGGCCGTCATTGAGAGCAAGGTGTGCAGGGGTGAATCGCAATCCACCCTCGCGCACGACGATAGGCAGGTGAATTAGGAAACGATACCATGGCCCAGAAGAAGACCGAAGACGATATCAGCAAACTGAACTTCGAGGACGCGATCAAGCAGCTCCGCACCATCGTGGACAAGATCGAGCAGGGGCAGATCCCGCTGCAGGACAGTCTCGAACAGTACGAGCAGGGGATGGCCCTGATCCAACATTGTCGCCGGATCCTCCAGAAGGCCGAGAAGCGAATCGAAAAGATCTCCAAGGCCGACGAGGAGCCGGCCGTCGCGACGCCCGAACCCGCCGACGAAGCGCCCGGCCCCGGCGAAGAAGCTCTCTTCTGATCCATGGGGTCTGTGCCCGCTGCACAGCGCCGCCGCGGCTTCAGAGTGCCGGACAACACTGCGTGGGAGAGAGGAAGTAGGTGATTTGCCTACGTCCGATAGAGTGAAATGCCTATGCTGGTGGGATCGAGGCGGTGGTAATATGGGACTTGGTTTGGCCCGAGCAGGGCGACACGAAGGTTGCCGAATTGAAAGGGCAGGGATATGGGCACGACGTACATGGAGCCGGCGGGGGTTCGCACGTCGCCGGCGCGACTGATGCCGCTGTGTCCGAAATGCGGGCGCGTGCTGTACGAGGTGGACCGCGTTGTGAGGAGGGGCTCGGTGGTCCTGTGGTATGAGTGCAGCGGCCCGGAGTGCGAGGACCGCTGGTTCGAGAAACGGCCGGCCAAGGTCGGGTAGCGGCGCGAGGGCGCCGGTGGGTGAGACGGCTACGCCGCAATGGGGCGTTCGATGAAAGCGGCGGAGCCGGAGCGGGGAGGGTGTTGTTCCCGATGCATCCCGGCCGCTCGTGTCGGAGGTCGCCGAGGCGACACGCGCGCTGGCCGGGAAAGCCACGGAGGGCGACGAGGGGATGTGCATGCTGGAAGGCAGGTGATTCCAGACGGCGGCCCCCTCGTGGCGAAGGATCGCCGTGAGGGGGTCTTGCCGTATGCGGGGGGGCTTCTGTCGTATTCTGCTGTCTCCTCACCACGCTCGATCTTCATACCCTGGTCCATCGCGCCGGCGTCTGCCGTTCGTAGTGTGCCCGTCAGGGCATACCTCCGTTTGTAGTGTGCCCGTTAGGGCATACCTCTTATGTCAGGAAGATAGCGTCTTACGACGCCACTACAAACGCACGAGGGTAGCGTCTTACGACGCCACTACAAGCAGAGGTTGTCAATCGCGGGGCGAGGGGGTAGACTCTGGGCGTGTTGGAATTCGCATGGATGCTGTGGGGTCAGCGGCGATGTTGAGGTTCGTCAGCGACAGGCAGATCTACGAAGAGGTCATCTGCACGGCTGTTGCCGGGGCCAGGCGGCAGCTCTGGCTGGCGACAGCCGACCTGAAGGACCTGTACGTCCACAAGGGCGGGCGGATGGTGCCGTTTCTCGAAGTGCTCTCGGACCTGGCGGCGAAGAGGGTGGAGATTCGGCTGCTCCACGCCAAGGAGCCGGGGCCGCGATTCCGCAAGGATTTCGACCGCTACCCGAACCTGATCGGCGGGCTGGAGCGGATGCTCTGTCCGAGGGTCCACCTCAAGTGCGTCGTGGCCGATGGGCGGTTCGCCTACGTGGGCAGCGCCAATCTGAGCGGCGCCGGCCTCGGCGCCAAGAGCCCGCGACGGCGGAACTTCGAGTCGGGGATCGTGACGACCGACGGCGGCATCGTCGCCCAGGTGATGGAGCAGTTCGACGGGATCTGGCGGGGCAGCCACTGCGCCGAATGCGACAGAAAGGAATTCTGTGACGAACACATCGACATCCTGTCGGCCGGGGGCAGGCCGACCTCCTGAAATCGTGCGTCCGCATCTGAAGTGTTATGCGTATCTCGACATCGAGACGACGGGGCTGAGCTGCGATCGGTGCGATCTGACGGTCGTGGGCGTCGCGCGGGTGCGGGGCGGCGAGGTTCAGGTCGGCCAGCTCGTTGGCGAGCGGATCGACGCCCAAGGCGTACTCTCGCTGTTGGAGGGGGCCGACGAGGTGTACACGTACAACGGCAGCCGATTCGATCTGCCGTTCATCCAACGCCGGCTGGGCCTGGACGTGAAGCGCTGCCTTCGGCACACCGATCTGATGTACGACTGTTGGCGACAGAATCTCAAGGGGGGCCTGAAGGTGGTGGAGGCCCGGCTGGGCATCGGACGACGGCTGACGGAGGTGGACGGCTTCATGGCGGTGCGGCTGTGGTGGGACTACGTCAACAACGCCAACACGCAGGCCCTGCGCACCCTGCTGGAGTACAACAGGGAGGACATCGTCAACCTGCACGTCCTGCGGGACAGGCTGGGCGTGGCGTAGAGGGCGTATGGCGAACCCGATGCCATCCAACGATGCGACGCAGGGCCGAATTCGCGTGCTCGTCTACGGCGGCGGCGCCGTGGGTCTGGGCATCGCGAGCTGCCTGCTGCACTCGGGAAGCGAGGTCGATCTGGTCGCCCGGCCGCAGACGGTCGCGGCGCTGGAGGGCGAGGGCCTGATCCGAACGGGCCTCTTCGGGCGGGTGCATGCCGCCCCCGGCCGCTTCCGCTGCTATTCTTCGCTGAGCCAGGCCCGTGGTGACTCGTACGATTACGTCCTGGTCTGCACGAAGTCGGGCGATTCGTCGGCGGCCGCTTGGGACCTGGCGTCCCGCCGCGACTGGATCGGCCGGGCGCATCTCGTGCTCTTTCAGAACGGCTGGGGCAACGCGGAAGCCTTCGCCGCCCATTTCGATACGCAGCAGGTGTTCAACGCGCGGGTGATTACGGGGTTCCGCCGGCCCCGGCCCAACGAGGTCGAGGTCACCGTCCACGCCGACAGCATTCATATCGGAAGTCTCTTCGGCGTCGATGCGGCGCCGGTCGAGCGGCTGTGCCGGGCCATCGACGCGGGCGGCATTCCGTGTGAGACGACCGATGCGGTCGAGAAGGACCTCTGGGCCAAGATGCTGTACAACTGCGCCCTCAATCCGCTCGGAGCGATTCTCCACGTGCCGTATGGCGTGCTCGCCGAGCACACGGTGACGCGGGACTTGATGGATCGGATCGTCTGCGAGGTCTTCGAGGCGATGACCGCCGGCGGATATGCGACGCATTGGGCGCGGGCGGAGGAATTTCTGGCGGTGTTCTACGACCGGCTGGTGCCCGACACGGCGGCACACGAGTCGTCGATGCTCCAGGACATCACGGCGGGCAAGCGCACGGAGATCGACGCGCTGAACGGTGCGGTCATCCGCCTGGCCGCCGAACACAACGTCGAAACTCCGTACAATCACGCCGTCTATCGCTTGATCAAGTTTCTGGAGGATGCTTCAGACGTGTCACGTCCGAAGTTGTGACGTTGGCAGTGTACTGCGACGCGAGAGGGCGTATAATGGCGGCAGAAGCATGGTTGTGGAACGCAATGAAATGCACGGCGCGCGGGGCGGATCGGTCCGGCGTCGGCGAGAACGAGGCCGATGGCAGGCAAGAGAATCGACGAACATACATTGAGGGTGCTTGAATTCGAGGACGTGAAGACCCTCGTGGCCTCCTATGCCGCCAGCGACCTGGGGCGGGACGCGGCGGGGAAGCTGTATCCGTCGGTCGATCTGCGGTGGGCCCGGGTGCGCATCGCCGAGACGTCGGAGCTGCGTGCGGTGCTGGACCGGGGCGAGCGCGTTCCGATGGCGGGGCTCCGTGACATCCGGACGATGTTCAAACAGTTCGGCAAGAAGGAGACCGTCTTCGAGCCCGAGCAACTGCTGGAGATCGCCGATACACTGGCGGCCAGCGGCCGGCTGCGGATCTTCCTGACCAATCTGGAGGCCTCGCAGGGTCGGCATCTGTGCGAGATGGGCAATAAGCTCGGCGATTTTGCGGCTCTGGTCGAGGAAATCGGTCGATGCGTCGGCGGCGACAAGCGCGTGCGCGACAGCGCGTCGGACAAGCTCAAGGAGATTCGCCGGACGATCGGACTGCTCAGCGAGCGGATTCACGAGAAATTCGCGGACATCGTCGCCTCGGCCCAGTTGCGAAGGGCCCTCGAGAACGACAAGTTTCTGATGCGGCACGGCCGGCCGGTTGTTGCGATCAAGGCTAACTATCGGCACGCCCTGCGGGGCACCGTGCTCGACCGCTCCAATACGGGCGCGACGCTGTATGTCGAGCCGGATGAGCTGGTCGAGATGAGCAACGAGCTGGAGGACGCGCTCTTCGAGGAGAAGAAGGAGGTCGGACGCATCCTGTGGCACCTGACCCGGCTCGTCCTGGACGAGCAGGAGGCGATCCTCGACAGCGTGCGAACGTTGGCCTTGGTGGATCTGACCTATGCCAAGGCGCGGTTCAGCATTGCGTACGACATGACGGCGCCGGAGATTCGCTCCGACGGGGCGCTGCACCTGCGGCAGGCCCGCCACCCGCTGCTGCTCCAGTGGGCGGCGCGGCAGAAGGGGGTCGAGGTCAGGGAGTTGACCGACGAGGTCGTGCCGATCGACGTTCGACTGGGCGACGATTTCGATCTTCTGCTGGTGACCGGTCCAAACACCGGCGGCAAGACGGTGGTGCTCAAGACCATCGGTCTGCTGGCGGTGATGGCGCAGAGCGGGATGCACATTCCGGCCCGCGCCGGTTCGAGCCTGTCGGTCTTCCGGCAGGTCTACGCCGACATTGGCGACGAGCAGAGCATTCAGCAGAGCCTGAGCACCTTCTCCGCTCACATGCGCCAGGTCGTCAAGATCCTCACCGGAACCAAAGACGGCACGCTGGTGCTGCTGGACGAGTTGGGCGCGGGCACCGACCCGATCGAAGGGGCGATCCTCGCCACGTCGATTCTGGACGGCCTGATGACGCGGGGCGGCAAGGTGGTGGCGACCTCGCACCTGGGCCAGCTCAAGACGTTTGCCTATACGACACCCCGCGCCGAGAACGCCTCGGTGCAGTTCGACACGGAAACGCTGCGTCCGACGTTCCACCTGCTGATCGGCACGCCGGGCAGCAGCAACGCGCTGGTCATCGCCCGGCGTCTGGGGATGCCAGGAGCGGTGCTCGAACGGGCCGAGGCACTGCTTGCCCAGGAATCCGACGGCACTTCGGAGCTGATCAACCAGGTCCAGGCGACTCGGGAGGACGCCGAGCGTAAGCGGACGGAGGCGCAAGGCGTGCTCGACGAGACACAGGAGGTCCGCCGGCGCGTGCGCGACAGGCTCGGCCGGGTTCGCGAGCAGGAGCGGCGGCTTCGCCAGCAGGCGGACCACGAGATCGAACGTTCGATGCGGGCGGTGCGCGAGCTGGTCGGTCGCTTCGCCGGCGAGATGCAGAACGCGCCGCAGACCTGGAGCGGCAAGGCCGCCGAACTGACGACGCGCATCCTGGAGCTTGCGGCCGAAACGCCGCTGGCCGTTCGGCAGGCCCAGTTCATCGAGACCCTCCGGCGCGGCGACAGCGTCTACGTCCTGCCGTTTCGGCGCGAGGGGGTGGTCGATCGCATCCACCGCAACCGCAAGACGCTGGTCGTGTTCGTCGGGAGCAAGCAGATCGAGGTCCCGTTCGAGGAAGTCGGTCGCCCGGAGCAGCAGATGGGGGCATACTGAGGCGGTCAGTCCATCGCGGTGGCCAGGATGGCGGCCAGCTCGTCGTCATGCAGCTCGATGGGATTGCCCTTCATGCTGCTGGCCTTCTTCGCCTGGGCGACGGCGTCCGGGAAATCGGCCTCGGTCAGACCGTGATGCCGCAGGCCGGGCAGGGCGAGGGCGCCGCAGAGGTCTTTCACCCATGCAACCCCATCCGAGGCGCGGGCGGAACGGTTGCCGGTCGCGATCCGAGCGACTTCATCGAATCGAGCCAGGACAGGCGAACCGGCCGCTCGATCCTGCAGGGCCTTCACGTTGGCGGCCATGACGTGGGGCAGGAGCCTGCCGCAGACGACGCCATGCGGCGCGCCGATCATGCCGCCCAACGGTCCGGCGAAGCCGTGCACCGCGCCCAGGCCGGCGTTGGCCAGGGCCAGCCCGCTGAACAGGGCGGCCAGAGCCATGTCTTGGCGCGCGGTTGCATCGTCGCCGTCCTCGAACGCGCGACGCAGCGAGCGGGCGGCGCAGCGCAGTCCCTCCCGGCAGATCCCGTCGGTCAGGGGATTGGCCTTCTTCGCAACAAACGCCTCGATCAGTTGGGTCAGCGCGTCCAGGCCCGTTGCGGCGGTGACGTCCGGGGCCATCGAGTGCGTCAGCCGTGGATCGACCAGCGCCACCTCCGGTAGCAGGAACGGGCTTCGCATGCTGACCTTGACCCGATGCTCCGGGACCAGCAGCACCGCGTTTCGCGTGACCTCGGCGCCGGTGCCGGCGGTGGTGGGGACGGCGATGTACGGGGCCGAGTGATTCTTCAGCGGCTTTCCCAGGCCGACCACCTCGAGGTAGTCCTCGATGTTCCCCTCGTTGGTCAGCATGGCGGCGACCGCTTTGCCCGCGTCGATCACACTGCCTCCGCCGATCCCGACAATGACGTCGGCCCGGGTCTGTCGGGCGGCCGCTGTCGCCGCAGAAACGGTCTCGGTCGTCGGTTCGCCTCGGATGCCGAACGTTGTCGGTTCGAGGTTCGCCTCGGTCAGGAGTTTGACGATATTCTCGTAACGCTGGGGCGTGCCGCCTGTCAGAACGAAGGGCCTGTCGCCCAGCGATGCGAGGATCTGTGGCAGCTCGGCGGCAACGCCGGGGCCGAAGACGATTCGACTGGCGGTGGCGAATTCGAATCTCATGTCATCGACCGATCAGGAAACGCTCATGTCCCAGCCCCGTTCGTCCGGGAAGATGTTGGCATATTTGACCCCGGTTCGAGGCTCGGCCATCATCTCGGCGACGGTGTCGCGCCACTTCGCGTAGTGGGCGGTTTCCTTGTGCCGGGCCGGGTCGTCCGGCGTCCGATAGACCTCGACCAGGACGAAGCGCGTCGGATCGTCTGCCTGCTGGACGACGTCGAACCGAGCAATCCCAGGTTCCCTCACGCTGTTGCGGGCGTTCTCGAGGCTCGCAGCGCGAAACGCCTCGACGCAGTCCGGCTTGACGCGGACATGCACGTGCACAATCACCATAGGCCACTCCTTACAGAGGAACTTATCCGGTCAGTCAGTCTACCAGACCGGCCGTGGCCCGGCAACGCCGAACCGCCCTCCGGACGCGAAGGCCGAGGCCGTCTTGACAGGCGGCGGCGTTCCTGCTATCACGTGCCATCGAGGGGGGTTGTTGTGCGAGGGGGCATCGACGCAGATACGTATAAGCGCTTTTGGCAATCGGCAATGGCGAAGGCAGACGGATGACCATTCTGGCCGGGATCGACGAGGCGGGGTTCGGACCCCTTCTGGGGCCGCTGGTGGTCTCTTCGTGTGCGTTTGCCGTCGCGCCCGAGCACGTCGAGGCCGACCTCTGGCAGGTGCTCAGGAGGAGCGTCGGCAAGACGCGAAAGCACCTTCGCGGCCGGCTGCTGATCGCCGACAGCAAGAAGGCCTACAAACGCGACGAGGGATTGGGCCATCTGGAGCGGACCGTCCTTGCGGCGATGCGATGCCTGGGCCAAGCGCCCGGCACGCTGGGCGGGTTCCTGAAGTTCGTGTGCCCGGAATGCCATCGGCGCGTGCTGGACTGCCCGTGGTATCGGGGCGCCGAGGGGCAGGCTTTGCCGTGCGACGGGGCGGATCTGCGCATTGTGTCGGGTGTCTTTGGCGACGACATGGCCAACGCGCGGGCGATGCTGACGAGCATCTCGGCCTATTGTCTGGATGCCGGACACTACAACATGCTCGTCGATCGCATGAAGAACAAGTCGCAGGTCCTTTTCGTGACGACGACGCGCCTGCTGCAGGGCCTGATGGATCGGTTCGCCGACCAGGACATCTGCATTTTGGTTGACAGGCAGGGGGGGCGCGTTCATTATCGGGAGCATCTCCTGCGAAGTTTCGGGCAGATGGAATTGCGAATCGTCGAGGAGACCGAGCGGACGAGCGCGTATGTGCTCCGAGGTCGTTCGCAGTGCGTCCACCTGCGTTTCGAGGTGGGAGCGGACGAGCGGCATCTGCCGGTATCGCTGGCGTCGATGGTCAGCAAGTACGTTCGGGAACGGTTGATGGAGTGCATGAACGGCTACTTCAGAGCAATAAGTCCGGACTTGCGACCGACCGCAGGATATTGGACCGACGGCCTGCGGTTCCTGGAGGATCTGCGCCGCTCTGTGCCCGACCTTCAGATCGACACCCACCAGTTCGTGCGCTGTCGATGAGCCACGTTGAGGTGCTCGCACGGGAGGAGGCGTCGTCGGTCGAGCCGATGGAACTGAGGTGCCTATGTTGCGCGAGCGGCAAGAAAGAACGTTGCTGATTACGGCCTCCCTGGTGGTCCTGGCGGCGGTGGCATTGGCATTGACCCTGCTCTATACGAGGGCGGTGATGGTGCCCTTCGTCGTTGCGGTGTTCATCGTCGTCGTGGTTTCACCCATTGAGGACTTCCTGATCAAACGGCTGCGGCTGCCTCGGACCATTGCGATCATTCTGACGTTGCTTGCCGTGATGGCCGTGATCGTGCTGGTGTTTCTGCTGATCGCGCAGGCGACCACAATCATCGTGCTGACGGCAGGGGAGTACAGCGCCAGCTTCGCCTACATGGCGGATAAGATCCTCGAACCGATCGGATACCTCTATCGAGAGGAGGAGCCTCCTGCTCCAGCCTCACCGAACGACCCTGGCGCCGGGTTGCCCACGGTCCCTGGCGCGCTTGGGCCGAAGCCGTCAGAACCGGAGCCGTTTGTGCTGTTTCCCGTTATCGAGGATGCCGGCGGCCAGGCGACCCTGGGGATGCGTCCTCAGGCCGAAGCGATGGCCGAAGACCCCAACGTACTCGACGATCTCGATCAGGTGATCTCGCCGGAGGGATTGGCGAGCAAAGAGCTGCGCATCGACACCAAACGGATTGTCATGGATATGAGGAACTACCTGTTCAATATCGTGACGAATACGTTCGGAACGATCCTCGGGTTGATCTCGGGCATGTTCTTCGTGATCATCTTTGTGATCTTCCTGTTGTTGGGCCGTAATCCGTATGCCGAACACTCGCCGATCTACTCCGACGTGGTGCAGAAGGTTCGACGATACGTTGTGATCAAGGTCGCTGTGTCCGCCGTCACCGGTTTGCTGGTCTGGGCCATTCTGACGATGATCGGTCTGAAACTCGCCGGCGCCTTCGGCATCCTGACGTTTCTGCTGAACTTCATTCCGTCGATTGGCGCCATCATCGCCACGTTGCTTCCGGTCCCCATCGCGGTAGTGCAGTTTCAGTCGTCCCCGTGGCTGATCGTCCTGGTGGTGCTGCTTCCCGGCGCCGTCCAGAACATTCTGGGCAACTTCGTCGAACCGAAACTCCACGGTGAAGGTCTGAATCTGCACCCGGTGACGGTCATTTTGGCGCTGTCGTTCTGGGGACTTCTCTGGGGCATTGTGGGGATGTTTCTGGCGGCGCCGATTACGGCTGCATTGCGTGTCGTCCTGATGCAGTTCGACACGCTTCGACCGATCGGGAAGCTCCTGGCGGGTGATTTCACATCGGCCAGGGAGCGAGTGGCCTCGTAAAGGCGTCGCCGTCAGGACTTCGCCATCTCCTCGTTGAGAAGGCGAATCTGGCGGGCCTCTTCGCGAACGACTTTGTCGAGGATATTCTCTGTTGCCGGATCGCGGGCGAAGTCTTTCAGGCCCTGGTAGAAGATGATCGCTTCGTTGGCCCGGCGGATAGCGTCGCGGAGGATCTGTCGCTTGTTTTCCTTGCCGGTCAACTGTCCCGGCGTGTTCTGCTTGGTGCCGAACCAGGTCAGGCCGGCCATCACCTCGGGATTGCTCAGCACGTAGTTGTCCGGGTCGAATGTTCCGAACTCGCCGGTCTTCTCGGAGAAGCGCTTGCGCATCCGGGCCCAAATCTTGACGTGTTTGGCCTTCCAGTTGGCCAGCCGATAGTGAATGTCGCGGATCTCCGGGTCCGTGAAAAGCTGCGCCGTCTTGAGATAGTACCGGGCACCCTTGTTCTCGATTTGCTCGGCGATTTGCAGGACTTCAAATACGTTGAATTTCGTGTCCATCCTGTTCGTTCCAGAGTAACCGGATGCGCCCCGATCTCCGATACACGGCGTCGGAATCCGGTCCCGAGCGGACCGCTTCGTTCGGTGCAGGGGGGTGCAACGCCGACATCGACTATTATAAATGCCGGGCATGGCAAGTCAAGGTCATCGGAGGCATTTCTTGACATTGGCCGTCTCCTGCATAGAATGGGCGGCGATGGCAGACAGGCGCGTACCAAGAACGAAGAGGAAAAAAAAGAAGCCCCACCCGGTCCTGGATTGGTTGCTGTATGTGGCCGTTCGGGTGCTGGTGGTCTTTCTGTACCTGTTCAACGTCGAGACGAATCTTCGGTTTGCCTGCTTCCTCGGACGGCTGTTCTGGAAGCACTATCACCGAGGCCGCCAGCGCGCTCTGGACAATCTCCGCGCCAGTTTCCCGGACAGATCCGAGGCGTGGATCTGGCAGACCGGGCGTCGCAGCTTCGAGCAGATCGTCATGCTGACGATCGACGTGCTGTTTACGCCGCGACTGGTGAAGAAATACAACTGGCGGGAATACTCGCGGTACGAGAACACCGAACATGCCAAGTGGCTCATGCAGGAGCGCAAGGGCCTGCTCATGGTCACGGGGCACTACAGCAATTTCGAGATCATCGGCTATCTGATGGGCCTGTTCGGTTTCGACCTCTACAGCATCGCCCGGCCGCTCGACAACAAGTACCTCAACCGATTCCTCTACGAGGTGCGGGAGCGTCGCGGGCAGAAGATCATCGACAAAAAGGGCGCCGCCGAGCAAATGCCACAGATCGTGGGCCAGGGCAGCACCCTCGGGTTTATCGCCGACCAGGACGCCGGCAGGAAGGGCGTGTTCGTCGATTTCTTCGGGCGAAAGGCCAGCACCTACAAGAGCATCGGTCTGGTGGCCATGACCTACCATCTGCCGATCGTGGTCGGCTACAGCCGTCGCGTCGAGAACCGGTTTTTCTTTGAGATCGGCGTCAATCGGATTATCTTCCCGCACGAGTGGGCCGACAAGGACGATCCGCTCAAGTGGATCACCAGTGAATACACCAAGGCGATCGAGGCGTTTGTACGCGAGGACCCGACGCAATACTGGTGGCTGCACCGCCGCTGGAAGACTCGGCCAAAGGAGGAGCGCCTGCGGGACGCTGAGGCCGCTGCCGGGCAGAGTCGGGATGAACGCGACGTTCGGGTCGTTGCCCTGGAAACGCCAGCGGCGCATTCGGCATCCGGTGCGGGGTTTTGACGGTCGCGCCGGTTGAAAACTCCTGCCTCGATCTCAGTCGTTCGTCGATCCCGGCGTGGGGATCGTGGCATGCCAGTTTCCGGGATCGTCGCCGTACTGTGATGGGAAGATGCGGTTCAGGGACGGGCCGAGGCCGTCTGCCTCCGACGGCCACGGGTCTGCGCCGTCGGCGGAGTCCTCAGGGGGTGTCCCATTGCTGTAGTGGATCCAATCCACCTCGATCCAGTATTGCCTGCCGGCATCATCCACGTCCTTCGGCTTGAGAAGACACATTCTCTCGCCACGGTCGGACAATCGGCCGGGACCCCACTCGAAGATCTGGGCATGCGCCGGGATCGTGTACATCTGACGGACCCGTGCGGCGTCCTTAACCAGTAGAATGTGCTCGCCCGGCTCCAACATCACGGGTTCCTCACGCGAAAACGCAAAATCGATGCCGCCGTCGGTTGTGAAACGCCACGTTTCGAGCGACCAGAAATCAAGAAGTGCCAGCAGAGTGCCGGAGACGTTCAGCAGTTCGACGTACTGGGCGTCCGGGTGGCCGGGCGGGTTGTACATGATCTCATTGATGACCAAGGGGCCGACCAGCGGATGGGCGTTGGCTCGTCCGGGCGTCGGCTCGCTCATGGGGACAAACACATAGGTTCCCATGCTGGTCTGGTGTCGGCCAAACGTGACCCATGTCTCCGAGGGGCCGAACCGCTCCAACACAAGGCAGCCGCCGAATCGCTCGTCGTCGCCGGAGTAGACCGACAGCATTTCCCCGTACTTGCTCAGGGCGAAGCGACTGCGCGTTCCGGGATGATACGGGTTGCCGAATTGTGTGTCCTCATAGAAGAGGACATAGCCATTGGGTTCGATCACTGTGCCGTCTTCGATCTGGAACTGGTAGAGATCTCGCTCGTCATCGCTGAGAAACCATCCGCTGATATCGACGGGGACGGAACTGATGTTGTGCAACTCGACCCAGTCGGGCGCCGGGCCGTGCGAGTGCGCCAACAGTTCGTTGATGACGATCGGACATCCGATCTCGCGCCAGTGGTTTGCGAGCACGGCCAGGTCGACGGCGTTGATGATGGCATCATCGCTCAGGTCGTCGATGCCATTCGGCTCGCTCAACCACTGGGCGGCCAGAAGCGCAAGGTCAAGATGGTCCACCCGGCAGTCACGGTTCAGGTCGCCGGGCGGACAAACGGCTCCGACCGACCCTGCCAGAAGCAGCATCACCATCATCCCGGTTGCACGGATGTGCCGCGACAACTCCATTACACCCTCTCTCGCCGATCGCGTCTGCCTGTAGTCGAACGATTGCGATTCTATGGTCTACCCCAATTTCCGATGGAAAACCGTTTCTCGATCCTGTTATTCTATCATACGAGCGTATCGCCGTCAATGATCATAGCCCCGGCCATGTTCACTGGGGAGGCGGTTGACAGCCGCGCGAACGGGGCCGTATGCTATGGGTGATGGCGATCTCCTGCGAGTGTGTTCAGCTTCGGGCAAACAATGCGTCCACGTGTCCTTCTGGTCAATCCGCCGATCTACGACTTCGCGGCCTACGACTTCTGGCTGCGGCCTTGCGGCCTGCTCGGCGTTGCGGGGCAACTGCGTGGCAGAGCCGATTGTGCGCTTTTCGATTACCTCGATCGGCCGGCTCTCTCGCTGAGCGAATGCGACCGATGGGGCCGGGGACGGTTCCGCAGCCAGCGCGTGGCCAAGCCGGGCTGTCTTGATGTGATTCCGCGCTACTTCCAGCGATTTGGCGCGCCGCGAGCCCGGTTTCGGGCGTTCCTCGCCGGGCGGGGCGCCTTCGATTACGTGCTGATTCAGACGATGATGACGTACTGGTATCCGGGCGTTAGGGAGGTCATTGAGGATGTTCGTCGAGCTTGCCCGGCGGCCAAGATCGTGCTGGGCGGCAACTACGTCACGATCTGTACCGAGCACGCCAGGGGTCTGGATGCCGATCTTTGCATCGTGGGGACAGACCTTGATTCGCTGTGGCGCTTCCTTGCGATCGAGCCCGACGTCGAGCAGACGGGTCTCTGGGAGATGTACGATCGTCCGGCCGTCGGCGCCCTGAAGCTCAGCGACGGCTGCCCGTTCCACTGCACCTATTGCTCGGTGCCGAGCGTGTATGGGCGATTTGCCCCTCGGTTGTTGGAGCGGTCGCTGGCGGAGCTCGAACTGCTGGTCTCGCTTGGCGTTCGGGACGTAGCGTTCTACGATGATGCGCTTCTGTTCGAGGCAGAGACGGTCCTGGTGCCTTTTCTGGAAGAGCTGATACGCCGGGCTATTCACGTGCATTTTCACACGCCCAACGCCCTGAACGCACGCTTCATCCAGGCCGATGTGGCCGCCCTGATGGTCCGGGCCGGTTTTAAGACGTTCTATCTGGGCTTTGAGAGTCGCTCCCAACGGTGGCAGAAAGGCACCGGAGGCAAGGTACATTGTGACGATCTGGTCGAGGCGGTGCGTTGTCTCGTTTCAGCGGGGGCCGATTCGACCGAGATCACCGCCTATCAGATCCTGGGCCATCCGGACAGCGATCTCCAGGAATTGGAGGCATCGATGCACTTCGTCCATAGCCTGGGCATTCGCGGCATGCTCGCGGATTTTTCGCCGATCCCCGGCACCCCGGACGGCGACGCCTGCCGGCGGTGGGTCGATATGGACGAGCCTCTGATGCACAACAAGACTGCCTTCCCCATCCTCCGTCTCGGTTTCGACGAGGTGAACCGCCTGAAGGACCTCCAGAGGCAGTTGAATCGAACCCTCTGAGCGTGTGCATGTCTCCGTGGGCCTGTTCACCAAGGGGTTTGATTTGCGGGCCTTGCGACGGTATAGTGGGCGGATGAACGACGCGCGAACGGTACACATCAGGAACTTCGGCTGTCAGATGAACAAGCTGGACACCGCTCTGGTTTCTGCCGCGCTGCGGGAGGCGGGTTTCTCGCTTACCGACAGCGTCAAGGACGCCGACGCGGTGGTGATCAACACCTGCTCGGTTCGTGAGCACGCCGAGGCCCGCGTGCTGTCGCATCTGGGGCACCTCAAGCATCTGAAGAAGCACCGGCCGGGGATGGTCGTGGCGGTGATCGGCTGCATGGCGCAGCGGTTGGGCGAGGCACTGCTTGAGCACGATGTCGTGAACGTCGTCTGCGGCCCCGGCCAGGTCCCTCAACTCGTAGGCCTCGTTGAAGACGCTTTGTCACAGAACCCCAAGCGTCTGGCGGTTGCTGAGGCCGTTCGCAAGCCGGCGGACACATCATCCGAGGCGCTGGAGCAGTTCGAATCGTCCTACGGCCATCGGAACGATGAAGCCGGCACGGCGCCCGGCCAGGCCTTCGTGCGCGTCATGCGCGGCTGCGACAACTTCTGCACCTACTGCATCGTTCCTTATGTGCGCGGCCCGGAACAGTGCCGCCGGCCACAGCGCATTCTCAGCCAGGTCAGGAGGCTGGCGGACGAAGGTGTCCGGCAGGTGACGCTCCTGGGCCAGACGGTGAACGCATATGGCTATCAGGACGGTGACAAGGCCTATTCCCTGGCCGATCTGCTCGGCATGGTCGCCGACGTGGAGGGGATCGAGTGGATTCGCTTCGTGACGAGCTATCCGTCGGAGGAGTTCTACGACGACATCCTGCACGCGATGGCGTCGTCGCCCAAGGTCTGCAACTACCTGCACATGCCGGCCCAGAGCGGCTCCGATCGCGTCCTGCGGGCCATGAATCGTCACTACACAGCCGAGCAGTATCTGGATCTGCTCGCGCGCGCACGGCGGATCGTGCCGGAGATCGCGATCGCGGGGGACTTCATCGTCGGCTTTCCCGGTGAGACCGAGGAAGATTTTCAGGCGACTGTGGACCTCGTACGCCGGGCGCGATACCGAAACTGTTTCATCTTCAGATACTCGCCCCGGCCCGGCACGACGGCCGACAAGCGGCATCGCGATAGCGTACCCGACGAGGTCAAGCAGCGGCGAAATGTCGAACTGCTTGCCGTCCAGGAGGCGATCAGCGAGCAGGTAAGCGGCGAGTTTCTTGGACGGACGGTGACGGTCCTTGCGGAAGGTCTCAGCAAGAGGGCCCACGTCAATCCGACGGACGCTCAGAACCATCCCCAACTGATGGGTCGAACTGCGACGGATTCCATCGTCGTCTTCAACGGCAGTCCCTCACTGGCCGGCCGATTCGTGGACGTTCGCATCACGGCAACGTCGCCGCTGACGCTTTTCGGCGCCTTGGCCAGCGGGTAGCGCGCTCAATCGCGACCGGCCGGTTGGCGCAGGTACTCCTGGCGTTGTCGCTCCTGTCTCTGCCGCAGTGCCTCCATCTCCTCGGCCCCCAGTGGCTGGGTCTGCAGTTCGATCTTGGGGACGGGGCCGGCCTGAGCCAGTGCCTCCTGGACCTGTTGGCTGTACTCCGCGTGCATCGTCAGTAGGTCTTCCACCGGTGCGGTCAGCGATCTGGAGAAATCAAAGGATGGCAATTCGGGGGTCGCCTGGGGCAGCATGAACAGGGCGGCTGCGTAGGAGTGAAAGCGAAGCCCCCACAGCTTCAGGGCGTAGTCGTGGGTGACCAGACCGCCGAAGACACTTATGTCCGTTGCCCCGGGTGTGTCGGCAAAGGGCCAGGACAACCAGCCTTGGGCCAGTCGTCTCGAGGCCTCGATTTCGGCGCCGATCCACCGGCTTTGTTCGTCCTCGCTCAGGTGAGGCCGGTCCTGCGGAGCCCCTCCACCGTACCAGCCGTACTCTCCGAGCACGACCGGCTTGCCAACGTGACAGTAGGCCAGCACGGTCTGGAGATAGGCCAGGTTCTGATCCCAGTAGGTTTTCGAGCCGAAGGGCTGGCCCATCAGTGGATAGAAGTGAATGGATATGAAGTCCAGCCACTCGGCTTGGCGGCGGGGGTTAAAGGCCGAGTAGACATGGGGGTTGCCCGGCCGAACGATCGGAAAGGACCACTGGATGTAGCCTAACGTGATCGGATGCGTCGGATCGGCCTCGCGGAGCACGCGAACCTGACGCTGCACCCAATGGTCGGCCAGATGCTCGCGAAACAACTGCCAGTCGTAAAGCCGCGGGTTGCCCATGTCGGGGACATCTTTGGCCGGCTGGATATTGCCCAGCGACTCGCCGGGGGTCAACTCACCACCCCAGGCAGCCTTGAGGGCTTCCTGACTGCCATACTTGGATTGCAGCCAGGCATTCCACATCGGGTCCCACGAGTCGATGTGCCAGGGCATATGGGGCTCGTTGAGCAGGTCCCACGCCAGGATGGCCGGTTCGCCACGATAGCGCCTGCCCAGAACGGTCCAGAAATGGTCGAGTGCCCGCAGCGCCTCGGGCCCGGCGAACCGGTCGCCCTTCCAGTAGGCCGGCCGGCCCTCCCAGTGATCCGGGCCCGTCAGAATGAGCCGTATGCCTGTCGTCCGGGCGATCTGGATCAATGTGTCCAGCTTCTTCAAGGATTCCTCGTCGATGCGATCGACGTCGGGCTGGAAGGTGGCGGCCGCCAGGAAGACGCGCGCGCAGTTGACCCCGAGTCTGCTCATCAGATCGAACTGGAAGGTGATCCTGTCCGGGTCGAATTGCTTCCACACCTGAGGAGGCCATCCCGTGTTCGGATCGTAGTAGTTGGTGCCGAACGGCACGAAGGGGGCACCGGTCTCGATCTCCACGAACCCCCGGCCGTCCGGAGCCACTGCGGTCGGCGAGATCCTTTTCGGCGACGAGCATCCTGCCAGTGCGATCAGCAGGAAGGCCGATCCGCTGTACATCAGCGCTCGAAATGCCATCCGAAAAAGGCCTCGTGCTGCGTCTGCCATCTTTCTCCCTTCTTCTGTTATTCACGGCCTGGGAAGCACCCGGCGGTTGTCGGGAACTCAGTAGGCGCTCCAAAGGTACAGGACCTGAGGCGTGCTCAGTTCGTGGAGCATATTGCGATCGAATCTCAGGATGCTCTGACTCCTGATGCCCAACAGGTCGGTCAACGAGAAGGGCCTGCGGTATTCGACCACCTGTGCGTCCTGAATGCCTGTCTCAGACAAGACGATCTCGATGGCGTCATCCAGGTAGCCGATCTCGTCGATCAATCTCTCCGCCATCGCCTGGGGCGCGACGAAGATACTGCCGTCGGCGAGCTTCCGCACCTGATCGGGCGAAAGAGTGGAGGACCGTCCTGCCTGGACGATCTCGATGAACCGCTCGTACGCGGGGTTGAGTAGCCGTTCCTCGAGGTAGTCCAGTTCTTCCTGCTTCGGCTCGCGGAAGCTGCTGGGCCAGTCCTTCCTGTCGCCTTCGGCGAGATAGACCGGCTGGATCCCAAGCTTGTTCTCCAGCAGTTCCTGGAACACGAAGTAGCTCATGACCACACCGATCGAGCCGGTGATGGCGGTGGGCTCGGCGACGATTCTGTCACAGGCCACCGAGGCGTAGTATCCGCCGGATGCCGCCACGCCCTGCATCAAGGCGACCGCCGGCTGGCCGGTCTCCCGGCGGTACCGAAGAATCTCCTGGTAGATGCGGTCGCTCCCGGAGATCGTTCCGCCGGGTGAACTGACGCCCACAATGACCCCTCGGACGCTGCGGTCCTTACGGGCCGTCTGAAGCTGGCGATAGACGTAGTCGGCTTGATCGTCTCCGATGACGCCGTTGACATGGACCAGCACGATCTTGTCGCTGCGCGGGCCTTCGCGGACCACAGCCTCTTCATAGAACCGTGTCCGCCCCGTGGCGACGAATGCGATCAGGCCGATCAGCAACAAGAAAAGCGAGACGTTGGCCAGAAACGACAGACCAAAAAGGAACGCCCAGAAGATCCGCCGGAGGCTCGACCGCTTTCGGGGCTGAGGATAGGGCCCATAGGCTTGCGCCGGAGGCGACGGCGGGCTGTGGGGCGGTTTGGGCCCTCCGTGTCCGGGTAGAAACGACGAGTCCAGATAATCGTTGTCTTGGTCGAATGCCATCGGTAACTCCTTCAAAAAAGACCGCAGCGATTATAGCGGGCTGGCCGTCATTCGACAAACGAAAGAGCGAAGTACCCGATGACGAAACGGTCGCCTTGCACCATAGAGAAATGGCTTCGCTGTCGCGATTCTTCTCGAACAAACGGGTCTGTCATGATGTAATAACGGTAGTCCGACAGACGCGGAGTTCGTTCCGCGGTCGATTTGAGATATCGCGGGGCTGGTCTGACAGCGGTTGAGTTGAGGGCAGGCCGGCCTCGCGTCCTTTTTGTCAGGTGCTTCACCTCTGTGTAGTCTCAGTCGCGGTTCAGGCGATACCGATACATGGAATAACCGACCTCACGTGCCTTGGCCACGATCTCGGGGTACGGCGTATCGCAGATGTCGATGAAGCCAATCTGGTAGTTCTCCCCGTCCCCGCGTCCGGTTGTGGCCTGATCCTTGTACTGGAACCAGTGCGTGCCCACGATATGGGGGTTTCGCAGGGCGCCGCGCACGTAGTCGGCGTATTTTTCCGCCCGATCCTCCTGGTCTTTCGCCTTGCGCAGACCCGTATGGAACATCCCGCGATCCAGCGCCCCGAAATGGAACTCGCCGATGATCAGGGGCATGTCGATGTCGTCCGGCAGTTTCAAGTCTTCGACACTGTAGGCGTAGCGGTTGTAACTGACAACATCGCAGAAGTCCGCCGCCGCCCGCGCGGCGATGTCGTTGACCCACGCGAACCGGCAGCCCAGATAGAGATGGTGGGGGGCGACCTTCCTCAGCTCATCGCGAATCGTTTCGAAGTACGTCCGGGCCGTCTTGTCGTAGAACGCATGAAGGTCGGCGAGGGCCTTCTGCCTGTCGGGAGTAGCCCGGCTCTGGAGCAGGGCTTGCCACGAGGCATGATCGGTTCCCCACGCATCGTTGAGTTTGGCGATCGTCTCGTACTTGGCCTTGAGGTCTTCGATGAAGACCTTCTTGGCCGGCTGAGCGGCCGGCGAAGCGAGCGCCGCGACGGCCAGCGATGTGCCGTCACCCCACGACAGCTCGTTATGGACGAAATAGCCGATACACCACGGGTCGTTGGCCGTTCGGTCCTTCTCGCGGGCCAGCCGCTTGCGAAGCTGTTGGCGAAAACTCGCGTCGAAGACGTCGTAGAACTTCCCCCAGTAGCCCTCGGAGCCTTCCAGGCGTCGTGAGTCAAAGCCGATCGTTGCGGTGTAAGGTGTCTTTCGCATCAGGTAGATGCTCTCGTCCGACCAGTTCGCGATGGTGTTGATGCCCCAACTCCTGAAGCGTCGGTGTGTTCGCTCGGCGAAGAGTTGCTCGAAGTCCTTGCCGTACTTCCGCAGCAGATTGGCCCGGCTGAAGTCGTAGGTGCGATAGGGCGTGTGGTCTTTGTAGTAGCCGTGCGGCGCCCAACGGCCCGACCCGTAGAACCGGGCGAAAGGAGAGCCCTCGGCCGGCAGGTCCGTGAAGTAGGCCTCGCGGTTGCTGATCGGGGTGGCGTTGCCGGTGCCGACGCAGTCGATGCCGTGCGACCAGAACAGCCTGCCCGCCGGATCGACGAGCCACCACTTGCCCTGGTGCTTCTGCACGCGGAAGAACCCGGTCGCCTCCAGTTGCGGTCCGCGTTCCCAGCCGCCGTATGCATTGCGGTCCTGTGGGCCCGGATGGGTCTCGATATCCCGCTCCTCCGCCTGGCCATAGGCGATCAGGTCTTCGGCCGAATGCGTCTTGCCGGGCCAGTCCTTGTGAGTATACTGGCCGAACTTGTCGATAAACGGCAGGAACGTGGAAGCGTCGAGCACCTCGATGCGTCCGGCGGCGCGAATGCAGCCGATCTCGAAGGCATGGTCTGTCTTGGGCTGGTTTACGAAGATGACCAGTTGCGTGACATTGGCTGGATCGAGCTTGCCCGCATGGGTTGGCGCCGCCCGCATACCCACCAGTTCCAGCGGGGCGTCGAGCCGCCACGGGACGGGGAAGACGCGGACGGTCAGTGTTGCCGACGCTCCCGGAGCGACGGTGACGTTGTCGGTGACGCAGTGGTTCGTGCCGTCGGCGCCGGGATTGTCCACGCGGCAGTTTACAGTGACGGACCGGTCGTCGCGGTTGGCCACCTCGAATTGGATCGTTTCGTAGCTGGACAGGTCCCATTGGCCGTCGGGGGCCTTGAGCGTGACACCCGGCCAGGGGGCCTCATGACCGGTTTCGATCCGCAGCCTGCCCGGCTCGGCCAGGCTCACACGGGCATCGCTTGTGGCCACGGTGCCCGTCTGGAATGTGGCGCCGAAGTCGAAGAGGGCCAGAGGCTCGCCCTGCCCGGCGGCACGAGCCGGCGGCGCCACCGCAAACAGGGTCAACGATGCAATCAGAGCGGAAGCGATTCGGGGCTTCTTCATAGTCCGTTCCTGTCAGTCCATGTGAATGATGTAGGCGAATTCGTTCCTGCGGGTTTCGAATGCGATCCGGCCGTTGTCGGTTTCGTAGCTGACGGGACGCAGCTCGCGCCCATCGGCATCGATGGCGACAAGAGATTGGACGCGGGCACCGTCAAAGCCGAATTCCGTCGGTCGCAGGGCCACAGGGAACGATCCGAGATTGGGCAGGGGGGTCACGACGAGTGTGTCGGTGTTTCGTGTGCAGCGGAAGGCCCCGCGTGTAGCAGCCGGACCGAAGTCGATCGACTCGATTCCCGCGTTCCACCCCGGATTCGCCGAAGCGGCCTCGTGGGGCGCCAGGGCCACGCCGCGCACATCCTGGCCGCGACCCTGCACCACAAGTGTGCCGATCCGGTATCGCATGGTCCCATCGTCGTCGCCGAGCAACCCATAGCGCTGTCCGGTGGCCGGATCCCAGAGTCCCACGAGAATCTCGTATTCGCCCGGACCATAGGCCGAGGGAATTGTCACCGTCCGGTCCTCTCCGAGGCGGATCGCACCCTGCCATTGGCTTGTGGGCTGCGGCAGCTGGCCGCCGCCCTGGAAGGCGATTCTGTCACTTCGGTCCGACGCCTCGCTGACGAAGTGGATGAAGACTTGCAGGTCCTTGGGCGCCGGTTCATCGGCCTGCCATGTCGTGACGAGTTTGAACTGTCGCCCGCCAAGATGCTCGACGCGCTCGGCCTGCGGTCGGATGGCGAGCTGGCCTTCCGGCCCGAAGCCTCTGGCGCTGAAATACCATTGTGACGGCCCGCGCGACTGCTCGACGACCGCGCCGTCAATTCTCTCGATGCTCGATTCGATCGGGCCGCCGCGGGCGTAGTAGCCGTAGGGCGGCAAGACCTTGCCGGCGATGGTCCAGTCCGTGTTGCCGCGATTGACGTAGACCCGCGCGCCGCCGGTCCAGTCGACGATCTGTCTGTGGATGTCGCCGTCGACGAACCCGACGCCGGCGATGGCATCGAGGGCAATACTGCGAATGAAGTCCTGGGCCAGCCAGTACTTGCGGACCGCGCCACGACCGAAGCCCGGATTGTCGATCATCAATGCGTGGCCGGTGAGGATCTCGGCACTGATGTAATCGTCGCTTTCGATCCCATGTTCGGCCCGGCTGCGTCCGCCCTGGTATCGTCCGGAGTAGCCCACGCCGTGCAGGCTGAACTTGTCGTGCAGGACCGCATCGTACCAGGGTACGCGCTGCCAGTCTTTGCAGGCCAGGCGGATGCAGAACTCCCGGCTGTCGGGCGACAGTTGCAGAAACTGGCAATCGGCGCCGGCCAGATAGCCGACCAACTGGTCGTGGCCGGCCTCGGAGGTCATCACGGCATTGTCGCCCAGATAATCGCGAATCCAGGCGAAGGCTTCGCCCCAGTGCCGGCGCGTCTCGAGCATCGAGTGAAAATGGCCCTGTTTGTCGTAGTAGTCGAAGCAGTCGATCGAGGTGAATACGTCGATGAAGTAGTGATTCGGATGCAGGGCCGGGCCGATCTGCTTGAGGTTCCGCTGGACGAAGGGCATGATGCGGTCGGGCCGCCAGCGGTAGCTCTGGGCGTTGCGGCCCTCGTTGATCCAGGCTTTGACCGGCTGGCCGGCCTCGGTGAAGCAGATGTGATCGTAGCTGTACCCCTCGGCGTCGGGATAGAAATCGATGTAGTTGTCGTGCAGGCCCCACAGGACGTCGTGCTCGTCGCAGACGGAGGCGATCTGCCGCATGTCCTCGATGGTCCCCAGCGCGGGATTGGGCGGATAGATGTCGGGCAGGCGGTAGTCATACCCCCATCGCTGCCAGACGTGCACGGTCAGCAGCGAATCGGTCAGGCCATAATCGACCATCTGCTGCATCCTCTGCGCGATCTCGCCGTAGCGACCACCCCAGATGTCGAAGACGAACCGTCCTGCCTTGCGCTCGAAGTCGGGCGACGGCTGTTTGTCGTAGAGGTCGCGATACTTCAGCGCGCAATCGAAGGCGCCCTCGACGCTGGGCACGAGCGTCATCGTTCCGTTCATGTGCGTGTGCAGCGCATACGTTTGGCTTTCGGGGTCCACCTCCAGATAGTCGGGTGGATTGTCCGTCGCCACCAGCAGCGACAGACCCCGCTCGAAATCGAAGCCCACGTGGCTCGTCGAGAGGTTGTGCCCGCCGAAGCCGGCGCGGAAGGCCTCGGGCTCGACGATGCAGTAGCCGTGCCCGTAGTAGACGCGGGGCGCCTTCTGGTCGGCCGATCCGATGGCGAAATCGGTGATTCGCTTGGGGCAGTCCACCTTGATGCGCAGGCCGGTCTTGTCCGGCCACATCCGTACGGTCAGCGTGAACTCCTCGTTGCCGAGCAACAGCGGCTGTCGGGCGATCAACTCTCGGCCGGCCGTCGTCCAACTCGTCTCGCCGGCCAGGTTGACTCCGGATGGGCCTCGTCCGATCGGGTGACCGAGCACCGAGATGCGCAGACCGTCGAAGACGACGCACGCATTCTCGTTGCCGACCGCGATAGCCGCGTCGAACAGCCCGGCATCGCCTGCGACGACGGCGGCCCTGTAACCGCCCTCCAATTGCAGAACGGCGCCCGGGCCGCTGTCCTGGGCGACCAGGGCCCTGGCCGTATCCCGCAATCGGTCCCGCTGCGCGGGCAACATTGGTGCAGGCGTCTGGCCGGAGACGACGATGGGATCGCCCCAGTAAGATGAGTCGCAGGTGGTGTCGTGCTGCGGTCCCGGATGGCTCTCCAAGCGCAGCAGGATTTCCCGGCCGGCGTAGTCGGACAGGTCCACCTCGCCCTCGACCCAGCGTTTGCTGTCGGTGTGTCGCGAGAAGATCGCATCGTCATCGACCCATACTCGAAAGGTCACGCCGTCGCTCGGGGGCTCGCCGGCCGAATGGTCGCGGATCGCGTTGGCGAACGTCAGTGTGACAGGTTGGGTCGGCGGAAGACCCAGGCGATATTCGATGAAGATCGTCCCGCCGCCGGGCTTCCAGGGCGGGTGCATGACGATCGCGTCGCGCGTGGCCCCACGCGTCACCGATCCGAAGGACAGGCTGGCCGACGATTCCTCCGAAGTCCCGCTCCAGCCGGTGGGCATATAGACCAGCGGTCCTGTGTAATACTGCCATGCCATGCGATGCGTCCGGAGCGACCACAACGGCAGTGCGCCTCGGACGGGAACGGTGTTGATCGGCAGCGTTGGCGGCACGGTAGTCGATGTCGCGGTCTGCTCGAAGTCTGTGGCGAAGATCTGCACGGCGTGGGCGACCGCCTCCTGGCCGCGATCGCGGAAGCGGGCGTGGATGTGCACCGGGTACAGCGCCGAGACGGCGCCGCGCCCGGCGGCGATCCGGAACGTAGCGGCCTGGGTTTGGCCGGGCTGGACCGCCAACGTTGCCGTCGATGCTCCGACGGCGTACCACTCGTCGACGAGGCCGTCCATCTGCAGATCGACGTCGACGGCCGTCGAGCCGGCATTCCGGATTCTCGCCGTGACAGTCTGGGGTTGGTCGAACTGCCGAACGTCCTCCACCGGGTCGATGGACAGCGTCAGCGGGCCTTCCTGCACGATATGGCCGTTGAAGGCCGAAGACGGCAGCGGCCACACGATGGACAGCAATAAGGCGGCGATCAGTGAATTCAATGCGGCCGAACGTGGAAGTGTGATGGTCATGAGTCCTTCTCTGCAATGCTATCGTGTTGAACGTTCGAGGAGATACCACATGGTTTGGTATGCCGACGACAGTTTCAGAATGCCTTTGTCGCCCTCATACGAGATAGGCACCTGCTGCTTGGGCGAGCCGTCCGGGGCAATGGCCCGACAGGTCCATCGCCCGGCCGGAAGGGCCAGTTGGCCCTCCACGAGTTCGATGCGTACGGGGGCTTGGCCCCAGTTGCGGCCCACGGTTCGGCGGTCGTCGGAGAACTGCATACCGGTGTTCTCGCAGCGTCCGCAGGCGGTGACAAGCATTCGCCGGCCGTCGCCCAGCGGCGTGACGGTGAGCGATACGAATTCAGGAGATGTGATGCGGACGTTCCCGGCGGTGGCCGGCCCCATGCGATCGGCGTGCCCGATCACGACCTGCACGTCGCCATCGGCGGCGTGAAAGAGACCCTTGCCGGCCGAGTCCACCGACCACGCGAGTGTGCTTGAGGACGTCCGGCCGGCGTCGGCCGAATCGGAGACAGGGGCCAAGCTGGGGATGTACACCGCCTTGAGCATATCGTCGTCCGTGACGCCGGCGGCTCTTTGAAGAATCGAACGCATGTTCCGATCGTGCTGGATATGAAGGCCGGCCAAGCCGGCTGGCTCGTCTGCAGGATCGGTGATCGACATGTGACGGGCCGGTCCCAGCGGTGCGATGGCCGCATCGCGATAGACTGCGGCCCCGGCTCGCATGAAACCCCACTTGGCGGGGTTCGTGTCGATGTCGAAGAAGCCGCTGAGCATCTGGCGGTCCCAACGGTCGCCGCTGTGGGAGTAGGTGTAGAACCAGATGCCGTCCCAGTTCTGGGCGGCGGCGAAGGAGGCCATCATCGGAACGCATTCGGCCTGCGAATCGAGCGGTGCGGGGTGGTTGTACTCGCTGACGGTGAAAGGTTTGCCCGCCAGCCGCTCGGCGGCGATGCGAAACAGTGTGGCCTCGTTGCGATGGTCGGTCATCGGCTTTTGGTCGATCAGCCAGTTGCCCTGGTCCCACGGCCGGCCGGGAAAGCGCGGATGCTGCCAGTAGGCGTGGGAGTCGATGAAGTCCATATCGCTCTGGGCCCAGAGCCCCAGCGGCCCGAAGACGATGGTGCCTGTGACCAGTGCCTGGCAGCCCAGCTCGTCCTTGACGAAGCGGCGCATCTCGTCGAAGTAGGCCTTCTCGGTCTCCGCCAGGAAGATCATGCGGTCGAGAATCCTCTGACGGCTCCCGTTCTCCGCAAACAGGGCGATGTTCCCGGCGCTGAGGGATTCTCGCTCGGCCAGGGCAACCTGCCCGCCGGGGCGGACCTCGACGTTGGCCAGATGGACAGATGCGGAGTCGCCGCCGAGCGCGAAGCTGATCCGGGCGTTGCCCTCATCGGCCCGGGCGACGAAGCCGAAGCGGAAACGCTTCGATTTCGTGTCCAGCGAAACAGTCCTGGACAGGCCCATGTTGGACCACGGCGAATGCGCCTGGCTTACAGTGCAACTGATCTGCCGCGGCTTGTCGCTCGACGCGTCGAACGAGACCGTATAGTATCGGCCTTCGGACAGCGCCAGGTGGCCCTGCGTCAACTGGAGGTGCCAGGTCGTATCGTTCGCCCGGTCGATTTCAATGCGGATCGTCCCCTCAGCCTGGGAAACGGAGGCCCGACAACCCTCGTGCTGTTCGAGGTTCCAGTGCTGAGGGAGCCTCCTCGCAGCGTCCCAGAGACGAAAGTTGCCGTTTCGCAGCATCGTTTCGCCCAGGGGCTCAGTGCCCCGACCCCACGCGGCGCCGAGCGCCTCGTCCGATCCATAGCGGTCCTTCAGCCACCGGACGAAGCGGCCCTGGAGGATCCTGGCGTAGTACGGCGGCAGTCGGCGCAGCCGCTGGTCGCCGTCCCACATGAAGAAGCTGTTCTCATTGGTGATCTCCACGAATGCCACGGCGGCGTCGTCGGCGTAGCGCACGTTTCGATAGCGGTTCACGTGGGTCAGAAGGTCTCTTGCGAACTGCTTCTGGGCCTGGACCAGGTCGGGCGTGAAGAGGTTGGCGACCTTGTCGTAATCGCTGTCCGAATCGGGCAATCCCAGGTACTCGCTGTGGGCGCGGCCGACGTGCAGGTTGAGATTGGCCCAGATGCCCTGTTTGGCCAGTTCGTTGATGAAGTAGTCGAGTCGGTCCAGGGCCTCCGGTTCGATGGTCTTGCCGTCCTGGGCGTTCCAGATGCCTCGCGGCCAGCGGGCCGTGTCCATGTGGTGAAACCGCACGGAGTTGACGCCGGCGGCCGCCAGACGCGCGGCAACGTGTGGGGCATCCCCATGAGTGGGGAAATTGGCCCCGAACGAGAGGTTGACGCCCCAGATGCGTATGGGGTCGCCGTTCCGTACGAAACGCGCATTACGGGCCGTCAGTCGTGCTGCGTCGGCCGCGATCGGTTCGCTGTCAGCGAGCCAGATTGCATGCTCGCGGTCGATCCGATCTGCGATGACGAAGGGAACGAAATCCCGTCCCGACAGCGAGCCGGTCGGCAGAAGAGTGAGCCCTGCGACCACCAGGCAAAGGGCGCGGACGAACGTACCGATTGGCCCTTGTCTCGTGTCGTCGGTTTCTGTGGACAGCCGTGGGTTCATGTGGAGTTCCTCCAAGCAAAATTCCTCGTTGTGTCGATGGCCGCCCACAAGCATTCTTCTGTCGGCCATCGATGCCGGTTCTCGGACGTGTGGCCGAGTGAGACAGGTGCGTGTCGGCGTGGCCTGCTCGGTCACTGTGGGTCCTTTGCGCGGTTGTCCATACTGTTGCCTCCGATAAAACCGACTGCCTATGTAGTAGTGCTTTCGTTTGCTCATAGCAACCCCAAAACCGCCGGGCCAGCGGAAGGAGAGGTCTCGGAGGAACCCGCCTAGCCGACGGTGGCACTTCGCACATCGGCGACCGGCTCGACGCGGGTTGGTCTGGCAGGCGGGGCTCGAACAGATGAGCGGCAGTGACTGCGGTTTTGTGTGAAGTCTTGTGAGGAAAGAACTGATTTTAGCCGAAAATACTGTTGTGATTGAGTCGGTGCCCGGGTTTGGAAGAGCCGGTGCGCGACGGATCGCAGAGGCACCGAGCACCGAGGCAGGCTTGAGACCAGATGTGTTTGGAGACAAAGACATGGCAGTGGCGGATGCAACGATGAAACGGATGACGATGCCCGACATCAGGAACAGGGCGAAAGAGTTGGGGATCTTGCCCGGCAAGATGAGGAAGACTGAGCTGATCCACGCGATTCAGGCTGCGGAAGGCTGCACGCCGTGCTTCGGCCGCTCGAACGGCCAGTGTCCCTGGCTGGAATGCTGCTGGCGCACCGATTGCTTCAAGACCCACGCGTAGCCCAGCGACGGCGGAGCCTGGACGGTTGGCGGAATGGCCGGCGGGAGGCGTTGCTGCCGTATCCGTTGCGCCTCGCCCACGTTCTCGCACGCCGATCCACAGTTTTTTGGATCACAGCGGCGTTTTTTTTGACAGCGCCCGGGACGACCGGTAATATAAGATAATGTGTCAAGGTGCATGCTTTCCTCCCTCGAAGCGGTGCCTCTGCCAAGCAAATGAGGGAATCCGTAGTGTAGGCCCATGTGGGTCTGAGGAGAAGACGAAGTGGCAAAGGGGACTGTCAAGTGGTTCAGTGAGAAGAAGGGGTTCGGCTTCATCATTCCGGATGATGGCGGCGAGGACTTGTTCGTCCATCACTCCAACATCGCCGGAACGGGCTTCAAGACGCTCCAGGATGGTCAGCCCGTCGAGTACGATCCAGCCCAGGGGCGCAAAGGGCTGGAGGCGACAAACGTCAGGCCTTGCGAGTGAAGACAGGGAAGATTTGAACCGAATGGCCCCGCCGGCTCAGCGGGGCCTTCCGTTTGAACGTGTACCGTTGGCGAAGATGATGTGGTTGCCCTGGAACATCCCAAAAGGCAGCCACGAGGGGCGCTGACGGGGCGGCGCTCTCCGAGGGAGAGCGCCGAGAACGTGAGTCACCGCCGATGGGACATGGGCGTTCCCGGGTGGTCTGCGTGGAAAGTATGTCCGCTGACAGCGTAACGCCGTAGCAGCGGCGCGCTATGGTTCATGTTGGGCCTGAGCGCACGGTCCAAGGCGCTGTCGAACGAGGCGTCGCAGTCAGCGCAAACCTCGATCCGGGTTACCACTCCTCATCGTCCTCGTCGTCGAAGTCTTCCTCTTCCTCCTCGTCCTCTTCTTCCTCCTCATCGTCGAGTTCGTCGTCGAAGTCTTCGTCCTCATCGTCGAAGTCCTCGTCGTCATCGTAGGCGAACTCCTCCTCCAACAGCTCGTCGCAGCCGGCGCCGATCCCAATCTCAAGAGGAGCGCCGTATACGTCACAGGGGATGCAACCACATGATTCACACATCTTCGAACACTTTCAAAAGAGGGTTGTCAATATCCATCGGCGCACCACAAACGGGTTCGAGAGAACCCACCTCCAATGGCGTCAACATCGTACGCGCGGGAAGGTGAAAAGCAATACTCTTTGCACAAAAATCCGGCCGATTTTCGCACGGGGTGCAGAGGGCCGTTGGGTGGGTCCTGCAGAGGTGGTTTCGGTCGCCCGGGGGGCGGCGAGACGGGCGGCTACGCGTGTCGGTGCAACGCCAGGCGGATGATTCGGTCGATGAGGGACTCGTAGTCGATGCCGGCTTTGTCGGCCGCCTCGGCCACTTCGTCGCCGTAGGCGATGTCGGGATTGGGGTTGGCCTCCAGGACGAACAGCTTCTCATCGGGTGTCAGGCGCAGGTCGATGCGGCCGTAGTCCTGAAGATGCAGCGCGCGGTACGCCCGCTTGGATACGCGCTCAATCGCCTGTAACAGCTTCGCAGGCAGTTCGGCGAAGCCGAAGTCGATCTTCCACTTCTCGCGGTACTGACGATCCCACTTGCAGCGATAGGTCAGCATGACGGGGCCTTGATCGCCTTCGTTGTTGAAGAAGCACTCCCGGGGAGGCAGCACGGTCAATCGTTTGTTGCCGATCACGCTGACGTAGAGCTCCCGTCCTCCAATGTACTGCTCGGCGATGGCGGGTTGTTTCCATCGTTCGTGAATGAACGCGGCGCGCTCCGCGAGCGCCTCGGCGTCGTACACCAGCGAGGCGTTGGAGATCCCCTCGGAGCTGTCCTCAAGAGCGGGCTTGACCACCATCGGATACGGCAGGTTCTTCGGTATGCGTATCTTGTGATGATACGGCAGAGAGACGAAATTCGGAACCCGGATCTTGTGCAGCCGGAGAATCTGCTTGCACAGCGTCTTGTCGCGAGCCAGGAGCAGCCCCATGGCGCCGGCTCCGGTGAAGGGAATGTCGAGCAACTCCAGCAGGGCGGCGATGTTCTTGTCCATTCGTCGGTCGCCGCAGAACTGCTCGGTCAGGTTGAACACAAGGTCCGGCTCCTGCTCGGTCAATGTTCGGGCTACCGACGCGATGTCGTATTCGGCCCCGGCGACGCTGACGCGGTGACCCAGAACCCGAAGCGCATCGCAGACGTGGTACTCGGTGATTGCTTTGTCCGATCCATCACGAAACTCCGGATCGTCCAGCGGGATCGTGGCCGGGTCTACGAGGACCATGATGTGCAGTCGTCGACGCATATTCACCTTCGTTTTCGGCTGATGGTCAGGGTGTTGCTGGCAATGGCGGTGACCATGGCGGTCAGGCCGACCATGATCTCCTCCTGGGGGCCCTCGGCCGACAGGCCCAGGGCGTCGCACCTTGTCGCGAGTCGGTTGACGAGCTGGTCGATGTCGAATTTGCGGTGGCCGGTCCAGCGAGTGACGTTGTTGACCAGTTGGGTGCGGTGTGAGCGAAGCAGCCGAGAGGCTCGGGGGGCCGAGTTGCCGACGCGATCGGCCCCAAACAGATCGCGGAGACTGTCGTCGTAGTAGCCCTGAAACTCGCTGCCGAGGATACGGCGCTTGCGCTCGTAGTGGGCGGCCAGCGTGGACGTCATGCGGGCCGCCGAGTAGGGCGGATGGCCCCTGAATGTCACCACGGCGGGCCGGTCGGCGACGAGGTGCATCACGTTGTCCACGTACTGGATCTTCTTGAGGACCGGCCAGCCCTTGTACTTGTCCTGCCACGAACTGTCGGACCGGAGCCACACCGCAAACGTCTCGGCGAAATCCTCGTCCGGATGCGACTGGGCGTAGTTGTCTTCGAGATTGATGACGAACCGGCGGGAGTAGGGCTGGTAGGAATACGAATTGGAGTAGGTGTCGCTGAACCGCCCGAACAGCTCGCGCCATCGGGTGCGCCGATAGAGCTGATAGGCGTAGTTCATCGCGTGGCCGCATTCGTGACGGAGCAGTTTCATGCAGACGTCCGGGTCGCCTCCCTCGACCTCGTACATCATGGTCTCTTCGAGCTGCTTGAGTCGTGGATGGGCCAGGCAGAACGGAATCCCGATCGTTGGGATCTTGTCGGGCGTGAGCCACTCGTCGGCCAGGTAGCAGGCCGGCCGGTAGGCGATGCCCTTTGCCTCCAGTTCCTCGTGGAGCTGCTCGACGAACGGTTCCAGGCAGGAGCCCGGAATCTGAAGACCGAGGTCGCGGATGCGCACCTGGAGCAATTCCTCGTCCGGCAGGTCTTTCCATCGATACATCTTATGGGTCTTCATCTTTGCCATCGGTTCGGCCACAGTTCCTCCAGCATTCGTGTGTGTCTCTATACCATCTGGCGGGCTTTGTGGCAACCCCCGTCCCGACGAGAGCAAAGGGGTCGGGTGGTTGTGCGAGGTCGCCGGCTTCGTCGTCTGTGCAGGCCCGCAGGGGCCGTGGCTGAGGACACTACCGTAAGGTGGCCTCGGCGGCAACGGTCTCCAGGGTGGTCCTCGGACTGTATATCCGGATTGTGGCATCGAGCCGCATGGCGTCCTGGCTCTGCTTGCGAATGTGAAGGCTGCCGATCTGGGCCACTGCTTCGGAGGACTCTTCAACGGCGCCGAGCAGGTTGGCCAGTTGGGACAGCCTCACGCCTTCAAGTCCAATCTCGACGACTGTCTCGGAGTACCCCGACCGCGACGGGGGCGCATCGGTCTGCTGCATGGTCGCCACGTGGGCGTTCAGATTCTGTCGCTCGGTCAACGACTCCAGAAAGGGCAGCAATTGAAAGTCCGGGTCCTGCTCGGCCATGCGTTTCTGCACGTCTTCAGATTCACGGCGCAGGGCGAGATACTCCGCACTTCGGGCCTGGACTTCACGGAGTTCCGCTTGCCTGTCCGGGATGATGCGGTTGAGGGTCCCGATTCGATCTCGCATCGGCTTGACCGCCATCGCATACGTTCCCCAGGCTGCCAACGCAGCCGCGACGACGATGCCCCACCGTTGTTCTCGTCGAGTCAATTGGATCATCTACTGCACCTTCCTTTCGGACGACAGCGACAGCGTGAATCGCACCCGGCCGGTCGTGGCGTCTCTGCCGGGCTTGGGGCCCTCCGTGATCTCCATGCCGGGAATCCCCTCCAACGTACGTTGCCACCCGGCCAGGGCGGCGAACGAACTGCAGTGGCCCATCACCCGTACCGAATCCCCGGCGATGAGCACATCGTCGAATTCCACCGCTCCATCCGCCGGGTGGTGGGCGCTGAGAAGGCTGAGGATTTCCAGGGGGCGGCGGTGTCCCGGCTGAAACGACGCCAGCCACCCATCGTCGTTGCGAAGCGCGTCCAGTTTCTGTTGGAGCTGCGCCAGTGGATTCACACACCTCTCGTCGGGTAACGTCCGTTGAAAGACCTCCTCAATCTGGCCCTTGACGTGGGTGTACTGGGATTCGAGGCGAGACCGCTGGACGAACAGACTGCCAAGCCAGACGGCCAGCGTTGCCATCAGCAGCGCGCCGCAGAGAGTGAGTTCCTTCTTCCAGTTCACCGGGCTTTGCGTCTGGGTCGTGTGAGCGCTCAGGAAATCGACGTGATCCGATTCCTGCGGCAGGAGCTTGCGAAGGGCCAACCCCTCTGCAACGCAGAGTGAGGAGATCCCGTCGATCCCCTCGCTCTGCCGGACACGGGCGCAGGGATCGACGAGAATGACCCGGAAGCCGGTGGCTTCATGGATCGCCCCGGTCAGGTGGCTTGCGATCGCCGACGGCGCAACGAGGAAGGCACGAACATTGGCTCCCACATCGGCTCCGAACAGCTTTCGCCATGTGATCTCGATTTCACGGCTGAGAACCTCTGTGACCTGCCGGCCGACCGAGTCCTCGTCGTTGTCGCGGGAAACCTGCAAGGGGAAGTTCCTCGCCATGATCAGGCTTCCATCCTGGACTACTGCAAGGCTCAGGACCGACTCATCGACCACCAGAAGGAGAGCCACGCCTTCATTGCTCTCTGGATGGTTGAAACCGACGGTGGTGTGGACCGCCGTGATGGGGGCCTCAATCCACGTGGCGCGAACCTTGCCTTCCTCCAGCAGCGACAACACCTCGGCCAGCAGATCGGCCGAGGTCGTCGCGACCAGGGCCGAATGCCGTCCGTTCGGCAGCGGTCGAGCCGAACAGACCTGAACGACCGCTTGTTCGGCCACGATGGGCAAGTCCTCCCGCAGACTCGATGCGTGCCCGGCTCGAAGCTCGTGCAGGGCGGCGGTATCGACCTCCGCGTCGGCGAAGAAGATCGTGTGATGCGGAAGGCACGCGGTGACCTCGGCGCGCCGGTCAAACCCCTGCTCGGCCGTCAACGCCCGCAGCATGTCGATGGGGCAGTCCGTGCTCCGGCGCGTCGGCCGGGCAAAGACCTTCTCGACGCGGAACCCGTCGGGGGTCTGGGCGACCTGCACGGCCCGCAGATGAAAGCGTCCGATGTCGATGCCGATCGATCTTCTCACCATGATCCCACCTCTTGTCCTTCCTCCGAAGCCAACATGGAGCGTCCTGCTAATTCGACTGCCGATACAGAAGAATATCGACATTTCCCGTCCCGGTGTTTCTCTGTACCAGGGCCTCGATTTCGCAGGTCCGATCTTCCACGCGTCCACGCGAAGTGACGCGGTAACGGGCATTTCTGGGCTTCACCTCGATGGCTTCTCTGACGGCCTGGAAGATGTTATCGGTCATTCCGGGAACGTCTCTCAGTTCGGCGACCGTCTCGAACGGTTTGGTCTGTCGCCGCTGAACGATCATCCGGGTCAGGGTCGCGTCCATGTGTTCGCAGAGCGACTCGATGACAAGCGGGGGGGCTGCGTTGATGTTGATGCGCCCGCTGCCCGTTGTCGTCAGCAGGTCGCGCAGGGCGGCGAAGGCCTCCGGCGTGACCCCCTTGACCCACTGCAGTTCCTCGACAGTGTCCATCGGCGCATTCCTGCAGCGATACGGGGGGGCCAGGCCCTGGTAGTAGTCGCTCTCGGCGCCCTGGCCGCCTGAATCCACGAACGACAATACCGTGACGTCATCGTCGGGGTCGATCCAGTCGATGATGGCCGCGACCACGCCGTATCCGATCCGGGCGGCGTCCTTGCGCCGGTTCAGCAGGTCGATCAGCCGGAGCAGTTGATCGATCCGCCGGCGGTTGGGCTGACCGTTCTCGTCCAGCAGCGTGTTGACGTTGATTCGGCCACTCTCATCCGTGACGGTGACCTCGAAGCGACCGTCACCGATGGGAAAGGCCTCTTCGCCTCTTCGCAAGTCGGCGTATCGAGGATCGCTCGTCAGATCGTTGGTGTCGGCGATGGCGGCGATCGCCAGGCTCAGCCCGGCCCGCGCGTAGTTGATCGCGCGTTCGGACCGGCGGAGGCTCTCGGCCATCTCCAGGCTCGCGCGCGTCGTGCGGTGGAACACGAACAGCAAGGCCGCCAGCAGCATGACCATGCCCAGGACGACGATGAGGACGAACCCGCTCCGGCGGTGTCGGCATGCGCGGAGGCTCATCGCGTTTCCCTCACGATCTTCCGCTCGGCTGTTCGACTCGCGATTGCCACCGTGGCGCCGTATCGACGGGTGCGGCCCTTCTCATCGGCGACCGTCAGGCTCAGCCGCACGGCGCGGGGCAGGGTCCGGCTCGCCTGGCCGCTCCACTGGGGTCGCCATTGGAGGCCGTCGAAGAACTCGATCTCGATCTCCGAGACCTGCTGCAACACGGTCTGCCAAGGGGCGGTCGTATCGCCCTGTCGCATGGTATCCAGGTGCGGGTCACAGCGGATCGCCAGGGTCCCGAGGATCGGATCGTGTCGATAGCGTATGCGGGCCAATCCCTGGGGGCCGCTTTGTCCGCCTGCGGCGCCGGCCGTGGTAATGAAGTCCAGCAACTCGCCGCCCCCCGTGCGGACGCCGCCGGCGAACGTCGGGCGGGATTTGAGCACGCGAGTCTCACCGGCTTTCGGCGATTCCTGGATCCCATTGTCCGAGGCCTTCGTCGATAGGGCGGCATCCGGTTCCGTTGGTTGCTGATAGGCGCAGCGAAGCTGCCGTTCCATCAATCGCAGGACAAGCTGTGTCCGCTGCGCGCACGTCAGGCGGCTGTCGTAGATCTCCATCGATCGGCTCGTGGCGGCGTAGCTGCCGTAGACCATCGAGACGATGGTGGCGATCATCGCCAGCGCGATGAGCATCTCGATCAGCGTCAAGCCGGGATTATTGCGTCTTGCGTTCATGGATTCGAGTGTCTGCGACGAGGGTCGTCATCGTCATGCTCTTCTCGTGCGAGGCCAGAGTCCAGGTGACGGTGGTGGAGACTTCACGCAGGCCCGTGGGCATTGCCGCGCTGCCGCCCGACCTGGCAGCGTTTCGGATTTCAGTCGTCCATGTGAACGTCTGTCCGTTTCGTTCGACGGCGCCGGAGGTCGTTCCCTGCGCCGGAAACCCCTGAGCGAGGACCTCGGCGATCTGCGCCTGGGCCACGAACACCGCCCCGGTGGTTGCCTGGGCGGCGTCGGCTGTGGCCGTGCTCAGCAGGTGCAGTCGCAGCAGCCCCAGAAGTCCGATCGAGGTGACCGCCAGCGCGATCAGGACTTCGACGAAGGTGAACCCTCTGGATCTGGTTCGACAACGGCTCATGGTCTGCCTTCCGATGAATCCCCGACGCGGCGTCAGTCCTGCAGGTTCCAGGACTCGATGTCCGCATCGTCTCCGGTGCCGCCGCTTTCACCGTCCTTGCCATAGGATTTCAGGTCGTAATCCTTGCTGTGGACGCCGGGGCTCATGTAGACGTATCGGTTGCCCCACGGATCGACCGGCACCGATTCGAGGTAGCCGTCGGCGTTGTAGCCCTTGACGCCCGGATTGTTCACGAGGGCCTCGAGACCTTCGGAGGTGGTCGGGAAGCGACCGGTGTCGGTCTTGAACAGGGCCAGCGCCGACTGAATGCTGCGGATGTCGGCCTTGGCCTTGACCCGGCGGGCCTGATCGGGCCGGCTCAGCATCTTCGGCATGACGATCGTAGCCAGCAGACCCAGGATCACCACTACGATCATCAGTTCGATGAGAGTGAAGCCCCGTCGCCGGCGTATCGGATCACTGTGTCGAGTTCGCATGATGCGATCTCCCTACAAAGCCTGGTTGATTTCGAAGATGGGCAGCAGGATCGACAACACGATGAAGCCCACGATGCCGCCCATCAGCAGCAGGATCATCGGTTCGAGCAGCGCGGTCAGCGTCCGCACCGTTGTCTCGACCTCGCCATCGTACATCTCGGCGATGTTCAGCAGGCCGTCTTCGACGTTGCCCGCCATTTGTCCGGTTTCGATCACGTGAACGACCATTGGCGGGAACATCCCCGTGGCGCGGACGGCGTTGGCGATCGTCTCGCCCTTGTGGACTCCGTCCTTGATGCGGTCGGTCGCCTCGGCGATCAGGCGGTTCTGGCTGATGCGCTGACTGATCTCGATCGCGCTGATGACGGGAATGCCGCTCTTCATCAGCGTCCCGAGCGTCCGCGTCAGTCGGGCCACTTCGAGTCGGAAGAACAGCGGGCCGAACAACGGCAGCCCGAGTCGGATTCGATCCATCCACAGGCGGCCGTCGTGCGTCCGGGCCAGCCCCATCAGGGCGGCTGTGACGCCGAAGACCGCCACCGCGATGAGCACCCCGTGAGCCTCGAAGAAGCCGCTGACGCCCATGAGGATTCGGGTCGGCAAAGGCAGTTCCTGGTTCATCTTGACGAACAGTTCCGAGATGCTCGGCACCACGAACGACAGCAGGAACAGGACCACGCCGACGGCCACGATCGTCATCATCGCCGGATAGGCGATGGCGGCTTTGACCTTGCCGGTCAGTTGTGCCCGTTTTTCGAGGATGTCGGCCAGGCGCGCCAGCACCGCTTCGAGAGCGCCGCCAGCCTCCCCGGCCGCCACCATGTTGACGAACAGCGCCGAGAACAGGCTGGGGTGCCGGCCGAGCGCTTCGGCCAGACTGCTGCCGGCGTTCACGTCGTCGCGAACGCGCTCCACGATGGGCGCCAGTGGTTCGGTTGAGTGGCCCCAGCGGATCCCGCGCTTCTTCGGCCCACACTGCATCTGCTCGACGAGGGCCGACAGCGCCGGCACCAGCGGCATCCCCGCGTGCAGCAGCGTGGACAACTGCCGCGCCAGGCGGCCGAGGTCCTTCGTGCCCACCCGTCGCAGCAGGTCGTGCCCTTGGGCCCGATGGACGCGGCGCGGCGCGGTCGTCGGACGGGCCGCAATGCCCGTCCTGTCGGTCTGCGGTTGGATCTGTTCCTCAACGGTTGGCATGCGAGTCCCCCTCCGTACCGCCGTGGACGCTGTCCTGCGTGACGCGGTAGACTTCTTCGAGCGTCGTGACGCCGTCGGCGACGCGACGCAGGCCGTCCTGGCGGAGTGTCGTCATTCCCTTGGCGACCGCGGCGTCCTTGATGACGTGTGCGCCGCGACGCTGGAGGATGAGGTCTTTGATCTGGTCATCGACGAGCATCAGCTCGAAGATGCCGACTCGCCCCTTGTATCCCGTCTGGAGACAGTTCTCGCAGCCGTCGCCTTTGTACAACTGAGGATGGCCGTCCACGAGCCTGCCCAGTTCGGCGTTGATCTGCTCGGCGTCGTGAGGCTGCCAGGGCTGCTTGCAGTCGGGGCAGATCACCCGCAGCAGTCGTTGGGCCATCACCCCGACGACCGACGAGGAGATCAGATACGGCTCGATGCCCATGTCGATCAGACGCGTGACCGCCGAGGCGGCGTCGTTCGTGTGGAGCGTGCTCAAGACGAGGTGGCCCGTCAGCGAGGCCTGGATGGCGATCTCCGCCGTCTCCAGGTCGCGGATCTCCCCGATCATAATGACGTCGGGGTCCTGTCGGAGGATGTGGCGCAGGCAACTGGCGAACGTCAGCTCGATCTTCGGTCGAATCTGCATCTGCCCGATGCCGGGCAACTGGTATTCGACCGGGTCCTCCACGGTCAGAATGTTGCGCTCTTCGTTGTTCAGCTCGTTGAGCGCCGCATAGAGAGTGGTCGTCTTTCCGCTGCCGGTCGGACCGGTCAGCAGAATGATGCCGTGCGAGATGCCGATGAGGTCGCGAAAGACACGCAGCATCTCAGGCCCAAAGCCCACGTCTTCCAGACGGAACTGACCTCGTCCCTTGTCCAGCAGCCGAAGCACGACGCGTTCGCCGCCGGCCGTGGGGATCACCGAGACGCGGATATCGACCAGTTCTTCGCCGATCCGCACGCGGCTCTGGCCGTCCTGCGGGAGTCGATGCTCGGCGATGTTGAGATTGGCCATGATCTTCAGACGCGACAGGAGCGGCGCCGCCTGCTGTCGGGCCAGGCTCAGGACGTTGTGCAAGACGCCGTCGACGCGGAAACGAATCTTCACCTCGGTTTCGTAGGGCTCGATGTGAATGTCGCTGGCCCGGCTGTGCACCGCTTCGAATACGATCTTGTTGACCAGCTTGATCGCCGGCGCCTTGTTCGCGATGTTCAGCAGGTCCTCGGCGTGCGTCTGCACCGAACTGGCACCGCCGCTGTCGGGCGAATAGGCCTTGGAGAACTCGTCGTCCTGGCCCCGCTCGCCGTCGGCAGCGTGGTAGTAGCACTGGCTGATGGCGTTCTCGATTTCCGGCGCCGGGCAGCGCACCCGAGGACACACCTGGCCCAGGACGCCGACGATGGCGTCGTACGCCTCGACGTTGAGAAGGTCCGCCAGGGCGACCGCCGTGTTGCCGTCCTCGAGCACGATCGGGATCGCACGCTGCTTCTTGAGGAACTCCAGCGGCAATCGTCGCACCAGGTCCGCATTCAATTGCTCGGGAGCGATCCTCCAGAGTTGCGGATCCTCTGTCCGTTCGGTCCGTCCTACGTTCACCAAACCACCTCCTCGCTCTGATGCGATCCGGGTGCCGACTGCTCAGCCACAGACGTCAGCGCCTTTCCTCCAGAAGGGGACGCATCTGGTCCCGCTTGCTGTCTGTGATCTGCTGCAACTGCTCCGGACTGGTCATGACATGCGGCGTGATGAAGATGAGCAGGTTCGTCTTCTGCACGCGGTCGCGCTGCCATCGGAAGAGATTGCCGACCACGGGCACGTCGCCGATCAGCGGAACCCGGTTTTCGACGCGGGTCTTGTCGTCGCGAATCAGGCCGCCGATGACGACGGTCGCGCCACTGCCCATCGTTACGACGGTCTGGGCGCTGCGTTTGGCCGTTGTCGGCGTGTCGGACGAGGCGGCGGTCACGCTGTCGATCAGCTTCGTGAATTCGCTGTCGATCTCCAGTCGCACCAGCCCGCTCTGGCTGACGTGCGGCGTGATATCGAGCGTGATCCCAACGTCCTTGTATTCGTACTGCTTGATCACCGTGGGCGTCAGGAAGTCCGTGGTCTCGGTGACGCGCGACTGGACCACGAACGGGGTGTTTTCGCCGACGACGATCTTGGCCTTGCGATGGTTTGAGGTCAGCACGTGGGGGGTCGAGAGGATGTTGACCCCGGACTTCTTCTGGAGCGCCTGGAGGATCGCGCCGATCTGAACGCCCGCGCTGGTGTCCTTCCATGCGCCGACCGCAAGACCTTCGAGATCGCCGCTGAGGAAATTGACGCGCGGCCCCAGGTTCGTCAGCCCGAAACCGCGGACGCTGTTGGAGACCGCCGCGTCGAGCGTCGCCCAATCGACGCCCAGTTCCTTCAGGGCCTCCTCGCTGACCTCCAGGATTGTCATCTCCACCAGGACCTGCTCGCGAACGATGTCGAGCTTTTCGACGATCTGCGAGATCATGGCAAAATCCTGAGGCGAGGCCACGACAATGAGCGAGTTCGTGCTTGAATCGGCGGTGACCTGGATCGGCTGTCGGGCGTCGACCGTGTCGGTCAGTCTCATACCGGCCAGCGCCGCTTCGAGCGAGGGCGCCACGTCGTTGGCGTCGGCGTTCTTCAGATAGGTCACATGGACGTTGTCGACCCCGGTCGGCCGCTCGACATCGAGCTGCGCGACGAGTCTGCGAATCGTCTCGACGCTTTGTTCGCCCCCGACCACAATCAGGGAATTGGTGCGAGTATCGGGAAGAACCTTCGTGCCTTGCCCTTCGATCTGGGCCGGTCGCGCGCGTCCGGATGGTGCCGCGGCGGTGCGGCTCTCATCAAGGATGCGCACGACCTGTTCACTGAGCACCTGGGCCGAAGCGTGTGTCAACGGGAACAGCACCACGTTCTCCCGCGACCCTTCCACGTCGAGCTGGGCGATGATCTGTGCGATGTGGTGGATATTGGCGCTCGTGTCGGTCACCATGATGGCGTTGGTTCGTGGGTACGTCGCCATCAGGCCACCGGCCGAGAGAAGGGGTTGGACGATCTGGCTGACCTCGCCGGCATCGGCGTATCGCAAGGGAAGGATCTGCGTGGCCATTGCGTCATTTCTCGGAATCGCCCGGGGATCGGCGCCGATGCGAACCTGGAGGTTCCGTTTGGTGGCCTCAGTCTTCGGGACGACCTTTACGACATGGTCGGCCTCAACCGTGGCGTATCCGTGCACGTCGAGGATGGATTGAAGGAACGGATAGATGTCGCCCAGTCGAATCGGCGTCGGTGACATCACGGTTACCATGCCGCTGACGCTCTGATGAGGGATGAAGTTGATCCCGGTGATTTCGCCAATGGTCTTGAGAACGGTTCGAATGTCCACGTCTTCAAAGTTGACCTGCACCATTTCGTCGCGTCGGTGCGAAAGGTCGGGCACGGCGGAGGCTGTAACGTCTTGGTCAGGCGCCGGAGACGGCTGCGGCTCGGAGATATTCGGCGACGCGTCCTTTCCGACTTCTGTCCGGGCCGTCTCGACCCTTTCCGCGGGGACCCTTTGTGGTAGCCGTGCGGGCAGTGAAGCGTGTTGGCTCGGTGCCGGCTGGACCGCGTGGAGGCCTTCCGACGACGTTTCGGACGCCGCCGACACAGAAGGCCGCGGCGACGCCACCGAAGCGGTCCAGGACGGCGCCTCACTCGCCGACCAGGAGGTCTTCTCTCTGCTGTAGGATCGCCGTTGGACCGGACTGACCTCGCTGGCTGAGACGGCTTGGGTGCGCCCTCCGCACCCGGTGCAGCTCAACGCCAGGATGCCAATCGCGATGACAGGCGGGCCAAACCGTTGGACTATGGCCGATGGCGCAAACGGCCTGCCGCTTTGGAGATGTGTCCAGGGATTGTGACGTTTCGTGCTCAAGATGCTCTCCGCTTTCCTACAGGTCAAACGACAGGTCTCTCGCCTTGCCGTCGCGCAGCAACTGGATGCTGATCCTGGGCTGCGTTCGGGCCTTCTGAAGGACCTGGAACGCTTTTTGTGTGTTATTGAGGCTCTGGCCGTTGACGGTTTGTATGATGTCGCCGTTTCGCAATCCGACGGCGGCGGCCAGCGGATTCTGTTCGAGGCCGCTGATCTTCAACCCTTCGGGGCGTCCGTCCTTCACGTAGGGCTCGATCTTCGCCGTGCGAAACAGATCCTCGACATAGCTGAGCCGTGCGGACGGTGTGAACGAGGGTTGTGCCTGCGGACGGGATGGAGGCGCGGCCACCTGTGTGGCGGACGGGCTGGCGTCTCTTGGGGCGCGGGCGGTGTGCAGAGATAGCACTTTCGTTCGCCCCTTGTGGCTCAGGACGATTCGATCCGACTCGATCGCTTCGATCCTTGTGGAGGCAACGATATCGCCGATCTTATACGGGGTGGCGATCCGGGTGTTTGTGTCCTCAATGACAGCTCGGCTGGTGGTGGGACCGCCGGCAATGACGCCGACGAGCCGGAGCCCAAGTGGTTCGGCCGATGGCACGCTATCGGCGGCCGCCTGCGTGGACGAAGTCTCGGACTGGTCGGACGGACTCATCGCGCCGAAGATGTTGCTGTCGACGAGGACTGCATAATCCGTGTTCTGCCGAGACTGTGGCAGAGCGTCGGTTTGTTCGGACGCTCGCTCGTCTCCCGATACGGCCCTCGGTCCCAATCCCGGCGCGGGTGCCGATGGGGTCAGGATCGCTGCAATCGCCGCATACAGCAGCACGGCGACGAGCAGGACCCTGGCGGCCCAGAACAGCCTGGCGATCTGCCTGTCGTTCATTGTCGTCTTCCCGAAAAGCGTACGTTCTTCTTCGTTGTTACCTCTATCGTCCGGGTGGAGAGGGCACTTGACGTGGAGGCGTGTGTGCGTGATCGACGGCCGGACAGCAAGGTGTGCCTCGCTTGTTGCCGTGTTTTATCGGACGGACGTGCCGCGACGTGCGGGCAATGTCTGATAAGCGCCAACCGGTGCCTGGGCTATGCGAGTGCGAGTGCCATGACCCCATAGCTGACGTTGGCGAGCCCGTGAAAGAGCATGGGGCCCAGAAGCGAACGTGTGCGGATGAAGAGCCAGGCGAGGAGTAGCCCCGGCACGAACGTCAGAAGGGCGGTGCCGCGGCCTTGAACGAGAACGTGTGCCAGAGCGAAGCAGGCCGCGGAGGCCAGGACGGCCACGGCCTGCTGCCACGTCGGTGAGATCTTGGGCCGGCCCTGGAGAAGTCGCATGATGTTCGCCTGTACATAGCCGCGGAAGAACACTTCTTCGGCCACCGCGACGTACAGGAACTGGTAGAGCAGCCAGGCCGGCCATCCGCCTGGACCGGCGATGACGGGTCCCACTGGGATGGGAAGATGCCATCGCGCTGCAATCCAAAGTCCGAGCAGGCCAATGGGCAGCACGCAGAGCCCCACGGTGCAGACCGTCCACAGTGTCTGTCGGGCGTGGCCAGAGTCGAGTCCGATGCGAGGGAACTGGCGCCGCGCGACCCACGTGGGGACCAGGGCGGCCGCCACCAGGAGGCTCGGGATCAGCAACCACTGAAGCCCGGCCGCTGGCGTCTCGTGAAGGCCCCGTACGGCGGCCAGCGTGGTTGCGGTGACCAACGCGGTCTCGACGGCCAGTCGAACGGGCTGTCTGTGTCCCGGATCCAGACAACTGCCACCGGGCTCGAAGAGCGAGGTCGCGCCCGATCGGCCGGACGCTGTGCACGACGAACGCATGCGACGGTTACCCTTGGGTCGTGTCGAAAGAATGTCGCCTCCTTCTGCTCTGACGCCTCAGAATGGCGATTGCAATCGCGACGACGACGCATGGGGCCAACACGTTGCTCGGCGAGCCGCCTTCCGCTGTCGAGATCGAGCACCCGCGTCTTCGGCCACAGTCTACTCCGACCGAGAGGGACGGGTCGGCCACCACATGGAACGGTGTGAAGTGTGTTGTCTTGAACCGCAAGGCGTTGAGGTCGGAGGCAATGACGAGATTCTCGATGTCCGTGATGCCGCGCTGAGTCAGGGCGCCGGTCAGTGAATCGTACCAGTAGGGTTTCGCTGAGCTACTCGCGCTGGCGACACGGTAGGGGACCGTGATTGTGACGGGAACAGCGAAGTTGATGCCGCTCGGCCCGAAATCATAACTTCCGAGGCAGTCGGCGGGCGCGACAGGAGGATTCAGAATCTTCGAGATTGAAATTCGCATGTCGGCTGGACAGGCCTGGGCCGGGACGATGATCGACACGTCGTCGGGTTCTTCGATGTCGGCTGGATCGGTACCGACCACGGCGCCGATCGAGGCGACGACGTGCTTCGCGTCTAGTGGGTCGGGATCGACGAAAGTGGTCGGTGCGAAATAGACTTCCCGTTCCTCGCTCCAGGCATCGGTCCATACAAGATAGGGGTTGCCATGACGGTCCATGCCGATGGCCGGTTCGGTCCGGCTGGAGTCAGTTCGCTCGGCGCCGATGAAGACGTTCGTTCCGACCGAGCCGGGGCCCAGTTCTGCGAAGAATAGATCGGTGTCGGCCGGGTGCGGATGGGTACGGCGTCGATCCTGCCAACATGCGAAGACGGTCGAGCCGCCGGGACAGAGGATGGCCGGAGCGAATTGATCGGCACCGGATGTATCATCGATGATGCTCACGCCGCTGACGGGACGGTCCGGCAGGCCAGTCAGCGCCGCATAGTAGATGTCCATATCGCCCGGCGCATCGTCCACCCACAGCAGGTGAAGAATGGAAGAGTCCTGGTCGATGGCGATGGCCGGACTGCTTTGTTGGCTGTCTGCCGTTACGATGGGGATGTTGGCCCAGCCTGTCGGTTCGGAAGACGCGCCATACAGGTCGGCTTGCCCCCTTCTCTTGTCGGTCCAGACGACATAGGCGACGTCCTGGGCGTCGATGGCAACGTCCGGGGCGATCTGATCGGCGGGGTCGGCGGTCAGGCGGGAGACTGCGCTGTCGCTAAAGCCACTGGCGGAACGGGCCACGAAGATGTCGCTATGACCGTCTCGATCGTCCTGCCAGGCAATGTAGACATGGCTGGGCGACCGGGTGTCGGCGGCGATCGCCGGGTGCGTTTCGTTGCCGTCCGAATCGGTCACTTGGATCGGACGCGACCAGACAATCCCGTCCGATGAGACCGCCACGAAAATGTCCCAATTGCCGCGCTGCCGGTCCTGCCATGCGACATAGAGGGTCCCGTCGTTGTCCCGTGCGATCGTGGGATGACATCGGTCGCCCGGCGCTGTGGTGATGGGAACCGGCGCCTCAAAAGCATCCGAGCCGGCGGGCATCCTGCTGATGTAGAGGGCTCGGCCGTCTTCGGGGCCGCTGCACCAGACGACCCAGATCGTACCGACACAGTCGCTGGTGGTGGCGGGCCGGCCCGTGGGTCCGGGAAGGCCGAAGCCGGCACTGACGGCCCGATGGCTCCCGAACGCCCGCCTCTCCGTGGTGAAGGAATAGGCGTGCGTGGGCATGACGTTGCCGGTGCGGTCGGCTGCGTCCACCTCCACCCGGACGGTGCGATCGTATCCAAACGGCTTATTCGCCTGATAGATGAATCGGTAGTCATTGGAGGCTCCGATTCGACTACATCGGCCGCCTGCGCTCTCGTGGACATTCCTGTCGCCCTGATAGACGATGCCATCATCTACGCGAATCACGATGGATTCGGGATCCACGCCGCTACCCTCGTCGGTCACGTGTAGACTGATGAGATGGTCCAACGGCACTTGCACGGCCGCAGGCTCCGGCGCGCATCGGGCGACCGCCGGCGCGGTGCCGTCCGGGCGGGCTGGCGCGACGAAGATGGTCACGGTCTCGGTGTCTTGCAGGTCTCCGTCGCTGGCCGTAAAAGTCACATCGTGGGCGCCGATCTGGGAGGATGAAGGCGTCCAATCGAAGGTGCCGTCCTCGAAGCTGGCTCCGCTGGGCAAGCCGCTGGCCGAGTAGGCGACAGCGTCTCCATCCGGGTCGTTCGCTGTCACGTCGAAGGTCAGTGAACGGTCCTGATCGATGGATCGGTTGCCGATCTCGCTGAGGATGGGCGCTCGATTGACCTTGATGACCGTAATCGTAATGGTCTGAGTGTCCTGGCTCCAGCCGTCGCTGGCGATGAACGTCACCTGGTAGCTTCCGGCTTGGCCGTAGGCAGGTGTCCACGAGAAGGTCTGCTCGGAGAAGTCCGCTCCAGCGGGTAGGCCGGTGGCCGAGTATGTGATTGGGTCGCCGTCCGGGTCGCTGGCGCTGACCGAAAACGTCAGGGTTGCGTTCTCATGGACTGATTTGTCCCCGATGGCGGCAAGGATCGGTTGGCTGTTGGGATCCTGGTCGGGGCGCTGGACCCAGATTGTTGCGATCTGCGAATCGCTGAGATCTCCATCGGTGGCCTCGAATGTGACCTGATGGGTGCCGACCTGGGTTGCAGTCGGGGTCCACGTGAAGGTCTGTCCCGTGAACGTCGCGCCGCTCGGAAGGTTGCTTGCCGAGTAGCTCACACTGCCGCTCCCGGACGACGTGGCGTGGATCGACAGCGTGAGGGTCTGGCCGACGGTGACAGCCGGGTTGCCGATCGGTGCAAGACGCAGAAATGGAGTTGTGTCCGGAGAGGACCAGAGAGGCCCATAAGCCGAACGATATGTGTCCCACATGGCGAGCGTCCATTGCGTCGAACTGTACAGGTAGATGGTATTGGCGAACTCATCTCGGTAAATGTCCGCAAAGTCAAACGTGGCCTCGTGGTTCCAGATGTCTTTGGCGCCGAGCATGCGGGCCGCCAGCACCGAACTGCCGAGGACTTTGCCCACTTGCCACCGATAATTCTGCGAGTAGTGTGCGTTTGCAGGCCGCTTGAGATACCGCTCGGCCCAGTCGGGATACCCTATCCTGTACTGCGGATACAGCTCGACTTCCACCGTCAGACCGGTTCCGGGTGGACATGGCTGGAATACCGCTATCTCTGCGTCGTCTCCGCCCATTCCACGGGCACGGACATGGACGTTCTCGCCGTTTGGGTAGTGTATTCGCACGCTCCAGTTCGTGGGAAACCCTCTGCCGCTCAAAAGGGGCTGTGTCTGCCCCCGATCGTTGATCCACCAGTTCCCGCCGTCCGCATCGACAATCGTCGTCGGGGATCCTTGCAGGATGGTGCAATTCGTTCGTGTGGTCGGTGTGAACAACGCCGTCTCGGCCTGAGAGATATGGAAGACCTGGGAGTCCTCCTGGAAGTATTCGGGCCCGTAGTCACAGCCAATGCGTTTCATTTCAGGATGATCGAGGAGCTTCGCTGCGTATACGATCGGAAGCTTGTGGCCCAGCCCGATGGCGCCGCCGTTGTATCCCCAACCTCCGCCCGCCTTGACGATATAGAAGTGATCGATCCCGATTTGGACGAGCCGCGTCGCCAGCAGGTTCTTCTGGGCCGGGTCGATGTTGACCATGCTGACCATCGCAGCGATGTTGTATCGGTCGGACAGGTCCCTGCCGTAATTCGGCTGGTTCATCCTGGGACGATGGTAATCGGCGACCTCCCCTGTCATGTGATCCAGCCAGACCCGCTGCACCGAACGGAGGACCGAGTCAATGCCTGGCGGGTTGGGGGCCGCAGTCAGGTTCGGCAGGATGCTCGTATCCATGGCGGCCAGAGGAATCAGAGGTTTCTCTTCGCTCGCATAGGGTGGCCGAAAGTATGGCGCAGTCAACGCCGAGCCAACGCACGTGAGCACGGCCGCCGTTCGCAGGCAGGGTCGAGGTGTATGGTACCACGCGTGTCCGGGCGTGGTATTCGTGCGGTTCGGACAATCTGAATCCGTCAGCAAGTACGAGATAGTGCTGACGAGAGACGTGCCTTCGGCCAGCGTGATCGGCGTTGCTACCGCCAAACTGCTGACGTAAGCCGCCGATCGACTGTCGTATGCATGTGCCGTCCCCTCGAGACGGTGAGGCTCCGGATTGATCATACTCCCATGCACATGGAAATCTTTGCCATCCTGCGATATCGGTGTCTGGCCCGGATGGATCGATTGCACCGTTGCCGGTCCGAGGACCCAGAAGTCCCAGTTTGCGAATTGGCCAATCCGGTACGGCTTGTCGAAGGTCCACGTAATGCCATATTGATGGACCATCTCGGCAAGATAGGAGCGATCCACAGGCCACTCCATTTCGGACAGGCTATCGGTCCACGCCAGAATATGAATCGTGTCGCCCGACGAGCTGGCCAGCCGAACCGGATTCATCGTCCTCCACGGCTGCTGGCGAGTTCCGGGATTGCCGTCGTTGCCTTGGTTGGCATCCACGTAGTAGGTCGCGGCGGTTGCGGACGGAGTGACATTGGCAATGCACAAGCCCACGATCAAAGCGACGAGAATCACTCCGTCTCGGGCGCTCAGGCGCGGGCTCTGGGCGAAATCGGACGGCACCGCCTTCTTACGGTACGACATATGCTCCTCGTGTGCTGTGTAGCATCTCCACCCGACAGGGAGTGGGCAAGCAGGCGCGACCATGTCATTGCCTGTCTGCATCCTTTGGGTATATCGTACAAACAAAGCCGTTCGGGAACAAATCGATTCCATTATGGGCCCCAGGATGTCCTGGAAACCGCTGTCGGCCAACGACGTTGGACACACACTCGTGTGGGCGGCTTTGCCGAGCGACGGTTGCACAACGGTCCCGTAAGTCAGGGTGTGCCACAGTCAGTTGGGGGGAGGGTTATCGGGTTCTATTCGACGTATCCCCGATGCTTCGGTGTGTGGGGTCAATTGGCTGCCGATTGGGTTTTTGGCTTGAGCCGCGTTGACAGTGTGCCGATAGGGGCTGTAGGATAAATGCTCTTTGACGGCGAATTCCCCCATGGATGGACCGAGGGCTGTTCCTTCAAGGACAGTGTTTCTTGGCGGGGCACGTCCGGCTGAGGCGATGTACCACTTTTGGGGTAACCTCATCGATGTATACGGTGCGACGTACTGTCGAACCCCCGGCGCTGGGCGCCGCGGGCAAGGCGGATCACAGCCATTTTCGCAGTGGCGCGATATCGATATGGTGTGCGGGAGCCATCGCCTTCTTGCTTCTGGTGGGGGCGGGGGTCGTCTATCGGATGGAAGCGCCCCGCTGGGAGGAGCCTCCGCCGATTCCGCCGCCGGTGCCTTTGGCCGAGGTACCGATGGAGGTGGATGGATGGATCGGAGAGGACCGTGATATTCCCAGCATCACAGAGGACTACATGCGGTCCAACTTCGCTGATGACTATATCAGTCGTCGCTACGTCAACGCCGATCAGCGTATGTGGGCCGATGCCTATCTGGTCTATTGTTCTTCCCGTCCGGCGGGAATCCTCGGGCATCAACCGTTGGTGTGCTTCCCGGCGCATGGGTGGATCCATGACGGTACGTCAGACTCCGAGTTCGTGACGCGGTCCGGCCGACGCATAGAGTCTCTGGTGCATCGGTTTCGGAAACAGGCCCCGAGCTATCAGCGGGTTGTCGTTCTGAGTTTCTACGTTCTCAACGGACACGTTACGCTTCGCGAGAAGGACTTCTCCGGTTTTTTCGGGCGGCGTCCGAACCTTGCAGGCAATCCAGCCAGATACGTGGCCCAGGTTCAGGTCAGCTCATCGCTCGAGCATTCGGCCCGGTCTCTGGCCGTGGATCTGACCGATTCGATTCTGGCGATCCTTCCAGATCGGCATGGCCAGGTACGATGGCCGCCTTTGCCGCAGGGTGCGTCACGGACCGAAGACATCGGCGAACGGAGTCGATGACGCCGAGTCATTGCCGTCGATCATAGGCGAGCCCCCTCCATGCAGTGGGCTTGAATCGATCGGGTCGCAGCGCCCGACGGGGACGGAGTCCGTCCACGTGACGCTTCGGTCAAGACGTCCGTGACATAGCGGCCGGAGGCACCGCGGCCATCGATGGGAGATTTGCCAAGCAATCTATGGGTTCCAGGGTCCAGATCAGCAAGAGGTTGCTTCTGATCAACTCGGCCAGTGCGGTGTTGAGGCGCATCCTCTCTGTGTCCGTACTGATCTGGCTGAATCAATATCTTCTGCGCCGCATCGGCGCCGCCGAGTACAGTCTGTACCCGCTCGTGGCGGGCGTGGTGTTCTTCATTCCGTTGCTCAGCCGATTCCTCACGGCGGGGTTGGGTCGATTCGTGACCGAAGCCTACGCGATGGGAGACGATGAAAAGGTCACGAGCATTGTCTCCACGATGATCGTGCCCCTGGTCGTCCTGGCGGTTCTCTGCCTGGTCGGTGGCTTGGTCTTCGCGTGGCACGTGGGGCTCGTCTTGACGATTCCACCGGGGCGATTGGGGGACGCTCGGATCATGCTCGGGCTGCTGGTCTGCTGTACGGTCATGCGGTTGCCCTTGACGCCTCTTGAATTCGGACTCTACGTCAGACAGAGATTCGTGCTGCAGAACCTGATTGGTCTGGGGGTCGAGATTGCAAAGATGGCGCTGCTGTTTGCGCTGCTGTTTGGCGTGAGCACACGTGTTCTTTGGGTGGTGGTGGCGGAAGTCGCCGGCCAGTCCCTGTCGTCGGTCATCATGGTGTCCATCTCACGACGAAGCGTTCCGGCCATGCGGTTCTCCACATCCCGGATCGACTGGGGCATTGCGCGGCAGATCATAGGATTCGGAGGGTGGAGCCTTGTGATCGACGGCGCGGCATCGGCGCAACGAATGCTGGACCCCTTGTTCCTGAACAAGCTGGCCAGGCTGGTCGATGTAACCTCCTATCATATTGCGACGATGCCGGCACGGCACATCCAATCCTTTGCGGCGGTTGCCACGGGGCCGCTGCTGCCGCAATTGATTGCCATGCATGCCGCCGGGCGCCACGAGCAGATGCGACGCCTGTACCTTCGCAGCGGCCGATACGGGTTGTGGGTGGTTCTGGGCATTACCTTGCCGGCGATGGTCTACTGTCGAGAGTTGATTACGCTGTACCTGGGGCCACAGTATATCGAGACGGCCTTTGTGATGGTCCTGACCCTTCTGGCGACCATGTGGACGTATTCCAACTGGATGTTGCCCACGCTGTGTCAGGCGAAGGACCGGATGCGCCCGATCGCGCTTCGCCACGCCGCGATGCAACTGGTCCGGATCGGTCTGATTGTGTATTTCGTGGGGTGGCGAGGCCTCGGCGCGCTGGGATTGGCCGGGGCGGGGCTGGTTGCGGCCGCAGCGTTGGCCGCATTGAATCTTCCGCTGGGCTGGCGTCTCGCAGGGGTCAGCGGAGGGCAATGGTTCAGAGAAGTGATCGTGAAGGGATCGCTTCCGGGAGCGGCCGCCATGTTGGTGTGGGTCGGCCTGGAGATCGCTCGCCCGCCGTCGACGTGGACGCTGCTCGGCCTGTATGTGGCCGCCGGACTGGCCGCCTATCTGGCCATGTTACTGTTGTACTCATTCGACAGCTATGACTGGACGCAGATTCGAGAGATCGCCGGCCGTCTTTCTGTGCAAGGCCGGAGGATGCAGTGCAGGCCCTCACTGTTTCCCACAGCGTCGGATGACTCGTACTCCAAATGACGCAACACACTGTGACGGTTGGCCAAGCTTCAGCAGGAGAAGACAAGGATGCAGATATCGAAGACACGGATTGACGGCCTCTTGTTGATTGAGCCCGATGTGTATCCGGATGAACGTGGGTACTTCTTCGAGCACTACAACACGAGCAGATATGAGCGGGTCGGGCTGGCCGCTGCGTTCGTGCAGGACAACTGCTCGTTCTCACGGCAGGGGACGATACGCGGCCTGCACTATCAGGTCGGTTCACATGCCCAGGGCAAACTGACGAGTGTACTCTATGGAAAGGTCCGCGATGTGGCCGTGGACATCCGGTTCGGATCGCCAACGTTCGGTGCGCATGTGGCCGTCGAGCTGAGCGATGAGAACCACCTGCAATTCTGGATCCCGCCCGGTTTCGCACATGGGTTTTCCGTCCTGTCGGAGACGGTTGTCTTGACGTACAAATGTACGGCGTACTACTCGAAGAGGCACGAGCGATCGATTCGATTCGACGATCCAGACCTGGCCATCGACTGGCGGGTCGCCAGACCAATCGTCTCGGAGAGGGACCAGATCGCCCCCGACTTGCGTTCGATCGAACGAGATTTTGTTTTCGATGGCGGCCCGGCCTCGATTTGATGAGCGAGGGGTCTCGTGACAGGCGGGGATTCAGGCGGATTGCGGTCGTGGGTCGTGGGTGACCGAATGCCGGATACACAAGGTGGCCGACATTGCAGCCGATGGCGCAGATGGGCGAAGGCCGCCTACGAGCAGATTCCACCATCATGGCGCTGGCTCCTCCGTCCATTGGTCTGCGGCTATCGGATGTATGACGAAATCCGGCCGCGGTTCTGGATTGGCCAGAGCCAGGGACGAGACGATGGCCTGTCGATCTCGGTGCTCTGCGTCGCCGGTACCTGGGACAGGAGCTTTGTGTTCGGAGAAGTCTTGGGCGACGGGTATCGTGAGCGCTGTGTCGGTCGAACGTGGTTGTGGAATCTATCGAAAGTGTGGGCTAAGGCAGGGACGGAGTGTTGCGCGGCCGTGGTTCGCGTCCGCCCCGGTGTTCGTCGGTTGCTGGGGTCGGCCAAGTGGCTGCGTATCCCAGCCTGGATCAATGGCGAGGTGGATCTTCCTTTGCCTGCGCAGGTGCTTAAGTCCGGAAACGTCAAGAAGGATCTCCGCAAGATTCGAAAACATGAGTTGGATTATGAAGTCACACAAGATATCAAGAAGTTCGATGATTTCTACCACCACATGTTTGTGCCCCATATTGCGAGAGCGCACGGTCGCGGCGCCCGGATTTGGCCTCGTGAGTTCGTGCTAAAGCACTTCGAAAACGGCGAGCTTCTATTGGTTAAAAAAGGGGAGCAATCCATTGCCGGAGGCGTGATCAGCTATGCCGAGGCGGTGCCGTTGTTGGCGCTGATGGGTGTTCGAGATGGCAACAGAGAATTCGTTCGAGAAGGGGCCATCGGAGCAAGATATCACTTCACTTTTCGTCACCTGGCCGACAAGGGGTTCACCAAGGCCAGACTTGGCAAGTCGAGAGCCTTTCTGCACGATGGAGTTCTCCGGTACAAGAAGAAACTGGGTATGAGACTTGTCGGGCCGTCGGAGGGATATTTCTACCTGAGAGTGGATCAGGACACGAACGCTTCAAGGGCTTTTCTGAAGGCCAATCCGTTGATTTTGGAGAGTGATGGAAAGCTGTACGGAGCTGTGTTCACAGAGCAGTACGCGGATCGCTTCGTGGATGAGACTTTCGTGCGGCTCTGCAAAGAGTACCTTCACGACGGTATGTCCGAGGTTCAGATCGTTTCGTTCGATTCTGTGGGCTCCTGTGGGACGGTACCGCCGGAATGGGCGAATAAGGTAAGTGTGCGCATCGCCTCGGACGTGCTTGGTTTCGGATGACACGCCGAGCAATAGGCACATGACAGAACACCGAGACACGATGAAGAACGCAACGGATACATGGACGACCCTCACCGCCGCGTGCGACGGAGGCGGCGGAGGCGGCGGAGCATGCCGGGAGAACGTTTGCCGATCGTTTTCTGACGGCGAGGCCCCATCGTCTGGCGGTCGGCCGGGTGACAAGGGACTCCGGCGGTGGGCCAGGTCGCTTTACGAGCGGATCCCATGGCGTCTGCACTGGGTTCTGGGGCCTTTGGTCTACATCTACTCTGTGTTCAACGAAGTTCGACCTCGGTTCTGGATCGCCGAGAGCCACGACCGTTCGGGCGGCGGGGCGGCCGTGCTCTGTGCGTCTCAAGGTCGCAACAGGAGCTATCTGCTTCACCAGTTCCTCGGCGACGGCTACCGCGAGCGCTGTCTCGGGCGAAAATGGTTGTGGGACATCCCGAAGATTGCAGCCGGAGCGGGACGCGGCTGTTGCATGGTCGCCGTCAGCACTCTGGGACGCTTTCGCGGGCTGCTGAAGCCGGGGCGATGGCTCTACATCCCCGGCTGGGTCAAAGGCGATGTCGATCTTCCGCTCAGTCCCCGCGTTTTGCAGACAGAGACCGTAAGATCGGATCTTCGGAAAATCCAGAAGAAGTCGCTGCAGTTTCGCGTGACGCGGGATATCGACGATTTCGACGACTTCTACGATCGCATGTATGTTCCTTATATCACACAGGCGCACGGCGACAGCGCCGTGATCGCGCCCCATGAGGCCATGCGAGCGAGCTTCAAGGATTGCGAGCTCCTCCTTGTGCTGTGGGAGGGCAATCCGATTGCCGGGATGTCGATTTCCTATGCGCAGGCCACGCCTCGGTTGTGCAGCATGGGGATTCGAGATGCCAATAGAGACTTCGTTCGCGATGGGGCCATCGGAGCGCTGTATCATTATTCCCTGCGCTATCTCCAGGAGAAGGGTTTCGGGAAGGTCAATCTCGGCTTGTCGCGCTCCTTTCTTCTCGACGGGGTCTTGCGGTACAAGAAGAAGCTTGGCCTGAGACTGTCCCGCGCCGGCAAAGAGTGGTTCGCGATCCAAATTGTAGATGATACACGCGCTTCACGAAAGATGCTGGAGGACACGCCCCTGATTATCGAGCGGGACGGCTTGTTGTTCGGAGTCGTCTTCATTGACGTTGATCAGAATGGGTTGTCCGAGAACGATTTCTTTCGTCTCGATAAGCAGTTCTTCATGGAAGGGTTGTCCCGTCTTCTTGTTGTTCCTTTGGGTGACCCCACGGATAGTGTGCCTGTGCCGCCTGGGTTGGTGGAGAGAGTTGCCGTTCGCAGGCTACCGCATCTCATGCTCTGACGTTGTCTCCAGAAGGCCTGTTTCCGGCAGACTATGCGGACTTCATGGTTGCGGTCGATCGGGCCACTTCAAGACGTGCAGCAGTAAGGAAATATACACGATGCCCTCCAGTTATCCAACGACAATACCGGTCGCTATCGAGCTCGCATGGAAGCTTCAGCCAATGACGGTGTTGGATCTTGGTTGTGGGTACGGAAAGTACGGAACGCTGTTTCGTGAATATTTGGGGTTGCGGCACCGTGACGTCCTAAACGGCGACTGTGCACAGGGCAGCTATGACGACCTCAGGGATGGCCACGTACGGATCGATGCCGTGGAAGGGTGGGCCCCCTATGTTGGAGAGCTGCACAACATTGTATACGACAATGTGTACATCGAGAATATTGTGGAGTTCTGCCAAAGACCCTGGCAGGTCGAATACGATCTTGCATTTCTCTGCGATGTTGTGGAGCACATCGAAAGGCCTGCGGGAAGGGCTCTCTTGGAGACTGTCGCGCAAAGAGCTCGCATGGGTGTGTTCGTAAGCCTTCCCTACCACGACACGGAACAAGGGTCCGTATTCGGCAATACCCTGGAAACACATCAGAGTCATTGGCGCTGTCGTGAGTTCCGCGCACTTGCGCCATTCGTGAAAGTCGGCCGCAAGGGCGGCAGTCTGATGGCGTTTTTGACGCGCAATCGGGCCTGCTACCATACGGTTTGCGGAAGTGCGTTTCGGCGCAAACTCAGGCTCGTCAGAGATGCTTTTTGCGACACATGGTGACTTGATAAGACCAAGAGCACGTTCCGGCGCCCTTGGGGCAGTAGGCTGTGACCATGCCGCTACAAGCGTTTCGCGGACGCATGGTTCTTCGGTGCGAGCGGTGAGAGAGCAGTGATGGCTGATTTTCTCGTTCAAACGGGCTGCGGTTGTGCTTCGGAGCATTTGCTCGCGTTGCTGGAGCGGCCGTACGTTGATTGCGCTCCGAAGGGGCGCGGTTGTGACTTCTCATGGGGAAGTCTTGCTGTACTGGAAGACGCCGTCGCGTCCAACGAGAATATCTTTGCCACAAGCACGGAACTCCTTGCTTGGGTCGGCGAACTCGTCGGAGGCATGCCCGATGCGCTCCGTCACAGCATGATCCAGCGTCTGAGCCAGTTGCTGCGTTCTGGTGGAGAGCCCGACGATTGCCTTGCGGACGATCCTGTGTTCCAGCAGCTCAACGGGGCTTTTGCCATTCTGTTTGCCAATGAGATGGGCTTCAGTGTCGTGACCGACCCTCTGGGTGCCACGCAGGTGTTCTGGGCCGGCCGCCATGATGGGGGGCCTGTCTGCGCGGGTACGCATGCCGATCTGGTGGCCGGCGTCGGTGGCGTCGCAGGGGAGGTAGATCGTACGTCCGTCGCCCAGTTTCTGTCCATGGGACACTGTACATATCCACATACGATGTACAAGCATCTCATCGAGTGCCAGCCCGGTGCGGTCCACATGATGCGCAGGACGGAAAACGGGAGCAGGTCGTCGAGACTCCGGTCGTACTGGTCACTGCCTCCGGAAATGCGGACGGGTTACAACGAGGCGGATTTGGCGGATACCCTGCAAGCGGTATTGCTCACATCGGTTGCGGACCGATGCGGAAAGCGAAAGACGGGCGTCGCCCTGAGCGGCGGTCTTGATTCCCGGCTGGTGATCGCTGCCATCCCGGACGACAAGGACTGCGTGGCGTTGACGATGTGCGATACACTCAATCGCGAGGCGAGGACGGCGCAACGTGTGGCCACCGCATATGGACGGTCTTGGGTCCCGCTGTTCCGATGGGAGGAGTATCTCGCGGATCAACTTGAGGATGTCGTCAGGTTCGTCGGATGCGAGTGTGAATTCGTTCATGCGCATATGTTCGGCTTTGCAGATGCGATCGGGGGGGACGTGGACGTTCTGTTGACAGGCGATCTGCTCGATACGCTTCTCCGCGCCTGCACGGCAAAGGATTTCAACTACCGTCACAGGTGGGGGGGGCTCCTTCCTCGCCGATATGGGAGGGTGCCATTTGACGGCCTCCGCTTTCCGGCCGACTTGTGGGAAGAACAGTTCGTACAACGTGTGCTCGGAGCGATGGCAGGGCGGTTGAAGGACTTCCAGGAGAATCACGCCGACTCGGGTCGAGGCAGTGCGGCTGAATCACTCAAGATCTATCCATTCAGGCAGTGGGTCGAGGTGGCGGTATGGTCGGCCCACAGGAGACGTTTGCCCATCCGTCTGGTGGGTGCGGATCGCAGGCTGCTGGACTTGGCCTTCCGATGCCCCGTCGAGCTTAAGCTTGGAGACAGGGTGTTCCTCAAGGCCGCCAGGCAGATCTTCGGACCGGGCTTGCGGATTCCCTCCGCCAACGATGGCGTTCAGCCGTGCAGCGGGCATCTGTGGCGTCTGGTCCAGAGGGCGAAGCGTAAGTCCGAGGATCGACTTGTGCGTATTTCCGAATACTTCGGCCGGAAGGCTCCGATCCAGCATTCTTGGCACGATTATCCGGCGTACTGGCGGCAGAGCAAGAAGCTCGCGATGCTCCGACGCGAATACGGGCCGCATTTGAACCGCCTCGACGGTGTGCTGTTCAAGCACAGTGGCCAAGCGCTATTGGAGGACGAGAGCCTTTCGTGGGAACACGGCCTTCGCCTGCTGCAACTGGCCGTGTGGCTTGGTCAGAGCAAGCAATACAGGTCAATGTACAACGGGAGACATTAGGCAGACGACCGAAATCGTATAGGCTCGCGCTACCAAGGGCGATAGGAGGCGGCACGGCTCCAGCAAACGAAGAGACTGACACTCAATTCCGCTGCCATCGGAAGTACGGGCGAGACCGTAGGTGTTCAGATGGCAGCTTGAGACAACAGCGGAGGGCATGGGCATGTGTGCGGAAGTCCGAAGAAGGCTGTCGGTGACCTTTGTTCCCTACTGGGGCGCAGGGAATCCTTATCAGAACGCCCTGGCGAGCCAACTGTCGTTGCGGGGAGTCCAGGTCGATATGGGGTATTCCCTCAAAGGCCTGTTCCGATATGGTGTCGTTCTATATGGCCGGCCGAACATTGTTCACGTGCACTGGCTCCCTGTGTTTGGCTGGCGGCAGTGGCGATTTCTTCGATGCGCTGTGTTTGTCCTGCGGTTGGTTTTGCTGAGGCTCTGGGGTGTCCCTTTGATCTGGACGATTCACAATCTTGTGCCGCACGAGTCGCGCCACCCAAGACTGGATTGGCTGCTGGGCCGGATCGTTGCCAACTTGGCGAGTGGACTAATCGTTCACGGGCGGAGTGCAAGACAGCAAGCTATCAACACGTGGGGGCTGCAAGATCCTGGCTGTGTGGTTGTGATACCGCATGGCAACTACATGGACGATTATCCCAACAACGTCGGTCGCACGGCGGCCCGCAAAAAGTTGGCCCTGGACGAATCGAAGGTGGTGTTTGTCCTGCTGGGTGCAATCCGGCCTTACAAGAGCGTGCTGGAATTGGTCCAGGCCTTTCGGCAAATCGGAACCGACCACGCGGCGCTTATCATTGCCGGGCAGCCCTTGAATGGTGAGTTTGCTCGAGAGATCGAGACGGCCAGTGCGCAATTGGAGAATGTGCGATTTCAGCCGGGTTTTGTGCCGAGAGATGAGATTCAGGTGTATATGAACGCGGCCGATGTCGTTGTGTTGCCTTACCGGCACATCCTGTCTTCCGGCGCGGCCCTGTTGGCCATGTCTTTCGGCAGGCCGTGCATCGCTCCGGCCATCGGATCTCTGACGGACGTGTTGGACGAGTCCGGCGCCTTCCTGTACGATCCGGATTGTGAAACGGGGCTTCTGGAGGCCCTGTGGAGGGCGATTGACGCGGCCGATGCACTGCCCCGAATGGGCGAGCACAATCGCCGAAAGGCGTCCCAATGGACGTGGCAGAAGGCCGCTGCGTCGACGCGGGCTCTGTATGATTGCTGTCTATCAGAACCACCGATTGAGTGAAGGTGTCATCCCATGACGATTGAATTGGTGTTCATTACCTATCAACGGCTTGAATATACGAAACTGGCCCTGGCGTCTGTGCTTGCCGACCCGACGGAGGAGTTCGCGCTGACGATTTGGGACAATGCTTCCACGGATGGGACGGTGGAGTATCTCAGAAACGAGGTCGATGACCCTCGGATCACTGACGTGGTACTCAACAAGGAGAATGTCGGGCAGACCGCTGCGGTCAACGAAGTCTGGAGTCGTTCGAAAGCTGATCTGCTGGGCAAGCTGGACAATGACTGCCTGGTTACTCCTGGCTGGACGCGCACGCTGGCTCAGGCGCACCGCGACATCGAGGAACTCGGAGTGGTTGCCTGCTGGCACTTCTTTCCGGATGATTTCGATTACGAACGCGCCAAGCACAAGATCCAGACGTTCGGTCCGCACCAGATCTTTCGCCACCCCTGGACCTGCGGTACGGGCCTGTTGTTCAAGCATACGGACTTCGAGCAGTTCGGGCCGATTCGAGGGAGGGCCACGACGCAGTACTGGCTGCGCATGGCGGCGGCCGGTCGGATCAATGGGTTCTACTATCCTCTGATCTATCAGGAGCACATGGACGACCCCATGAGCCGGCATAGCAGGGTACGCACGGATGCGGGGCTGCGGCAGCAGGCCCCCATTACCGCGGGCCTGCAGAGCGGGCGTTTTGCCGATGTCGGAAGTCTGATGGAGTGGCGATCTGAGATCATCCGCAATCTCTTGGATGATTCCTGTGATGCTCGCTGCTACCGCGGATGGCGCCGCAGATGGAATGGTGTGAAACCACGTGTGATGCGTTTGTTTCGATGTGCGCGTGGTAAGTGACTCCAGCCGTCAGACGGTCGATCTGTGTCCGCCTGCCTCTACGGACAGGACTACCATGGCCATGAGTGCAGAGTCTGCATCGATAATGGCGCCGCAATGCAGTGGCCGAGTCGATCCGCCAACCTCTCGGCGTGCCGCAATGCCTCGGATGCGGTTTCGTCTGGCCGACCCGGCGCACGACGGGGCCACAGTTCGCCTCCTTGGCCCATACGGCTCGCCTGAGCGTTGCCTCTGTCGGAGGACACGGCGTCCGTGATGACTACGCCTACCATCGTGTTTGCCGTCGTGCTGTCGGCGCTGACCCTGTTGGTACCGAGGAAGTCTTTTCTGCTGCCTTTCGTTTTGGCGGCGTGTTTCGTGCCGGCCGATCAGCGTATTGTCATTGCGGGTCTCGATTTCTCCGTTCTGCGGATTCTCGTGGTTATGGGAGCCTTGCGGATCGTATGCGGCCAGGACAGCAAGCCGCTGCACTGGAACTCGTTTGACAAGCTGCTCGTCGCATGGGCCGTCCTCGGCGCGACCGTCTATGTCCTGCGATGGGGGACCTTCGCGGCCGTCATCAACCGCTCCGGCTTCCTCTTCGACAGCGTAGGGATGTACTGGTTGTTCCGAAAGAACATCACGGGCATGGACGACATCAAGCAGCTCGGACGGTTCCTGGCGGCCTGCTCTTTTGTGATGGCGGTCCTGGTCTCGCTGGAGTGGACGTCCGGCCGGAATCCGTTTGCCGTATTGGGTAGAGTTGGCACGGTGGTCCGCGAGGGGGAGTATCGATGTCAGGCGTCGTTTCCTCACTCGATCATGCTCGGACTGTTCTGGGCGACGGCGGTCCCTCTTTTCGTGGGGCTGTGGAAGTCCGAGGGCCGCGCATGGTTCTTCTTGTCGGCCACCGCGGCCTGTGTCTTCATCGTGATCGCTACGCGTTCCAGTACGCCTGTGCTGACGCTGCTGATTGTGTTGGGCCTGCTGCCGCTGTTTCGGTGCCGCAAATACGGTCGCCGGGCAGCCTGGGCTCTGCTGGCCGTCCTGGTGGCTCTGCATATTGTGATGAGGGCCCCGGTCTGGCATCTGGTCGCTCGGGTGAACATGGTCGGGGGATCGACCGGCTGGCACCGGTATCATCTGATCAATGAAGCGATCAACCACTTCTCCGAGTGGGCGGTGCTGGGGACGCGCGATACAACGCATTGGCACCCCCTGTTGTGGGACATTACGAATCAGTATGTCCTCGAGGGCGTTCGCGGTGGACTGATCGGCCTGGTTCTGTTCGTCGTCCTTCTGGTTCGGGCGGTCGCCAGAGTGGGAGCGGCTTCGCTTCGTCGAATGTCGCCGGGGCATCAGTGGCTTCTATGGGGCATCTGTGTTTCGATTCTGGGCCATTGCGTCTCCTTTTTTGGCGTGTCCTATTTCGGACAGATCATTCTGTTGCTGTACATGACCTTCGCCATCGTCGGTTGGGTCTTTTCCGACCCCAAATCGTTGCGCGCGGAAGAGGCTCTGACGGCTTCTCGGCTCAAGCATGCAAGAGATCGCAGACACATCAATCGTCATCGTCAGTTGGAACACGCGGGACATCCTGCGCGACTGTCTTAGGTCGATCGACGAGAACGCCGGTTTCGATTCGTACGAGACCATCGTCGTGGACAATGCCTCGGACGATGGTTCGGCGGCGATGGTCCGACGTGAGTTTCCGCATGTCCGGCTCATCGAGAACGCAGAAAACCGTGGTTTCGCCGCTGCCAACAACCAGGGAATCGCCATAGCGCAAGGGCGATATGTCCTGTTGCTCAACAGCGACACTGTCGTGCTGGATGGGGCGATCGCCAGGACGGTGGCCTTTGCCGAGGCGCATCCGGAAGCGGCCGTGGTGGGCTGTCGTGTCCTCAACGCCGACCGCACGCTCCAACCGACGTGTTTCATGTTCCCGTCTCTGCTCAACATGCTGCTGTCGAGCACGTATCTCTACAAGCTGTGGCCACACAGCAGATTCTTCGGGCGAGAACGGATGACCTGGTGGCGGCGCGACGACGTGCGCGAGGTGGATGTCGTGACGGGCTGTTTCATGCTGATCCGCAGAGACGCCATCGAGCAGGTCGGTCTTATGGATGAGCGGTTCTATATGTACGGCGAGGAGACGGACTGGTGTTATCGGTTCAAGCGGGCCGGCTGGAAGGTGCTGTTCACGCCGACAGCCGAAATCATCCATCTCGGAGGGCAGAGCAGCCGCCAGGCCGCGTCGGAGATGCGCCTGCAACTCTCGGGAAGCGTCCTGCATTTCCTCAAGAAACACAGAAGCCGGGCCGAGTATCTCCTTTGCTGTCTTCTGAGCGCGCTGTTCTTCCTGGTTCGCACACCTGTGTGGGCAGCGAAGGGATGTCTTCTGCCGAAGGAACGATCGCATTCATTCCAGGTTGTGCGGCTGTACGTGGCCGGTGCGGTCGCCAGCCTCGCTGGGTATCGAGCCCTGTGCGTTGGAAATCGTCCCGGACGTCGGGCCAGCGGCCAGGCGAAGTCGCAGGTGTCGAAGGAGGGAGAATGATCCCTGTGCCCGATCGACCGTTCGCGCCCGTCTGCTCTGAGACGACTCGAAGGTACGTACTGGTGACACCGGCGTACAATGAAGCGGACTATCTGCGCGCCACGATTGAAAGCGTGATCCACCAGACGGTGCCTCCATGTCGCTGGATCATTGTGGACGACGGCTCAACCGACGATACCCCGGCGATCATCTGCACGTACGCACAGCAGTGCAGTTTCATCCAATACCATCGACGCGTACGAACGGACGAGACGTCGTACTTCGCCAGCAACGTCCATGCGATCATGGAAGGCCTCCAGCAGGTCGATTGGACGGGCTACGAGTTCGTTGGCGTGCTGGATGCGGACATTACGTTGCCGCCCGATTACTATGAGGCGATCTTCGCCCGATTCGATGCCGATCCTCGGTTGGGTGTTGCCTCGGGTGTGTATGAGAACATGGTGAACGGCAAGCTGCGGAAGGTGATCAACGACCGTCGGTCCACGCCCAAAGCGATTCAGGTGTTTCGTGCGGAGTGCTTCTCGCAGATTGGCGGATATGTGCCGTTAAGACACGGTGGCGAGGACACCTGTGCATGCATTATGGCCCGAATGCGCGGGTGGAAGAGTTGGTCCTTTCCAGAGCTCAAGGTTGTGCATCATCGGCCGACGGGAATGGGCAATGCGAGCGGCATTCTGGGTGTCAGGTTTATGCAAGGGATGTGCGAGTATGGGCTTGCGACACACCCGTTGTTCATGTTGATCAAATCACTGCGCCGAGCAATCCTTGAGCCGCCGGTGCTGATTGGAGGATTGCTGCGCCTGGCTGGATATCTGTACGGATACGTCAAACGCGAGTCTCGCGACATGCCTGAGCAGGCCGCCCGGTTCATACGCCGAGACCAGTTCCGGCGTGTGATTGGTCTGAATCGTATGGCGCAGGAGAGCCGAGTGAATCGGAGGAGCCCATGACGCCGTACCCGAGCATTACTCTCCTGGGGACCAAGGTGCACAAGATGACCATGGCGGATGTGGTCAAGGTCTGTGACGATGCCATCCGGGTGAGGGACTCGGTTCTGATTGGTGTCGTGAACGTTGCGAAAATGGTCAGGGCTCGTCAGGACTCGCACTTGCGGCAGAGCCTGGAGGAGGCTTCGTTTGCCGTAGCGGATGGGGCGCCCGTTGTGTGGTTGTCGCGACTGTGCGGATGCGCGTTGCCGCAGCGCGTGGCGGGAATCGACATTATGTCCTCTCTGCTGGTCCTGGCCGACCGCCAAGGCTATGGCGTTTACTTCCTCGGGGCAAAGCAGCAGGTGGTCGAACGGGTTGTTGAAGACGTACGATCTACCTATCCGGGTGTTCGAATTGCCGGCTGTCACGACGGCTATTTTTCGTCCGAGCGAGAGCAGGAGGTGGCTGAAATCATCCGCGCCAGTGCGGCGGATATCCTGTTGGTCGGGGTGCCTACGCCGAAGAAGGAGCGCTTTCTGAGCACATGGAGGAGGTACATGGGGGTGCCGGTCTGCCACGGTGTTGGAGGGAGTTTCGACGTGGTGGCCGGGGTCACGAAACGGGCCCCCGGATGGATGCAGAGGTGCGGTCTGGAGTGGTTCTACCGGGTCCTCCAGGAGCCTCGGCGCATGTGGAAGAGGTATCTCGTGACGAATGTGGCGTTCATGGGGTTGGCGGCGAAGGAAATCCTGCAGGCCCGATGTCGTCGCGGACGGCGGTCACGCGCGGCGATTGACGAAGGGGTTGAACGTTCATGAGCCTTTTCTCCTCCCTATCAAAGGTCAGTCGCCGAAGGAAGCAGACGCTGTTCATGGAGTCCATGAGGCCTTCGCCACAGACGAAGATCCTGGATGTTGGTGCGGAGATCAACCCGGCCGGCGACAAGACGCTTCAGCTTATCGACTGCTATCCGTGGAAGGATCAGATCACGGCGGCCAACCTGTCGGCTGAGCATGTTGCATCGATTCGAGCGCACTATCCGCACATCCAGGCTGTCGTTGCGGATGCACGCGCTCTGCCCTGGCCCGACAAGCACTTCGATGTGGTGTACAGCAATGCGGTCATCGAGCATGTTGGCGATCTGGACGACCAGCAGAGAATGGCATCGGAGATCATGCGGGTTGGCAAGCGGTGGTTCGTCACCACGCCGAACCGCTGGTACCCCTTTGAGTTTCATCTTCGCCTGCCGTTCGTGACTTGGCTGCCCGGCCAGACCTATCTTGCCTGTAGCCGAATCGTGAGCTACAGCCACGTTCAGCGCAAGTACGTATTCGGTTGCCGTCGTTCGGGGATACGCCTGATGACGGCGAGGGAGTTGCGGAGTTGCTTTCCCCACAGCGCGATCATTCCTGTGAGGGTGACGTTCATGGCCGAAACGCTGGTCGTGGTTGGAGGAGACTGATGTCAGCTTCACTGGGCCGGCGAAAGTGCCGATATGGCTGAGGTGGATATGAGCCGGGCCGCGCCCCGTCGATTCGGCGTAGGTCAATGCATAGACGCAGCAGATATCGGACGTGTCCACCGGACGGGAGACGTCAGGAAGGCACTGATGACGCTCTGGAATGAACTGGATACGCACTCGGTCGTATACGACCATGAACGGGGAGATCGCAGGAAGGGCTGCGTTTCTTTCAAGTCCTGACGCGATGAGGAGAAGGAGATATTGGAGGTGGGCCGAACGGCTAAGAGTGTCCACACGCCGAACCCTCTACATGTGAGTGGAGGGAGTACTGTCCCGTACGCATGCGGATGCATTCGCGTTCTTCCCAAGAGGCTCACGTCGCAAGTGGGATGAAGGTCAGAACAGAACCTGGACCGATGGAAGGAAATCGTCTGATAGAGGAGCTGGATATTCGGACCGTCGTTCTCGTCGGCCGGCCGGATTTCGGACGTTGTCCGCTGGGCACTCGTCTGCCCACGGCGCTGTGGCCGATTGGCGGCAAGACTCCTCTCGAGCGGCTGCTCGACCACCTGGCGGATGAAGGGATTCGGAGCGTCGTCGTCTGCTGCGAGCGCGATCGCGTCGCGAGGATCGAGTCGATCTGCGACGGTCATCGCCTGCAGGTGGCCGTGCTGAGAGAAGACCTGACCGGCGGGACGGCCGGTTGCCTCCGCGATGCGGTTGGAGCCGATCCCGGCGAGCTGATCATGGTGTTCTCCGGCAGTGTTGCGTCACCGCCTCCATTGCATGACCTGGTCGAGTCCCATTGTGCCGATGGTTCGGACCTGACGATTGCGTTCAACCCAGGTCGTGCCGACGCCTCGGTTCCCGGAGCGCCCGCCGAGATCTATCTGTGCAAGCCCGATGTCATTCGTCTGATTCCCGCCGGCGGTTACTCCGACATCAAGGAAGGTTTGATCCCCTCGATCCTCCGCGCCGGTGGAGTGGTCCGCCCGGTCGTTCTGTCGAAGGACGTTGGAAGTTTTCACGATCGGGAAGGATACCTGCACGCCGTGTCGATGCACTTGTTCCAGGAAACAGGGTGTGCGAATGATCGAACGACCCACGGGAATCGGGCGACCGCCTTGCATGGGTCGGTTGATCCGTCTGCGAAGGTATGTGGGGCCGTTCAGATTGGTGAAGACGCCGATATCTCAGAGGGAGCGATAGTCATCGGTCCGAGCGTGATCGGTCCACGGGCGGTCGTGGGCCGAGACAGTGTCGTCGTACGGAGCGTGCTATGGGACGGCGCGCGGGTGGGTGAGCGGTGTGAGGTCCTCGAATCCGTTCTTGGTGATGGTACGGTGCTGCGCGACGGGGCGATGCTGCGCGAGCAGACCGTTACCTCGGAGCAAGGCTCGGGCAGGATGCGCCACCACGTGCGTGTGCGCCTGTACGAGCGCATTTCCGGTCCAGTCCAATCGGTGAGGAATCGGTTGCCCGCATGGGCCAGGATACCTGCTCGGCAGGTGGGATACCTGCTCGGAGGGGCGGTGCTCGTTGCGGCGCTGCTGTGGTCGTATTGGCCCACGTTTACCGATCTCTACGGGATCTGGCGCAGGAACGATGAGTACTCCGCTGGCTTGCTTGTCCCGTTCTTCACGGGGTACGTCGTCTGGTCGTGGCGCCGAGACCTCGAACGGGTGCCGGTCAAGCCGGCGGTTCTGGCCGGCGTCGTCGCGTTTCTTCTGGCTCAGGCAGTCCGGGGTGTGGGGCTGGTTCTCGTGTACGGGTCAGTCGAGATGCTTTCCATCATTGTGTCGGTTGCGGCCATCACGCTGCTGCTCCTGGGGTGGTCCTTCCTCAGGACGCTCACTCCGGCGTTGTTGTTTCTGGGCCTGATGCTGCCCTGGCCCAACCGGGCCCAGGCGGCGCTGACGTTGCCGCTCCAGCGTTGGGCGACTACATCGGCTGTGTTCTGCCTTGAACTGTTGGGATACGAAGTCGGCCGGGACGGCAACATTATCAGGATCGGAGAAACGACGGTGGCGGTGGCCGAGGCCTGCAACGGATTGAGGATGGTTACCGCCTTCATCGTGATCAGCGGACTGGTGGTGCTCTTGGTGAAACGCGCCTGGTGGGAGAAGCTTCTCGTTCTGTTCTCAAGCCTGCCGATTGCGCTGCTGTGTAACACGCTGAGGCTCGCGGTCACGGCGATTGCGTTCACGTTTCTCACGGGCGAACACGTCGAGCAGGCGTTCCACGATTTTGGCGGGTATGCCATGATGCCTCTGGCATTGGCGATGGTGGTGGGGGAGTTGTGGCTTCTGGGGCGGCTGACCACCCCGCCGCCCGACCTGTCGCCGGCGATCATCGGGCGGCGGCAATCGCGACGGATGTCGCCGTCGTAACACTGGAGATGGTGCAATGAACAATCTGGAAAAGTACCTGGATCAGGTGATTGAACAGAACCCCACCTTTCACGAATCGCCGCTGATATCGGACGTGGAGCCGGAATCGGAGCCGAAGCCCAATGTACTGATCGCCGTGCTCAAGCGGTGGTACATCGTCCTGGTGGTTGCCGTCGTGATCAGTGCGGGGGGGCTGCCCGCCGTGTGGTTTCTCATTCAGCCGGATCACACCGTACGAGGCGCCGTGCGCGTGGCGCCGGTGGTTGAGAAGATCCTGGCCGGCGACGGCGAGAGCCGGGGCGGCGCAGGGTACCGCGAATTGGTCAATACTCAAGTCACCGTCCTGACCAGTGGCCCGATCTTGCAGAGAATCGCCGATGACCTGTCCGGCCGCAACCTGCGCTTCTTCAGTGGAGAGCCTCAGACGCCGGCCGCCAAGCTGCGGGCCAGGTTTGCGCCGAGGACCGCCAGATCCGATCCGGCCTTCGTGCTGAGAGACGCAGTGGCCAGCGGAGTGATTTCCGCCGGCCAGATCCCCCAAACCGAACTGATGGCCGTGACGATGAAATCGTCCAATGCCGAAGAGGCCGTGCAGATCGTCAATGCGTTCCTGACCCACTATCAGGACAAGTACGGCACCGATTCCATCGAGGCGGAGAACGCGAGACTGCGCGTTCTGACGAACCAGCAGTCCCAGTTGCTGGCAAAGATCACCGCTCAGCAGGAGAACATCCGCGCGCTGGCCGATGAGTACGGAACCAAGGTCTTGGATACGCGGCACGATATGGAATTGCAGGCACAGAACACCCTCCAGTCGCAATGGATTGCTCTGGAGGGCCGTCGGATCGCCCTCGAGACCACGGTGGCCATGCTGGCCCAGGCGGCAACCGACGTCAACGTCCCTCCGGCCCAGATTGTGGCGGCCCGCAAGGAATACGTCAATTCGGACCCTGAGTTCCAGCAGTTGTCGCAGGCGATCGTCCAGATGAAGCGCGATCTGCTTGTGGCCAAACAGAACTACCGACCTGAGAACCCGGCCCTCAAGCAGCAGGAGGAAACGCTCGCACGGTTCGAGCAGGCGAAGGAGGACAAGCGGAAGGCCCTGGAGGAGGAATTCGACATCGAGCACGAAGAGCGGCTCAGGGCCGTCGCCCAACAGAGGCTCAAGAACGCGCAGTTGGAGCTGCAGCAGTTGATCGCGCACCAGGAGAAGCTTCGAGGGGAACTCAAGGACCAGGATACGAGAACGCAGAGAATCGGTCAGACGAACCTGAACATCCAGGATCTCGAGTTCAAACTGTCGGTCGATCAGGAGTTGTACAACCAGGTGACGCGACAGATTCGTCTGATGGAAATGGAGCGTCAGGGTCGTCCTCGGATCAGCCCCGCCTACTCGGCCTATGTGGTCCATACGGAGGACCGTCGCCCCAAACTGGTGGCGGCCGTGTGCTTCGGCGGTCTGGTGGCGGGATTCGGTCTGGCCTTTCTGCGCGAGAGGATGGACAAGACCCTCCAGACGCCCGAGGACATGACACGTTATCTTGGACTAACGGTGCTGGGAACGACGACGAGCTCTCACGCCATCAAGCCGGCCGAATTTGCCGAACAGATTGCCAGCGACTACCAGACGATTCGCACCAATCTCGGCTTGCTCGCCAGCGGAGGGATGCCCCATAGGTTGGCTGTCTGCAGCCCTCGCGCGCGGGAAGGCAAGACGACCTTCGCCGTCAATCTGGCGACGAGCCTGGCCAGGTCGGGCAAGAAGGTGTTGCTGATCGACGGCGATCTGCGCAAGCCCGACGTCCATTACATGCTGAACGTGACCAATGGCTCCAAAGGGACCCAGGAGGTGCTTCTGGGCGAAGACCCGAGTCAGGTCATCTGTACCGTGCCTGCCAGCGGCTTGCACGTTCTGGGCGCGAATTCGCGCTGCAAAGCCAATGCCTATGAGCTACTGGCCTCGTCCACGGCGGCCCGGCAGATGGAGAAGCTGGCCCGCGAATACGACCATGTGATTGTGGATACGCCGCCGGCGCTGGCCTTTCCGGACGCAATGGTGTGGGCACGGTTGACCGACGCAGTGATCCTCGTCGGCTTTGCCGGTCAGACGACGGCGCCGGACCTGGCCGATGCCAAAGAGCGGTTCGCGCGCATTCGCGCGCATGTGGTCGGTGCAATCCTCAGCAACGTCCGAGCCGAACAAAGCGTGTGCCGTTACGATCATGGTTATCGATTTCGCAGTGCATCCCCCGTGCGGGATGCGCCCAAGCCAAAGGAACCGTTGCTGTCGACGCGCGACGGTGAAGGTGATCTGCAGGGATAGGTAGGGTTGGGCCGGTCGCCCCATGTTCTGTGAATCACTGATTCAAGGTTTGAATCCGCGATGAGGCTGATCATCATCCGAGATGAGAACGAACACCGGAGGGCCCCCGAGATGGGCGTGCTTCGGTCTGCGCTCTGCATGCATCCGTTATCAGGGGTGATCTTTCGCGGGTCAACGCGTCTGTGTGGTTCGGCTGGCGCCAACGGTGGCTTTTCGATAGGGAACGGACAAGGGCCACGGGCGCACACCGTGTGGGAGTTGCCTGCCTCATGGCCGCACGGTCCGACCGCGGGGTTCGAGGAGCACGCCATCCATGTTGTCCGCAATGGGTTCGACGTCCGCCGGTGGGACGGCATTCGCGCCCAGCCGTGGTTCATCATCTCCAACGGACGCTTCGCCACCCATCTGAGCAGCCGCCTTGCAGTTGCGTGTATGGAAGCGTCCGCCGATGCAGTGGCGATCATGGCCGACCCTGAATTGCTGGCCTATCGCGAGCGCATTCGCTTGACGGAAAAAGGCGAACTCGTCGGCTACCGGCGACTCTACAGGGACTGTGCCGAGCCGACACCCATGCCCGCCGACTGGCCTCACCATTTTCTGATCCGGTCCGAACATGTCGAGGTGATCCTGGGCGACGGCGTGCCCCGGACGTTCCAGGAGATAATCGAACGGTGTCGATCGTGCGGCGTGAAGGTTCGGGCCTTCTCCGTTGCCGGTTCGGTGATCGACTTGGCATCGCCGGAGGGGTTGCTGACGCTGTCGGACGCTGTGCTGGCCCACGGCCTGCCTCGGTCGTCGATCCTGGATGCTCGGCTTCGCGGGCAGGTGTATGCGTGCGGCGCGAATCCAAGGATTGCCCCCGGTGCGCGGTTTGCGGGTCCCGTGCTGATTGGCGACGGCGTGTCCGTTGAGCCCGACGCTGTGGTGATCGGCCCCAGCGTCCTGTGCGACGGCTGCGTGGTGCAGCGGGGCGCGGTGGTCGACTCATCCATTCTGGGGACCGAAACCGTTGTGGAGGCCGACCGTCTCGTCGATCACTCTCTCGTCATCAGATCAAGTGGAGAGGCCTCGGGACAACGCATCTGCGTCTCCGGAGGTGTTGGACCCTGGCTGAGGCGGGCTTGGTCGCCCTCGCAAGGCGCTTTCATGAGGTGGCCGCGTTTCTCTTATGCCGGCACGCTCAAACGAGTTGCCGATGTTGTCTTCGCAACCCTTGTCCTGGTCCTGTTCGCTCCGATTGTTCCGCTGATCGCCTTGGCCATCCGAATCAACTCACCGGGGCCCGTGTTCTTCAGGGACAAACGCCAGGGGCTTCACGGCCGCCTGTTCGACTGCGTCAAGTTCAGGACGATGCGTGTTGGGGCGGCCGAGATTCAGGACAAGTTGCGTTTCGTCAGCGAGGTCGACGGCCCTCAGTTCAAGATGGCCGATGATCCCCGAATCAGTACGGTGGGACATTTCCTGCGGGAGACGTACCTCGACGAGATCCCTCAGTTCTTCAACGTCTTGTGCGGGCAGATGAGCATCGTCGGTCCCAGGCCGTCCCCGGAGTCGGAAAACAGGCTCTGTCCCGCTTGGCGTGACGCGAGGCTTTCGGTGCGTCCCGGCATTACCGGGCTCTGGCAGATCCATCGGACGCGCGAACCCTTCAAAGACTTCCAGGAATGGATCTACTACGATACCAAATACGTGCAGGAACTCTCGCCACAGATGGATCTTTGGGTGTGTTGGCGCACCTTCCGAAAGATGCTGGACAACTTCATCCGTCAGTTCTGATCGAAGCGGTCTTGCGCCGAGGCCATCGTGCCTTGTGGCGTGAGAGCGGGGCTTGCTCCGGGGCCGCCTTGATTCAGTGGAAAGGGACTCTCCGATGGCACAACGATACTTCAACTGGACATTGGCAATCGTTCTGGTCGTAGGCGTGGTGGTTTTGGCGGCCGCCGTTCTGTCGCTGCACCAATGGCAGCGGAGCGCGCTGGCCGAGCAAGCGCTTCCTTTGGGCGAACAGGCCTTTGCGAGAGGCGACTGGGAAGAGGCGGCGACGCAACTCGGCCGTTATCTGACCATCAACGGCGACGACGTGGAGCGGTTGATCATGTATGGGCAGGCTCAACTGCGGGTTCGGCCGAGCACGCGGGCCACTATTGAACACGCGATTGCGGCCTATTCGGCGGTCCTTCGGCTTGACGGCAGCCAGGCGGAGGCGGCCCGTCGATTGATCGAGATTTATCTGGGTCTGAGCCCCGCCGAACGTTTGATCGGCCGCAGTCCGGGAGAAGCCGAACTGAAAGCCAGGCAGTTCCTGGAAGACCACGAGGATCCCACGGTACGGCGGCTTCTTGTTCTGGCACTGATCCAGCAGAGGAACTTCTCGGAAGCTCAACAGGAGCTCGCCGGCCTGATTGCGGATCATTCCGACTACGTTCCGGCCTACGAGATCATGGGGATCCTGGCGGCAGAGTACCCTGAAGAGGCCAACCAGCCACCCAATTACTGGTTTGAGGAGGCCGTCGGGCGGAACCCGCAATCGGCCTGGGCTTATGTTCTGCGCGGTTCGTTCTTCCGGCGAAGCGGGGATCGCCCCAATGCCATGACCGACTTCGAGCAAGCGGTCCGTCTTGACTTGTCCGACACCGAGGTTCACCTACGGCTGATTGGAGAGCTGCTTCTGGCTCGGGCGTATGACGAGGCCCGTGAGCAGATGGCGGCCCTGCGGGCGAAAGAACCGACCGAGACAGGGCTCTGGCGGCACTGGGCCGCGGTGGCGATCCAGTCCGGTTCCGAGCAGGAGATGAAGACCGTTGCGCAAGACGGTCTGAAGGAACTGGCCGCCTACCCTTGGGATTTCATGCCTTGGGCCGGTGAGTTGTGGATCCGGGCCGGCCGGTTCGACGAGGCCGAAGACTGCATTCGACAGATGCAGGCGAAAAACGTGCAGCCGGCAAGGTGTGCGTTCCTGGAAGGGTATCTCGCGCAGCAGCGGGGACAGCTGCAGAGGGCAGCGACCTTCTGGAGGCGGGCCATTGCGTTTGGCTACCAGTCACGGCAAGACCCCGTGTGGCGGGGGCATCCCCCCTTCGTCCGGATGTCTCTTGCGTCCGTTCTCCAGCAGATAGGCGATCTCCCTTCAGCCCTCGAACAACTCCGCCTGCTGACCTCCGAGATGCCCGCGTCTCCACAGGTCAATCTGGCCCTGGCGCGGCTACTGGCGCAGGTCGAAGATTGGTCCGGAGTCTTGGAACAGGCCCGCCTGGTGCAACAATTCATTCCCGAACAGAGAGAGGCGGTGTTGTTGGAGCTTCAGGCCCGCATGCGCCGGTTAGCCGGACGGGACGACTCGGCGGCCACGCGGGATGCGTGGCAGACCATCGAAGCCAGGCTGGCCGAGTTGAGCGAGGCGGACGCCGAAGACGTCGGACAGATCAGATTGCTCCAGGCCCAGGCCGCCTTGTTTCAAGGTCGGCACCGCGAGGCCGCAGCCATGCTCGACCGGCTTCAGGATGATCCGGTCCATGGACTCAACGCCGCGCTGTGGCGGGCGCAATTGCATGTACGGGAAGGCGATTCGCAGCAAGCCGTCTCCCTGTTGCGCCAGACGATGACGACCTTCCCTCAGAGTGTCAATCCCGTTCGGCAACTGGCCCTGCTGCTGAACCAGCAAGGTGACCGTGCGGCGTGTGAGGCGATTCTGAAAGAGGCGTTCTCGACAATGGAATCGGCGAACCAGCAAAGGCTGGGGATGCTGCTGGCGGAATTGTATGCCGCCTGGGCCCGAGACGAGCAACTCTACCAATGGCTGACCAATCTGGCGGCGCAGTTCCCCGACGACATCGAATCGAGGCGGCGTCTGCTGTCGCTGGAACAAGTGGTGGAGGATCCGGCAGAATCGCAGGCGATCATCGAACAGATCAAAGCAATCGAGGGACAGAACGGCCGGCAATGGCGAGTGCAACAGGCACGGATTTGGATTCTCTCGGACGATTTTGCGGATTACTACGGCCAGATCGTTCGGCTCCTTCAGGAAAACCTGCTGGCCAGTCCGGACGACCGGTCCAGCCTACTGCTCCTGGCGGCGGCCCACGAAAAGGCCGGGGAGCTGCAGCGGGCCCTGACCCTGTATCGTGAGGCGCTGCAGAGGTGGCCCGACGACGTGGGAGTCATCACCCGGATCGTCCAGGCCCTCTATAAGGCCGGTCAGGACGTCGAGGCGCAGCAGATACTCGATCGCGCTGTCGCACGCGACCTCTATCATCCGGAGATTGAACAATTGCAGTTGCAGGGCCATCTTCGACGCGGCGCTCTGGCCGCCGATTCGCAGGTGCGGCGAGACGCGCTGGCCTCGGCCTCGGACCTCTTGCAGGAGTTGGTTCGGCGGGACCCGAACGACACCCAGGCCGGCCTGAGACTTGTGTCCACCCTTGCCGCGCAGGGCCAGTATGATGAGGCGCAGGCCGTTCTCGATGTGGTGAAGGCCAGGGATTCGGAGTCAGCCTCAGTGATGATCGCGCAAGTGCGTCTTCATGTGGAACGGGACAACACCGATGCGGCGCTGGAGGTGTGCAATCAGGCTGTGACGCATGACGACGGAGTGTTTGCCCGAATGCTTCGCGGCACGACGTATGCCGCGTTGCAGCGGTATGACGAGGCGCGTGCCGATTTCGACCAGATGGTCGCTCTGGCCCCGGAGAACGCGGAGGTCTGGATGACCCGATCCGATCTGCTCCGTCAGATGGGGCGATTGGACGCGGCCGTGTCGGACATTGAGAAGGCCCTGGAGTTGGCCCCGGACAGTCTGCCGGTCCAAAGATTGGCCCTGTCTCTCTTCATGGATTCGCAGGATCCGGCGCTCGTTCGGCGGGGGGAAGACCTGCTGGATGAGGCGCTCCAATCACATCCGAGCGATGCCGAACTGAAGCTCTTCAAGGCTCGCATTCTGTTGAGGCGCGACACCGCTCCGGCTGCAGAGCAGGCGCGCGCCGTGCTTCGCGAGATCACCGAGGAACAACCCAGACTGACGCAGGCGTGGGAACTACTCTGCTCGCTGGAGCTGCGGGAAGACCAAGTGGGCAGGGCACTGGACGTGGCGCTCCAGGGTTTGGCGCAGAATCCGAATAACAGACGTCTGGTTCTGCTCAAAGCCCGGGCGGAGGCGCGCCGGTCTCCAATGCTGGCGGTGTCGACCTTGAGAGGGCTGCTCGATCGTGATCCCAATGATACGAGCGTTGCGTCTCAACTGGCCACCCTGTATGTGCGTTCAGACCGTCCTGAAGAGGCGGTCCGGCTTCTTCGGCAGCATCTGGCCGCCCACGATGGGCCGGCGCGCAAACAGGCTCAGACGGCCTTGGCCTCGGTCCTGTATCAGACCGGCCAGGTCGATGAGGCTGCGGAGATCTTCAGTCGCTTGGTACAGGCCGAGCCCGATGATGCCACCCTCGTGGTGATATGGGCCAGAGCGCTTGCCTCCGAAGAGCGATGGACCGAGGCGAAGTCCGTCATTGAACGCTGGCGCAGCCGGCATCCGGACGACATCGCCGTGTCCTCGACGTTCGCACGTGACCTGGTCGCCGCCCGCGACGAACGGGGGCTTGAACTTGCCGAGGAATTGCTGCGGTCCGATATCCAGAGGCATCCGCAGGCCGTGGGATTGCTCCATCTGCTGGCCAACGTGACGGTCGCGACGAGCCGACCCGAGGAGGCGATCTCCTTGAACCGCAGGATCATCGAGCTGGACGCGAACGATACGTTTGCGATCAACAATCTGGCGTGGTTGCTCTGTGAGGAACGCGGACAATACGCCGAGGCGATCGAATTGGCGAACCGAGGCCTGGCGATACGGCCCGAATACATCGATCTGATCGACACGAGGGGCGTGATCCACTACCGCATGGGCCATCTGGAAGAGGCCCTTGCCGATCTGAGCCGTTGCATCCAACTGTATCCGATCAATTCCCCCGCATTGGCCACAACGCATTTTCACATCGCCAGAGTCTGCGCCGAAATGGGGCGCAGAACCGATGCGATCCGACACGTCCAGCAGGCTCTGACGCTGCATCGTCAGAGCGAGCAGTCGACCGATCCTGGGCAGAGAAAGAGCTTGCTCTCGGAGAGCGACCTGGCGGACGCAAGGCGTCTGCTCGATCAATTGCAGAAAGGCATTGGATAGATGTCGCGCGTACAAGACCAAAAGAACGACGGCGGTCATCCAAAGGCCGATCCCGCGGCCGACGACATTCTCGATATGTTGCTGAATGGTCGGCAATGGTGGTACGTTCAACGCCGATATGAGCTGACACCGAGGGAATTGCAGATTGCCGAGTTGGTCTGCCGGGGGTGGCGAAACGACCGGATTGCTCGTAACCTGAGGATCCGTCCCGCCACGGTCAAGACGCACGTCCGGAATATCTACCGCAAGGTGAAGGTCAAGAGCAAGATCGCCATGCTTCTGCGATTCGTCGGCGAGGCGAACGGCGCATCAGGGCTCCGAGGATAGCCCTGCCGCATCCAATCGCGCCCGTCAGGACACGAGGGTCGCCACATCCACTCACCTGCCTTTCAGGCGGGGTGAGACGACAAGAGACCGGCGTTCACGCCGGTCTTTTCTTTTTGCGCGGAGAATACCACTTATAGAGTACTCCATAAGAGGTATTGCATGGCCCGTGATCCCGGCCCTTCGAACGCGATCTCGACCTGGTATTCTGGATTCTCTCCAGAATTGCTTTGACAAAGGGACCGCCGGCAAGTACAATACGGTCTACATGTGCGCCTCAACGGAGGGGGTGTACACGTCACGTCATGGATTGACGCCTGGAGAGAGGGTTTCCCTCTGACGGTTTGTCTGTGGTAGCCGGGGTGGATTGATCTATCCCGCAGTTGCAGAAGTGGTTGTCCGTCTGAGAGGAGCAACGGTGTTCGAGAGATGCCGGAAATGGGTGGTGTCAATCCTGTCGCTTCCGAGCGCAGGGAAAGACACGTCGATTGCGACCGTTCGCAGGGTCGCGCAGGCCCTTGCGCTGCCTTTCTTTGCAGCGGCTCTCGAACCAAGGTGGATTCCGGCTGCGGCCGGACCGCTGTTGACATCGCAAATTCCGACCTGTGGTTTTAGTTTCCACAAAATGCCCCGAAGCGTCAGCGCCAGGCACGAGGTACATCTCGTGCACGCCACCGGCGTAGCGCCATGCGGATCGATTGGGTCGATCCGGTGCCGGGCCTCATTGGCCGGTCGGGGTGGAGTTCGTTTTCTGCATCCGATCACGGTGAGGCCGTCCCAAGGATCTCTGCGCATGTGTTGACAGAGCGCTGTAACGGGCTGGTTCGCGATGGAGGGCCGGTGCGCGCAAGGCCTTCGGGTCAAGGGCTCGCCCGGTGGGTTCATCGCTCTCACGCGGAGAGCGGCAATGCCGTGCGTGGCGGCAGAAACAAGGCGGACGCGACAGTGTACGTCGCGTGTGCGTCGGTGCGTGGATAGACGCACCGGTATGACATGAGGGCCATCGGCATTGCGTGATGGCGGAGAAGTACAAGAAAGTTCGTAGGAGGAGATAAGAGCATGATGGCGAGAAAGGTGTTGATACATTGTGCCGTGGCGTTGCTGACGGTCGCGCTGACGGCGCCGGCCGGCCTGGCGGCGTCCTCGGAGATCACCATCACCGGAGTCGGGAGTTGGTGGACGACGGGAAAGACCCTGGATAACGAAGGCGACATCGGCAGCAAGTCCATCGACGGGACCTGGGTCTATGCGTCGGTCAGCCCAGCGTACGATCCCCTGATTGACCCCGCGGACGGCGTTACCGACACAGGCGGGGACTCTCGACAGTGGCACGTCCGCTGGACGCCCTTGGCAAGCCAGACCACAACCATTCATGCGCAGTTCGACTTTGATCTGGCCCTTCTGACGGAGAACGTCGGCGACTGGGCTACGGTTGAGTACTGGGTGAAGATGGAACTGGTTGGTTTGGGTGAGAACTACGCGGATAGCTACGGCGACGTGATCTACCGCGAAGACGGAGCGGACGAACTCTGGGCGACGGACAGCCCGATTGAGCTTAGCATCACGACACCGCCAAGTGTCATAGGCGTGGGCACCAACTCAGGCCAGCTCAGGATCACTGCCTATGCAATCGTCGGGGCCTACACGGCTGAGGTCATTGACAACGGCGATGAGCCGGGCAATGGCGACGAGCCGGGCAACGGCGATGAGCCGGGCAATGGCGATGAGCCGGGCAATGGTGATGAGCCGGGCAATGGCGACGTTCCAGTCATTCCCGCCCCCGGCGCCGTCGTGCTGGGTTCGCTTGGCGCAGGTCTGGTCGGCTGGCTTCGGAGGCGCAAGACCCTGTGATGCGGGGTCGATTGCGTCTGGCCGCAGGCAGGACGGTCTGAACTGACGGAGACATCGTCCGATGCGGCGAGAGATGTCGGTTGACACGTGCAATTGACGGCCCCGGAAGGAACCGAGGTTCCTTCCGGGGCCTCCTGTTACGAGGAACGACGGACGCCTTCGGCGCCCGGTCCGATAACGCAGGGCAGGGGACCTCCAGGGAGGAAGACAGAGTCTCATGATGGTCCGCCGGGGCGCCCTGTGAGCGATTGGAAGAGAAGATGAAGAGGATATGGGAGGAAGGAGCATGAGAGCAGGCATTACTGCAGCGGTGGCTGTCTGCGCGGTCTTTCTCGGCGCCGCAGTCAAGGCCGATACCGTTACCGTCACTCAGACGGTCGACTACACCGACCACTGGTACTTCGCCGCTCCGGGCGTGATTCTGGACCATTGGCCGCACCATCGATGCATGTGGGAGGACTGGGGCTGGACGCACGATCTGCAAGCACCGGCCGGCGCAAGCGAGATCCTCTCGGCGACACTGTCCATCGATGCATGGGACGTGGTCCGGATGGAGAACGTGATCTACGTCAATGACGTTCGCATTGGCACACTTGAAGAGACGGGCGACTGGAAATGGGGAACCACGTCGTTCGACTTGCCGGCCTCGGTGCTGAACGATCTGTGGAACGATGGCAGCCTGTATGTCTACATGGACATCGACGCAACCATCACCGGAGCGCGTGTTACGTTGGGGTCGTCGAGCCTCAGTGCAATCTACAATCTGGGGGAGCCAATTCCCGAACCGGCCACTGTCGGCCTGCTCGGCCTGGGGGCGTTGCTGGCGTTAAGACGCCGTCGTTGTCCCGTTCGATGAGGGGCACGAAAGCAGCGTTGACCGGGGGAAGGCATCTCTTCTGGATGACACATCGCGGCTCCGCGTGAGAATGGGGTTGCCCGGGGCAGGTCAGCCGAGCGATGGGCGTCGCCAGTCGCCGATCCCGTCCCACCAGTAGGACACATAGTCGACGGGCTCGGCCTGACCGGGATGGTTCTGGCTGATCCCGATGGCCATCTCGTGCAGTTGACGCATGCACGTCAAGCCGCCCAGTCGCCATGCTCTGGCCCCGATCTCTACCGCTTCCCGCTCGGCTTTCGGCAGGCTGGAAGCGTCGATGGTCAGCAGTGCCGCGAGCCGCTCGGCGTGAGGTTGCAGCCGCTCTTGCCAGCGCTGCCTTTCCTGGGCTTCGCGTGCGAAGGCCTCGACCAGAAGGCGCTCCCGCCGTTCCTGGCGGGCTCGTCGCTCGGCCTCGATTCGGGCCAGACGCTGGGCCCGGTGTTTTCGGCTTGCGGGCAACAACATCTCGATCAGGCCGGCGACGGGATCGATGACGACCCACACGGTAAACGTCGTTCCCAGAGTCCCCAGGGCGACGCCCGCCAGAAACCGGATCGGATCACTGGTTCCCAACATGCCGAGAATGCCGGCCAGGCCACCGAGCAGAGGAGCCGCAATATAGAAGCCCATGTAGGAGTGCGTGCTCGTCAGGGGGTGTTCCTGTGCGATGTGCTGCGTACTCCCAACGCCGCGAAACAGGGCGAACAGATACAGGCTGACCAGCAGGAGGATCGCCAGTGCCGAGTGGCCCGATAGGGTGAAGATCACCCACCATCTGAACCCTGCCTCGTGCAATGCCCGTACGACGACATACCCCACACATAGCATGAACCAAGCCATGCTGGCCACGTGCATTGCTTTCAGCAGCCGCCGTACGCTCATGTGCTGGTTTCCCACTGTATTGTCCTGTCGGGCGAAGGCCGCACCATCAGTAGCGGCTGCCCGTCGGTGAATAGCCACCCGTGTCCGTCGGTGGGTTCTGAACGAGATAGGCCCCGTAGAAGGCCCTTGCAACGGGACGGATGAACTCCTCAATCAGCATACCGGCTGCAGCCAAAATCGTCGGCGGGACAAATACGATGTCGCCTTCCTCCAGAAGCACGTTCTTGCTCGTATCACCGTGTTTGACGATCTTGGTGTAGTTGACCTCGAAAACCATCGGCCGTTCCTCCTCAATTGCAGAGGGCCGAATGACTTGGATGCATCTCTCCCAGGCCATGGGGGTCGGCTGGGCGTCGGCCAGGGCGGTCAACAGGGAATCGCGCCCCGTATAGACTCGCGGACCCGGCCGGGCCACTTGGCCGATGACGTAGAACACCTTGCTGACATAGGCACCCACACGAACGTCGATCGGGTGGTCGCCGGGAAGCGCGTACAGTTGGGCGACCTTCTCTTCGAGGATGGCCGCCACTTCGCGCGGGGTCTTGCCGGCCACCTCGAGCTCGCCCAGAGCCTCGAAGCTGATCTTTCCGTCCGGGCGGATGCGCTGGCGCTGCATATGGATCTGGGGAACGTCGGCACAATGAACCTCGACTTCGTCCGGAGGCTGAAACACATAATCCTCGGCGGTCACGTCGACTTCGTGGGGTTTCACGAAAGCCCGGATGTCTTCCGGATTGGCGGAGAAACATCCGGCGATCAGGCTGACGGCGAAGAAGACAACTGCGAGCCCAAGTGGTTTCAATCGATTCACTCTGACTCTCCTTTATGTTGAGGTTATAGGACGGTCTTGTCGTGCTTCGCCGCCGTGCGATGGTCCCGTACAGAAACCCGGCGCGAGAGCTTATAATCTTACATCGCCCATCACGTCAAGAATCTTGACAGAAATCCGCTCCGGCGGTTCGGCGGGCCGAGAAAAGGTGAAAAACCCTTGGTGATCGCCAGTCCCGTCCGTATGGTAGCTGGCAGACGCGGATCGATTGGTTTTCGTGAGGCGTGGCCGTTACGAGCAGTTGCCGCAGTGGGAGGTTCGCGATCATGGGCCATAGCTGCATCGCAAAGGCGCACACCCCGTATCGGGAGCAGCGGTCACAGGCTCGCCCGGGCAGGGCCGCTTTGGATTTGCCGGACGATCTCAAGCTGTCGATCAACGCCGTCGAGGTGCTCAAGAGACGCTACTTGCTCAGGGACGAAACCGGGCGCATCGTAGAGACGCCGAGCGAGCTGTTCGGCAGGGTGGCGCGCCACGTGGCCCAGGCGGAGGCGAACTACGGAACGCCGGCGGCGGTCGAGGAGGCGCAACGGCGATTCTACGAGATGATGCGAAGCCTGGAGTTCCTGCCGAACTCGCCGACCCTGATGAACGCGGGCACGCGTCTGGGCCAGCTCTCCGCCTGCTTTGTCATCCCGGTGGATGACTCGATCGAAGGGATCTTCAAGGCGCTCGGGGAGATGGCCCGCATCCACCAGACCGGCGGCGGCACGGGGTTCGCCTTCTCCCGGCTTCGTCCGCGCGGCGACGTGGTCGCCTCGACACAGGGCCACGCCTCCGGCCCGATCTCGTTCCTGAGCATTTTCGACAAGGCCACGGAGATTATCGTCCAGGGCGGCAAGCGGCGGGGGGCCAACATGGGCATCCTGCGCTGCGATCATCCGGACGTCGTGGAATTCATCGAGGCGAAGGGCCGCTGCGGCGCTCTGACGAATTTCAATCTCTCCGTGGGGATTACGGACGCGTTCATGCGGGCGGTGGCGAACGGCGGGGACTTCGCGCTGGTCAACCCACGGACCGGCAGACGCTCGGGACGGATCGAGGCCGGCGCGCTGTTCGATAGGATGGTCAACGCCGCCTGGCGGACGGGCGACCCGGGGCTGGTCTTCCTCGACCACATCAACCGGCACAACCCCACACCGCAGCAGGGGGCCATCGAGGCGACCAATCCGTGCGGCGAAGTGCCCCTGTTGCCGTTCGAGAGCTGCATCCTTGGCTCGATCAACCTGGCGAGAATGGTGGCCCAGGGCCGCAGTAGGCGGGCCGCCGCGACGGTGGACTGGGACAAACTGCGCGACCGGGTCCACTGGGGGGTGCGGTTTCTCGACGACGTGATCGACGTCAATCGCTATCCGCTCGAATCCATCGCCGAGGTGACCAGGCGCAACCGGAAGATTGGCCTGGGAGTGATGGGGTTCGCGGACATGCTGATTCGTCTGGGCATCGCCTACGATTCACCCCAGGCCGTGACATTTGCACGCAGGCTCATGCGGTTCATTCACACCGAATCGCTCAACGCCTCGGCGCAACTGGCGCGCGACAGGGGAGCGTTCCCCGCGTTTCGGCGATCGATCCACGCCCAAGGCGGCCGCAAACTCCGCAACGCCACGGTCAATACGATTGCCCCGACCGGGACGATCAGTATTATCGCCGGCTGCTCCAGCGGGATCGAGCCGCTGTTTGCCGTCAGCTTCGTTCGCCACGTCCTGTCCGGGACGCGGCTCTTCGAGGTCAACCCGTGGTTCGAGCGGATCGCTCGCGAGCGTGGCTTCTACAGCCGCGAGATGCTGGCCGACGTGGCGGCAGGCGGATCGTTGACGAACGTCAAAGGCATTCCGCCCGATGTGAAACGACGGTTCGTCACGACGTTCGACGTGCCGGCGCGGCAGCACCTGGAGATCCAGGCAGCGTTTCAGAAGTACACCGACAACGCCGTCTCGAAGACGATCAACCTGCCGGCCGATGCGACGGTGGACGAGGTCCGCGAGATCTATTTGGCGGCCCACCGGCTCCGATGCAAGGGCATCACGATCTACCGCTATGGCTCCAAGGGCGAGCAGGTGCTTTCGATGGGCCAGCCCAACGCCTATGGGCAGGGCCCGGCCGACGACCTGGTGTCGGTGGAGGACGACTACTCCGGCGGCTGCATCTCGGGCCTCTGCGATTCCTGACGGCGACCGCCTCGACGACGGCATACGTCCATCGCGGGCTACTTGTAGTTGGCCAGAATGCTCTCGGCAACGGCCTCGGTGATGATCTTCTGGCCGAGCAGACCGTGGATCGACTCGTCCATCGTCACCATGCCATGCTTCTTGCCCGTTTCGATCACGCTTCGCAGGAAATAGCCGCCTTTGCGACGGATGATGTTCCTTCCCGCGCTGGTCATCACCAGCACCTCGCAGGCGACCCGCTGCTTGCCATCCACGGTGGGGACCAGTTCCTGATGGATGACGCCCTGAAGCGATTCGGCCAGCAGGAACCGCAGTTGCCCCTCGTCGTGCGCCGGCGCATAGCTGAGCAGCCGTTCGAGGATCTTGTCGATCGAGATCACGTGCAGCGTCGAGAGCACGAGCACGCCCGTCTCGGCGGCCGTCAGCGCGATCTTGATTGTCTCGTAGTCCCGCATCTCCCCGATGGCGATCACGTCGGGGTCCTGTCGCAGCGCCGCCCGCAGGCCACTCTGGAACGACTGCGTGTCGCGCCCGATCTCTCGCTGGCGGACCACGCCGGTCTTGTTCACGTGGGTGTACTCGATCGGGTCTTCGATGGTAATGATGTGCTTTTCGCTGGTGGTATTGACCTCGTCGATCATCGCAGTCATCGTGGTGGTCTTGCCCTGGCTGGTGGCGCCGGTGATCAGGACCAGGCCTTTGCGGCGGCGGGCGAGTTCCCCTACGACGTCCGGCAGAAACAGCTCGGCGATCGTCCTTGCATAGGCCGGCAGAATGCGAATCGTCGCTCCCACGGCGCTGTCGAAGTACCCGATGTTGATGCGATAGCGTCCGTTGTCTTCGGCCAGCATCAGGTCGTAGTCCAGCCGTTCCTCCAAGAGCCTTCGCTGCTCGACCGTCAGCAGGTCATACGCGATCTCCTGGCTTTGCTGGGCCGTGAGCTTCTCCTTCGTCACCGGCACGAGCTTGCCGCCGATACGGAAGAGGATGGGCGCTCCGGCGCAGATGTGAATGTCCGTGGCCCCTTGCGTCTTGGCGTGTTCGAGCAACTGTCTGCGTGCGATCATGTTGTCCCTCCCTTTTGTATTCTCGCTTGTGCGGATGGGGTTCATGTCTGCGTGACTCTCAGTTCGAGGATACGGCGCGTCTGGTCCGTGATCTTCGCGTGTTCACCGATGCGGATGGGGCAGACCCAGAGAATCCTCTCGGTGTCCTCGATGAGGAAGGTTCGCGAACGCACGCCGCCGGGCACTCTGGCGGCGGTGAGGAATTTCCCGAGCCTCCGGACGCGCTGCTGGCCGAGGGGAACGAACCGGTCGCCGACGCGACGGGCTCGCGCGACCAGCGGCAGGCGGACGCGATCGAAATCGAGGCATTCCAGAGAAGGGTCGCTCCTGGCGGCGATTGCCGCGCTGTCCATCGGCGTGGCATCGAGAACTTGCGCCGTGATGCAAAAGGGTCCGAACTGCGTCGCACCGGGCACGCACAGCTCGACGGGGCCGGGCAGGTCTCGTCCCTGCGGGGTCGGCCTTCGCAGAACGACCTCGCTCGATTCACGCTGCGCGCAGAACCCGTCGGGCAGGCTCAACCGGCGCTTCGCACGGCGTCGTCCGGCCAAGGCGAGCAGACCTCCGTAATGCCGCCGGGTCAGGTCGCGTTCGCCGAGGCCCAGCGCGGTCAGCAGTTGCCGGAGCAGTTCGACGGCGATCGGTTCGGCCAATCCCGCCAGCGCCGTCGCGTCGATGGTGGCTGTGGTTCCGTCGCAGTTCGCGTGCTGCTCGATCGCGACTGCCGCCTCGCGGGCGACTCGGTCGTACAATCGCCCCGCAGAGACGGACAGGGCCGCCAGGTCGTCGACGAGCGAGCCGCTGCATTCGGCTTGCAGGACCGGCAGCAGGTGATGCCGGATGCGATTGCGGGTGTGGACGCAGTCGGCGTTCGTATGGTCCTCGCGCCACGTCAGGTCCCGCGAGTGAAGATATGCCACGATCTCGCAACGCGAGCAACACAACAGCGGGCGGACGAACGTCAGGCCGTCGCCGCCGCGTCGCGAGGGCCGGATGCCGGCCAGGCCTCGAAGGCCCGTCCCTCGTTCGAGTCTTTGGAGGACGGTCTCGGCGTTGTCGTTCTTCTGGTGGCCCGTCGCAATCGACGGGCAGTTGCACTCCCGGGCGATCTCCGCCAGAGCATCCAATCGCTGCTGCCGCGCTGCTGTTTCGAGGGAGAGGCGGTGTTCGTGGGCGTGGGCCCTCACGTCGATGGCCCTCGTGATGACGGGCACGTCCAGCTCGCGCGCCTGACGGACAACGAACGCTTCGTCGCCGTCGGCGTCGGCCCCTCGCAGCCCGTGATTGAGGTGGGCGCAGAGCAGTTCGGCCGGGATGACGCGGCGTTGTGTCAATCGGCCCATCACGTGCAGCAGGGCGATGGAGTCGGCCCCGCCGGAAACGGCCAGCAGAATCCGTCCGACCCCTGCAAACAGGTCATTGTCCTGAACGAAATCCGCCACATTCCGTTCAAGCGGTTGCATCGTGGTTCCTCCCGCCACCTCTCGGGCATGCCGCTGCGGCCAACGAAAAAGGGCCTGACGCGACGTCAGGCCCTGAAAAGACGCTTGCCTCTGACGAACCTGTCCAACGGCATCAGTTGTCCGAGGTGCTGAGCTCCCTAATGCGGCGTTCGCCATAGATCTTCCACTCGTCGTACCGGTCACCTTCCTTAAGTACGGCTTCCTGGTAGAGTTCCAAAGCCTCGGCCCGACGGCGCAGCCTGCGATCGAGGACGGAGGCCGCCCGGAACCGAGCGGGGTAAGGTGTTTCGGGCTCCCAGTGATATGCCCGCTGGTAGTAGAGCAGGGCGATTTCATAGTCCTTGAAATACTCATAAATCTGGGCCGCCCTGTACGCGGCATCGTCGATCTTGTCTGAACTCGGATACTGACGGATCAGCGCATTGTACTTTGACAGCGCTACGCGCAGCAGCTCTTCGTCCTTGAGAATCCCAATCGGCTCGGCCTGCCGCTGTGTCTCGACCGCGTCCAAATACATCTCGTCGGCCGCGGGGATTCGGTTCGTGGCCCGCAGGTCCGCCGGCATCACCTGGGCATCGATGATATAGCGGTACTGTGGGATTCGGTCCAGCGCCCGCAATTCTTCTTGGGCCCAGCGGAGCTTGCGGTTGTCGCCGACGACGGTGTAATGCGTGACGAGCAGTTCCAGACCGCGGCGGTAGGACCGCCGATGTGTGGCCATCTGTTCAACGAGGTCGATCTCGTCCGTCGAGTCGAGGATTTCGCGGGCCTCCTCGGCAGGCACTGGGGCGGTATAGGTGGTCCGCTGGGGTAATCGGTGGCCGAGCCCACGATCCGAAGGAGTGCAGCCGACGGCAGCGGCCAACAAAAGCAGAGTTGTGGCAAAGATAACGGTCCTTGTCATCGGGAAGTCTCCTTTTCAACTGTCAATCTGCCTAACTGCTCGTCCGGACAAGTCCTGTCGGACGCCTCATTGGCCCCGAATGGAACTTACGGCCCCGACTCAAGCATGCTAAAGGTCATAGTAAACCTCAAGTCGGGGGTCCCGTCAAGTCCGATCGCGGAAAAACTGTGCCACAGCGCCCCGGAAATTCGTGCGTTTGCGGTGTTCCATCGGATACCATGACGGACGGATAACGCCCGTGCCGGCATGTTGACGTGTGCCGGCGCCATGGCGCCGGGCAAGCAGAAGGAGAAATGTGCCGATGCACTCGTGGACAGAGACACGACTGATGGAGACTACGCGGGCGTTTCAGCCGGCCTGCGTGATCCTGGCGGCGGCAGACCTCGACGTTTTCACCATCCTCAGCCGCCGACCGATGAGCGACGTGGCCTTGGCAACGGCACTGGATGCCAGCTTGCGGGCGACCACGATCCTGCTCGATGCCCTTGCAGCCCTGGAACTCCTTGAGAAGGCGGACGCCGGCTACCGGGTCCCCCCGGAGGTCGCCCGTCTACTCAGTGCCGATTCGCCGCACAATGTCCTGGCCGCCCTGCGCCACCAGGCCAACTGCCTGCGTCGCTGGAGCCAGCTTGCCGGGGTCGTTCGCGACGGTGGGCCCGCCGAACGGGTCGCCAGCATACGCGGCGAAGCCGCCGACATCGAGGCGTTCATCGGCGCAATGGACGTCTTCAGCGGCCCCGTCGCTCCGACGGTGGTCGGGCGGCTGGGACCGTTGCGGTTCCAGCGTCTTCTGGACGTCGGGGGAGCCTCAGGTACCTGGACGATCGCCCTGCTGAGGATGGTCCCCGATGCGACAGCGGTCTTGTTTGACCTGTCCGAAGTGATTCCCTTGGCGAAGGAACGCCTGATGGCGGCGAACCTGATCGACCGCGTCGCGCTTGTGCCGGGCGACTACAACCATGACGACCTGCCGGGCGGGGCCGACCTGGCGTGGCTCAGTGCCATCGCCCATCAGAACTCCCGCGAGCAGAATCGCGCCCTCTTCGCCAGGATTCACGCCGCCTTGGTGGCCGGCGGGACGTTGGCGATCCGCGACATTGTGCTCGACAGGTCTCGCACGAAGCCGCCGGCCGGCGCCTTGTTCGCCGTCAACATGCTCGTGGGCACCGAAGGCGGCAATTCCTACACGCTCGACGAGTATCGCGACGACCTGACCACGGCGGGCTTCGCCGACGTCGAATTGCTGTACCAGGACGAAGGCATGCACTCCCTGATCCGCGCCCGAAAAGCCTGATGGCATCTTTGGCAGGCTTCGGTTCGTGCCATGCTCTTCCGTTGCGAAGAAAGCGAAATGCAGCATAGGTTACGCGATGCGCCTATGCTGCATTTTGCCTGGTGGATACCTCTTCGTCGCGACGCCGCAGCGCTATCGCGCGGCAGGAAGCCCCGAACTCTTCGTCACTGTCCGATGAGGGTCAGCTCGAAAACCTCTTCAGCCGTGATGCACCGGTCGTAGATCCGGACGTCGTCGAAGGTCCCGTTGCAATCGTCGTTGTCAGGATGACCGCCGCCGAGGAAGACGGTGCTGCCGGGATCGACCCACTCGGATTCGTTGGTGGCCACCAATTCGCCGTCGAGGTACAGGTACTGATCGACGACGTCAGGAGCGGCTGTGCGACGGTACCACGTCATGCAGATGTGGTACCACGTGCCAGCTTCCAGGGAGACGCCGCGGACGTAGCCGGTCCGGATGCGCCCGGCCAGTTCACCGCTGCCATAGACCCACATCTCCCAGTCGTTGCCGCCGGCGCTGTTGTCGAAAACGCTGTTGTAGTTGTACAACCAGGTGGGCCTGAACCACAGAGCCACGGCGCCCCGGTCGCCGAGGACATAGTCAATCGCGACGTAGTCGTTGTCCGTCTGGCCGTCGGTCCCGATCAACTCCAGGGCCATGCCGTCGATGCCGTCGACGTATCGATGATCCCCGTCGGCGCCGTCGTTCATGAACACCGGGAAGCCACCGGCCACGTCCTGGACACTACCTTCAAGGGGCAGGTGTACGAGCATGCCATCATGACCATGGGACCATACGTCGATCAATACGACGTCTTGGACCACGTGCTGGCCGTCGCTGGCGGTCAGTTGGAACGTGTAGATGCCGGGCGACGTCATTGTGACCACGGTCTCGGCCTGCGTCGGGTTCTCGATGACGATGGCGTCGGGCCCGTCGATCTTCTCCCACAACGCAGTCACTTCACCGACCGGACTGCCGTCGAGGTCTTCCACAGTGCCTGACAGTACGATCGATCCGGTGCCGTCCGGTTCGAGCCAGACGAGCTGATCCTCGCCGGCCTCGACGGTGGGCGGCATGTTGTCCGGATAGACCTCCTGGGCGATCTCCTCGGGCGCGAGCACGCGGTCGTAGATCTTCACGTCGTCGAACGTGGCGTTGCAGAAATCGTTGTTGACGTGTCCGCCGCCCAGAAAGAAGGTCTGGCCCGGATCAACCCAGGTCCCCGTCGTCTCCTGGGCCAGCCTGCCATTGACGTACAATTGCGTGGTGACCCGTCCGGGCAGGTTGGGATCGCGCGCCCAGGTGCAGGCGAAATGCCACCATTTGCCCTGCCCGTTGCCATCCTCGGCCAGGGCGTTCAGATTGGCCGTGACCGCCGTATCGCTTTCGACGCGGAAGCGGGCCCGGCCGTCACCGTAGATCCACATTTCCCAGTCGTCCTGGTTGCCGGAGTTGTCGAAGACCGAATGGTAGTTGTAGAAGTCGATGGGCCTCATCCAGAGGGCGATTGTCCCGCGGTCGGGCAGAATCAGATCGAGGCTCACCCAGTCGCCGGTTTCGGTGAAGTTGTCGCTGAGCAGACTGAGCCCTTGACCGACCTTTCCTTCGACGTACTCGGAGACGCCGTGGGCGCCGTCGATAATCACGCCGTGGTTGTCGTTGCCGGAGACGTCGTTGACGGTCAGACCGTTCCATGGCTCCTCGAAGTCCCACCAGGCGATCAGGCCGCCATACCCGGCAGCCCAGACGTTGATGGACAACTCATCCGCCACGGTATAAATGCCGTCGTCGGCGGATAGCCGCAGAACATATTGGCCGGTCGTGGTAAAGGTCGCGGTGGCATCGGCCATCGCGTTCGGATCGGCGCCAGGCCCGAAGATCAATTCGTCCGGCCCGGAGATGAGCTGCCAGACCACGGCCACGTTCGGGTCTTCATCGACGACCGTTCCGCTGAGATGGACCACGGCCACGCCGTTCGGATCCATTTCGACGGTCAGGTTCGGCCCGGCATCCACATAGGGTGCCACATTGTCCTTGAGCACGCTCTCGCCGGCCACGCCCAGTGTGAGCACCTCGTGCGATTCGAGGGGGGTATCCCAGATGGCCACGGTCGAGACGTTGATGGGGGCGTCGTCCCCGTCCTGCTCGTATCCGGCACAGAACAGCAGGACGGTCTCGGCCAGGCTGAAGCGACCGTCGATGCCCTGCTCGTTGCCTTTGAAGATCTCCACACCGTCAAAGTAGACGTCATGCCGAAGGCCGTTGTCTACGACGAGGACCATGCGGTACCAGGTCTCCGGCTGGGTGAAAAACCCGACGTCGCTGGTGTAGCCGACGTCACTGATGCCGACGGCACCGCTCGAGTTGATCGTCCAGTCCGAATCGTCGACGTTGGTTGGATCGGTCTGAATCAGATCGTTGTAGCCGGCTGGCGGGTCGGACAGACTGCTGGCCGGATAGCTGAAGTCGATCAGCAGGGTGTATTCATTGACCTTGGCGCCGCCGCCGTTGGGGGCGATGCCATGCGCGCAGATGTAGTAGCTGCCCTCGCCGATGGTGATGGCGCCATCGGTGGCGGTGACACCGCCGGCGAGATCGACTGTGCCGACAAGCTCCAGTGCGTTTCCGATGGTGGCGGCATTGGGATCCGGCCCGTCGAACTCCCACAAGCCGTGTGGCTCGGGCAAGCCCGCCTGCACCGACAGCGCAAGGCTTAGGACCGTGAACAGAAACGTGGACCTTCTCATACCTTTCTCCTTTCCAAGCATGTTGACGATGTTGAGTTGAGATTACTCACGCGTCAGAGGCGATTTGCTCTCGCCGTCCGGCGCACACAGGCGCCAGGAGTCCTCACGGCGGACGGTCTGGACCTGGCCGTCCAGGAAGACGGCATTGACCACGCCCTTCTCCGGATCGCGGGTCAGGTGAAACGTGCCGAAACTGTCCCACTGTTCGTAGATGCACATCGCCGTATCATTGAAGGCGTATTGGTTGTAAGGCGGCGTGATCCAAAGGTTCTCTTCGGCGAAGAAGACGATCTCACCGTGCCGTTTGACATTGGCCACAGACTTGTCGCTGAGGTACGAATTCATCGAATAGCTGTAGTTCGGCACGATGGGGATGCTGTCAACGTGTTGCGGATGGCTGGGGCCGTACTCGTAGGCGATCCTGTAGAACGAGGGACAGATGTGAATGTCCTTGCCTTTCAGGTAGGGCCAGAACGGTCCGGCGTACTCGGGGTGCTTCTCCAGGTCGAAGTCCGGATTGTGCCACCGACAGTAGCGGTGCGCCTCGCCGCGATACTCCATGTGCTGATTGTAGAAACTCGTCCAGGCATTGGGCATCTTGCCGGCGTTGTCGTCGATATACATGTGCGCCAGGATGCCGTACGACTTGAGATTGGACTTGCAGACGACGAAGCGGGCCTGCTCCCGTGCGCGACCCAACGCCGGCACAAGAATCGCCGTCAGCAGGGCGATGATGGCGATCACGACAAGCAGTTCAATCAGGGTGAATCCACGGCGACCATGGATCATACTGCCACCTCCTTCATGGACTATCCGTTCATGCCGGCGTACGTTGCGTGGCGCGAACGTTCCACCCATTGTTGTGGGCAATTGTTAGCGTGGTGTTCGCATTGTGTGGTTTTCTCGTTCCTTTCCCAATTCACCGGGCAAGAAGGGGATGCCTGGCCCTACACGAGCCCTCCCCGCAATTATACACGAGAGAAACGGATTCTCAAGGCCCAGGAGCGATTTTCGAGCGGTCCCACCAGGTCCTCGGCCAGGCACGCAAGGCCCGCCAAAGAAAAACTGAAAAATTGGGCTTGAACCCAAACAGGGACGGCGATATACTTGTAGTAGTTGTAGTAGTACAAATTTTGAGGTGGCCCATGCAGTTTCGCATCGACAACGCATCCGACCGGCCCGTGTATCTGCAGATCATCGATCAGGTCAAGCGCGAGATCGCGCTCGGCCGGCTCGCTCGGGACGAGAGGCTGCCGACCGTCCGCCAGTTGGCCCAGCAGCTCACGATCAACCCGAACACCATCGCCAAGGCCTATCGCCAGCTCGAACAGGAGGGCATCATCGTCACCCGGGCCGGCGCCGGGGCCTTCGTCGCCAGCCTCGACAGCAATCTGAGCAAGGCGGTGCGCCGACGGATCGTCTGCGACGAGATCGAGCGGATCGTCGTCGAGGCCTTCCACATGCAGATCGACAAGGCGACGTTGGTTGAATGGTTCCATCGCGCGATCGAGAGATTCAATCTGGTGTCGAAAGAGGCGTAGGACGATTTCAAGACGTGAGGGACGAAGATGCAGAGACGGTCGAAGAGAATACTGATCGGCATGGGTGTCGTCGTTGGCTTGCTGGTGGCGGTCTATGGCATCGCGCTGGCCCGGTCTCACGGCAAACTGCGCCGGGCCTATGAGGACCTGAAGCAAGCGGGCCGGCCCATGACGGCGGCCAAAGTGATCCCGGAGCCGATTCCGGATGCCCGCAACGCCGCAATGCTCTACCAGCAGGCGGTTGCCACGCTCAAGGGGCTGCCGGCCCCGAAGAAGGACCTGCTCGAATACGCGGGCCGGCTGGCGTACGGTCTTCTGGCCCACGATCTCGACGCCAATCAGGTGAGCGAGTTCGAACAGCTCCTCCAACGAGAAGAAGTCGCTTCGGCATTGGCTTTGCTCGAAGAGGCCATGCAGCGACCCGAATGTCGATTCGACCGCGACTACAAAGCCGGCCGGATCGACGGGCCGTTCGGGTTCCATGATCTGCGACGTCTCGCCGCCATTGCCCGGGCCCGGGCCTACCGCCAGGCCAAGGCCGGTGACGGGACTGCCGCGTGGGAGGTGGTGCGGCGCCAATTCAGGATCGCGGACGCGCTGGCCCCCGATCCGAGCATGGACACACAGTTCGCGCGTCTGTGTCTGATCCGAGACTGCTGTTACACGATTCAGACGCTCTGCGCGGTCGCCCCGCCCGACGCGGACACCAGCCGGAAGATACAGGATATCCTCAAGGACCTCGACGGCGTGGAACCCCTGGTGCGAGCGGTGGATGCCGAACGGCTGGTGCGAGGCGAGTGGTTCTTCGGTCTGTCCAGCGACGATCTGTACGAGGCCATGCAGGACGATCAGCCGGTGGGCAACGAGGACAACGCACTGGAGACGATCAATCGGGCGATGTTCCGCATTGTGACCTTCCGGCCGTTGTTCGTCGCGGCCCACGCGGCCTATCTGCACGCCATGCACAAGGCGGTGCAGATGTTCGAGAGTCCTTACGTGCCGAGGGACACGGGCATTCGCAAGGAGTTCAACGATGCGCGGGGCAAGCACTTCCTGACGCACTGGGCCACGCACGTCAATGACTTCTTCAAAGGGTTCCATTGCGACATGGTCGCCCGGCTGCACATGACGCGGGCCGGCCTGGGGCTGCTCGAATACCGCACCGAACACGGCGCTTTGCCACCATCGCTTGACGATTTGAAGCTGGGGAAGCTCATCGATCCATACGTGGAGCAACCGTTGCGCTATCGTGTCGAGCCCGATGGCTTTCTCGTTTACAGCGTCGGGGAAGACATGCAAGACAATGGCGGCGCTGCGAGGCAACGCAAGAGGTCGGACGATCCTCGCAGCAAGGTCCCGGATCACGACCTGCTCTGGCGGTTCAGCGACGCCGAGGGCAGCACGACCGAGAACATTTGAGCGAGTCTGGAAAGGAAGGTACGGCGTGCTCGTACAGACAGAACAGGAAACCGCTTGCGAGGCCGGCGTGCAGCCGACGGTCGTCGAGTGTCACGGGCTGACAAAAGTCTTCCGCAGGCCGTTTGCGAGTCTCGACAAGGCGGTGTGCGCCCTGCGGGATGTCTCTCTATCCGTCCGCAGAGGCCAGATCGTCGGCCTGATCGGCCCCAACGGCGCGGGCAAGTCCACTCTGCTCAATCTGATCGCGGGACTGATCCTGCCCACGCAAGGACGCGTGAGGATCTGTGGGCATCCCGCCCGCTCGGTCGCGGCACGGCGCTACCTGGGCTATATGCCGGAGCACCCGGTCTTTCCCGGCCTCTACACCGCGCGGGCCGTGCTGCGGTACCACGCGGCCTTGCTGGGTTTGCCGGCCCAGGGCGTCGCCCGGCAGGTGGACGCGTCGATTCAACGGCTGCACATGCAGGAGTTCGCCGACCGGCCCGCCTCCGATTTCTCCCAGGGCATGAAACAGCGGCTGGCCCTGGCCATCGCCATGATGTCCGATCCGCCGTTGCTGCTGCTCGATGAACCCAGCAACGGCCTCGACCCGATCGGCATCGTCGAGCTGCGCGATCTGCTCCAGCAGTCGCGTGACGCCGGCGCATCGGTCGCGATCAGTTCCCACCGACTGGGCGAACTGGAGAAGCTGACCTCCGACTACATCTTCATGCACCGCGGCCGGATCGTGCAGTTCGGCGACGAACTGACCGCCAGCCAGGCCGGTCAACTGCGCGTCGGTGTAGTCTCCAACGGCGAGGCGCTCGCGCGGGTGACTCTGTCTGCCTCCAGGGTTCTCGGCGCTTGTGACACCGAACTGATGATCGCGATCGGCGAGCCCGACGAGGTCCCCGACGTCGTCCGCGACCTCGTGGCCGCCGGAGCGAAGATCACCAGCGTGCTGCTGCAGCGAGAGAACATCGAAGAGGTCTTCCTTCGCCTCTGTGATGAGGGGAACAACCGATGAGAGCGTACGAGCTGATACGAGAGACTTACTTCCGCCGGAGCTATATCTGGATCGCGCACCTGAGTTGGCTGGCGGTCTACGGTGTGTTCTGGTGGAGCTTCGTCCCCACCAAGACGGAGACCACGGGCAAGTTCATCCTCGTCGGCAGCGGCCTGTTCCTGGCCTTGACCCTCAGCGCGGGGATTCTCGGCGACGACATCGCCTCCGGGCGGATCTGCGTGCTCGTGACCAAGCCGTTCTGGACGGGCAAGCTCTACCTCTTTCGGCTGGTCGGTCTGTCGCTTCAGGCGGCCATCCATCTGCTGCTGACCGGCGTTCTGCTCAGCGTGCTGGATTGGCTGACGCCCAGAAACAGCATCGAGGGAATTGGTGTGTGGCTCCTGGCCTCGTGGCTGCTGTTCAACGCCGTTGCGGCCCTTTCGACGTCCCTGTCGGTGGTCCTCGGGCGGGCGTTCAATTCCCTGCTGTTGCTCGTGGTTTTTGTGGCGGGCTTTCTCCTGATGAACGCCCTGATGGTTCTGCTGCGCGGAGAAGCAGGGGCGGGGTGGCTGACGGCCTTCGTGCGGTACGCGTGGCCGCCCTTCGAGCTGTTGCGCAAATTCGCCGGCGGCGAGTACGGCCCGCACGCCCTGACCGTCGGCCGGTTCAGCCTGTCCCACAGCGTCGCCTGCGTCGTGCACAGCCTGGTGCTGACGTGTGTCTACGGCGCGGTCGGCGTGCTGCTGCTGTGCCGTCGGCAGTTCTCGCGCGTGCGGGAGTAACGGTCGTGAATCCTTGACGTCTATATGCCAATGAGAAAGAAGACCAATATCTGGATCGTGGTGACGGCGGCGGCCGTGATTGTCGAGGCCTGGGCCCTGTACGTGCTCGGCGCTTCGGCCGCCTGCTGGCGGCCGGCGATGATCGTGGCCGAAGAACCGGCGGCGCGGGCCCTGTACGAGGCGATGCTCGATGCGGCACACCAGGCCCGGACCCTGTCGTATCGGAGTTTCTGCAGCGGTCCCGGCAGTGGGCCTTCCGCCTACAGTGTCCAGCTCAAGAAACCGAATCTCGTTCGCGTGGAGATGACCAACGGAATGAGTACGAAGGTCACGACGGTCGTTGCCGACGGCGATCGGCTGCGGGTCTTCTGGTCGGGCGACCGGCCGTTTCTGAAAGTCGACGACTTTGAACGTAACGAATCGACGCAATCCAACGTCTACGTAAACATGGCCGGCTCCCCGGCCGGCGTCGCGGACGAAATGGCTCGGCTCGGCGTCGCCTGGAGCGATCTTGTGTGGTCTCCGAGAGTATTCTTCAACGGTGCGGATGAATTCGAGCCCCACATCGACGGAATTCGCCTTCGAGGGACGAACGAGGCCTCGGGCGAGGAGTGCGACGTGATCGAGGTCAGCTACTTCAAGGCGCAGCGCACGCGGCACTACTGGCTCTCGCGGAAGGACCATTTGCCTCGCCGGGTCAAGGAGATCGTTCGGCTGGCGGGCCAGAACCACGTGATTGCGGAGGAGTGGTTCCGTGTGGAAATCGACGAGCGAATTTCGGACGAGACGTTCGCGTGGTCGCCGCCGGAAGGGTTCCGCGCGTGGGAGCCGCCGGAGCTGGAAGACTTCCTTCTGAAGCCCGGCTCCGATGCGCCCGACTTCGACCTGCCCTCGATCTCTGGAAACGCGATCCGCCTGTCCGACTTGCGGGACAAGGTCGTGTGGCTCTGTCTCTGGCAGGTCGGTTCGCCCGAGTGCCGCGAACAGATGCGATATCTCCAGTCGTTGCACGGGAAGACGAAAGACAAGGGACTGGCGATTCTCGCCGTGAATGTCGCCGACGACCCACGCATCGCGCAGACGTTTGTGCGCGACGAGGCGATTGCATTTCCCTGCATCCTCGATTCTTCCGAGGATACGGCGAAGCTCTTCGCCGAGGGCTATGGGATGAAATCCAGCGATGGGCCCGTCAACTTCGTCATCGGACGCGACGGGAAGATCGTTGACGCATGGTATGGACAGGACCGAAACCGCGCCCCGGCGGCGTTGCAGGCGGCGGGGGGGCAGGACGTGGACCGTTGAATGAGGAACGAGAGGTTTCAAAATGGATGACCATCCGATTGTCGTTGAGAATCTGGTCAAGTACTACGAGGGCCGCTGCGTGCTGAACGGCATCGACCTGGAGGTGCCTCGCGGCTGCATCTACGGGCTGCTCGGCCGCAACGGGTGCGGCAAGACCACGCTGATCCGCACCCTGCTGGGCCTCGAGCCGCCCACGCGAGGCCGGACCATGCTGCTGGGCGCTGATTCGCGACGCCTGTCCGCCAGGGCCCGCGCCCGCATCGGGTACGTGGCCGAGGGACACAACCTGATCCAGAACTACCGCGTCCGCCGGCTCATCGGCCTGTGCCGGGACTTGGCTCTGCACTGGAACGAGGCGTTCTTCAGCCAGCTCATGGAGACCTTCCGGCTGCCGATGGATCGTAAGATCAAGGAGCTGTCGGCCGGCATGAGGGCCGAACTCAACCTTGCGCTGGCGATGGCGGTCGATCCCGAGCTGCTGATCCTCGACGACCCGACGCTCGGCCTCGACACCGTCGCGCGACGCCAGTTCCTCGAACTGGCCATCGACCTGATCCAGAAGCAGGACCGTACGATCCTGTTCAGCTCGCACATCCTCGGCGACGTCGAGCGTATCGCCGACCGGATCGGTATCATGGTCGCTGGAAAGCTCATCGTCGATTGTGAGCTCGAGGAACTCAAGCGCCGCGTCCGCAAGCTCCAGATCCTGTTCCCATCGGAGGCCCCGAAGGACCTCTACATCACCGAGATCATCCACCAGCGAAACGCCGGACGCGAGATGGTGCTGACCGTCGCCGACTGGAACCCGCAGAAGCAGGCGATCCTCGAAACGTTCGGGCCCCAGAGCTGCACCGAACTGGCCATGACGCTGGAGGACATCTTCATCGAGTGCACGAGGCCGGCCACGGCGGCGGTCGTCGAAGGAAGTGAGGTTTGACATGCGAACGTATTGGACGCTGCTGAAACGAGAGATCATCGACCACGTCGCCTACTTCGCAGCCGCCCTGATCCTGAGCGGACTGCTGACCGCGATGCTGGTCTCGATCGCAGTGAGCTTCGACGGAAGCGACCGCGAACTCTTCGGCATCGCAGGAGGCATTGCGGCGACGATTGCTGTTGTGGGTGGGCTGTGCGGCCTGGGAGTGGCCCAGATGTACGCAGACCGGGTGCGGAACATCTCGGCCTTTCTGACGGCGCTGCCCGTCACGCGGGCCCAGATCTTCATCGCCCGCATCGCCGCCGGGGTGCTGGCGATCCTGATCCTCCTGCTCCCGCCGGCCGTCGCGGCGACGATGCTGCTTGGTCCCAATGTGGACGGGGTGCCGGTCTATCGGGGGGTCGTGCCGGACGTGTTTCGCGGCCTCTTCCTGATGTGCCTGGCGTGTTACAGCGTGGGGATCTACGCGGGCTGGCACCGCCGGTCGCTGGCCCCGACGCTGGGCGTGCTGCCGGTGGTCCTGCTCGTGCCGCTGCTGCTCGTGATCAAGGGGTTCGGTCCGGACAGTGCCGCGATCCTTGCGATCTTCATCCTTGCCTGCCTGGCCGGCACTTGGTGCCGCTTCGCGTCGTCTTCGCTTTAGGAGTGCCGAACGATGAAAACCACGACGAACTACGGCATCAGGGTCCTGGCCACGGGCGTGATGGTCCTTGTGCTCTTCGCGATCCCCTTGTATTGGGGCCGCTTTTTTGCGGAGTTGTTGCTCTGCGCCCGCATGCCTGAGGAGGCCACGCGAGTGGAGGTCTCGCCGTCGGGGATTCTGCCCGACGAGATCGAGAACGATCCCAATGCCGACCGACGCTCGAGCGCCTATGCACGAATGGATTCCGAATCCCTCATTGTGACGCTGGGGTTCGCCGATTACTTCCTCTCCAGAAGCCCGGGCGGGGACCGCTCGGACGTGTTCTACTACTCGGCCGACAAGGCGTGGATGTACTTCGACCGGTCGGCCGGGCAGATCGTGTTTCGTGATACGTATTGGGAACGCCGCGACGGCGGTGGGAGCATCGAGCGGCCGACGGCGGTCCATTACGCCGGACCGGACGGCGTGTCCAAGTCGGCGGGCGAGGAGCTTGGCCGATTCCGCGATCCCGTCCACGTTGCCGGTGCCTCGCTGCGCCACATCGTCTACGACAGGAACCTGCATCGTTTCTTCGCGATCGACTGCGAGGCCATGATCGTCAAAGCCGGAGCTGAGCTGACGGACGCCATGCTGTCAAGGCCGCTTGTCGTGGGCTCTCCGCCGCACTACGAACGTCTCCGTCTCGGTTGGGAGCCGCCCAAGGAACGAGTGCTACGGGAAGCACAAGACGAGGATTCACCACCGCGATATGAGTATCGCTGGACGATACGATCCGGCACGGGCAGCGGTTACTGGAGCCGGTATGCCCCTGTGATCGACGCCTCAGGGCAAATCGTCCTTCTGGACCAGCGAACGCTGGAACTGGTTCCCGCAAAGGGTATATTGCCTGTTCCCAAGACGTTGTACGGCGAAGGGTCGCGTCGGCCTTCCCGGTTGCTCCGGCACGAGGTCCGGGCGATCACGATCGGGCCCGAGTACGACGAGTACGCCGGCCTGCTTGCGGTCGGCGTCTCGCGGCAGGGGACCTCGATGGCGATGTCGATCTTCGACAAGGATGGCCGCTTGCTGACAACCGCCCACACGCGAATGCAAGAAGATGTATGGAGAGGCGCCGGCTACCACGTGAGATCGATGGGCTCGGCGCGGGCGGCTTTGTTCGAAGTACCGTGGGCCCCGGCGCTGACGGTGTCGAAGTACCTGCTGGAGAACGTTCATCCGCCTGCCCTGACGCTTGCGTCATTCCTCCTCGCCAATCGGATTGAGGCCGGCGCGAGCCATCGGACCCTGTTGCTCGTGCCCAATTCGTTCGCGGCGATGCAGCGGGACCTGGTCCGCCAGGGCATCGTCATGCAGTTGCTCAGCGCCGTCTGGATCATCCTGCCGGGGATTCTGCTGGCGGTGCTCCTGGCGTGGCGCGTGGTGCGGGATGCGGCCGACACGGGGCTGCCCGGCGGCGTCCGCTCGCTGTGGCTGCTCGGCACGCTCGCCTTCGGTCTGCCGGCGTACATCACGTATCGCATGACCCGGCCGAAAGAGGCGCTGGTGACCTGCGCCAATTGCGGGCTGCGCCGCAGGCCCGACATGGACCGCTGCCATCGGTGCAACGGCCCGTGGGACCTGCCCGAGTTGGCGCCGCCCGCCTGGCGCGTGCTCGATGGGGGCGCGGAATCCTCCGAACGGCCCGTCGCGTCCGAAAACTCCGCTGATTCGGGGGAACAAAACGACGACTCGCCTGTCGAATCTGTGTGACCGTTGCGTTGATGGCGGCCTCATACAGGTGACGGCCGTGGTGGAGGGGGCAGACGTCGGCCGATGAGATCGGGCGGGATCGTCCTGCCGGCAAAGGTAAGCGGATGGCGCGTGGAGCGTAGCGATGAATGCGGAGAATCAACACATGGTCCTGCTGGATCGGGCCCGCGCGGGCGACCGGGCGGGCATGGGCGAGCTGGCCGGCGTGGTCTGGCGGCGATTGCATCCTTTCGTCTTTCGGATCACGCTGTGTCACGATGTCACCGAAGACGTGCTGCAGGAGACGCTTCTGGCGATGATCTGCGGCGTCGAATCGTTGCGCGAGCCGGAGCGCTTCTGGCCCTGGATGTATCAGATCGCCTATGCCAAGACCCAGGACGCCTTCCGCAAGCGCCGTCGCCAGACGTCCGCGCAAATCGCTCTGCTCGACCGCCATCGCACCGACAGCGCGTGGGGCGACGGCGATCCTCTGGATGCGAGGCTTCGCGCCGAGACGCGTGAACGCGTGGCCGCCGCCGTCGAGCGGCTCCACGACCCCCACCGCGACGTCGTCCATCTCCGCTGCTATGAGGAGCTGTCCTACACCGAGATCGCCTCGCGCACCCGCACCACCCCCCAGCGCGCCCGCGTCCACTTCCACCGCGCCAAAGCGTCCCTCAGGACCTTCCTCACTTGTTCAGTATAGCCGGGTGGCAAGAGAACGAGGCAGGCGCGGGGGGCCTGCCTCGTGGGTGCGTCTTGCTTTGGGCCGAGCTGGGCGGCTACGGCCAGAATTTGTGGAGGTAGTCGATGCTCCTTTGGGCGATGGTTTCGGGGTCGGGGTCGTACTTGAAGACCTCGACCGAGAGCCACTGGTCCCAGCCGACCTCGTCGATCGCCTCGGCGATGGGGGCGTAATCGACCTCGCCCATGCCGGGGCCGTAGAGGTTGGCGTCGTTGACGTGGAAGTGGCCGATCTCGTCGGCCGTCACCGAGCGAATGATCTCCGGCACCGGCCTGGACTCCGAGCACATCGCCTTGACGTCGAGATGGATCTTCAGATTCGGATGGTTCACCTGGCGAACCAGCTTCATCCCTTCCTCGACCGTATTGATGAAGTCCGTCTCCGCAGGCGACAGCGGCTCCAGACAGATCATCAGGCCGAGATCGCCTGCCTTCTCGAGCACGGAGCCGAGCAGGTCGGCCGCCCGTTGCCACGCGCCGCTGTACGTCTGGCCCGCGACGAGACTGCGCTGCTTGGGCGAGCCGAGCACGAGGACCTTGCCGCCGAGATCGCTGCACAGATCGAGCAGGGCGGCGAGGTAATCCCGCGTGCGCGTCCAGGTCGCCTCGTCGGGCGTGGTCATGTGCAGGCCCGTCGGCCCGGCGAACAGCCAGTGCAGCCCCACGCATTCGAGCCCGTGGTCTTCGATTGCCAGCCGGGTCTCTTTGCGCTGCGAGGCACTGACCTCGGTCGCCGACGGCGCCAACGTGAACGGCGCGATCTCCAGACCGTGATAGCCCAGCCTTCGCGCGATCTTGGCCACCTCGGCCATCGGCCGGCCTTCGAACATCTCATTGCACAACGCAAACCGCATCAGACCTTCTCCGGAACGACGAACGGCTCGCGGTAGTTGCGCTTCAGGAACATGTTGGCCAGCTCGCTGTGTTCGCCGACGTACTGCTCCTTGTCGGCGTCCATCGTCAGCATCGGCCCGATGGTGATCGGCTCTTTCTCCAGGTCCACCTCGTTGGCGGCCAGGTGTTCGAGCATCCGGTTGAACGAATCCATCATCTCGGCGTTGTCGCCGATGGTTGCCTTGATCTCATCCGGCTTGGCCTTCTTGCCCAGGCGATGGGAGGTGTTGGCCATGTGACACAGGGCTGCGGACAGATGTCCGATCTCGATGTCGCCGTTGAGGTCGCTGACCTTGCGGCTGCGGACGGCCTTGATGAAGTTCTCATGGTGCCCCGCGCCGCCACGACCGGAGAACTGCTTGATCCGCTTGCCGTCGTTGTCGTAGACCCAGCCGCCGCCGTCGTCGCAGGGGAAGTACCCGCCTTCACACTGCACGCAGTCGCCGACGCGCGTGCCACGGAAATGATCCATCGCGCGATCGTCTTTCTTGCGGGGCAGTCCGCGCACCTCGAAGATCAGCGGGGCCGGCTTGTAGTCGAAGTAGGCGATCTGCGTGTTGGCGGTTTCGCCCGCGTCGCCCGTCTCGCCGACGCCGAACCGGCCGCCGATGCTGAAGGCGTGTCGGGGCAGTCCCGGATCGCCCAGCGCCCAGCGGGCGATGTCCATCTCGTGCGGGCCCTGGTTGCCGATGTCGCCGTTGCCGGTGTTCCACATCCAGTGCCAGACGTAATGGAACTGGCTGCGATGCAGCGGGACCATGTCGGCCGGACCGCACCACTGGTTGTAGTCCACGGTGGCCGGAATCGGCGCCGGGCCGTTCGTGCCCGGGACGATCCCGTTGGTGCCGGGGCCCCGTCCCTTGTAGCAGAACCCGCGAACCCACTGGATCTTGCCGATGTGACCTTCGCGGATCCACTCGAACGCCGCCGGATGCGCCTCGGACGACCGCTTCTGCATCCCGATCTGCACGATGCGATTGTACTTGCGGGCTGCCTCGACCATCTTGCGGCCTTCCCAGATGCAGTAGCTGGCCGGCTTCTCGATGTAGACGTCCTTGCCCGCCTGGCAGGCCCACACCGTCACCAGCGCGTGCCAGTGGTTGGGCGTCGCCGAGGTGATGACGTCGATGTCCTTGTCTTCGAGCAGCCTGCGGACGTCGGTATAGGTCCGCAGCTTGTACCCTTCCTTCTCCTCGAACGCCTTGGCCTTGCCTTCCATCTGCCGGGTGTCGGCGTCGCAGATGGCCACCAGCTTGGCGCCTTCGCAGCCGTGGAAGTACCGCATGTGGCCTCCGCCCTGACCGCCGACCCCGACGACGGCCACGCGGATCTGGTCGTTGGCGCCGAGCACGCGCGAATGCGGCCCCGCCAGCGCCAGGCCCACTCCGGCGGCCACCGAACTCTTGATGAAGTCGCGACGTGTTACACTACCCATAATGGCTCCTTTCGTCTAAAGGTCTGCACTCGAATGCGATTGCATTCGTCTGTCTTTCGTCTTGCCTCAGGAGGCGTATTCACGATAACGCTCAGCTACTTTGCCTTCGATCTCGTTGCCCTTGTGGAAGTAGAAGCGCCACTTGAAGGTGACGCTCTCGCCGGCCGGGACGACCAGGTTGCCCGTGCCGGCCGGCTTCCTCTCGAAGTCGTGGATGCCGAAGGGATTGGCCGCAAACAGCCCGTAGTCCCGCACGTGCCACCACGTCGGATGGCGCGGGTTGCCCGGATGGTCGAAAATCGCCACGCCGACGATCTCGCCATCGACGGGGCCGTAGTAGTCGCACCAAGCGGCGCGCTGGCCCCAGGTCGCGCCGTCGCGCATACCTTCGCTGTTGACGATGCGTCCCTGGCCCACCTTGCCTTTCAGCCGCATCGTGGGCGCCAGGCGGATGGCCATGGTCCCTTCTTTGGTGTCGCCGAGGACGATCTCGCCATGCGAGGCATGGAGGGTGATTTCGAAGTCCAGGATTCGCGCGTCCGGCCCGCCCGAGAAGCGGTGCCGGCGAGTGTCGGTGCAGATGGTCCGGCCGTCCGGGGCGATCCAGTTGTTCTGCGATGTGATCAGGCCACTGTGCGGCCCCGAGCTGACCTCGAGGAACTTGTCGTGGACGATCCGGCCTCGCGTGTCGCCTTCGGCCCAGAAGTCCACGCCATTGACGTCGCCGTGGGCAAACCAGAGCGACTTCTGATGCGGATGGTCCCGGGCCTCGTCGGGCTTCTCGGCCATCGGCCAATGGCGGATCACCGCCGCCCCCGTCGGCCCCATCACCGGATAGAAATAAGGTCGCGGCTTGGCGGTGTGGCAGTACTCGGTGAACGGCTTGCCGTCGATCTCGACCGTGACCCTGTCGCTGTGCTGCGTGACCTTCACGCCGCGGCCGGACCGCGCCTGGCCCGACTGGGCTGTGGCGACCATCTGCGCAAACACCGCCCTCTGTGCCGCCATCGCCGCCACGCGATCGTCGGGACGCGTTCTCGCCTCCAGCAGGACCCATCCGTCGTAGCCGGTCCCGACCATCAGGTCGATGAGGTCCTGGTAAGGATAATCGTCCATGTCCAGCTCGCGGACGTGGGCGGTGGCGCCGAAGAAGGGCCGGACCAGATGGAAATTGTACGCAAGGCCCTCGCCTTCGAGGTCCTGTCGGTTGCAGTTCCAGCAGACTTTCACATTGGGGTGGTCGGCGGCATCCATAATCGCCTTGATCACCGGCAGCGGCGAACACCCGCCGTGCACTTCGAGCCGGATCTCTTGCCCGTACGACTCGCCGAACGCCCCGAGTTCGGTCAGCGATCTGCCGATCTGCTCGATCGTCTTTTCGTAGGGAACGCCCTTGGGCAGGGCATCCGGCTTGACTTTGACACCCGAGCCGCCGCAATCGGCGGAAAGCCGCACGTACTCCTTGGCCCCTTCGATGTCCCTTTGAAGACGGTCGCGCTCGGGATGGTGAAACGCGAAGTTGGTCCCCAGTCCCACCAGCGTCACGCCGCCGTCGGCAAACTGCTTCTTGACGTCCGCTCGCTCGGCCCGACTCAGGTTCGATTCGACCCCGTGCGCGTGCTGGGTGCGAAGCTCGACGCCGAGAACGCCGGTCTTGCGGCAGTTGGCGATCAGCGTTGGAAGCGTCCAGTCGTCGCCCCAAAGGTACGTGACCAGACCAAACTTCATCTGTGCTCCGCGGCTTGTCGCAGACAGAAGGCCCCGACCCACTGGACCCAGGGCGACCGCGCCGGCCCCAAGAACGATGGAACGCGTAAGGAAATCGCGGCGTGTGGTTTGGCATTCGCTCATGCTTACGCCCCTTTGCAGTTGACAGGATGGATACCGAAGGGCAGCACCGCTCCAGCGAAGCTCCCACGATCTTCCGACGGGAACACCCACCGTGCGACGCCCAGCGCAAGGGCTGGGAACCGCCTTTTCCAGCCACGCCATGGATTCTCACGGGTGCGAACCCACATAGCTGTATTATCGCTACCCCCAGAGCCTGCTGTCAACCTCTTTTACCGAGTCGTCGCATCGAGGGGTGCCGGATGGATCCTCCGGGGCTCAACGATCGTGGCCGGTCGTTCCCTGCGTCGATCCCTTGCGTGTGAACAGATCGTAGAGGATGGGCATGACAATCAACGTCAGGACGCCCGAGACGAGGATGCCGCCAACGGCTGCAATGCCGACGCCATTTCGCAGTTCCGCGCCGATGCCCCGTCCGACGGCGAGGGGAAGCATGCCCAGGACGGCTGCAAGGGTGATCATGACGATCGGGCGGAAACGCTCGCACGCCGCGGCAATCATGGCCTTGTGACGCGGGGTGCCCTCGACAACGTGCACGTTGAACTGGTCCATGATCAGGATGGCGTTGTTGACCACGATGCCGATCATCATCACGATGCCCATCAGCACGAACATCGTGAGGCTGAAACCCGTCAGGGCCAGGGCCCACATCACGCCGATTAGCGCCAGCGGGACGGTCACCAAGATCAACCACGGCTGCTTGAAGGATTCGAGTATGGCCGCCAGGGTCAGGATCACGAGAACCACAGCGATGACGAAGGCCTCGCCGAATTCCGCGTTGGCCTCGCTCATCACCTCATACTGTCCGCTGTGGCTGTAGGCATATCCCGGCGGAAAGTCCCCCTCGGCGTCGATCCGCTCGTTCAGAAGGTTCACGCCGGTCCCAAGAGGCATCTCGGCGGCCAAGTTGGCGAAGACCTTGGAGACGCGTTGCTTGTCCTTGCGCGTGATCTGGATCGGTGCGACCCGCTCTTCGATCTGCGCAAGATTGGACAGCAGGATCGGCTGACCCGGCGCACCGGGAAAGAGAAACTGCTCGATCTGGTCTCTGCCCGGTCGTTCGGCCAACTGGACCACGATGTCATAGTTGCGGTCGCCCTGTTTGAATGTGCCGGCTTCCAGGCCGGCCAGATTGGCCCGCACGATGGTCCCCAGACTGACCGCCGGGATTCCCAGATCGGCCAGCACGGCTCGATGCGGCAGGATCGCCAACTCGGGCTTGCCCTCCCGCACCGTCGTGTCGGTGTCGGTGTATCCATCCATCCCGTCGGCCAATTCCCTGACTCGTAGCGCCAATCGGTCGAGCGTGTCCAGGTCGTCGCCGGAGATTTCCAACTGGATATCCTGTGCCTGGCCGCCCACGATCGCACCCATGGTCACCGTGACGATACACTCGGGATAATCGGTCAGGCGGGACCGCACCTCCTCCTGCAGTTCATTGATTGTCAACGACCGCTGGTCGCGATCGGTAAAGGTCAAGAGCAACTGGGCCAGGTAAACCCCCTCGGTGCTCTGTCCAATGATCCCTTCCACATCACCAATGGAGGTGAGCATGTGCCTCAGTTCGGGGAGGTCACGCAGTCTGTCTTCGACCGCGCGGACGCGCTGTGCGGTCCTGCTGAGGTCGTAGGTGGTCGGGTATTCCAACTTGACGTACACCTGCCCCTGATCCGGGTTGTCGACGAAACCAAAACCCACCTTGCCGGCCAACGACATGGCGTGAATGAAGATCGCGACCACCACGACAACGACGGCCAAGGCCACGGGGCGATGTCGTTCATTGAAGGCAAGGATCGCTCGATATCCGCCCAGCATCCAGTCGAGACCTCGATTGAACCGCGCCTCGGCCCGCACAAGCAGCCCTCGGCTGTCCGGCTTGGCCGGCTTGAGGAGAACCGAGCAGAGAATCGGGGTCAACGTGAACGAGATGAACAGCGACACGGCTGTCATAATCAGCATGCTCAGGGCCAGTGGGCTCATGAACTGCCCGATGATGCTGCCCATCATGGCGATGGGAAACAGCACGACAATGTTGGTGCCGGCGCTGGCGAGCACCGCCACGGCGACTTCCTTGCTGCCCAGACGCGCAGCTTCCTTGGGGTCTCCCGTCTTGTTGAGACGCTTGACAATGGCCTCCAGGACCACAATGGAATTTGTCACCAGGATACCGACCGACATGCCGATGGCGATCAGAGTGGACGTATTCAAACTGAAGCCGGCGAGATGGATGAAGAACAGTCCGATGATAACCGTCAGCGGCATGGTGATCGCCACGACGAAGGTCGCACGGATGTTGTAGAGGAACAGGAACAGGATCAAGGCCGTCAGGCCAATCCCTTGCCCTACGTTGGTCCAGGCGCTGCGGACGGTGGCCTCGATGAACCGGCCGTCATCGCTGACCCAGACCAGTTCCATGCCGCCGGGCAGTTCCTCATTCAACCGATCCATCGCGGTCCGGACCTGGTCGACCACACGCACGGTGTTGGCCTCGGCCTTCTTGACCACGTTGATGTAGATGCAGGGTCGACCGTCGACGAAGGCCAATTGCCGCAGTTCTTCCGTGGCCATGACGACCCGTCCGACGTCGCGAATATAGCAGCGTTGGCCGTCCGTGCCGGCGATTTCGAGGTTGCCGACCTCTGCAACGGTGGTGTAGTCGGCGTCAAACCTGACCGAATACTCCCGCCCGGCGTCCTGCACGCGGCCGGAGGGAATCGTGCGGATCCCCTGCTGTACGGCCTGCACCACGTCCAGACTGGACAGACCCCTGGCCGCCAGCGCCTCACGGTCCAACTGAATCTGCACCTCACGCTTGGCGCCACCGACCAATTCGACGTTGGCCACCCCCGCCAGGACCGTCAGACGATCGCGCAGGACGTTATCGGCGAAGTCGTACAACTCATCCAGCTCAACGTCACCGGTCAGGGCCAGGTTGATGATCGGTTGGGCGCCGATGTCGAATTTCAGGATCATCGGGTCTTGTACGTCTTCAGGGAAGTCCGCCGTGATCAGGTCGAGCCGCTCGCGCACGTCGGTGGCTGCGATGTCCACGTCCACCTCCAGCTCGAACTCCAGGAGCGTCATGCAGACGTTCTCCATGCAGGCGGAGTTGACGTGCTTGAGACCGTCGATGGTGACCACCTGGTCCTCGATCCGCCTGGCCACGTCGGTTTCGATCTGCTCGGGACTGGCCCCGGGATAAATCGTGGTCACGGTGATGTAAGGAACGTCCATCTTCGGCATCAGCTCGATGCCCATCTTGCGGTAGGCGTTGACGCCCAGCAGCGACAGCGCGATGATCAGGCAGCTCATCGCGATGGGCCTGCGGATCGATGCATCGGACAAGAACATTACCGGCCCTCCTGCTGAACGACCACCGGCGTACCCGCCTCAACCATGTACTGGCCCATGCTGATGACGGGCTTGCCTTCCTGTAGTTCGCCTTCATGGATTTCGGTCCAGCCGTTGGATTCGAGGCCCGTCTCGACCGGAACTTCGCGGGCCGTTTCGTCTTCGACGACAAACACGACTGACCGACCGCCGCGCTGCTGGATCGACTCCGACGGCACGCCCAGGCCCCGGCGCGCTTCGAGGACGACGGTGATTTGTGCGATCGCGCCTGAAGTGATGCCCTCCGGCGGGTTCTCCAAGACACTCTTGATCTCGAAGGTTCGCAGCCGGGGGTGGATCGTCGGGCTTCGATAGGAGATGATCTGCCGGCCGACGTCTACGCCGGAGGCCTCGACCCTCATCTCCGTCCGGCCCGGCGCAACGACGCCATAATACTGCGACGGAAGAAACGCCACCACGTCCACGACCGAAGTGTCGTCGATCCGCAGCACGGGCTGGCCGGGACTGCCCATCTCCCCCGGCTCCTGGAGACGAAGGCTGACCTTGCCGTCAATCGGAGCGAGGACCATGGCATCGGCCAGGTCCTTCTCGGCAATGGCCAACTCGGCCTTGCTCTGGGCCTCCCGGGCGGCCGCCAGCTCCACCTGGGCCTCGGCCAGCTTCCGGGCCGCCTGGAGCTGCCGGTAACGCGACTGCTGCTGTTCGAACGCATCGGCCGTAACGGCCTCCTTCTCGCGCAGCCGCGTGAAACGATTGTAGTCGAGTTCGGCCTTCTCCAGATCGACCGTAACGCGTTCCAGATTGGCCGCAGCCTCCCGGCTCGAACTCTGCGCCACCACCGTTGCATGCTGTTTGATCCGCACGCTGTTGGCGAGGTTGGCCGCATCGGTCGCGAAGAGCTTCGTCTGCCCCGCTACCGCCGGGTCACCCTCCTCAACGAAGATCCTCTCGATCGTCCCCGGAACCCGTGGCGAAACCATCGCGAAGTTCTTGCTCTTGAGGTTGCCCTGGACGGCGAGGACCCGCTCGAAGTCGCGAACCGACGTTGGTGTGACCACGACGTTGGTCCGCGGGCGTTCGCTCTGCTCTGTCGTCGCGGCCTGGTCGGCCCGGCCTGTCTGCTGGTACACCAGAAAGGCGCCGCCGCCGAGGCAGATGACCACCACCACACCGATCAGAACGTTTCGCACCCGATGCGACTTGCCGGATTGCGTGTCTTTCTTAGGACGTGCCGTCATGCTCTGGCTCTCCGATATCGATCTGTGTCTTTCCCATGACATTGAGCAAGGTTGCGATGCCGACCTGATGCTGGAACTTCGCCGCGACGGCCTGCCCGCGCGCCTTGTCCCGCTGCGCGGTCAGGTCGAACATCTCCGATGAATCGATCAATCCCTCACGCCACTTCTGCTCGGCCTCGGCGGCCCGCCCGGCAGCCACATCGTAGATACTCTGGGCCAGAGTTGCCTGCTCGGTGATCGTTTCGAGCATCAGATGGGCCCGGACCACTTCCAGAATGATCGCCAGAGACGCCTGCTCTCTCTGGAGGAAGCTCTCCTCTCGACGCGCCTTGGCCGCCTTGTATTCGTTGACGTTGGCGAACCCGTTGAAGAGAGTCATCGTCGCCGACAGCCCGTAGATCCACTGGCCCGAGGTATCGACGAAGTCGTCGATCGAGTCCGGATACGTGGCGAATCCGAACACCTGAGGCAGGAAGCCGGCCACGGCGATCTTGACTTGTTCCTTCTGAATCTCGACGTTCCGATCCGCGATCGCGAGGTGCGGATGGCCAAGCAGCGCCTCGGCGATCCAATCCTCCAGGGCGCCGCCGGGCACTTCCAGTGGCGTCTGAGCCGCCAGCGCGATCTCAGCCGTGGGTGCGAGCCCCATCGCCGCCAGCAGATCGGCCCTGGCCCGTTGCAGTTCTCGTTGGGTCCGGCGGTACTCCAGCCGCCGGGCCTGAACAAGCACCTTCGCCTGGTCGGCCTGCCACGCGCTGACGAGCCCCTCCTGGCGGAGCGACTCCATGCGCCTCTCGGTCTCCAACGCCGCCGCCAGTTCGCTGTCCAGGGCCCGCCCCATCTCCTCCAGCGAAAGGCACTGAAAGTAGAGGATGGTGGTCTGCAGGGCCGTCACCTGCCGTGTATACGTCGTCACCAGTTCAGCGATCTCCGCCCCCCGTTTGTGCATTGCGTAGAGAAACCACGTGGCCGGGCTGAAGATCGACATGTTCGCCTGCCACGTCACCGTACGGATCTTGTCGATCCGAAAGGTCGTATCGGGCAACTCCAGGGCGATTGCCGGGTCGAACTCGTAGTGCATGTAGCCGACGTCCAGAACCGGCAGGAAATTGGCGAACGCGATTTTGCGCTCCAGCGTCGCGATGCGCTGCTGGATCTGCGAACTGCGGACGTCGAGATTGTTCTCCAGCGCGATGCGGATGCAGGCGTCGAGGTCCAGCGGCTGGCTGGCGCTCAGCATCTCTTCCGTCCTGGCGGCCAACTCTACGGGATAGCGTTCGGCGTGCTCGGCTCGCACCTTCTCACCGTCGAACGAATGACAACCCGCGACCACCAGGACGGCAAGGACAGCAACGCACCGTATGGCGACGGTTCTTGACGTGATTCCGGCTCTATACATGCAAGATCCCTCGGAAGAACAACTCTTCAATTCCGGCAACCCTCTGTTCGAGCGCACTATCCTGCACATTCTCTGCCGCAGAAAAGACGATCGCGCGCAACGCCGCATCCAGAGCCATCGCCGCCACGCCCGGATCCAGGGGCCGAAACAGCCCCTTGTTCATCCCGGACGCGAAGACCTGCTTGAGCATCGTTTGCAGCGTTCTGTGCACCTCGGCCGCCGTCTCGCTGAAATGGGCCGTGCTGACGTGGACCAGCGGCCCTTGATTGGACCGGAGGAACAGCCGAATGGCCGCTGAGTTCTCCTGGAAGACACGAACGCTGGCCCCGATGAAGCCGGCGATCTTCTCCCGCTCGTCTGTCTCACCTTCGAGAATCGGCTTGACCAGCGACAGAACGTTGTCGGCCACTTCGTCCATGATCTCCCGGTAGAGCGCCTCCTTGCTGTCGAAGAAGTTGTAGATCGTCCCCGTGGCAAACTCGGCCTCGGCGGCAATCTCTTGCATCGAGACGTTGTGGAAGCCCTTCTCAGAGAAGAGTCGCATCGCCGCGTCCACAATCTCGTCCCGGTGCCGCTGTCGCTCACGCTGCCTCCGCGAGGGTCTTGTCTTCTCAGCCATGACCTGCTCCCATCAGGACCACAATATGAATAGGTAGTCAGCAAGAGACTTCATATTCATATTATGAACTGATATTCATCTATTGCAAGACCATTTCATAAAAGAAGGAGTCGCTCGGCCTGTATTTCTTTATTTGAAAGGCACTTATACACCCCTTGTTTTTTTCAGCCTCCCGTTGGATATTCGGTTAGCTGCCGCTTTTTCTGCTTGATAGGCACCGCCTTACGGCTACAATAGGGAGGTTGGGTCTCACGTCTCGGCAGAACGCCGCAGATGGGCCCCTGACGGAAGCAGCACGGAGAGGTGTCGGAGTGGCTGATCGAGCTGGTTTCGAAAACCAGTGTGCCTTCGGGTACCGCGGGTTCGAATCCCGCCCTCTCCGTTTCGTTCTTTTGGGGTGTGTCTAACTGTTTAGACGGGAAGCACTTGCCAAAGCGTTGGCGCCGAAGGCGCACCTGACTGACCTACGATTGTCGTATTTTGCCCCGACTCGCGGTCGCAGCTCAGACTGTTCATCGCGGCCTGTGCGTGCCGATCGTTCATGGTGACCTCATCGGGGCCTTCGGGAAGGGTTCGGCCTGATCGATCTGCACGCCGACGGCACGTTCGACTCTCGCTACCGCAATTACGGCTGGATTCCACCGGCGTGAGTTGGCAAGCGAACAGCAGGGGCCTGCCCTCGGTCCCGACGGCGATCAGGACAGGGACAGACCCCGCAGATGCACCCACATCATACCGCAGGCACCGCCTCGACGGAGCTACTGGGCCACAGGCCGACCGAAACCGAGATCGTCGATATAGACGATCCCTGTTCCACCGGCGGTCGGGCTGGTCCGATTGCCGACGCCGATGGTCACCGCCTTGACCCGGCTCGGATCGACACCGGCAAGCTCACTGACCGCAATCCGCCACTGCTGCCATTCGGTCACCTGGATGGCCTGCGCGTCCGCATGGACGACGGTGGCCGTCTCGCCGGCATTGTCTTTGAGCACGAGGTACAATGTCTCGGCCGAGTTTTCCGCATCGCCTCGGAAGTACAGGCTCAGATGGTCGGCGCCGCCGAGCGTCCAGTTCTGGGCCGCATCGAAGACACGCTCCGCCTCGGAGTAGAACGGCGACGATGTGTTGTCATACTGCAACGGCATCGACTGACGCCCACTGTGAACGATTCTCTTCTCGGCAAAGGGGGCATTGATATAGCCCACCGTTGAGCCGGTGTTGTTGACCCAGCCGTCGAGCCATGTGTCGAAGATGGCCTCGCCGGCGTCGATGTCGTCGGTGTAGCTTTCGAAGCCGTCAACCAGGGCGTATTCGGCGGTCGTAAAGCTCCACAGGGCGCCGTCCCACGTGCTGGGGCTCGCCGCCTCGTTGACCTCGTCGACGCGCCAGTAGTACGTGGTCGCGAAGTCCATCAGGGCCGGCTGATAGTCGGCCCTGCCGACCGAACCGGCCAGCGCGACGCCATCGGCTACGGCTTGGGCGTCCGTACTGAAATAGACCTTATGTGTGACCGCTTCGCGGCCGCTCCGCCAAGCCAAGGCGGCGTCAATTCCCACCTCGGTGGCGCCATCGGCCGGTTGTGGCTGCTGTGCGTGGGCCGGGATGAACAGGAAGCGAACCTCGCTAAGACCGAACTTGCCCGCCGTGCCCCATCCGCTACGGACGGTCAGGCGGACGAACTTGGCGGCCACGCCGCCGAAGTCGACCGTCGTGTTGGCCGCATACGTGGCGGTCGAAGTCGCCTTGGCGAACTCCACATCACCGAGGGCCGTCCACGCGACGCCGTCCTGTGAATACTCGACCGTCACGTCCTTCAGGCCGAAACCGAGGATCATCTCGAACTCGCTGTTGTAGTTCCACGCGAGCATCTGGTGGAGCTTGTAGAGACGATCGAACTCGTAGACGAGCCACATGGGCTCCTCGTCTGGGGTGCCGAGCCACATGTGAGAGGTGATGGTCGAATGGTGATCGTTCTCATCGAGCCCGGAGCCGTTGATGGTATTCTCCGGTGGCGACGCCTCGTCCGACGTCGCATTGGTCGTCACGGCAATGGTCTCGATCGCATAGGCGAACGACTCCGTGGTGAAGCTCCACACGCCGCCCTCGTCCCAACCACGAACGCTGTTGGCCTCATCGACGCGCCAATAGTACGTCGTGTCGTACTGGAGCAATCCGGTCGCATCAAAGCTCTCGGCGTCCTGGGTGGCGATGACCGCGGTGCCGTCGGTGACCGCATCGACGTTGTCGCTGAGGACGATCCGATGTTTCGGCGACAATCCACCGACGAAGTCGCCGGCCGTCCAGCCCAGGGTCGTCCGGACGGGCACTTCCACGGAACCGGTGGCGGGGCTCGGATTGTAGGCACGGACGCCGCTCCATTCGGCGGTTATGAGAATGTTGTCGATGGCCCACCACCAGTCGTTGCCCGCATCGAAATAGCCGAAGATAATCACCATGCTCTGGGCGCCGTCGGGATTGGGGATGTCGAGGATGATGGTCTCGTTGGTGGCGTCGTTCTTGAAGTTCGGGCTGTCCGAATTGGACTCCCAGCGAAACAGCTCGATCGGCTCGGCGTTGTCAAAGACAACCCGCAAATTGGCGGTCTGGTGGTAGTTGGTATCATATTCCGGGCGCCAGCTCGAATCGAACTTGAGCTGGACGGTGTTGGGTTTGGCATTGGACAGATCGATCGGACGCGTGTGGAGCCAGACATCGAACGTGCCACTGGCCGGCACGGGGGGATGCGGGGCGTCGTCCCACTCATCCCCATCGGCGATGGCCACGGTGCCCTGGCCCAACGTGAATTCAGAGCGACGTTGATCTTCCGCCGCCTGGATCCACCACTCCTTGTCGGCAAAGGCCCATCCGGCCCACTCGGTCATGCCGTCCGTGGCCGGATCGCCCACGCCCGGAACGTCACTGTCGTCGTTGAACCAACCATCCGGGGGAATGTTCGTCCAGACGGCGTCGCCGCTGACCACTTCCTCCACATTCGGGCCGAGCGGCAGACCCTCAAAATCCTCCGCCAACAAGACATAGGCGTTCTGTGCGTGCACGGTGCCGGCCAAGGCCAAAACAAGTGCCGACAGGAAAAACAGGGCTCGTTTCATTTCTCCATTCCTCAATAAGGTTGACAGACTACCGTGATTCATACAAACATCCGATCGCTTGTTCCTCTGCCATCAAAGATCCGAATTCGTCGTGTCCCCCGATCGGGCGACACAATTGACATGGGGCCTGCATCGCGTGAACACAGGCCCCATGCAAGACTTGCGAGTCTGGCAAGCGGTCCGCAGCTCTTTCGCACAAGAGCCGATCTGCAAATCGATGCTCTGACCGTCGGCCTTAGAACGGTTTATGCAGCGGGACCGTTCGTCCGGCCAGCCAGGCGATCTCCTCAGGAGACAATGCTTCGTTGTAGAG
>CAZSXM010000005.1:0-142111 GCA_964610435.1 uncultured Pirellulales bacterium | reverse complement strand
ACGGCCTGATCGACGAGCTGCGCCTGTACAACCGGGCGCTGTCGGCCGAAGAGGTTCTCGGAGCGTTCGGTCAGACTGCGCCGATACACAAGCCCTTCTAAGGCTCTGTGTGCATTGTGTGATTGGCCTGCTTCTCGTATGACGGTAGCCAACGTGGCTCCGGTGAACGCGTTCACCGGAGCCACGGCTCTTTTGGCCCGCGCGTTCTCTCACGCCCATCTCCGGCCCTATGTACGTCGAAGCCCCGTTGTTGGCAGATGGCCCTTGCGAACAAAACGGCGAGTGTGGACGTAGTGTGTCGAGTCGGATGTAGCTGGCGGTGCTGCAAGGACGTGCTGCCGTGAAGCGTCTCGCCGAGGTTTGTGGAGATAGCCTGATTGTTGGGTGGGGCCCATGCTTGGGAAAGGACCCGGCTCATCGATCGGGTGTTATCTCATTGATTGTGTCCTGCGATGATGTCACTTTCTTCGACTCCGTTCTCCATGCCAATAGAAAGAAGACTGCCGCGGCCGTGATGCAGAACACGATGATGAGATTGTAGCTGACCGGGTCCAGGGAGCCGGGCCCGGGACACGGGTATTGGGCCGGAGCCATGTCCCATGGCCGACGTCCCAGGGTCAGTACGACTGCGGCAAAGGCCCACACATTGCCGGCGACGAAGTATCTCAGCATGTTCATCTCTCCAACATCGGACCGGCAGAGGACACCTTGTTCCGGGTCTGCCCTCGGCTCAGGCCGTCTCCAGCATAGACCGCCAGCGATGGATATGGCCGTCCTCGTCGGCCTGGTCCTTCTCGATGACCCTGCGCGTCTCGTCGTCCCAATCGATGGTCTCCAGCAACTCGGCGTAGTGGCGGACCGCCTTGGATTCGACCCAGATTCCCGTCTTGAACATCGCCTTCTTGCCCAGCAGGCGGGAGCCGAACCCGAACGCGAAGCCGACCATCCAGAAGGCCGCCCGAAGGATGCTGGGGCGGAAGCCGAACTCGTAGAGCTTGACCTGGAAATCCTGGTAGTGGCCCATCTCGTTGCACATGGCCGCGACGAGCTGCCGGTTGATCTCGTTACGCTCTTTGGTGAGCTGGAATCTGTAGATGGTCTGGGCCATCAGCTCCAGCGTGTGGAGCGTACGCAGGCCTTTTCTGATGGCGGCGAGCCGTTCGGGGGCGAACCCCTCTCCACGCATCTTGAAGTCATCGCTGCGCATCTGCGGGCGGATGATGGAGATATCGTACTTCGTCTTTGTCTCGGCCTGCGATTCGGTCATGGCAGTTGTCCTTATCGTTGCTGCACGGTCGACGTCCCGGTCCGTTGCCTGGGCGGTATCGTATACGCCGGGCCTGTGCGCGGGTTCAAAACCGGGACGCGCGCTATGCCCGCCAGGGGCGGGGCCTGTTCTGCTGGGCGGCAACGACATCTTTCGCGATCATCACGTTCTCGCGGACCTGGAAGTCGAACATGCCGACACAGACGAAGTCGGCGCCGTTCTCGAAGGCGTATTTGAACCCCTGGTCGGGGTGGATCGCCCCGGCGGCGAGGACCTTGAAGGCTATCCAGGGGCGCGGGACGCCTCTCATGAATTCGATCGTCCTTTCCGGCGCGATCGACCAGATGTTGTCGTGGTCGAGACTGCTGCCGCTGTCGACGTTGAACTCGACCCGGTCCTGAGGCGGGGTGGCCGACCAGTAGTTGCCGTGGTGCAGGGTCTTCATGTAGAAGTCGGGCTCAATCCCGGCCTTCTCGACGGCGATGGGCACCTCGATGGAATGGCCCCCGATGCCCGCGAGGACACCCTGGCTGCGGGCGAACGCGACGGCTTCGCCGAGCAGGTCGACCCGGCCGCCTTTGACGAAACTGTCGCCGACGCCGCCCTGCACGTAGGCGCCGACAGCCCCATTGTCGACCGCTCGCTTGATGTCGCTGGTCACGTCGGTCGTCTTGGGATGGACCTGGGCGATCCACTGCATCTGTCCGCCCCGTTCCTTCCAGTATCGGCGCAGATACTCGGCCGAGGAGGTGATGATCGTGTTGACCCCGTTCTCCTCCGCCAGTTGGAGCGTCTGCATGATCTTCTCGGGCGTGCCATACGCCCGGAACAGGTCTCGCAGGTACTTCAGGTCTCGGCTGTGCGACCAGCCGCTGAACTGGTTCTCGCCAATGATCAGGCGACCGATGGCGATGCCGCCGATTCTGCCCGCAGGCATGTCTGTTGCCGGCATGGTATCTCTCCGATCACGCGATTGCACGTTGCCTTGTCGATCGAGCACCGCCATCTGCGATGTCGACCTCCCCCATCTTACTCCTGGGCGACCGGGATGTCCCGCCCAAAACCGCGTCATTTTCCCTTGCGTTCGACACGGTGTTGTTTAGCATATCGTGCACAACGATCGACCCATGACTTTGGAGGTGCAATGCGATGACGAATTCGAGAGGGATACGCTTGTGCGTCTTTGCGGTCCTGCTGACGCTGGCTCCTTTGGCGTTGGCGCAGGGGCTGCCGAAGGCGTCGCCCGAGTCGGTCGGCCTGTCGCAGGAACGGCTGGATCGGATCACCGCTGTCATGCACGAGCACGTCGACGACGGCCGCCTGGCCGGCGCTGTGGCGATGGTGGCGCGCAAGGGCCGGGTCGCCTACCTCCAGAGTGTGGGCATGCAGGATCGCGAGAAAGACGTCGCGATGGAGCCCGATGCGATCTTCCGCATCGCCTCGATGAGCAAGGCGATTACGAGCGTTGCGGTGATGATGCTGTACGAGGAGGGCCGGTTCCAGCTCAAAGACCCCGTATCCAGGTTCATCCCGGAGTTCGGCGATGTAATGGTTCTCGCGTCCTCCGGCGGTGGTTCGGGCGGGGACGGTGTGGTGGCCGCAAGACGTCCGATCACGATCCGGCATCTGCTGACGCACACATCGGGGCTGAGTTACCACTGGGACGCCCGCGTCGGTGCGATGTATGCCGAGGCGGGGATTACGCACGGGCTGATCCAGGACAAGACCCCGCTGGCCGAGGCCATGAAGAAACTGGCCCGGATTCCCCTGGTGCACCAGCCGGGAGAGGCCTATACCTACAGCCTCTCGACCGACGTGCTTGGCCGTGTGGTCGAGGTCGCCGGCGGCATGCCGTTCGACGAGTTCCTGCAGAAGCGGATCTTCGAACCCCTGCGGATGAACGACACCGCCTTCCGCCTGCCCGCCGGCAAGGTGCCGCGTCTGGCGGCCGTCTACGGGGCCGATCCGGACGGCCGGCTGAGCCGGTTGCCTGATGGGGCGATTGGCGATGGCGACATGCGCGTCTCCGTGACCTATCCGCACGCGGGCACACATCGCTACTGGTCCGGCGGCGGGGGCCTTTGCTCGACGGTCCCGGACTACACGCGATTCATTCAGATGCTGCTCAACGGCGGCGAGCTGGACGGGGTTCGCCTTCTGAGTCGCAAGACGGTGGAACTGATGACGTCCGACCACGTAGGCGAACTGAACCGTGATTCCGGATTCGGCCTGGGCTTCGGCATCACTCGGAGTCTGCGGGAGGCCGGCGAATTGACCAGCGTCGGGGCGTATCGCTGGGGTGGTTTCTGGTATACGACCTTCTTCATCGATCCGGCGGAGGAGATGATCGGCGTCTGCATGGCCCAGGTCCATCCGGCCGGCAACGCCACGCTCAACAGCCAGTTCGAGGCCCTGGCCCACCAGGCCATCGTTGATTGAGTTCGGCGTAGCAGCGGGGTCGGCTGCAACCCAGACGCCTGCACACGACGATTGTGCCGAAAATCGAGCCGGGTGAGTGGCTATCAGAGGGCTGCGGCGCTCCGATGATCGGGCCAACACCGAATTTTGTGTTGCCCGGCATGCGGAAAACCAGTATAAACGGCTGCCTTTGGTGCGCCCAAGGTCGCGTTGGAGGAGAGGGCCCCCTCATTTCGTGGGTCCGTCTCCAACGAGCAAGTAGGGTCGGATTCAAACACTACCCTCCAGGGGGGTTTGGGGCCGAGTTGTGTTTTGTTCATCATTGCCGAATGGAGAAACTATGACGCGCAAAATGGTCACGATCGACGGAAATACCGCCGTTGCACACGTCGCCCACGCGACGAATGAGGTGATTGCCATCTATCCCATCACCCCGAGCTCGCCGATGGGCGAGATGTCTGACGACAAGACGGCCAAAAACACGCCCAACATCTGGGGCAGCGTGCCTTCCGTGACGGAGATGCAGTCGGAGGGCGGGGCGTCAGGGGCGGTGCACGGGGCGCTGGCGGCCGGGGCCTTGACGACGACCTTCACGGCCTCCCAGGGCCTGCTGCTGATGATTCCGAACATGTACAAGATCGCCGGCGAGCTGCTGCCGACCGTTTTCCACGTCTCGGCCCGCTCGCTGGCGTGCCAGGCCTTGTCCATCTTCGGCGATCATTCCGACGTGACCACCTGTCGCGAGACGGGCTTCGCGCTTCTGGCATCGGCCAATGTCCAGGAGGTGATGGATTTTGCCTTGATCGCCCAGCAGGCGACACTGGCCTCGCGTGTGCCGTTCTTGCACTTCTTCGATGGTTTTCGGACGAGCCACGAAATCCAGAAGGTCGAGGAACTGACCTTCGACGACATGCGGGCGATGATCGACGACGCGCTGGTCGCCGCCCACAAGGCGCGGGCCCTTTCGCCGGATCGCCCCCAGATTGGCGGCACCGCTCAGAACCCCGACGTGTACTTCCAGGGCCGCGAAACCGTCAACAAGTTCTATCTGGCGGCGCCGGGGATCGTCCAGGAGACGATGGACAAGTTCGCCAAGATCGTCGGCCGCCAGTACAAGCTGTTCGACTACGTCGGTGCACCGGACGCCGAGAAAGTCATCATTGTTATGGGCAGCGGCGCCGATACCGTCGATGAGACGGTGGAGCACCTGACCAGCAAGGGCGAGAAAGTCGGCGTTGTGAAGGTCAGGCTGTATCGACCCTTCAGCGTGGAGCACTTCATCGCGGCTCTGCCCAGGACGGTCAAGAAGATCGCCGTGCTGGATCGGACCAAGGAACCCGGCGCGATCGGTGAGCCGCTGTATCTGGACATCCGCACGGCCGTCGGCGAGGCCATGTCGGACGGGATCGCCCCGTTTGAGAAGTACCCGCTGGTGGTCGGCGGTCGTTACGGCTTGGGCTCGAAGGAATTCACGCCCGCGATGATCAAGGCGGTGTACGACAATCTGGACGCCGCCAAGCCCAAACGCAGCTTCACCGTTGGGATCGTCGACGACGTGACCGGCAGCAGCCTGGATGTGGACCCGTCGTTCGAGGTGCCCGCCGGCGGACTCTACGCCGCCATGTTTTACGGACTCGGCTCGGACGGCACCGTCGGGGCCAACCACAACTCGATCAAGATCATCGGCGAGAACACCGACAATTACGCCCAGGGCTACTTCGTCTATGACTCCAAGAAGGCCGGCGCCGTGACGATCTCGCACCTGCGGTTCGGCAAGAAGCGGATTCGCCGGCCCTATCTGATCGACAAGGCCGATTTCATCGCGTGCCACAATCCCAGCTTCCTCGAAAAGTACGACCTGTTGGCCTCGGCCAAGGACGGCGCGACGTTCCTGCTGACTACCAGCCACGAGCTCGACAAGGCTTGGGATACGCTGCCGAAGGAGATGCAGCAGCAGATGATCGACAAGAAGATGAGATTCTTCGTCATCGATGCGATCTCGCTGGCCGAGGAGCTGGGTCTCGGCGCTCGCATCAACGTGATTATGCAGACGGCCTTCTTCAAGATCAGCAACATCATTCCGCTCGACCAGGCCGTGAAGGCCATCAAGGACGCCATCTATCACAGCTACGGCAAGAAGGGCGAGAAGATCGTCCAGATGAACAACGCCGCCGTGGATCAGTCCCTGGACCGTGTTCATGAAGTGAAGGTGCCCGGCAAGGTCACCAGCACGTGGAGTCGTCCCCCTGTGGTGCCGGCCGACGCTCCGGCGTTCGTCCATTCCGTCACCGCCGAGATCATGGCGATGCGAGGCGATGCGATTCCCGTCAGCAAGATGCCGATCGACGGCAAGTATCCGCTGGGCACCACCAAGTACGAGAAGCGCAACATTGCCGTGCACATCCCGGTCTGGGAGCCGCAGCTTTGCCTTCAGTGTGGCATGTGTTCGCTGATCTGCCCCCATGCGACCATCCGCGTCAAGGCCTACGACGCCAAGTACGCCAACGGCAAGGCCCCGAAGGGCTTCAAGAGCATCGACGCCAAGGGCAAGGAATTTGCGGGCATGAAGTACACCGTCCAGGTGGCGCCGGAGGACTGCACCGGTTGCGGCGCCTGCGTGCAGACCTGTCCCGGCCAGGAGCGCGATGCGAACAAGAAGCCGACCGGACGCAAGGCGATCAACATGGCGATGCAGGAGCCGATTCGCGACGCCGAACGGGCCAACTACGACTACTTCCTGTCGATTCCCTTGACGGAGCCGTCCCTGTTCAAGCGCAACACCGTCAAGGGCAGTCAGTTGCTCGAGCCGCTGTTCGAGTACTCGGGCGCCTGCGCCGGCTGCGGCGAGACGGCTTATGTCAAACTGTTGACGCAACTCTTCGGCGATCGAACGATGATCGGCAACGCGACGGGCTGCTCCTCGATCTATGGCGGCAACCTGCCCACGACGCCCTACACGACCCGGGCCGACGGGCGGGGCCCGACCTGGAGCAACAGTCTGTTCGAGGACAACGCCGAGTTTGCGATGGGTATGCGGCTGGCGGTCGACAAGTTCCGCCAGTTGGCCCTGGAACTGCTGGAGACGACCGCCCAGAAGGGCTGCATCGACAAGGCGCTGGCCGCCGAGATTCGCGATGCGGCGCTGGCCGCCGATCCCGAACAGGACGCGATCGAGCAACAGCGGGCTCGCGTCGAGCAGCTCAGAGCGCAGGCGACCAAGAGCGATTGCCCTGAGTGCAAGCGGCTGCTCACCGTGGCCGATTCCCTGGTTCGCAAGAGCGTCTGGGCGCTGGGCGGCGACGGTTGGGCCTACGACATCGGCTACGGCGGACTGGACCACGTCCTGGCCAGCGGCGCCGACGTCAACGTGCTCGTGCTCGACACCGAAGTCTACTCGAACACCGGCGGTCAGATGTCCAAGTCCACGCCCAGGGCGGCGGTCGCCAAGTTCGCCGCCGGCGGCAAGCCCGCGCCGAAGAAGGACATGGGCCTGTTGGCGATGACCTACGGCAATATCTACGTCGCCAAGGTGGCCCTGGGCGCCAATCCGGCCCAGACGGTCAAGGCCTTCGTCGAGGCCGAGGCCTATCCTGGTCCGTCGCTGATTCTGGCCTACGCCCACTGCATCGCGCATGGAATCAACATGACGACGGGGACGGAGGAGCAGAAGAAGGCCGTCGCATGTGGGCACTGGCCGTTGTATCGCTTTGATCCGCGTCTGAAAGAAGCCGGCAAGAATCCTCTTCAACTCGACTCGAAGATGCCGACGATGACCTTCGACGAGTACGCCTACGGTGAGAACCGCTATCGCTCGCTGAAGCAGTCTCAGCCGGAAGCGGCCGCCGAGTTGATGAAGCTGGCCAACCGTGACGCGGCGGATCGATATGCGTTAATGGAGCAACTCGCGAATCTCAAGTGTCAACAGGGCGAGGCGGGGGCCTGATGCAGCCTGACTCGACTGCCGAGCCTAAGCGGTGGGGACATGTTATGTTCAGAGCGGTTCAAGTACGTGCAGTGCTCGTCGGGTTGACGGCATTGATGCTGATCGGATGTGGCCGGCAGGTCGCGCGGACCATCAGAGCGGACGACGATGCTGAGACGCTGGCGGTCGGGCCGGATCGCGAGGCGCTGGCGAGGGCGGCCCCGCCGGATTACGTCGTGGACATCCTGGACGCCTCCGGCGGCATCTCAGCCTGGGTGAAGAACAGCAGGCTTCACGCTGTCGGTGTGGTCAAGCTCTATCGACCCGACGACAGCTTCTATTTGACCCAGCATGAGTTCGAGGTGTATCCCTGGTCCGATGCCGTCCGCATCTCGGCCAGTGAGCCTCGAGGTAAGCTTGTCTGGCAAATGGTGGCCGGGCGGTTCGAGATGTTGGAAGGGGCGCCCGGAGCGGACGTTTCGCCGCTCTACGGCGCGTATGCCGGGTATGCCGACGCCTTTCTGCAGATCGTCACGGCGCCGGTGCGCCTTCTGGATCGGGGCAATCAGTTGGAGCGCCGGCCGGTGCCGGTCCGAATGGACGGCCAGTGGTATGAGAGGATTGAAGTCAAGTTCGGGCCCGGGATGATCGCCGCCGAGAAGGGCGGTCGGGACGATGGGCAAATGTCGCAGCCGTACTGGACCGATGGGGTCTTCTACCTCAATCGCGCCAAGACGCTGATCGATAGGATCTGGCTGGGCAATGCCGCGACCGAGGAATACCTGATGGTGCGCGGCTACGACTACTCGATGCTCAAGTCCGTGGGTGTGCGTGTACCGGCCAAAGTGGAGATCTTCCGGGCCGGGCCGGACGGAACGGTTCAGCATCGATTGGCGGAGATCGACATCAAATAGCAGCCGACACTGTGCATGACGCATCGGCTTGCTGTCCCTGCCGGCAGGCCGGTGGGTCTCATCTGGTGGTGGAGCGCGCAGGCGCTTGCCCGCTCGTCTGCTTGGGTCGTATCACCGTTCCGCGCGAACCATCATCGCGTTGATACCGTAGGGGGCTGTATCGTGTGAGCGGCCCGCAACGCGACGTGCGCGGCACGCCGTGTGGGTCTTATCTGCAGATATGAACGGTGCTGATGGCTACGAGAACGGCAATCTGGCTCATCTTCACAGGGGTTCTTGTCGTCGGCATACTCGCGTTCTTCGCTCTGCGAGCGCTTGGCCATCGGGACCGGCCACCATTGGGCCCGGATTTGGAGGAGGCGGTTCTTCGTGCAGCCGTCCGCGACGACGGGACGACCTGGCCGATGTTTGGAGGCGGGCAGGGGCTCCTGGGGCGCGCCCCCACGCAACTGCCCGATACGCTGTCGGTACTCTGGAGGTTCAAGACGGGCGGCGAGGTCAAGTCATCGGCGGCCATCGTCGAGGGTCGCGCGTTCATCGGCTCCTCCGACCGCCACGTGTACGCGCTGGGTCTGCATACAGGGGACAAGCTGTGGTCGTTTGAGACCGGTGACGCCGTGGAATCGTCGCCGCTGTGGATCGATGGCGTGGTGTTCGTCGGCTCATCCGACGGGTTCCTCTATGCGTTGGAGGCTGAGACGGGGCACCTCAAGTGGAAGTATGAGACCAGGGGAGATGTCCTGAGCGCCCCGAACTGGACCCGTTCCCCGGACGGGCGGGACGTCTGGATCCTCGTCGGCAGTTACGACAATCGGCTTCACTGCGTCGACGCCGAGAGTGGACAGGCCGTCTGGACATACGAAACCGACAACTACGTGAACGGCTCGCCGGCGGTGGCGGACGGCAAGGCCGTTTTCGGTGGCTGTGACGCGATCATTCACGCCGTTTCGCTGGCGGACGGCACGAGGGTGGCGGGGATCGACAGCGGTTCGTATATCGCCGGCTCGGCCGCATTCCTCGACGGTCAGGTGTACGTGGGCAACTACAGCAACGACTTCATGCGGGCCGACGTCGATCGCGGCCAGATCGTGTGGAAGCATACCGAGAGCAAAGCGCCTCTCTTCTCGTCGCCGGCGATCACGGAGGACATGGTGATCTTCGGAAGTCGCGACGACTTTGTATATGCCTTGCGTCGCGACGACGGGCAACGACTCTGGACGTTCCAGACGCTCGGCGAGGTGGACAGTTCGCCGGTGGTCTGCGGCGACAAGGTGATCGTCGGTTCGGGCGACGGCCGGCTCTACATGCTGCGCCTGGCCGACGGCAAGGAGGTTTGGTCGTATGAGCTCGGCCGGCCGATCGCCTCTTCGCCGGCGGTGGCCCAGGGTGCGGTGGTGATTGGCTGCGACGATGGGGTCGTCTACGCATTCGGTGGCCGGGCGCCGGCCGCGGAGATCGAACCATGAGAATCGTTCAAATCAGCCCCGGTTCCGGGGGCAACTTCTACTGCGAGAACTGCCTTCGTGATGCGGCGTTGGTCAGGGCGATGCGTAGGCTCGACCACGACGTGCTCATGGTTCCGCTGTACCTTCCTCTGCCGGCCGACCACACCGAGTCGGTGAGCAATGCGCCGATCTTCTTCGGCGGGGTCAATGTATTCCTTCAGCAGAAGTGCTCTCTGTTTCGCAAGACCCCGCGATGGATTGACAGACTGTTCGACTCTCGCAGACTCCTGGAGTGGGCGGCGCGCAAGGCGGGGATGACCAACGCCCGCGACTTGGGCGAGACGACGATCTCCATGCTCCAAGGCGAACATGGCCGGCAGGTCAAAGAGCTGGATCGCTTTGTGGACTGGCTTGTGGAAACCCAGCAGAAGCCCGACGTGGTCTGCTTGTCCAACATCCTGCTTGGAGGAATGGCCCGCCGGATCAAGGACAAGCTCGGCGTTCCCGTCGTCTGTCTGCTGCAGGACGAGGACGGCTTTCTCGATGGGCTCACCAGTCCCTATGCCGAGCGGGCTTGGGAGATCGTTCGGCGGCTCGCGCGTGACATCGATGGTTTCATTGCGGTCAGCACGTACTTTGCTCGCACGATGCAGGATCGGCTCGACGTGGAGGACAAACGGATGTACGTCGTACCTATGGGGATCGACGTGAAGGATTATACCCCAGCGCCGAGCCGACCCGCCGTCCCGACGATCGGATTCTTGTCGCGGATGTGCCCGGAGCGAGGGCTCGATACACTTGTCGAGGCCTTCATTCATCTCAAGGGACGCGACAAGCTTGGAGCGTCAAAGCTGCGGATCTCCGGCGGCCGCAGCGCCGCCGACGAGCCCTTCATCAAGCAGTTGCAGGACACGCTGGAAGCAGCGGGTGTTCTGAGCGACGTCGATTTCCTCGAGTCGTTCGATCGAGACGCCAGGTTGAATTTCCTGCGGGACCTTTCGGTTCTCTGCGTTCCCGAACGGGGCCCCGTTGCGTACGGTCTGTACGTCCTGGAGGCTCTGGCGATGGGTGTGCCCGTTGTGGAGCCGGCGATCGGGTGCTTTCCCGAGACGATCGAAATCACGGGAGGGGGCGTCTTGTACACGCCCGGCTCGGCCGAGACGCTGGCCGAAGCGCTGGCCCCGCTGCTGCTGGACGAGGAGACCGCCAAGACGCTCGGTGCGCAGGGTCGAGACGGGATGCATCGCGCGTTCGATGTCGAGCAGACCGCACGGAAGATGGCCGAGACGTGCGAGCGAATCGCTCAACAAGCCAAGTGAGGGAAACGATGGTCGAGCTGGTCGATGTGACGAAGGACTATCGACAGTCGGACCCGACGACTGCCGTCCATGTGCTCAGAGGCATCCGTTTGAAGATCGACAGGGGCCGTGCGGTGGTGATCGTCGGTCCGTCGGGCAGCGGCAAGAGCACGCTGCTCAACATCATCGGCGCGCTGGACCATCCGACGAGCGGCCGCGTGATCTTTGACGGTCGGGATCTGGCCGGACTGGCAGATCACGAACTGGCGCAGATACGCAGCCGCGAGATCGGTTTCGTTTTCCAGTTACACCACCTGTTGCCCCAGTGTACTGTCCTGGAGAACGTGCTGATCCCGACCCTGGCCGGCAGCGACGGCACGCCGGCGAAGTCCCTGCGGCAGCGGGCCGAATCTCTGCTCGACCGCGTTGGCCTGAAAGACCGCATGAGGCACCGCCCCGGCGAACTCTCCGGGGGCCAGCGCCAGCGGGTCGCCGTGGCCCGGGCGCTGGTCAACCAACCCAAGCTGCTTCTCGCCGACGAGCCGACCGGCTCGCTGGACGAAGCGACGTCCGACGATGTTGCCGAACTGCTGGTCCAACTCAACCGGGATGAAGGAGTGACTCTGGTCGCCGTGACGCATTCGCGGAAGTTGGCCCGGCGCATTGGGGACGTAATGGAGTTGCGTGGCGGCTTGTTGACGGACGGGAGTCAGTCATGAGTCTGTGGTGGCTGGTGGCGAGGAGTCTGCGTTTCTACTGGCGGACCAACGTGGCGGTTCTGATGGCCGTTGCCGTCGCCACCGGGGCACTGACCGGTGCGCTGGCGGTCGGCGATTCGGTGCGGCACACGCTACGCCGAACGCAAGAGGCCCGCCTCGGCCGGACCGAGTTCGCCTTTGTCCCACAGGGTCGCTACTTCCGGGCGGCGCTGGCCGACGATCTGGCGAGCGAACTGGGTTCTCCCGTCGCGGCGGCCCTGCAGGTCTCGGGACTCATCACGAACGAGGACGGCTCGCGTCGGCCCAATCGCGTTGAGGTCCTCGGCGTGGACGACGGGTTCTACGCGATTGGTGCGGCGGAGAATCCGCTGGAGACGGACGGAGGCGAGACGGTCGTCGTCAGCGAGGCCGTCGCCGAGCGGCTGGGCGTCTCGGTCGGCGAGGAGGTCGTGCTTCGCATCGAGAAGCCTGGCCTGATGCCGCGCGATGTCCCCCTGGCGTCCGACGCAGATCGGACGGCCGCCTTTCGCCTGCGAGTGGCGCGGATTGCGGGCGACGCACTCTTTGGTCGGTTTGACCTCAGAGCCAATCAGGTCGCTCCACTGAACGTCTTCGTCCCTCTGCGGTGGCTGGGCGAGCAGATTGATCAGTCGGGGCGGGCCAACATTCTCCTGGCGGCCGATCTGGGCGAGGCCTTGGCGGCCGAGCAGCTCAACGATGCTGTCCAAAGCTGCTGGAGGTTGGCCGATGCGGACATAGAGCTTCGCCGACTGGATGCGATGAATACCCTGGAACTGCGCAGCCGGCGCATCTTCATCGAGAATGACGTCGGCTCTGAGGCTTTGAGGGCCGAGAGCGAGGCAGTGGCAATCCTGACGTATTTCGTCAACTCGATTCGGCTGGGTGAGAGGAGCGCGCCGTATTCGATGGTCGCGGCCGTCGGTTCGGGTCCGGGCGTCGGCACGCTGATCCCGGCCGGGATGGCCCCGGAGGAGATCGTCATCAATCAGTGGCTCGCTGATGACCTCGACGCCGTCGTGGGTGACTCGGTCGAACTGGTCTACTATCTTGTGGGACCGATGCGGCAATTATACGAGCGTACACGTTCGTTCAGAGTGGTCGCGATCGTCCCACTGGAAGGGGTCGCGGCCGATCCGAACTTGATGCCCGATTTCCCGGGGCTGGTCGACGTCGACAATTGCCGCGACTGGGAGGCGGGAATCCCGATCGACCTGGACAGGATCAGGCCGAAGGACGAGGGCTATTGGGACGCCTATCGCGGAACGCCCAAGGCCTTCATCACGCTTGAAGCCGGCCGCTCCGAGTGGGCCAATCGCTACGGCAACCTCACGGCCGTGCGCTACCCGTGGCGCGACGGCCTCGACGTAGAGATCGAAGCCGATCTGACGAGCCGGGTCGATCCGGCTACGGTCGGCCTGTTCTTTCAGCCGGTCCGCCGGCGCGGGATCCGGGCCCAGCGCGAAGGTACGGATTTCGGGCAACTCTTCCTCGGCCTGAGCATGTTCTTGATTGCCTCAGCGGTCATTTTGACGGGTCTGCTCTTTGTCTTCGGTGTTGAGAGCCGCTGTCAGCAGGTGGGTCTGCTGCTGGCGGTCGGATGGCCTGCGACTCGGGTCAAGCGGCTGCTCGTTGGAGAGGGGGGGCTCATCGCTCTGATCGGCGCGTGCGCAGGCATTGGTGCAGGACTGCTCTATACGCGGCTGTTGGTCTATGGTCTGTCCACTTCGTGGAGCGGCGCAGTTGCCGGGACACGGATCCATTATCATGCCGAACCGGCCACGCTCCTGCTCGGCGGCGTGGGCGGCTTGTTTGCGGCTTTGCTGGCAATCTGGATCACGCTCGCCAGGCACGTGTCCCAGTCTCCGCACCGTCTGATGAGCGGGAGCCTCGAAGCGCCCTATTCCCCCGGCGCTGCGTGGTCGCGCGGACGATGGGGGCTGGTCCTGGCAGCGGCCTCCTTTGTCACAGTGGCGATCTTCCTGGCCGTCATGCGTGCCGGCGACAGCCAGGCGATCGCAGGTTTGTTCTTTGGCGCCGGCGTGTTGCTGCTTCTCGGCGGCCTGGGATTGTTCCAGGGCCTGCTTCGGATCGTTGCCGGTGGCTGGGCCCGGCCGATGGTGTCGTTGGGTGGCTTGGGGTTTCGCAACACGGCCCGGCGCAGCGGTCGGAGCCTGGCGATTGTCGGGCTTCTGGCGTGCGGGGTCTTCATGGTCATCGCGGTGGGGGCCAACCGCCATGACCCGATGGCCCAGCCCCACAGCCGGGGATCGGGCACCGGGGGATTCGCCTTCTACGGCGAAAGTTCTGTTCCTATCCTTCACGATCTCAATACAGAGGCGGGACGCGACGCCCTGGGCCTGGGCCACGAGGACCTGGAAGGGGTCGAGTTTGTTCAGTTCCGCGTCCACGACGGAGACGACGCCAGTTGCCTAAACCTCAATCGGGCCCAGCAGCCGCGACTGCTCGGCGTCTCCAGCCATGAACTGAGTCGTCGGGAGGCATTTACGTTCAGTCGAGTTCTCGAGCGAGGGCAGCAGGAGGAAGGTTGGGACCTGCTGCGAATGGACCTGGACGCAGGGTCCGTGCCGGCCGTCGGCGATTATCCCACGGTTTTCTGGGCTCTGGGCAAGAACATCGGCGACGAGTTGGAGTATAGTGACGAAAGAGGTCAGGTGCTTCGCGTGCGCATCGTCGGCATGCTGGACAGTTCCATCCTCCAGGGCAGTCTGCTGATTGCCGAGAATGAGTTCATGGGGCGCTTTCCGTCGGAGTCGGGGTACCGTGCGTTTCTGGTCGATGCCCCCGCCGACCGGGCCGTTTCAGTCGAGCAGGCTCTGACATCCAGGCTTCGGGATTTCGGTTTGGTTCTGACGCCGGCGGCCGAGCGGCTGGCAGCGTTCAGCGCCGTGGAGAACACGTATCTGTCGATCTTCACGGCTTTGGGTGGCCTGGGGTTGGTTCTCGGCAGTGTGGGCCTGGGCTTGGTTGTGCTGAGAAACATGCTGGAACGCCGGGGCGAGCTGGCCATGCTCCGGGCGGTGGGTTTTGATCGCAAAACCCTTCAGCGTATGATATTCTACGAGCATTGGGGTTTGGTGCTCTCAGGCTTGCTTTGCGGCGTGGTGGCGGCATTGGTAGCCGTGGTTCCGGCACTGCAATCGTCGCCCGGGCAGCTTCCCTATGGCTCCTTGGCCTTGACGGTCACGGCCATCGGAGTCCTCAGCGGTCTGTGGGTGTGGATCGCCGGGGCCTTGACCCTGCGTGGGGCACTGCTCGATGCGTTGAGGACCGAGTAGCCGAGAATCATTGACGGGTTGTGTATGAGCAAATCCGCTATCGCCGACATCGTGCCGATGGGTTTCGCCGTCGCCGGAGCGGTCTGTCTTGTCTACCTCTGGATCAGTGCGGATGCATCGCCGCAGTTCGAGTTGCGGGTTCCCATCGAATCGAATGTGGCCATCGAAGCGGCCGAGCGTGAGGATGTTCTGGCCCGCGCGGAGCTGACGGTGTATGAAGGGGAGCCGGCCGATCTGCCCGGCTTGTGGCCGCAGTTCCGCGGTCCTGAGTTGGATGCCGTCGGTCGGGTGGAGGTTACGTTGGCCCGTCAGTGGCCCGACGGGGGCCCGCCCGTCCTGTGGTCGGTCGATCTGGGCGAAGGGTACGCCGGAGCGGCCGTTCGCGACGGCAGGGTGTTCGTGGCCGACTACGACCAGCAGAAGCACGGCGACGCCATTCGGTGTTTCTCTTTGGCCGACGGGCAGGAGATCTGGCGATACTTCTATCCGATACGGATCAAGCGCAACCACGGCATGAGCCGAACCGTTCCGACGGTGACAAACGAGCACGTCGTGACGATGGGGCCGATGTGTCACGTGTCGGGTCTCGACGTCGAGACGGGTGAGCTTCGTTGGTTTCTTGATCTGGTCAAGGACTTCGGGACCAGGGTGCCGGCGTGGTACGCCGGGCAGTGCCCGCTGGTCGAGGACGGCAAGGTCATCCTCGGCGTCGGGGGCACCTCTCTGATCATGGCCGTCGATGTTGCGACGGGGGACATCCTCTGGGAGACCCCGAACCCGAAGGAATGGGGCATGACACATTCGTCGCTCGTGCCGCTGGATTTCGCGGGCCAGCGGATGTACGTCTGGTGCGCCAGCGGCGGTGTGGTTGCCGTCTCGGCCCGCGATGGGGCGATCCTGTGGGAGATGCCTGATTGGCAGATTCGCATCGCCAATGTCCCCACGCCGGTTCCGGTTGGCGAGGGACGCCTGTTTCTCTCCGGCGGGTACAACGCCGGGGCCATGATGGTGAAGCTGGTTGAACAGGACGGCCGGATCGTGCCGGAGATCGAATTCCGCTTGCCGCCGCACGTCTTCGGATCGCCGCAGCACACGCCAATCCTCTATGAAGGGCACATCTATGGGGTCCGTCCCGACGAGCAGCTCGTCTGCCTCGACCTCGAAGGCAACGTGGTCTGGGCCAGCGGCAGCACGAACAAGTTCGGGCTCGGGCCTTACACGGTCGTCAATGGACTGCTCTACGTCATGGACGACCATGGCCTGCTGACCCTTGTCGAGGCGACGCCTGCCGGATACGTGCAGTTGGCCCAGGCGACGGTGCTGGAGGGAATCGATTCATGGGGACCGATGGCGGTCGCGGCGAATCGCTTGATCGTGCGCGATCTGACGAGAATGGTATGCCTGGACATCGGCCTGCCATGAAGCCGCATTGAACGCCCGGTGCGTCTTCGCTACAATCGCAACGCCTCCAACGACAGACAGACAACAGGTTAGGAACGACAATGAACCAGCGGCAAGGCAAGATGGATTCCAGGGTCGCGATCGGCGTGCTGATCGTCGCGGCGTTGCTGGTGGCCGTCGGGGCCGTCCTGCTGACCGACGTGACAGGCCAGAGGGGCAGCGGGCTGAGTCGCGCGTACGAACTGGACGCGGCCGCTCTGGCGCAGTTCGATCCCAATCTGATTCTGTACGAGGAAGTCACGCCGGCCATCGCGACGGGGTTGACCCGGTCGCGCGCCTTGGCGTTGGGACCGGATGACCGGCTGTACGTGGCCGGGGATGAAGTGATCCGGGAGTTCACGGAGAAGGGGACGCTGGAACGTGTGGTCCGGCTGTCTGGCGCGCCTCGGTGCGTGGCCGTTGCGGCCGACGGTCGGATGTATGTTGGCATGCGAACGCACGTAGAGGTTTTCGACGAACAGGGCCGGCGTCTGGCCGTCTGGGAATCCGTGGGCGACGGGTCGTATCTGACGAGCATCGCCGTATCGGACGACAACGTGTTTGTGGCCGACGCCGGACGCGCGGTGGTGCTGTATTACGATGCCACGGGCAAGCTGATTCGTCGCATTGGCGAGAAGAACCCCGACAGGAATATCCCAGGCCTCATCGTTCCGAGTCCCTACTTCGATCTGGCGATGGCGCCGGATGGGTTGCTCCGTGTTGCCAATCCAGGGCGGATGCGGATCGAGGCATATACACGTCGAGGCGATCTGGAGTTTTTCTGGGGCCGGAACAGCATGCGCATCGACGGCTTCTGCGGCTGCTGCAACCCGGCGAATTTCGCCATCCTGCCCGACGGACGTTACGTGACAGCCGAGAAGGGCCTGATTCGCGTGAAGATCTACGATGCCGACGGCGTCTTTCAGTCTGTCGTGGCCGGTCCCGATCAGTTGGTCGAAGGCGGGGCCTCTCGCGTCTTTCTTAGCGCCCAGGACGCCGAGGCCAGCGGGTTCGACGTGGCGGTCGATTCGGCCGGCCGTATTTTCGTGCTCGATACGATCGAGAACACCGTGCGCATCTTCGTGGAAAAGGAGACAGGATGATCCGGGGGAATTCTGGACCGCCAGAACGAAGCCGACGAGAATTCGTTGTCGGCGCTCTGCGGTATGGCATGTTGGGCACCTTGGCCGCAAGCGGGGCCCTGGCCGTCGCCAAGAGGCGGCGCCTGGTGCGAGAGGGGGTGTGCATCAACGATGGACTGTGCCTCGGCTGCGCCGCCTATCGCGGCTGCGATTTGCCTGCGGCACTGTATGCAAGACAATCTTCGGAGCGAAAGGACCATGCCGCAACGAAATGACGATGTCACGCGTCGGCGATTCCTGAGAGACGGCCTGTGGGGCGCGTGTTTGGCGGGGATCGGCGGAGTGGCGGGGTTCGCCGCCCACAAGGGACAGAAGGTCGATTGGCTCTGGCAGATCGATCCCTACAAGTGCATTGCTTGTGGGAACTGCGCGACGCACTGCGTTCTGGAGGAATCCGCCGTTAAGTGCACGCACGTGTACGGGATCTGCGGTTACTGCGAGATCTGCTTCGGCTTCTTCGACCCCGAGCCGTTCGATATCCACGAGGGCGCCGAGAACCAGATGTGCCCGACGGGCGCCATCATCCGCAAGTTCGTGGAGGAGCCGTACTACGAATACACCATCGACCGGCCCCTGTGCAACGGGTGCGGCAAGTGCGTCAAAGGATGCAACGCGTTCGGCAACGGCTCCTTGTTCTTGCAGGTGCATCACGACCGGTGCGAGAACTGCAACCAGTGTGCGATTGCCGCCGCCTGTCCGGCACAGGCGTTCCGTCGCGTTCCCGCCGACCAGCCCTATCTTCTCAAGAGTGTGGATCACATTTGATGGCACGCCCCCGTCTTATCCTCGTCGCGCTGGCTGCATTGCTCGTTGTGGGCGTTGCGGCAACTGGATTGGAGCGGTTCCCTCCGCCCGAATTCGAGACGGATTACGTCCGGCCGACCACGACGGCCCCGAATCCACCCCAGGGCGTCTGGGAATACATCGATGCCGGTGTCCTGGCGGTCACGCTGGTGCTGGCGACGGTCCTGATTCTGCGCACGCGCAATCGCAAGCTGATTTTTGCGCTGATGCTGTTCGCCCTGGCGTATTTCGGATTCTTCCGCGACGGTTGCGTCTGCCCGATCGGCGCCATCCAGAACGTCACGCTGACGGCCTTTGATCCGGGCTATGCAATTCCTCTGGCGGTGCTGATCTTCTTTGCTCTGCCCCTGGTGTTCACGCTGTTTTTCGGGCGGGTCTTCTGCGGCGCCGTCTGTCCGCTCGGAGCGATCCAGGACGTTGTGCTGATCCATCCGGTCCGTGTCCCTCGATGGCTCGAGAGCGGGTTGCGTCTGATCGCGTACACCTATCTTGGTGCGGCGGTGCTCTTCGCGGCGATGGGGGCGATGTTCATCATCTGCCGCTATGACCCGTTCGTCGGCTTCTTCCGCCTCTCAGGCAACTGGGAGATTCTCGTCGTCGGCGGGTGCCTGCTATTGATCGGCATGTTCGTCGGTCGGCCGTATTGCCGTTTCCTCTGTCCCTACGCCGTCATCCTCCGGCAGCTCTCCCGGCTCAGCCGATGGCGTGTCACGATCACTCCCACCGATTGCATCCAGTGTCGTCTGTGTGAAGACGCCTGTCCGTTCGGTGCGATCCGCAAGCCCACGGAGCCGTGGCCCGAGAAGGAATACAAGGTTGCCAGGCGGCGGCTGGCCTTCCTGATCGTGTTGTCTCCCATCCTGGTCGGCGCTTCTGGTTGGGCCGGATATGAACTGCGGGAGTGGCTGGCACGCGTCCATCCGGAGGTGCGGCTGGCCCAACGCATCTACCTGGAAGAGCACGCGCAAGTCGAGGGCACTACCGACGCCAGCGATGCCTTTCGTGCGATGGGCAGGTCCAGCGAAGAGCTCTACGCCGAAGCCGCGATGCTTCGGGACCGGTTTGGTCTCGGAGGCAGTCTGCTCGGCGCCTTCGTCGGCCTGGTAATCGCAGGGAAGCTCCTGTCGCTGTCCGTCAAACGCCGTCGCGCCGACTACGAGGCCGATCGTGCGAGCTGTCTGGCCTGTGGGCGATGCTATGCCTACTGTCCCAAAGAACACGAACGCTGGAAGCGGGGCAAAGAGGGGGTAGAGAGACACTGATGTCGGATACGTCGAAGCCCATTGCTGCAAATGAGCCCTCTGTTGCATGCCAGACGGCTCGTACAACCGCCAAGGTTGCCGGTGTCTTCACGCTGCTCTTCCTGGGGCTACTCGTCGCCAACCTCATCGGCACCATTGTGATCGCGCCGCTGCGCGAGGACCGGTTGGCGGCGATGAAAGACGAACTCCGCGGCGGCGATCCGACCGACGAGCAGTTGGCGGCGATTCGTCAGTTGGATCTTCAGATCCGGCGCAACCGGATCTGGAGACTGGATTTCGGACAGAAGGCCACCTACGCACTGTTGTGCGTCGTCGTTGTGTTTCTGATTGCGGCCAAGCTGGCGAGTGTCCTGCGTACCCGTCCACCTACACCGGCACCGCCCACAGACGTTGGGGCCGAACAGCTCCGTGAAGCCCGAGGCGCTCGTTGGGCCGTCACCGCCGGGCTGATGGTCTTGAGTGGTGCTGCGGCGCTGATCGTTATGATGGGCGCGCCGCTGGCGTTTGTTGTCGCCGAAGACGCAGGCCCGGCCTATGCTTCGATGGAAGAAAAGCGCCTTCAGTGGCATCGCTTCCGGGGTCCCGACGGGGCCGGCGTGAGCATTTTCACCAATATCCCGACCGAGTGGGACGGCGCTACGGGCAAGGGGATTCTATGGAAGGCGGCGGTGCCGCTGCCGGGGAACAACTCGCCCATCGTCTGGAACGATCGCGTCTTCCTTTCCGGCGCGACGAGCGAGAAACAAGAGATCTACTGCTACGATGCGGATTCGGGGCAATTGCTCTGGAGCGGCGATGTGCCCATCTCTCCGGCGGCTGTCCAGGCGAGAATCAGACCGATGGAGGACACCGGATACGCCGCCTCGACGATGGCCACCGACGGCCGGCGTGTCTATGCGATCTTCGCAACCGGTGACATCGCGGCCTTCGATTTCCACGGCCGCCGGCTTTGGCACAAGAACCTGGGTGTGCCGGACAACGCCTACGGCTATGCCTCCTCACTGGAGACCTACCAGGATCGCGTGATCGTTCAGTACGATCAGGGCTATGGAGATGAAGATGCCTCCCGCCTCTACGCCTTGGACGGCACATCGGGACGGGTCGTATGGGAAGTCAAACGCAGCGTTCCGAATTCGTGGACGTCGCCGGTCGTGGTGGAGATCGAGGGTCGGCTTCAACTGCTCACGCTGACCGATCCCTGGGCTCTGGCCAACGACCCGATCGACGGCGCCGAGATCTGGCGGGCCGACTGCCTCGGCGGTGACGTGGCCCCTTCACCGATCTATGCGGGCGGACTGGTGCTGGCCATCGAACCCTACAGCCATGCGGTGGCGATCAAGCCTACAGGCCAGGGCGACGTGACCGAGACCCACATTGCCTGGACCATGGATGAAGGCGGGCCCGACGTTTGCTGTCCTGTCTCCGACGGGCAATACGCTTATCTGCTGGAGAGCCACGGCCTGATTATGTGTTGTCGTCTGGCGGATGGCGAGAAGGTCTACGAGCACGACCTTCGCGACAATTTCACGGCTTCACCCAGCTTGGCGGCGGGTCGGCTTTACTTCCTGAGCATGGACGGTGTGATGACGATTGCCGAGGCGGGCCCCGAATACGAGGAACTGACCACGAACGCATTGGGTGAGAAGTGTCACGCCTCGCCCGCTTTCGTGGACGGGCGTATTTACATTCGGGGGTTGGAGAACTTGTATTGCATCGGAGGGGCTGTTGCCGGCGACCGTGAAGACTGATCGAGTTTCTATGGAAGAGCTGGACCTGACATTTGTAGATCGGACCGTCGAGCGTCTTGGTACGGGCGCCGACAAGGTGCTGGAGATCCTCCAGTCGCTTCAGACTCACTATGGGTACCTCCCGGCCGAGGCGTTGCAGCGGGTCTGCGAGCGGACGGAGATCACGCCGGCCGCTATCACCGGCGTCTCGACGTTCTACGACCAATTTCGGCATCGGCCGGCGGGCAAGCACACGATCCGTGTCTGCATCGGCACGGCTTGTCACGTCAAGGGTGGGCAGCAGGTCTTTGATGCCTTCAAGCGGCATCTGCACATCCCCGACGACGACGACACCGACGCCGAGAAGCTGTTCACCGTCGAGAAGGTCGCCTGCATTGGCTGCTGCATGCTCGCCCCGGCCATTCAAATCGATGATATCGTTTACGGGCATCTGAACGATCATCGCGTGCCGATCGTCTTGAAGGACTTCCTGGAACAGGAAAAGGCTGCCGGACGCAGAAAGCGCAAGGAGCGAGTCGGCCGTGCCCGTACGGGGCTGGGAGAGCTGCGAATCTGTCTCGATTCGAGCTGTCGGGCCAGCGGCAGCGAGAAGGTCTACGAGAGCCTCAAGAAAGCCGTGCACCAGACGCGGGCACGGGCCGTGGTCAAGAGCGTCAGTTGTTCGGGCATGTCGTATCTGACGCCGCTGGTCGAAGTGGTCCTGCCCGACGGGACGTCGTTTCGCTACGGCAACGTGGAACCCCAGGACGCTAAGGCGATTGTGCTTCGGCACTTCAAGCCGAGGCGAATCGGCGGCCACACGGCCAGTGCCGTTTCCAATCTGCTGGACCGGATCCTGACGGATGAGAATCGAGAGCCTGTGACGCGATATTCGGTCAACGTGCGCGACCATGCGGTCTCGGAGTACCTCGGCCGCCAGGTCCATATCGCCACGGAACACTGCGGGTGCATCGACCCAACCGACCTCGACGAGTATCTCGCCAACGGAGGGTTCCAGTCCCTCCAGAAGAGCCTTACCGAACTCGATCCGCAGGGTGTGATCGACCAGATCGAGAAGAGCGGTCTGCGAGGCCGGGGCGGCGCCGGTTTTCCCACGCATCAGAAGTGGGCGACTGTCCGGGCCCAGGACGCCGAGAAGAAGTACATCGTCTGCAACGGCGACGAGGGCGACCCCGGCGCGTTCATGGACCGCATGCTGCTGGAGTCGTATCCCTATCGGGTCCTCGAAGGCATGGCCGTCGCCGCCCGCTGTGTCGGGGCGAAGGAAGGATATCTCTACATCCGCGCCGAATACCCCCTGGCCATCAAGCGGATCGGCGAGGCGATCGGGAAATGCGTCGAGCGGGGCTACCTTGGAGATGGCATTCTGGGCAGTGACTTCTCGCTGCATCTGAAGATCGTCGCCGGGGCCGGGGCGTTCGTTTGCGGCGAAGAGACCGCGCTGATCGCGAGCATCGAAGGCCGCCGGGGCATGCCGAAATTGCGGCCGCCGTACCCGGCGATCAAGGGGCTCTGGTCGAGTCCCACGCTGATCAACAACGTCGAGACCTATGCGGCCGTGCCGTGGATCCTGCGAAACGGCGTCGAGGCCTATGCGTCGATCGGTACGGACGGCAGCAAAGGCACGAAGGTCTTCGCGCTGGCAGGCAAGGTGGCTCGCGGTGGTCTGATCGAGGTGCCGATGGGCATCTCGATCCGGCAGGTCGTCGATGAGATCGGCGGCGGCGTTGCGGGCGGGCTGAACCTCAAGGCCGTGCAGGTGGGTGGGCCCTCCGGCGGCTGTGTTCCGGCCGACCTCGATCATCTGCCCGTGGACTACGAGTCGCTGACCGGCGCCGGCGCGATGATGGGCTCCGGCGGTCTCGTCGTGCTGGATGAGACGGACTGCATGGTGGACATCGCGCGGTACTTTCTCGAATTCACCCAGGACCAGTCGTGCGGCAAGTGCACCTTCTGCCGCATCGGCACCCGGCGAATGCTCGACATTCTCGATCGGCTCTGCGCCGGACACGGCCGGGCCGGCGATCTGGAGGAGCTCGAGCATCTGGCCGAGATGGTCCAGAAAGGCAGTCTCTGCGGGCTCGGCAAGACGGCCCCGAATCCGGTGTTGTCGACCCTGAAGTACTTCCACAAGGAATATGAGGCCCACATTCAGAAGCGCTGTCCTGCCGGAAAGTGCAAGGCGCTCATCACCTACTCGATCACCGACGAGTGCATCGGCTGTACGATCTGCGCCCAGCACTGTCCGACCGATGCGATTGCCATGAAGCCCTACGAGAAACACGAAATCGATCCCGACAAATGCGTTCGGTGCGGCACGTGCAAGAGCGTCTGCCCGGCCGACGCCGTGCGAGTTGATTAGCCATGCCTAAACTGACGATTGACGGCCGTGAAGTCGAGGTGGACCCCGGCGCGACGATTCTCGATGCCGCCGGGAAGCTCGGGATCGAGATTCCCACGATGTGTTACCTGCGAGGTCACGAAGCCACGACCAGTTGCATGGCTTGCGTTGTGAAGGTGGCCGGCTCGCGCGGTCTCGTGCCTTCGTGTGGCACGCTCGCACGAGATGGAATGCAGGTCGAGAGCGCATCGGACGAGGTTCGTGATGCGCGTCGCTCGGCCTTGGAGCTTCTGCTCAGCGACCACGTGGGCGACTGCGTCGGGCCTTGTCTGATGGGCTGCCCGGCCCATATGGACATCCCACAGATGATTCGGCAGATTGCCGCGGGCCAGTTAGCCGATGCGGTCGCAACGGTCAAGCGGGACATCGCGTTGCCGGCGGTGCTGGGACGCATCTGTCCGGCGCCGTGCGAGAACGTCTGCCGGCGGGCCCAGCACGACCAGGCGGTCTCGATCTGTCTGCTCAAGCGTCACGTCGCCGACGTGGATCTCAGCAGCGACGAGCCCTATACACCCAAGTGCGCCGAAGCCAACGGCAAGCGCGTGGCGATCATCGGCGCCGGTCCGGCCGGTCTGGCGGCGGCCTATTGCCTCCGGCAGGAGGGCTTCGAGTGCGTCGTGGTGGACGAGCACGATGAGCCGGGCGGGATGCTGCGCTACGGCGTGCCGGATGGCAAGCTGCCGCACGATATCCTGGCACGCGAGATCGCACAGATCGAGAAACTCGGCGTGCGATTCCGGCTCGGGATCCGTGTCGGCAAGGCCATCTCGATGGAGGAGGTCCGCAAACAGTTCGACGCCGTGTTGGTGGCCGTCGGCGAGTTGAAGGAAGGTGACGCCGAATCGCTCCATCTCGATGCATCCGACAAGGTCGAAGTGGACGGCACAACCTATGCGACCCATGTCCCGGGCGTGTTCGCCGGGGGCGATGCGGTCCGCAGGCGAAGAATGGCGGTGCGGGCGGTGGCCGATGGGAAGGAGGCGGCCCTGTCGATCGCGCAGTACCTTGCAGATCAGGAAGTGATTGGCTCCGAACGGCGGTTCAACAGCCGCATGGGAAAGGTCTCCGAATCGGAGATGGCGATCTTCCTGCAGTCGGCGAGCCCCAAGCCGCGCACCAAGCCATTTGGAGTCGCCGAGGCGTTCAGCATCGCCGAGGCGCGGACCGAATCGCTCCGTTGCCTGCACTGCGATTGCCGCAAGCCCGATGCCTGCCTCTTGCGGCAGCATGCCCAAGCCTACGGGGCCAGGCAGAGCCGGTACAAAGCCGACCGTCGGTCCTTCGTTCAGCAGACACAGCACCCCGACGTGATCTACGAGCCGGGCAAGTGCATCGACTGCGGCATCTGCATCCAGATCGCTTCCGAGGCCGGCGAGAAACTGGGCCTGACGTTCGTCGGTCGCGGCTTCGATGTCCGGGTCGCCGTGCCGTTCGGGGAGACGCTGGCCGAGGGGCTGCGCGTGGCCGCCGAACGATGTGTCGTCGCCTGTCCCACCGGCGCGCTGGCCTTCAGAGACGACAGCAAGCCGCCGGGAACGACTCAATGAGCCCGTATTGCGGAGGGTGATTGCCGTATGTACGCCGTCTCAAGACCCCAGCCGAAGAGCTGTCTCGGCCACACGGCGGCCGAGGTTCCGAGCGGTCGTCATGCCGAACTCGTCTTTCGTCACCCCTCCTTCGGCGCCGCTCCAGAGCGTGGCCCCGAAGCGGGAATGCGGCCGACCGTTGCCGACCACGATCATCTCCTGACAGAACAGTGACACCTGGACCGACTGGACCGTTGTCTCCTGCCCACCGTTGCGGGTGCCGCCGACGGCCAGGACGGCGCCGACCTTGTTCGCCAGGGCCAGGTTGTCGCGATAGAACGCCATCCAGCGGTCGAGGAAGGCTTTGCACAGCGAACTCATATTGCCGAAGTAGACCGGCGTGCCGATGATGATGCCTCGGACCTTTGGATCGGTGAGCCTGGGGACCAGGGCGGGGAAGTCGTCCTTCTCGCCCGGCTCCAGCGGGATGCCGGCCGCCAGGTCGCCGTTGATCTTGCGTCCGGCCAGTTCGATCAGCTCCGTTTCGATCCGTGGGCTGACAAGGCCGGCCGCCTCGAGGCAGACCCGCAGCGAGGTGGCGGTCGCCTGACCCTGCCTGGGACTGCACGAAATCGCAACGATCTTGACGGGTTCGCCACGCGACGGCGCATCGGCCCCGTGGGAAGCCGAAGTGACGCCGGTGGCCGCGACGCCTGCGGCGATGGAATCTCTCACGAAGTTCCGACGGGTGATCGTCTCCATCCATTGTCTCCTTCTGTGGTCTGTGCTTCGATCGTTCACCGGCCGTACACCTGTTGTGGCCCGGCGTACGCATACAAACCAGAATCACACGAACCGAACCGTTCTCTGTCGTGTAGTACAACCGTCCTGGTGCATTTTTCGTCCATGTAGGAGGTTCATTATGAGGTCATCGAGTCGCCGCGCACACCAAAATCCGTCGTTCGGAGGTTTCTTCGTTCTCTTGGCAGCCATATTAGCTGTCCCCGGCCTGCTCGTTGCGGCCGACTGGCCCAACTACCGGGGGCCCAACCACGACGGCATCTCCAACGAGACCGGCTGGCGGGCGGTCCTGCCGGAGACTGGGGCGGTCGAATGGCGGACGTCCCTGGGCTGGGGATTCGCCTCGATGGCCGTCAGCAACGGATGGGTCTATGCCACCGGCAACGTCGATGATCGGGACATCGTCTACTGTCTCGATGCCGCCACCGGCAAGGAACGATGGCGGCAATCGTATCCATGTCCTCGGCTGGCCAAACAGCATGAGGGCGGTCCGGCAGCCACACCGACGGTCGAGGGCGACGCGGTCTACGTCTTCAGCAAGAACGGCGACGTCCTGCGGTTGAACGCCGAGACGGGCAAGATCGTCTGGCACAAGAACATCCGAACGGAACTCGGTCTGCAGGAGTTGACGTGGTATTTCGCCGGCTCGCCGGTGATCGTGGACGATCTGGTGATCCTCAATGCCGGCACCGCGGGCGTCGCGCTGAACAAGGCCGACGGCCGCGTCGTCTGGCAGAACGGCAAAGGCGCCGGCGGCTATGCGACGCCCATGCCATACACCTTTGGGGGCAGGAAGTGCATTGCGCTGTTTGGGGCCAGCGATCTGTTTGGTATCGAGGCGGCCACGGGCAAGATCCTGTGGCGGATCGAGTGGAAGACCAGCTATGACATCAACTCGGCCGACCCGATTGTGGTCGGCGACCGCATCTTCGTCTCATCGGGTTACAACAAGGGCTGCGCCCTGTTGAAGCTCGGCAACGACAGGGTCACCGAAATCTACAGCAACCGGAACATGCGGAACCAGTGCAACAGCTCAGTCTTCTGGAAGGGCCATATCTATGGCTTCGACGGCCAGGTCGGCGGCAGCGGCAGCCTGGCGTGTCTCGATCTTGAAACCGGTCAGATCAAATGGGCCCAGCGCGGTCTTGGCACCGGTTCGCTCATGCTGGCTGACGGCAAGCTGATCGTTCTCGGCGAGAGGGGCAAGCTCGCGATCGTCGACGCGACACCCGATGGGTACAAGGAACTGGCCTCGGCCCAGATCCTCGAAGGCAAGTGCTGGACCATGCCGGTGCTGGCCAACGGGCGGATCTACGCCCGCAACGCAGCCGGAGACATGGTCTGTGTCAACGTCGGCGGTGCGAACTGATGATGGGAAGACTCTCGGACGTGTCCTGGGGGATTGTCCCATGAAAGCAGCGATCATTCACGAGAACGGTGATCTGGATGTGGTGCGTGTGGAGGATGTCCCCGAGCCGAAGCCGGGCCCGGGGGAGGCTGTTCTAAAAGTCACGTGCGCCGGGCTGAACCATCTGGACATCTGGGTCCGCAAGGGCAGGCCCGGCGTGGCGCTGAGCGGTGCGCACGTGCTGGGGTCCGACGCCGTCGGTGTCGTGGAAGAGCTTGGCGAGGGCGTCGAGAACGTCAAAGTCGGCGACGAAGTCATCGTCAATCCCGGCCTGAGCTGCGGTCGTTGTGAGTTCTGCGCCCGGGGCCAGCAGAGCGAATGCCCATCGTTCGGGATCATGGGCCTGAGCCGTCCGGGGACGTTTGCCGAGCGTGTCGCGGTGCCGGCCCGGAATTTGTGGCCCAAACCGACGCATCTGGCCGTCGACGAGGCCGGAACGCTTGCGCTCGCGTCCGTCACGGCGTGGCGCATGCTCATGACGCGGGCGCAAGTCAAGCCGGGCGAGACCGTCCTGATTCACGGCATCGGCGGTGGGGCGGCCCTCTGTGCGCTGCAATTCGCCAAGCTGGTTGGCGCCGAGGTGATCGTGACGTCGTCGTCCGACGAGAAGCTCGCCGGCGCGCAACGGCTTGGCGCCGATCATGCGATCAACTATCGGCGCCAGGATGTCGCTGACGGCGTCAAAGAAGTCACGGGCGGGCGAGGCGTTGACGTGGCTGTGGACAGCGTCGGGGCCTCCACGTGGCCGCTCGATTTTGCCTGTGTCCGGCGGGCCGGGCGGATTGTCACCTGCGGCGTCACGACGGGGCCGAAGGCCGAGACGAATCTACAGGCCCTCTATTGGAATCAACTGACGATCCTCGGCTCGACGATGGGCTCAGACGAGGATTTCCGGCAGATGCTTCGGGCCGTGACCGTCAACCGGCTCCGACCCGTCCTCGATGAGGTCTTCCCCTTGGACGAGGCGCGTCAGGCAATGGCGAAGATGGAAGCGGGCAGGCAGTTTGGGAAGATTGCGTTGCGCCTCTTGTAGCAGACGACCGATCCCAAAAGGGCCGAACAATCATCTGGCGACGGCCTATAGATATGGAGAGTCGGTCGTTTATCTATTGCATAGGAGGCTTGCTATGGCTTCAACCGCTTCTACCATGTTGCCGTTGGGCACGAAGGCGATGGATTTCAGCCTCCCCGATATCGAGGGCAGGATCGTTTCTCTCTCTGATTTCAGTGAGGCCCAGGCAATGGTCGTGGTATTCATGTGCAACCACTGCCCGTTCGTCAAGCATGTGATCGACGGCCTCGTCAATCTGGTGGGGGACTACCAGGACCGGGGGGTTGCTTTCATCGCGATCAACGCCAACGATGTTCGGGCATATCCCGACGACCGGCCCGAGAGGATGGCCGAGTTCGCCCGGCAGAAGGGATTCACATTCCCGTATCTGTACGACCATACGCAGGAGGTCGCCAAAGCCTATCACGCTGCGTGCACGCCGGATATCTTCGTCTTCGACAGCGACCGCGACCTCGTCTATCGCGGGCAGATGGACGACAGCCGGCCGGGCAACAACGAACCGGTCACCGGCGCCGACTTGCGTACGGCTCTGGATGCGGTCCTCGAAGGCCGGCCCGCCCCCGACGAGCAGAGACCCAGCATGGGCTGCAACATCAAGTGGCAGCCCGGCAACGAGCCGGACTACGCCTGATCCCCGCAGTGGGGTGAAAGTGGGGATCTTATGGAACCCAAGCCGGCAGCAAGAATGGCGGCTGTCCTGATCGTTGCGGTCGCTTCGTTGGGGTCTGCGGCCGGTTCTGATGGGCCTGAGACCCTGCAAGAGTATCTCAGGCACGCAGCACTGAACAACGCAGGACTGAGGGCGGCGTTCGAGGAGTGGAAAGCCGCGTTGGAGGCGGTGCCCCAGGCGAAGGCCCTGCCTGACCCGCGATTCACTTATGGCTACTTCATCGAAGAGGTCGAGACGCGGGTTGGTCCCCAGAAGCACCGGCTTGGCATCATGCAGGTCTTCCCGTGGTTCGGCACGATTCAGGCGCGCACCGATGCGGCCTCCGCTGCTGCCAAGGCCGCTCACAGACGCTACGAGGCCAAGAAGCTCCAGTTGTTTTATGAGGTCAAGGACGCGTTCCACGAGTACATTTATCTCCAGCGCGCCATTGAGATTGCGCGAGACACCCTCGACCTGGTGCGGCATTTCGAGGAGGTGGCCCGCACCCGCTACATCACGGCGGCGGCCGGCCACCCCGACATCATCCGCGCCCAAGTCGAGGTGGCGACGCTGGAAGACCGTCTCGTCGCCCTCCGGGAGTTGCGAGAGCCCATTGTTGCCCGGCTCAACGCCGCCCTGAACCGGCCCGTCTCCGAGCCGCTGCCTTGGCCCCAACTCCAGACATATCCGCCGGTTAAGATCGATCGAATCGAGGTGTTGACCCTGCTGCGAGAGCAGAATCCCCAGTTGCAGGCCCTGGACTTCGACGCAGAAGTGGCGAGGAACCAGATCGAGTTGGCGAAGAAGAGGTTCTACCCCGATCTCGGCGTGGGTTTGGATTGGATCATCACGGATGATGCGGCCATGTCGGGCGTTCGCGACAGCGGCAAAGACCCCGTGATCCTGATGTTCAGCCTGAACCTGCCGATCTGGCGAAAGAGCTACGGTGCGGCCGAGTTGCAGGCGAAGGCGCAGTCACGTCGAACGGCACATCGGAAGCGGGATGTCGAGAACACTCTCCTGGCTCGCGCGCAGCACGTCCTGTACGATCTGGAGGACAGTGGGCGGAAGTTGCGGCTCTACAACGAGGTCCTGGTTCCAAAGGCACAGGAACTGGTGGGGGCCTCCGAGACGGCGTATTCTGCCGGAACGGTCGATTTCCTCAGCCTGATCGACGCCGAGCGAACGCTGCTGAAGTTCCGGCTCGAACACGAGCGGGCCCAGGCAGACCAGCAGCAGAGGCTGGCGGAGCTGGAGATGCTGGTCGGAGCCGAGCTATCTGACTGGGAAGAGGGCGGCTAGTCCGAATGGCGCGAACACAAATCCCATTATGCCTGTATGTATTGGGGTTGATCCAGAAAGGAAGGCAGAATGACGTCCATGCGATGGACAATGGGGTTGGGAAAATGGGGTGCGGGTGTTCTGGCGCTGGTCGCAGCGGGTTTTCTCCTGGGGTATGTCGTCTCGCCAGGCATGGGGACCGGGGCTGCCATGCATGATGAGCATGCAGACCACGGTCCGCAGAAGTGGTACTGCTCAATGCATCCGCAGATCGTCCGGGATGGACCGGGCCTGTGCCCGATCTGCGAGATGGACCTAATCCCGATGCCCACGAGTCTCGTGGCTGACGCCGCGCCGCGAGAGCTGGCCGTCTCTGAGGCCGCTGCCAAGCTGATGGACATCCAGACCTCCCCTGTCGAACGGAGATCCGTTGCGGTCGAAGTCCGCATGGTGGGCAAGGTCGATTACGATGAGACTCGCGTCAAGTCGATCGCCGCCTGGTCGCCCGGCCGCATCGACCGACTCTATGTCGATTTCACCGGCACGCGCGTCAGGAAGGGCGATCACCTGGTTGAGCTCTACAGCCCCGAACTGATCAGCGCGCAAGCGGAACTGTTACAGGCAGTCCGAGCGGCCTCCAGGGCTTCGACCGAGACATCGGAGTTTCTCAAGGACTCCGCCCGGACGACCCTTGACGCCGCTCGTGAGAAACTGCGTCTGCTGGGTCTCACGAGCGAGCAGATTGACGCCATCGAGACATCGGGCGAGCCGTTGAAGCACGTGACGATCTACTCGCCCATCAGCGGTGTGGTCATCGAAAAGATGGCCACCGAAGGCATGTACGTCGGCACCGGCAGCCATATCTACACCGTGGCCGATCTCTCTGAGGTCTGGGTCAAGCTCGATGCCTATGAGTCCGACCTGCCCTGGATTCGGTATGGCCAGCAGGTCACGTTTACCGCCGAAGCCCATCCGGGCGAAGTCTTCAAGGGCTGGATCAGCTTCATCGCTCCAACGTTGGATGCCCGAACGCGAACGGTCAAGGTCCGCGTCAACGTGCCCAATCCCGATGAGCGGATCAAGCCCGAGATGTTCGTTCGCGCCGTGGTCCAGTCGCGCGTGGCTCAGGAGGGCAAGGTGATGCACCCGGACCTGGCTGGCAAATGGACTTGTCCGATGCACCCCTCGGTTGTCAGAGGCCAGGCGGGCCATTGCGACATCTGCGAGATGGATCTTGTGATCACCGAATCGCTGGGCTACGTGGCCGCCGAGGAGGATGAGCATCTGCCGCTGGTGATTCCCGCGTCGGCCCCATTGATCACGGGCAAGCGCGCGGTCGTGTATGTGAGCAAGCCCAACGCGGAGCATCCGACGTTCGAGGGACGAGAGATTGTTCTGGGGCCTCGAGCGGGGGATTCCTACATCGTCAAGGAGGGGCTGGCGGAAGGGGAACAGGTCGTGACCAGCGGCGGTTTCAAGATCGACTCGGCCCTTCAGATTCAGGCCAAACCGAGCATGATGAATCCGGAGGGCGAAGCGATGCCCACCGGACATCAGCATGGAGGACATGCGCCGGCCCAGGATGCGCCGGCGCCGGGAACGCCGGCGGCGATTCAGCCGCTGTGCCCGGTGATGGATACGCCTATCGATCCGGCCGTGTACGTCGAGTACGAGGGCAAGCGGGTCTACTTCTGCTGCCCCGGCTGCGATGAGAAGTTCCTGGCCGATCCAGAACGGTATCTCGATAAGCTGCCGCAATTCCAGCGATCGAACGACGAGCCGAGCGCCGAAATGGATCACACCAACCACAATCCATGAGATTCCACAGTCAACTGTGAAAGGAGACTGCCATGAACGACAACATGAGATTCGCAGCAAGAGCCCTGACGGTCGCGGCCGTTGCGCTGGCCACCGTGGTCTTGTTCTCCGGCTGCAGGAGGCATCATGACGACCATGCCGGGCACGACCACGCCTCAGTGGATCAGCCGGCCGCTGAAGCGGTCGCGATCGCGCAGACGACCTGTCCGGTCATGGAAGGCAATCCCATCAACGAAAACCTCTTCGTCGAGTACAAGGGCGAGAAGGTCTATTTCTGCTGCGCAGGCTGTCCCGAAATGTTCTTGGCCGAACCGGAGAAGTACACCGCCAAGCTGCCGCAGTTCAACGAGTAACCCGTAGGAACACTCCTTCATGGATGAAAGGCAACGGGACATCGACGCCGGCGCGAGCCTGCTGGACAGAGTGATACGCTTCTGTCTACAGAACAAACTTGTGGTGGCGCTGTTGGTCCTGATAATCGTCGGCTGGGGCCTGATGACGGCGCCGTTCGACTGGGACCTGGGCGGGTTGCCAAAGTCGCCGGTCCCGGTCGACGCCATCCCCGACATCGGGGAGAACCAGCAGATCGTCTTCACCGAGTGGATGGGCCGCTCGCCGCAGGACGTGGAAGATCAGGTCACTTACCCGTTGACGGTTTCGCTGCTGGGGCTCCCCGGGGTCAAGACGGTTCGCAGTTACTCGTTCTTTGGCTTCTCGAGCATCTATGTCATCTTCGACGAGGGCGTCGAGTTCTACTGGTCGCGCAGCCGCGTGCTGGAGAAGCTCAACAGCCTTCCTTCGGGAACGCTCCCGGAGGGGGTTCAACCGGCGCTGGGACCCGACGCCACCGCCCTGGGCCAGGTCTTCTGGTACACGCTCGAAGGGCGCGACCCGAACGGCGATCCGGCTGGCGGTTGGGACCTCGACGAATTGCGGAGCATCCAGGACTGGTACGTGCGCTATGCCCTGCTCAGCGCCGAAGGCATCAGTGAAGTCGCTTCGATCGGGGGCTTCGTTCGCGAGTATCAGATCGACGTGGACCCGGACGCCATGCGGGCCTACGGCGTCGGGCTCGACGACGTGATCAAGGCGGTCAAAGGTTCGAACATCGATGTCGGCGCGCGCACGATCGAGATCAACAAGGTCGAATACGTCATCCGCGGCCTCGGCTTCATCCAGCAGCTCTCCGATATCGAGCAGACCGTGGTCACGGTCAATGACAACGTCCCGATCTACGTCAAGGACATTGCGAAGGTTGCGCGAGGGCCGGCCCTGCGGCGCGGCGCCCTGGACAAGGGCGGCGCCGAGGCGGTCGGAGGCGTTGTGGTGGTCCGCTATGGCTACAATCCGCTGGCCGCGATCCAGCACGTCAAGGACAAGATCGACGAACTGGCGCCGGGCCTGCCGGAGAAGACTCTGGCCGACGGAACGGTCTCGAAGGTCACCATCGTACCGTTCTACGACCGGACGGGCTTGATCTACGAGACGCTTGGCACGCTCAACACGGCCCTGACCCAACAGGTGCTCGTCACGGTCATCGTCGTGATCGTGATGGTCCTGCACCTGCGCAGCAGCGTGCTGATCAGCGGACTGCTTCCCCTGGCGATCCTGATGTGCTTCATTGCGATGCGGCACTTCGGAGTCGATGCGAACATCGTCGCCCTGTCCGGCATCGCCATCGCCATTGGGACGATCGTGGACATGGGCATCGTCCTGTGCGAGAACATCCTGCGCCGTCTCGCCGAAGCGCGCGGAGATGAAGACACGCTCGAAGTCGTCTATCGGGCATCCTCGGAAGTCGGCGGGGCCGTAGTGACCGCGGTGGCGACGACAATCGTCAGCTTTCTTCCGGTCTTCACGATGACCGGGGCAGAAGGCAAGCTCTTCAAGCCGCTGGCGTTCACCAAGACGTTCGCTCTGCTGGCGTCGGTGATCGTGGCGCTGACGATCATCCCGCCGGCGGCGCACGTGCTCTTCACGCGACGGCCCACTGGCAGCAGGATCCTGCGTTATGTGTTCGGCGCGATTCTGCTGGCCCTGGCGGTTTCCGCCGCCATTCTCGTCACCTGGTGGGTTGGTGTCGTTGTCGCGGTCGTTGCGATCTACCATCTGGCGCGAGAACGCCTGCCCGTCAAGGCCCGCAATGCGATGCCGCTGTTGGCCAACGCCCTGGCCGTTGTTCTCGTGGGCATCGTTCTGACCCAGTACTGGCTGCCCATGGGGCCTGCCGCCGGATTCGTTCGTAATCTTGTCTTTGTGGGCCTGCTGATCGGGACGCTTCTGCTGTTCTTTCGCATTTTCCAGCATATCTATCCGGCCGTCCTGACGTGGTGCCTGGAGCATAAGATTGCCTTCCTGAGCCTACCGTTGCTCCTGCTGCTCCTTGCGGGAATGATCTGGCAGGGGGCGGCCAGGGTGTTCTTCTTCGTGCCCGACTCGTTGAGACAGAATCGACTCTGGACGTCGGCGACGGAGGTCTTTCCCGGATTGGGCCGAGAGTTCATGCCGGCGCTGGACGAGGGCTCGTTTCTCTACATGCCGACGACCATGCCTCACGCCTCGATTGGCGAGGCGCTGGACGTTCTGGCCAAGCAGGACATGGCGTTTCAGGCGATCCCGGAGGTCGAGTCGGTGGTGGGCAAGATCGGCCGGGCCGATTCGCCGCTCGACCCGGCCCCGATCTCGATGATCGAGACGGTCATCAACTACAAAACCGAATACATCACCGATGCCGCCGGCCGCCGTCTGCGGTTCCGATACGATCGTGCCGAAGGCGACTACGTGCGCGACGCCGAGGGCAACCTCATCGGCGATCCCAAGGGCCGGCCGTACAGGCAATGGCGCGACCACATTCACAGCCCCGACGACATCTGGCACGAAATCGTTCAGGCCGGCGAGATTCCGGGCACCACCAGCGCCCCCAAACTCCAGCCGATCTCCGCCAGGCTCGTCATGCTCCAAAGCGGCATGCGCGCCCCGATGGGGGTCAAGGTCAGGGGCCCCGATCTGGCGACGATCGAGGCAGTGGCGCTGGACATCGAGCGGTTTCTCAAGGAGGTCCCGGGAGTCGAGCCCGGCGCGGTCATCGCCGACCGCGTCGTGGGCAAGCCCTATCTCGAAATCGACATCGACCGGGAGCGGATCGCCCGGTACGGCATCAGCGTCCAGCGGGTCCAGGATGTGATCGAGGTCGCCATCGGGGGCAAGCGCCTCACAACCACCGTCGAGGGCCGCGAGCGCTACGGTGTGCGCGTTCGCTACCTGCGGGAACTGCGGGACGAGATCGACACGATGGAGCGAATCCTGGTGCCGGCGCCGGACGGGGCGCAGATCCCGCTGGCCCAACTGGCTGAGATTCGCTATGCACGCGGGCCACAGGCAATCAAGAGCGAAGACACATTCCTGACCGCTTACGTGGTCTTCGACCGCAAGCCCCAGTACGCCGAGGTCGACGTCGTCGAGCAGTGCCGCCGGTATCTCCAGGACAAGATCGACTCGGGCGAGTTCTCCGTTCCGGAAGGGGTGCACTACACGTTCGCCGGGACGTACGAGCACCAGATTCGCGCCACCAGGACGCTGACGGTGGTGGTCCCATTGGCTTTGTTCATCATCCTTCTGATCCTCTACCTGCAATTCCGACGCGTTTCGACGACGGGCTTGGTGTTCTCCGGCATCCTGGTCGCCTGGGCGGGCGGGTTCCTGATGATCTGGCTGTACGCCCGGCCTTGGTTTCTGGATTTCAGCGTCTTCGGCACGAACTTGCGAGACCTCTTCCAGGTGCATCCGATCAATCTGAGCGTGGCGATCTGGGTCGGATTTCTTGCCCTGTTCGGCATCGCTACCGACGACGGTGTGGTGATGTGCACGTATCTGGAGCAGTCGTTCCGCAACCGACCGACCGAGACGGTGCCGCAGATTCGCAAGGCGGTCATGGCAGCAGGTTCGCGGCGGGTCCGGCCGTGCCTGATGACCACGGCTACGACAATCCTGGCCCTGATCCCCGTCCTGACGAGCACCGGCCGTGGTTCGGACATCATGGTCCCGATGGCCATCCCCGCCTTCGGCGGCATGACCATCGCGGTCCTCACCATGCTCGTCGTCCCCGTCCTCTACAGCATGCTCCAGGAAGCCAAAGCCCGACGAGCGACAGGGGATTGATCGCGCAAAAACACCATGAGGCGAGGGCACAACAGCGGAAAATCGGGGCGACAGGACTTGAACCTGCGACCTCTTGACCCCCAGTCAAGCGCGCTAGCCAAACTGCGCCACGCCCCGATACACCCTTGCCATTGTAGTGTGCTCGCGAATGGCCCACAAGTGTTTTTTTGCCATTATGCAGTTCGTATTCGGATTTGCATCTTGCGTCCGTCCAATATGCTGTGATGAGAGGGTGCAGGGGTCCTCTGGCAGCATGATGCGGATCTCCCTTCCCCGCTGCATGCAGCCGTCATTCGAAGACAAAGGCGATCAGCAGGCCGGCGAGCACGGCGGCGACGAGCAGAATCGTGCAGGCGATCTGTTCGACGGTATCGATATTGGCACACATCATCGTTGCTCGCCCGATATGGTCCCGATTCGACCATTTCGTTGCGCGAACCCTCACGTTTATTCAAGCAGAAAGGGCCACAGAGTGTGCCTGCCCGTGGACTTGCGGGATGGAGTCAGGCTGGGATGCATCCTTGTCGCGGCATGAGTCTTCTGATAGCATGACTCGGCTTGCATCCGGCTTAGGTGAAGTCCGGAGTCGGAGACGCGAGAGAATGCAACGGTGGACCACAGAAAGGAGTGCCTGGACTATGTCAGTGCAAAGGTGCGCGTCTCTGTCATTTCTTCTCGTCCTGATCGTCCTTGGGCCGGCGCCGGGGGCCGTCCAGGTCTGGGAGGAGCCGCTGACGCTTCCCACCTACCGGCTGGAAGCGCCCGATGTGAACCCGCGCTTCTACACCAACGAGTCATATCAGGGGGCGCAGAAGCGAGTGTATCCCTATGCGATGCAGGATGGCGTGACGAATATCCGTGAGGAGCAGACCTATACGGCTCTGTACCTGGAGAACGAGTACATCAAGCTGTGCATCCTGCCGGAGATCGGGGGCCGGCTGTTTTATGCGACCGACAAGACCAACAACTACGAGATCTTCTACCGGCAGAACGTGGTCAAGCCGGCGCTGATCGGCATGCTCGGGGCGTGGATTTCCGGCGGAATCGAATGGTGCGTCTTCCACCACCACCGCGACACGACGCAGATGCCCGTCGATTACACGCTGGCTTCGAACGCCGACGGCAGCAAGACGATCTGGTTCGGCGAGACGGAGCGGCGGCATCGGATGAAATGGCTGATCGGCGTGACGCTGCATCCGGGCCGGTCGCACGTCGAGGCGACGGTGAAGTTGTTCAACCGGACGGCCCAGCCGCACTCGATCCTGTACTGGGCCAACGTCGCGGTCCACGTGGACGACACCTACCAGGTGATCTTTCCGCCCAGCGTCACGGCCGCAACCTATCACTCCAAGAACGATTTCATCCATTGGCCTATCGGCGCCGGACGCTTTCGCGGCACGGACTATCAGGGTGTGGATCTGAGCTGGTGGAAGAACCACCCGGAGCCCGTCTCGTTCTTCGCCTGGGACCTTCAGGAGGATTTCATGGGCGGCTACGACCACGGCCGCCAGGCCGGCGTGGTCCACGTGGCCAACCATCACGTGGTCTGCGGGGCCAAGCTGTGGGAGTGGGGGCCCGGACCGCGCGGACGGATGTGGGACAAGATCCTGACCGATGAGGACGGGCCGTATGCCGAATTGATGGTCGGCGCGTTCAGCGACAACCAGCCGGACTACAGTTGGATCAAACCGTACGAGGTCAAGACGTTCCAGCAGTGCTGGTATCCTATTCGCGCGATCGGCGGGTTCAAGAACGCCAATCTCGACGCGGCCGTCAACCTCGAACGGACCGACGACGGCAAGGTCAGGCTGGGGTTCAACACGACCGCTCCGCACAAGCGGGCCAGGGTGCTGCTGACTGCTTCGGGGCAGACCATTCTGGACGAGACGATCGCCATCGGTCCCGCCCAGCCGTTCGTGAAGGAAGTGGCGGCGCCGGAAGGCGTCGATGTCACCGATCTGCGGGCCTCGTTGCTGGCCGCCTCGGGCCGCGAACTGATCGCCTATCAACCCGTTGAGCACCAACGCGACTCCCGATTGCCGGAGCCCGTGAAGAACCCGCCGGCGCCGAAGGACATCGAGACGATTGAGGAGTTGTATCTGACCGGGCTTCGGATCGAGCAGATTCACAACCCCCGCGTCGATCCGTTCGATTACTACGAGGAGGCCCTGCGGCGCGATTCGAACGACACGCGGACGAACACGATCGTGGGCGTCAACTACAACCGGCGGGGCCTTTACGCCGAGGCCGAAGAGCACCTGCGCCGGGCAGTGACGAGACTGTCGGCCGATTATACGCGGCCCGGCAACACCGAGGCGCTCTTTCATCTGGGCGTGGCCTTGCGCGTCCAGGGCAAGCTCGATGAGGCGTACAAGGCCTTCCACCGCTCCACGTGGGATTACGCGTTCCAGTCGGCCGGCTACCATCAGCTTGCGGAACTATCGTGCGGCCGGGGCGACTGGGCGACGGCCATTGAACAGATCGACCAATCCCTGACGACCAACACCGTGAACACGAAGGCGCGGAATCTCAAGGCCGCGGCGCTCCGGAATCAGGGAGACCTCAAGCAGGCCCTCGCCACCGTCCAGGCGGTGCTGGCAAGCGATCCGCTCGATTTCCTCGCGATGAACGAGTTGGCTCTGCTCCAGACGGCCCTTGGGCAGCGGCGTCGTGCCGCCAACACACTGAAGCGTCTGGAACAAACGATGCAGCGCAACGCGCAGGCGTACCTCGAACTGGCGACGGACTACATGGGTTGGGGCCTTTGGGACGAGGCTGTCGAGGTGCTCGGACGGGCGGCGCGCGACAAGACCGACGCGGCTGGGCGCTACCCGCTGATCTACTATTACCTCGGTTACATCCATCAGCGCAGGGGCGACACGGATGCCGCCCGCCGACTGTTCTCGCAGGCGCAGGCGATGCCGAGCGACTACTGCTTCCCGTTCCGGCACGAATCGATTGCCGTGCTGACCGCTGCGATCGAGCACAACCGGAGCGACGCGCGCGCGGCATACTACCTTGGCAACGCGCTCTATGAGGTGCAGCCGGAACGAGCGATCGCCCAGTGGGAGCGGGCGGCTCAGCTCGACTCGGGTTTCGCCGGCGCGCATCGCAACCTCGGGTGGGCCTACTACCGAACGGCCGACGATGTGCCCAAGGCCATCGCCAGCTACGAAAGGGCCGTCGCCTGCAGGAGTGACGACGCCCGGCTATTTGCGGAATTGGACCATCTGTATGAATTGGACAACGTGGACTCCGGCAAGCGGCTGGAGGTCCTTCAGAGGCACTATGCGACAGTCATCAAACGAAACGACAGCTTCCAGTGCCTGATCGCGGCGATGGTGCTGACGGGCCATTACGACCCGGCCGTCTCGTATCTGGCGAATCACCATTTCCACGTTCGAGAAGGCGGCGGGGAGATTCGCGACGTCTACGTCGACGCGCATCTGCTTCGCGGGATCGAACGGCTCAAAGGCGATGAACCGGCCAAGGCCCTGGAGGATTTCCTCGCGGCGGCCGAGTATCCGGAGAACCTCTCCGTCGGCCGGCCTCGCAACGATCCACGTGCCGCGCAGTTTGCCTACTACACGGCCCAGGCCCATGAAGCCCTGGGCGATGTGGAGAAGGCGACGGCTTTCTACGAGCGGTCTGCCGCTCAGACCGGTGCGCGGTGGGCGCCGGAGGCCCGGTTCTATCGCGCGATGTCGATGCGCAAGCTGGGTCGCGAGGAGCAGGCCACGGAGATCTTCGAGGAGCTGATCCGAACGGGGGCCGAACGAATCGAACGCGACGAGGAGGTGGATTTCTTCGCGAAGTTCGGCGAGCAGCAGGCCCGCCAGGCCCGGCTCGCCTCGGCCCATTACATCCAGGGACTGGGCTACCTCGGGTCCGGCCGGATCGAGGCGGCCCGCAGCGCGTTCGGCGAGGCGGCCAGGCTCAACGTCAGCCACGTCTGGGCGAGAGCCCAGTTGGACGCTCTGTGATAGCTGGTTGATTGGCTCTTGGTTTGCCGTTGTAGGAGACGAAACAAAGGATGAAGATCGAAGTTCTTCTGGTCGCAGCGTTCATTTGTGTTGCCGTTACGGGTGGAGGGTTTGCCGGGCAAGCGGAAGAGTCGACGGTCGAACGCTCGAAGCCGGAGAGGTTCATCGGCGGCGGCGCTGTGATCTCCTCGAAACCCTACAAAGGGGTCGATCAGAAGGTCTATCCGGTTCCGATGTTCGGTTACGAAGGCGAGCGATTCTATATTCGGGGTATCGGCGGGGGGTATCGGATTTTTCGGAAGGGCGGCTGGTCGCTGGGACCGGTCGTTCGGCCTCGCTTCGACGGCTACAGGGCCAGTGACAGCAGGGCCCTGGCAGGCATGAAGGACCGCGACCTGACGGTCTATGGAGGCGTGGCGCTGGGCTGGCTAACGGAGTGGGGCCTGATCGGTGCCAACTGGGTCACCGACCTTCTCGGCAGACACAGCGGGCAGGAGTTGGAAGTCAGTTATACGGCGCGATTCCTCTTGGTCGGATTCGACCTCATCCCGTCGGTAGGGTTGTCCTGCAAGAGCAACCGACTCGTAGATTACTACTACGGCGTGCGAACGATCGAAGCGCGTGACGGGCGCCCCGCCTACAAAGGCGGCGCGGCCACGAACCCCTTCGTCCGACTGGTGGCGCGCCGCAGGCTGGTCGGCCAATGGGACCTCCTCGGCACGGTCCAGTGCGAGTGGTTTGACAGCGAGATCAAGGACAGTCCCATCGTGGACCAGGCGCAGAGTGTCTCCTTCGTTGCCGGTGTGCTCTACTCGTTTTGAGTCGGGTTTGCCGCCGTGGCGACTCAACTGGAGAACGGATGCTTCCACGGCGCGCGGTAGGGCCGCTTGAGCAGCGCGTCGGCCTGCGCGTGATTGGTGACCTTCTCGGTCTGCTCATCCCAGGCGACGGTGGCGCCGACGTCGTAGGCGATCATGGCCAGCTTGACCGTGGTGGTTGAGCGATGCCCGTCCTCAATGGTGCAGCCGGGCTGCCTTCTATTGCGAACCGCGTCGAGGAACTCGGTCATGTGCGCAGTCCCCATATCTGCCCTGACGTTGTGCTCGATGCGCTGTGCATCCCGGTCCCTTGGGATGATGACCCAACGCTGGTCGGTGACGAAAATGGTGCCTTTCTCTCCGTAGAAGAAGATGCCGTTGGATACCTCCGGCGTGTATTCGGCGGCACCGTAGATGCGATGCCGCCAGAAGACCGGGCACGTCTTGAAATCGAACTGGACCGAGAGGACATCCGGCGTGGTGATCTTGTCCGTGAAGTAGTAGATGCCGCCGGCAGCCTGAACCGTTCGGGGCGTGGTTTCGTCGAGGATCCATCGGGTCGCGTCGATCAGGTGGATGCCCCAATCGACGAGGTGACCGTGGCCGGTGGTCTTCTCCAGCCGCCAGGCGAAGTGGCCGATCTGCGGGCTGTAGGGCAGCTTGGGCGCCGGCCCGCACCAGAGGTCCCAGTCCAGCGAGGCGGGCGGGTCCTGCGGGGTCGTGTCCCGCATTCCTGCGGTGTAGTGAATCTGCGCCTCGGCTTCGATGATCCGCCCCAGGTGGCCCTGGCGGATGTGCTCGCGCGCCTGCTGAATGGCCGGGCTTTGCCTGCGTTGGAAGCCGACCTGAACGATGACGCCTTCCTTCTTGGCCGCATCCACCATGGCGCGACCTTCGCGGACGTCGTAGGCGAGGGGTTTCTCGCAGTAGACGTCCAGCCCTTTCTCGACGGCCGCGATGAACGGAAGGGCGTGCCACTGCGGCGGTGTGGCGATCACGATTGCATCGAGCCCCGGCGTCTCCAGCAGCTCGCCACAGTGTTTGAAGCTCTTCGGCCGCGTGCCCTGCGATTGCTCGACACGGTCGGCGGTGTCCTTGAGATGCCGGCTGTCCACGTCGCACAGCGCGACGATGGCGACGCCGCCGGCCTTGAACGCCGCGCGGATGTTGGCCATGCCGTAGTTGCCGCAGCCGATGACACCCAGCTTGATCGTAGGCTCGTTTGTCGGGTTGGCGCCGGCCCGTTTGAGCAAGCCGCTCATGGTTAGGCTGCTGCCAATCGCCGTTCCAAGGAAGTCTCGTCGATTCATCGTCGCCATCCTGTCCCGTCCTTTCTGCCATCGATTACGAGGAGCGCTGCACCCTGTTGACGTGGTCTGCCTCCATGATGATATCCTGCCGGTTTCGTGTGTCAACCGGCCGTTCGGCACGGATGGGTGGGGCCGTCAATGCCAAAGGGGCCCGTCTCGGTGCTTGTCGAGACGGGCCCGTCATGGTCTCGCGGTACTGGCGTTCACCGTTCTTGCCGCGACACGCGGCGTACACGTCCTACCGGCGTTCGGCCAGGAACAGGATCTCTGCCTCCGACAGTGGGCGGTCGTAGATGCGGACGTCGTCCATCTGGCCGGCCATATCGCGCTCGATGCTCCCGCCATTGTTCCACGCGCCCAGGGTGGCGCCGCCCACGATGAGATTCGTCATCGGGGCCGACAGATCGCGCGCGTCCTCAACCTGGCCATTGAGGTAGATGGCGACGCGGGACTCGGAGACGGTCAAGGCCATATGGCTCCACTGGCCGGGGGCGACCACGGTCGCACCGTCGAGGTCGCCGCCGTCGAGGCCGTTGATCCCGACGTTGACGGTGCCGTACGAGAGCTTGAAGTGCACGGCGCCGGCCGCCCATCCGTCGGTGTTTATCCCGCCGGCGAACTGCACGGCTGCCAGTGAAGAGGCGGGGTTGACCCACATTGAATAGCTGAACGCGCTGAACGCGGCGCCCTCGCCGCCGATCCGCGGGACCGCCACAGCCGAGGCGGCGCCGTCCAGGCTCAGGACGCCGTTTGCGACTACCGCGTTGCCCAGCAGGGTGCCGTGATAGCCGTTGCCCGAATGATCGACGGCGCCGTCGTCGAAGAGGTACTGCAGCATCAACCCATCGGTTCCCGGATCGACCGGAGCCAGGATGTCCGGGGCCGTCCGGTACAGCAGGATGTCATCAACATAGACCAAGCCCGAACCGCCTCCGTCGACCCCGACGGCCAGGGTCGTGACATTGCCCAGGTTGATGCCGACCGTTGCTAGATCGATGTTCCACTGCCTCCAGATGGGTTTGGTCAGTACATCGTCGGCCCCGCTGTAGACGACCTTGGCGCCGTTGATTTCCACGTAGATTCGGCCGCCGGTATTGTCTGCGGCGCCTCGGAAGTACAGAACGAGCGTCTGGATGCCGGCCCGGGTCCAGTCCTGGCCGCCGAGATCCAGTGCAGCCACAGAGGTGGGGGCCGACGTGTTGTCGAAGTATAGAGGCATGGCCTGCTTGCCACTGCGGACGATCGCCTGCTCGGCAAACGGGGCATTGAGGTATCCGACCTGCGAGCCGTTTGCCGAGTCCTCGAAACCATCCAGCCAGCCCTGGAAGATCGTCTCGCCGGCGTCGATGTCGTTGGTATAGCTTTCAAAGTCGTCGACAACGAGGTAGTCCTGGGTCGAGAAGCTCCAGACGTCGCCGACCCACACGCTGGGGCTGGCGATCTCGTTGACCTCGTCGATTCGCCAGTAGTAGGTCGTTCCCAGATCGAGCACGCCGGGGTCGTATTGGGAATCGATGACCACATCGATCAGTGTAAGGGCTTCCGGATCGGTCCCCAAAGAAACCTCGTGGGAAGTGGCCTCTCGGCCGCCACGCCAATCCAGGAGGGTCTCGATAGGTACATCCATCGCGCCCGACGCAGGCTGCGGCTCTCGGGCCAGAATGGGAAGATACGTAAAACGGACTTCGCTAAGGCCATATTGGCCCCTGGTACCCCAACCGCTGTTGACGACCAGGCGGACGAATCTGGCGGCCACGCCATCGAAATCGATGGTCGTGTTGTAGATGTACGTTGCCGCTGCCGTCGCTTGGGCGATCTGTACGTCGCCCAACACGGTCCATTCGGCACCGTCGGTGGAATGCTCAACCGTCACGTCCTTGAGCCCAAAGCCGAGGACGGGCTCGAACTGCACGTTGTAGTTCCACACGTGCATCTCGTGGAGTTTGCGGACGGCGTCGAACTCAAACTGGATCCACAGAGGATCGCTGCTGTCCCACCCGGTCAGCCACATATCTTCGGGCGAGATGGAATGCTCATCGTCGGCGTTGAGGCCGGAGCCATTGATGGTATTTTCCGGTCCGGCGTCCACACCCGACGGCCCATTGCTTGTTGCGACGATGTTCTCAATGGGGTAGGCCAGGGGCTCGACCGTGAAGTTCCAGAGATCGCCTTTGAAAATCGTGTGGTCGGGGGCGGCATTGACTTCGTCGATGCGCCAATAGTACGTTTGACCGAACTGGAGGACCTCGGCCGGGGCATACGTTGTGTCGCTTTGGTCCTGACTGGCCAACACCCCCATCGGATGGGCCCGGCCGGCAGCGTTGACGTCGTCGAACGTCGTACCGAGATAAACGTCGTGCGTCGCAGCAAACTCGCCCGCGGTCCAGCTTAAGACCACGTCACGCGGCACGTCAGTGGCGCCAACAGTCGGACTCGGATCGGCGGCCCGCTCAAAACCAGGGGCCTTGCCTGCCATGACGTCGAGCAGTTCGGCCTCGGTCAGGACGTGGTCGTAGACGCGCAGGTCGTCGATCATGCCGGTGTAATAATGTCCGAGCGTCGGAGAATCTGCGCCGATCCGGAAATTCTGCGTCGAGAGGCCGACGGAGACCGTCTCCGGCGAAGAATCGACCAGTACGCCGTTGTGGTATTCGTTGAAGGTATTGCCCGCGTCGTCGAGGACCCACGCCAGATGGATCCATGTGTCGCCTGGGATGGTGGGGCCGTCGGTGTCCCGGTTGAGGTTTCGCTCGGTGGCGCTGCAAATGTCCATTTCCATGCGGTCATTATAGATCGAGCACGTGAAGCCCCCGCCGGGGGCATTGGAGACTTGGCGATTGCTGCACACCTTATAGTCGCCGCCGGCCGGCTTGTTGATCCATGCAGTGACGGTCATCCCGCCCGTGACGGATGTGTCGATGTTGAGCAGGCCACACATCACGTGATCGCCCGACCCATCGAACTGCAGGGCCCCGCCCAAGTGGCCGGCCACCCAGGTGGGGTCGCCGTTGAGTGTGCCGTCGTGGCCGTTGCCGGAGGCATCGGCAGCGATCGAGCCGGCGCCCTCGTTGAATGTCCACCATGCGACGAGTTCCGCTCGTGCCGGAGCCGCCATTGCCGATCCAATCGCCGCGGCCAATGAGATGAAACAAACGGTTTGCCTGAGCATGATGATCCTCCAACAAAAAGACAATGGTTCCAGCGCTCAACGGCACGCCACTGCGTGGCAGTTGCACCGATGCTGCCTGTGGTTCTATCGCCTGGTGCGTCCGACCTCTTAATGGGATTCCCTCGGCAGCACGTCCTGGGGGCTCCATCCGAAACGGCCAGAAAGCCGACCGGAATGGGATTCTCCTCCTGCTGCAGAAGTGAGAACGGCCTAACCCGTATGCTCACGTTAGAAATCCAGCTTTCAACCCAGTTCGATTATCGCAGACCGGTTCTGGCGATGCAAGCGAATTCTCGGACGTGAGGCCCCGGGACGGCGGCTTCTGATCTCTGGACGGAGTCGTCGTGTTCGGATTTCCCACAGAATCGGGGATCGGTCAAGCCTACTGAGCCGCTCGCCAGCCTCGCTGAAGGAGGTTTGCCAGGATCGTGTGCTCGTTGCGAAAGTCCGGATAGAGGGCCAGATTGGTCCGCTCCTGCGGGTCGGCATCCAGATCGTAGAGCTCGAACTGACGCGATGAGGTCGTGTGAGATTGCCAGTCGGTATAGCGCCATCGCTTGGTCCGCACCGACCGTCCGACGCACTGATCCGCCGCCAGGACTGTGAAGGCCGCTCGCTTCCAGGGCTGAAGCGGGTCACACAGCAACGGGACGAAGCTCTTGCCTTCCAGGTGGTCCGGCATCGGGACGGCCAGAAGGTCGCATATGGTTGGCAGCAGATCGACCAGCTCGACGATCTCATCGCACACCACCTCGCGATTGGTGACACCGGGTACACGGACCAGCAGGGGCACGCGCGTGGACTGCTCGAAGAGTGAGGGCACGCCCCAGAGGCCCTTTTCGCCCAAGTGAAAGCCACAGTGGCTGAAGATCATGACGATGGTATCGCTGCTGAGCCTCACCCGGTCCAGGGCATCGAGTAGAGTCCCGATCTGTGCGTCGACAAGCGAAATGTGGCCATAGTATGCGCGGACCGCCTCTCGCGACGCTGCGTTGGTGACGGGACTGCTCTGCCCGCCGTAGGATCGCTTGACCGTTGGAAGGATGTTGCGATCCCGGCAGGCCGGAGCCTGCGGCACACCGACAGGGTCCGGATCTGACAAGTCGAGGTGGGCTCTCGGACACGGCAGCGGCCTGTGGGGACCGGCAAGCCCTATCGACATGGAGAAAGGGGCCTGCTTCTCTGCAGCCTCAGCCAGAACGCGCGCTGCGACCCTGGCCACACGTTCACACGGCTCGTGGTCGCGAGGGCACCCACCCACGTCGGTGGTGCGAAGACCGTACTGGTGGAGTATCTCCGGCAAAGACGGCGGTTCTTTCGGCGGTTCTTGGGGGTTTCTGTCTTTCGATGCCATTGCGGCTCCTGGGCGCATGCCCGTGAGGAGCGAGCTGCGGGATTGGTCGCCCATTGGGGACTGGCAATAGCATCGGGTGAAGCGAGTCGCTCGCGTCGTGAAGCGGTCCAGGTTCGGGGTGCGGCCTTGCGGACTATCGCAGCAGCCGACGCCATCGGCCCGCAGATTCTCGACTCCGATCAGCAATACGTTCATACCGGAGGTGTCCGGCATGCCGGCCGGGCCGGCTCGGCAGACCCCCGACGAATGCAGACCAGGCCAAGCCAGGCTTGCCAGTGGTGCCGCAAGGCCCTTTAGAAAGGAACGGCGTTTCATCGACGTCCTCCTCCGGAACGCCAAGGTCAATCGACTGATGGTGAAGGCGACTTCCTTCGATGCCGTTAGCCTATCGCCGATCGTATGATTCTTCAAGCCGCAGCGCTGTTCAGACGGGTATTCTTTGATCCGGTCCTTCGATTCTGGTACAGTGCCCTCGGGGCCGGTGCAACCAGGTCCGGGGCGGCGGCGCCCGCATTGGCTGTACCTTTGAACCAATGGAATGCAAATGGAGTAACTCCTATCACAGGTGACGGTATGGAAGTCAATCGATGTCTTGACGGCATGTGGGCAACGTGTCTGACCCGACCGGCCCCCGCGGGCCTGATCGGTCTGATCTGCTGTCTGATGGTTCTCAGCGGCTGCGCGAGCCTGCGCATCACGGATCCATCGCGCACGGCCACCGAGCAGTTCCTGCTGTCACAGGCCGCGATCGAAGCGGTCAAGCCTTTTTCGTTCGTTGTCCTGCGCGGACACAAGATTTTCGTGGAGGACACCTATTTCGCAGCCGGGGAGAAGGAATTCGTGCTGGGTGAACTCCGGGCCAAGCTGCTTCTGTCGGGTGTCGAGATTTCCGAGGCGCGGGAGGGCGCCGAGATTGTGCTCGAGGTGCGAAGCGGAGGCGTGGGTATTGACCGCTACGAGTCGTTATTTGGGCTTCCGGCGCTCGGGACGGCCGGCGCGGCTGCAACCGCCACGACGGGGGTTCCCGCTTCGGGCATCCTGACCCCGGAGCTTGCCATCACCAAGTCTGTCAAACAGATTGGTTTTGCCAGCGTCGCCTATGTGGCGTACTGGGCGGACACGGGAGAGGTTGTCGACAGTTCCGGGCCGTCTGTTGGCAAGGTGTTTCGTGATGACTGGTGGCTGTTCGGGTTCGGTCCCCGGACCATTGGGACCATACCGCCGGTGGACCACCAAATCGACTGATATTGGGCCGTGCTCGGCCTTTCGCGTGCAAGGATGACCATCCAAACACATGGGGAGTGATCGACGGATGCGCCGTCGGGCGTTCAGAATCACCGTTGTTGTGGTTGTGATCCTGCTGTTGGCGGGCCTGGGGGTGGAGATCGTTCTTCGGAGCGATCTGCCGCGACGGTGGATTCTGCGCGCCGCCAGCGAGGAGTTGGGGCTGGATGTGACCACTGAGTCGCTTTCGGTGGGTTGGATGGGACGGACGGCGATTCGTGGCCTGGCCGTGGCGGCGCCGCTGGACGGTGAGCAGGTCCTGAGCATCGCAGCGATTGATCTGTCGCATCGTTCCGTTCCGCTGCTGCTGATCACGCGTTCGCTTGGCCTCAATTCCGTTCGGATCGACGAGCTGCACCTCGACCTGCGTCGAGATGCGGATGGCCGGTGGAATGTCCAGGACGTGATCGCGAGACTGGCCGCCCGCATCGACGACACGCCGGAAGAGCACCATGGTTTTGTCCTGCCCCGCTTGGATGTGCGAAAAGCCTTCGTCCGAATTGCCGAACCCGACGAAGACATTCAGACCGTCGGACCCATCGACGTCTCTGGCAGGGGCAACGGTCTTTCCATGTGGCGGTTCGACGTAACGGCGCCGCAGGGGACCCGACTGCATGGCGAACTGGCCCAAGGCGGAAACTGGGCCCATCGCGTTGTGTTTCATATCGATTCCAACGATCTCCCTCTTGATGCGATGGGGTTCGCCGATTCCGGGCCGATGCGCGCCTCCGGGCGATGGAACGGACAAGTTCGAGAGGGCGGGCTCCTGGGAACGCTGCGATTGAATGAACTGGAGGCCGGTACCGCATCGGTTGCTGGCACTGTCGATGTGGCCTTGCAGGGCGACGGTCTGGTTCTAAGCCCCAAGGGCCTGACCTTGACCGAGCCCAATCTGGCCGGACAGCGGCTCCGCCTGACGGCCGGCGGCATTCATCTCGACCCGCGCGGCGTCCGAGCGACCCGATTGGTGGCGGCCGCCGATTCGGTCGCGTCGCAGATCAGCGGCCATTGGGATTTCGAGAGGCGCAGCGGAGAATTCACCGCCGATTGGGCGGGTAGCCTTCACGAGTACGGTAGCGAGCACGATGGGACTGCCAGATTGGCCATCAAGTCGCCGCAGGCGGGGCGAAAAGAGATGACGTTGCGAGTCGCTCTAACGATGCGAAGTCCCGTCGGTGAGCTTCACATCGGCACCGAAGTTCGGGGGCACGGCGGGGACTGGCGCAAATCGGCGTGGGAGACATCGGTCGATGAGTTGGTCTGGGCGAGCAAGGAGCGCCGAATCGACTTGGGGGATGCGGGCGCAAAGGTCTCGGTGGACTGGCCGACGATTCGACTGGCGTCTCTGCGGCTGCCCGAGACCCAAACGATTGAAGCCGCAGCGGACTTGAACGTGCAAACCCTGCAGTGGCAGGTTCAAATCGACGCCAAAGGCGTGGAAGGGCTGGGTTGGCAGGATCCGGGCTTAAATGTCCGCATTCACGGTTCCGGGAACCGCCACGAGGCGGTTGTGTCTGAACTGGGCATCACCCAGGGCGATCGTACCGTTGTCGCGAAGGGCAAGCTGTCCCTTCCCTCAGGTGAGATACACGAGGCCCATCTTTCCACTACGTGGTCGGATCGTCGCGATGGTTCTGCGTCGCCAAAGGAGGCGGACGTGCCGGGGCGGTGGACTTGCGGGGTGGACATCGAAGGGAAGGTGCGTCCCATCGATTTGCGGTTCAATGGGACGGTCGCCGGCCGCAGTGTCCGCCTGGGCCGACGAATGGTAACGCAGATGAACGTTCCCTTGCAGGGAACCGTCAATGCCGAGTACGTTCAGGTCGCCACCGAGCCGTTCGATCTGCTCGGAGGCCGATGGCAGCTCAGCGGGCGACACGAACTGTCCAGGCCTTTGACTCAGCTTGGATTGACGATCGACGACCTGTCGCTTCAGGCGGCTGCAGAGATTGCGGGCTCGCCATTGAAGTATCAGGGGCAGGCGAAGGCCCGGCTGCAATTGGCGGTGCCGGATTTTGCGATGGGCAAGGCGCTGGCCTACGGGAGTTGGGAGGTTGTGAATCTCAGCATCCCGCCGTTTGAGGCGCAGCAGGGGCAGGGAACGCTGCGGATTGCCGATGGCATGGCGAGGCTGGATGAGATCCGTCTGGAAGAAGGGAGTGGGCAGGCGCTGGGATCGATGCAATTCCGGCTGGATCAGCCGCAGCGTCTGTCGATCGAGTTCCAGACCACCGAATGGCCGGTGAAATGGGAACCGCAGTCGATCAAGCTGCTGACCGACAGCAAGGCGTCCGTGGTGATCGACATTCAGAAGAAATCTCTTGACGGTCATGCGACGCTCTCCAGTCAGTTGCTTATCGGCGATGAGAGTTTTGGTCGTCTTGATGCGTCGGCGCAGTTGCGAGAACAGACGCTGGATCTGCGTGAATTCAGCAGCGAACTGCTGGGCGGCCGGGTGGAAGGCGCTGCACGAATTCCACTCGACCGGTGGCACCGCAGCAAGGGGCAACTGCAATGGCAGGGAATTGAGCCGCATCAACTCACACCGTGGTGGCCGGCAGCCGCTCAGTTTGCGGGCACGTGCTCCGGGACACTTGTTGCGAAGGAAGCGGACCCGACGTCGCGCCCGTTGGAGCCGATGCGCGTGGAGTTGCGGGCTGAGATGCCGGATGGGCGTTTTGCCCGGGCCCAATTGGGCGACTGCCATGCGGTGGCCTACATCGGCCCGAAGCGATTCGTTGTCGATCGGATGGATGCACATGTGCTGGGAGGTGTGGTCAAGGGATGGGGTCGAGCCAGTCCGCATGCCGGCGGGCTCTATCTTACCGCTGTCGCCGATTTCAACGATCTCGATTTGGAGCAGTTCTCCAAGCCTGACTCGGATGCGAAGGCCGAGGCCGTCGTTGGGAAGCTGGGGGGACGAGCGACGATCCTGACCAGTGCGGATTGGCGGTATCTGAGCGGGCAGGCAGATTTGGACATCACAGAGTCCGACCTTGTGAATGCGCCGATTATTCGGACGCTCTACGATGCCTTGAACCTGGGGCTGGGCCAGCCCCAGCCGGAGGGCACCGGGCAGATCAAGCTGCAGTTCGATGGCGCCCGCATCCGGATCCCCAGCTTCGCTTATTTCAATCGTGGGGTGGAAGTGCGCGGCGCCGGCCAGATCGAGGATTTCACACGCGGCGACCAGAGTCCAATTGAAGGCTATGCGGTTGGCTCGACCCGCGTGCTCAAGGGCGTTCGCCTGCCGGGTGTCAGGGAACTGGACCGGCTCATGGCCTCGATGCAGACCGGAGTTGCCTCGGTCGCCATCGACGGTACGCTGGACGACATCATGGTCAACCTCGTTCCGCTGCCGGCAGTCAGTGGGGCGCTGCGAGGGTTGCTCTGGTCACAGTTGAGAGAATGAGCCGCTGGGCCTCGACGATCTTCCTCTTGCGCGATGCCGGTTGGCGTCCTGGGCCTGGTGCGATGGAATCGAGGCTTGTCAATTCGGCTTGGTCGGTGGTCGGGATGCGGTGTTGGTCAGGTAGGTCCCGGACAGGACCAGAGCGGTGCCGAGAGCGAGAGAAGCGGTCAGCGGCTCGCGCAGGAAGAGCCAAGCCAGAACGACCGCGAAAACGGGGACGAAATTGATGCAGAGACTGGCCCGTGTGGGGCCGATTTCGCGAATGCCTTCATAGAACCAGACGAAGCTCAGCACGGTCGCGAAGAGGGCCATGTAGACGATAGCCAGCCAGTCGAGAGGCGTCGCCCGAGACACGTCGCGTCCGAGCCCTGCAAAACACGCCGCGACGAACAGAGCGACGGATCCGGCTACGGTCGAGTAACAGACCGCCACGAGCGGCGAGAGATCTCGCATGACGGTCTTGCCGATCAGCGAATAGGCCGCCCAACTCAGGACGCAGCCGAAGATCAGCACCTCCCCCAGACCGGCGCCGCCGGCGACCGTCTGTCTCAGATCGCCTCGGGAGACGACGACGGCCGCGCCGAGTATGGCGAGCAGAACACCGAGCGATCTGAGCCAGCCGAGCTTCTCCCTGAAGAGTATCACCGAGCCGACGGCGATAAACACCGGACTGGTGGCGATGATGACCGAGGCACGGCCGGCCTCGATGAGACTCAGACCTTTGAAGAACAGGACATTGTAGGCGAAGATGCCGGTGGCGCCGAGCAGAAGGATGGCCAGGGCCTGCTCGCGGTCCGGTCGGGGCAGCATGCCGTATCTCCGCCAGACCATCGCCAGGAGAAACACCGCTGCCAGGGCGAAGCGCAGAAATGCGATGGCAAAGGGGCCGAGGTGGTCGGACACGTGTTTTCCGGCGATAAACGCGCCGCCCCAGAACATGGCGGTCAGGCACAGTTTGAGATACGTCTTCATGCCGTGTCACGGTCGGGATTCAGCAGCCTCGTGAAGTGGCCGGCGTTCAATTCCGCCAGACTATCGACGACGTGATCGGCCCCGGACAGTTCGTCCCGGCGGCGCGTCGTGGTCACGGCAACGACCCGCATCCCCGCCGCCTGGGCCGCCTGGACCCCATGTACCGCGTCTTCGACGACGACGCATCGCTCGGGGGCCAGAGAAAGCGCCGTGGCCGCCTTCAGAAACGTCTCGGGGGCTGGCTTGCCCTCGACCACCTGCTCTTTGGTCACGGCGGCCTCGAAGTAGTTGGCCAGGCCCAGCGGCCCCCAGAAGACGTCGAGGTTTGCCCTCGGCGCCGACGAACCAATCGCCAGCCGAAAACCCTTGGCCTTGAGATCGCCCAACAGGGCGAGCACGCCGTCGGCAGCTTTGGGCCGGTTGTGGACGAGTTCGCGATATCGGCGTTCCTTCCAGTCGGAGAGGCGCTCCAGTTCGCTCGTCGCGATGTCCGGCCGCAGCATCGGCAGGATGGTGTCGTTCTGCATGCCGAACGTCCGGCTGAAGAACTCGTCGGACATCTCCAGTCCTTCGGCCGCCGCCAGGTCGAACCACGCCTGCCGATGGGCCCAGCCGCTGTCGACCAGCACCCCGTCCATATCGAAGATTGCACCCCGTTGTCCATCCGATGCGGCCATACTTGGATTTCCCTTTTCTGCGAACCCTGGAACGTCGTCACGAAGGCGGTCTATCCTATCGGTCCGACGTCGCAGGTCAAGCGGATTTGACGACGATTGTCCCGTTGCGGACCTCATGGTACACTGGCGTCGCTCACCGTAGCAGGATTGGAGCAGAAGAGCATGCGAAACAAGAGATCTTGTGTTCTCCGGCATTGGTCAGTTCTGCTCGGGTTGGTCTTGGGTGCGGCCGGCTCAGGTCAGACCTCGGATTGGTCGTCGCCGCTTCACTACATCAACACGAGCTTCGAGAATGCTTCGCCGCTGCACTGGGAGATCGGTCCCGACGGCGTGGTGCACGTCTATCTCATCTACGACCAGGAGCGGTCCTCGCCCAACCGCGCCAACGGCCACTGGTTCTTCGAGATTCAGGCGGTCCCCGGCGCCGAGCTGACTTTCGTACTACACAACTTCGACAACGTCTGGAACGGCCGAAGAGGGTCACCGCTGGACAATCGAACCATTGGCTTCGTTTCCGACGATGCTAAGGCATGGCGTGTCATCCGAGCAGAGACGACAGAGGACACCTGTCTGCGGTTCGACGTGACCGTCCGAACCGGCTCGCTGTATGTCGCCCGTCTCGAACCGTATCGGTTGTCCGACCTCGAAGCGCTCAAGGAGAGCATCGCGGCAAATCCGAACGTGGAGATCACGACCATCGGCAAGACGGTCGAAGGACGGGAGCTGGAGATCATCCGCATCGGCCGAGCCGGCGCGCCGCATCGCGTCCTGCTCCGGGCGCGGGCCCATCCCTGGGAGCCGGGCGGCAGTTGGGTCGTCCAGGGCATGATCGAACGCCTGCTTCGAGACGACGCCGATGCGCGGCGATGCCTGCGCCGCTACTGCGTCTACGTGATGCCGATGGCCAACAAGGACGGGGTCGTTCGCGGGTGGACGCGATTCAACGTGCTCGGCGCCGATCTGAATCGCCAGTGGGATCGGCCCCCGGACCCGCAGATCAATCCGGAGAACCATGCTCTCGAAACCTGGCTGACGTCGATGGTGCAGCAGGGGCGAGCGCCTCACCTGATGATCGACCTGCACAACGACAACTCCGGCAAGCTGCACGTCAGCCGTCCCGACATCGACCTGGAAGAGTACCTCGCGAAGATGGCAAGGCTCGAAGCCATGCTGCGAGAGCACACCTGGTTCACCGAGGGCAGTACGACGGCAAGCTTTCGGAACCCCGGAAGCATCGGCGAGGGTCTGTTGGAACGGTTCGGAATCGACGCCTGCGTCCTGGAATTGAACGCCAACTGGGTTGCCGGCCTGGACGACTACCCCTCGGCGAAGAACTGGGAGCTGTTCGGCGCTCAGCTCTGCGAGGCGCTGTATCACTACTTCGAGGACAGTGCCTCGTAGGAGACAGATCGCCGATCAGGGCTCATAGCCCAGCTTGGTCCAAACGCCTCGCTGCACGCGGTGCAGGTCTTCATTACCGGGCTGGGTCGACTCAGCACCGTTTCGTCCGCTGTTCTGCCACAGATCGTAATCCATCTTGGCGACCTGAAGGGTGCGCGGGTCTTTCCACTTCCAGTACTCGCTGTGGCCGTCGGCGAAGCCGAAGTTGGTCCCGTCGCCGTGGCGCGCGGTGACTTGATCCCACCAGCGTTCCTGGTCGTACCAGAGGGTCCAGCTATTGGGACTGAGCCGGCCCTCGTCGAGGAAGACGATCCTCTGGTCGGCCCGCTTGATCTGCATCCGCCGGTAGACCATCAGCTTCTGTGTTCCGGGGATCCCGTCGTAGCCGTTCATCGCATCGGTGATGGCGTAGGTGACGACTTCTCCGCGAACCCCGGTGGGGCACTTGTACAGTTTGGGCTCCGAACAATAGCGATAGAGCTGCCCCCTGCGGATTCCTTCGATGCGTTCCTCCTCCGGCGTGCTGGGATCGCGCCAGAGAACCCATGCATTTGAGAGGCCCGTGTTGGCCGCGACGACCTTGTCGTCATTGTCGTCGGCGTACAGGATCCAGCCCATCGTCAGTTGTTTGAGGCTGTTCAGACATGAGATCCGCTTGCCTTGCTCGCGGGCCCGGCCCAGTGTGGGCATGAGGATGGCCATGAGAACGGCGATAATGGCGATGACGACAAGCAGCTCGATGAGGGTGAAGGCGTTTCGCTTGGGATCCATGTGCGTTGCTCCTTCCAGAAGGAAACGATAGCACTCCACGATACATGCCATTATAGCACCGATCGGTTCAGGCCAACAAGCCCTATTGGATGCGGCATGCTGCACAAAAAGATCGGGGCCCCTGTCATGTGGACACGGGCCCCGAATCGACTCGACTCACGTCACCCGGCCGATCGCCGCCCGGGCGGTCTTGCGTTGACGCATCAGAACGGCTTGTGCATCGGCATCGTTCTGCCGGCCAGCCAGGCGATCTCCTCATCGGACAAGGCGCGGTCGTAGATGCGCACTTCATCAAGGGCGCCGGGGAAGTGATCGCCGGCGTCGTGCGCGCGTCGGCCCATCTGCACGTTGTCCTCCGTGTTGAGGATATGGTCCTCACTGCCGACGAACTGGCCGTCGCCGTACCAGGTGACCGTGGTGCCGTCGTACGTGGCGGCCAGGTGATGCCACTCCAGATCGATCGCCATGATATTCCGTTCCCAGCCGTAGGCATGGATGCAGTACTGGTTCTCACCGCCCCGTTTGTTCATGTCGAAGCTCAAAGCGTCCCCGGCCGTTGTGCTGGTGAACCCGAAGAGGTTGGTCCAGTCCACAATGTCCGTGGTGTCGGCTTTGACCCAGCCGGAGAGGGTTCTCGGCATATCCCCGCTGATCCCGACGCTGCCGACAACCACGTACTGTCGGATACCGTCGAGCACGATGGCCTGGCCGTCCACACCGGCCGCGTAGGTCGCATTGCCTTCAACCGTTCCATTGAAGCCGTTGCCTGAAGTGTCATTGGCGTTGCCGTCGAACGCGTACCGCGCGACCAGATTAGCTGTGGCCGGCTCAGTCGGCACGACGAACTCAGGCTCGTTCGGATACAGCCGGATGTCGTCGATGTAGACCACGCCCTCGGCGCCGGCGCCCTCGATCCCGATCGTCAGCGACGATACGCTGCCCGGGTTGCCGCTGACAGTGGTCAGGTCGATGTTCCAGGCCTGCCAGGCAGCTCGTGCGATGTCGGCCGGGTCGCCGTCGTACGGGACTTTGGTGTTGTTGATCCTGACGTACAACTGGCCGTTGTTGCCGGACGCGCCGTGGAAATACAGCGAGAGCGTCCTGAGGCCGCGGGCGGTCCAGTTCTGCGGCGTATCGAAGATGCGCTCCGCCTCGGAGGTGGTCAGGCCGTTGGTGTTCTCATAGAACAGCGGCATCGACTGGCGACCGCTGCGAACGATGGTTCGCTCGGCGAACGGAGTCTGAAGGTGGCCGACCGTCGAGCCGGTCTCGTTGATCCAGCCGTCGAGCCACGTGTCGAAGATCGCCTCACCGGCGTCGATGTCGTCGGTGTAGCTCTCGAAATCGTCTACGACAGCGTATCCGGCCGTGGAGAAGCTCCACAGATCGCCGGCCCATGCGGCAATCGCCCCTGCCTCATTGACCTCCACGACTTGCCAGTAGTACGTGGCGCCGTAGACGACGTCGGCTGGAACCAAGCTGGGCTGGGTCACCGTAGCCGCCAGCGCCAGGTCCTCCGGGTCGGTTCCCAGATAGACCTCGTGGGCAACCGCCCCGCGTCCGGGCCGCCAACTCAGGGTCGTGCCGGGATCGACGCCTGCGGTTCCGTCGCTCGGCTGCGGCTCGCGCGCCTGTGCGGGGATGTACATGAACCGCACCTCGCTGAGTCCGAACTGATCTCCGCCGCCCCAACTGCTGTGGGCGATCAGGCGGACGTATCGGGCCGCCACGCCGTCGAAGCTGATCATCGTGTTGGGCGTGTAGGTGGCTCTGGCCGTCGCTTGCGCCAGCTCGAAATCGCCGAGGGCCGTCCACTCCTCGCCGTCCGCAGAATACTCGATGGTGACGTCCTTGGTCCCAAAGCCCAACAGCAATTCGAACTGAACGTTGTAGTTCCAGACGAGCATCTCGTTGAGCATGTAGACCTTGTCGAACTCGTACTGAATCCACAGGGGCTCGTCTTGCGGGGCCTCGGCCAGCCACATGTGCGAGGAGGCGGTCGAGTGTTCGTCATTGGGGCTGAGGCCGGAGCCGTCGACGGTTTTCTCGGGTCCTGCGGTCGCGTCGGAGGTTCCATTGCTCGTGGCGATGATGCCCGTCAGCGGATAGGCCAGCGGCTCTGTTGTGAAGCTCCAGAGGCTGCCCTTGAAGATCGCCGTGCTCGGTGGAGCATTGACCTCATCGACACGCCAGTAATAGGTCTGGCCGATCGCGAGCAGTCCGTCCGGATCGTAGCTGTTCGCGGTCTGGCCCTGGCTGACGAGGATCCCCATCGGATTGGCCCGGCTGGCGTTGTTGACGTCGTCGGCCACCGTGCCGAAGTATACGTCGTGCGTGGCCGCATATTCGCCCGGCGTCCAGGCGAGGACCACGTCGCGTCGCACGTCCTCCTGGCCGTCACCGGGGACCGGGTTGCCCGCCGTGGTGCTGGTCAGGTCGCTGCCCGTCATGATCTGTTGCACCTCCGCCTGTGTCAGCCCGCGCCGATAGATCCGCACATCGTCGATCAAGCCCGCAAAACTGCGCGTGGTGCCCTCGTGTGTCCGACCGATCACCACGTCCTCGGTATCGGCCGCTCCCGGGCCCACAGCGCCGTTGGCGAATGTGCCGCGAGGCTCACCGTTGACGTAGTACTGGTGCCCGTTGTCGATGATCATCGCACAGATGTGCACCCATTCATTGATGGGCACCGCGCCGCCGGTGCTGGACGAGCCGACATAGGCGCCGGCTGGGCCCGTGCTGAAATGCAGGTTGCTGGGCGTGGTGTAGAGGCTGTAGGACCGGGCGGTGCCATTGCCCTTGGCGACAACGCCTTGATATCCCTGGCCCGGCGTCTCCAGTCTGGGAGTGTTGATCCAGGCCATCACAGCGGCTTCGTCGTCCACCAACAGCGACTCATCATGGGGCACCAGCACGTGGCCGTCTACGCCGTCGAGTTCGAGGGCGGTTCGGAAGTAGCCCGGTGCCCAGGAAGCCCCGCCCGTGAGGGTGCCGTGGTTGTCGTTCCCCGATGAATCGGCCGCCGTGGTTCCGCCGCCTTCATCGAACCACCACCAGCCGATAATGTCCGGGTCCGCAGCGCCGTGGGCGGTTCCCAGGCTCATCGCAACGGCGAGAGCCAGCAGCAAACACAATGGTCTACACATGACAATCCTCCTTCAAGCAAACGTTTCAGAACAATGACAAAGCCATCGGGCGAGGCGTTGATGCCGATGCTCCGGTCTGGTGAGTGCCGCAGGATTCTGCCTGTCCATGCGCTTGCCGGTATCGGCCGCCTGTGCGTCGCACTACTCACAATGGAACTGTCGGCCCGACCACCTCCTTCCTGAAGCGACAACGACCGTGTGTGTGTCCAGACCTCCATTCCGACATGGGATGAGACCCGCTGCCGCCCCCGCATTCGCCGATCTGCATGCGCCCTCGATCCATGCCCTGAGACCTCCGAAATGGGCCTGAAGGCAACTCCTCGCCGAGGCCAGAGAACCTGACACGGCAAAGGACGGGGCCCTCAGCCACGGTCCTTTATAGCATATGGAGCAGCCCTCTGCAACAGAAAGGCATCGGGAATTCCCACGGGTTCCTGTGGAAACGCGGCTCCGCAGTCGGATCGTCAGGCACGGGCAAAGGGTGACGGGGCTGCGGGCCGGTCGCACGGTTCTACGGAGTCGCTCCGGGGCCGTCGGAAACTTCGGAGACGACGGCCCGGTCCTGCTGATCGAAGCTCCAGACGCTGCTGACACCGTCCTTCTCCTGCACCACGCACACTTTCTGCGGCACGAATCGCGTGCCGTTCCAGACCCATCGTACCGTGACGTCGCCATACATGACGTCGCCATACGGCAGGTGAGGGATGTTCCGGGCGTCGACGGTCCCTATCCGACTGGCCGGAGGGTGGTCCGAACCGCTTGGCTCGGCTTCGAGGGAGTCGGGTTCACCACCCTCGTTGGACCGCATCAGAGAGGCGGATGGGTTGTCCTGATCGAGCGTTTCGAAAGGCGTCTGTTCGGTCGGAGACGGGTCGTACCCCTGAGCGCTGCCGAATTGCGGTGGTTTGCTACAGAACAGCAGCACCAGGAGTCCTATGATGACGATCAGCAGTTCAAGCCTTGTCGTTCGCGCCCGCATGTTCCCGATTTCCAGCATTGTTCCATTGCGCCCGGCTGCGATTTCAGGACCGTCGCCGAACGATGCACAAGAGGACGGCCCGACTCAAGATCGGTCGAAACCAAGCCTCACATAAAATATAGCGGAACTTTCGGCAAATCCAAAGACGCTCGTAGCGACCCCGGGGCTGCTCTTCACTCTGGAAACCTCGTTCAAGGACGAGACGGGATCCTTCCCGTCACTACCGAATCGGACCGCTGCGCGAGGTGGAGTTGTCCGATAACGTCTCTTCGTTCGCCCTCGACTCGAGGGCGAAGTAATAGAGTGGCTGATTGATCCCTTCGCTGATCGTGAAGTAGCCCTCGCCCCGGCTGTCGAAGCCAATGGCTTCGCCCTGAGGTTCCATCCTCAGTGGGATGCCGATCTGCCTGCCCTCAAAGGCCTTCCAGAGCGGCTCACCATCCGGTCGAATCCACAGCGATGCGTTGAAGGGGCTTCGGACGATCAGGCGGCGACCGTCGGGAGATACGTCGCCGCCTGTGGCGAACCCCCAGGGCAGGGCGGTGACCCTTTCGAGCATGACGGGCCCATTGGGCGATTCGGGGAAGCGGGCTCGGTAGACGCGGCAGAAGAACGACCGCTTGGCAATGATATAAAGATCCCCGTTGAGAGGATCAACGAGCAGGGTTTCGGCGTCTCGCGGTCCGTCGGGATACGTCAGTTCGAGCGCTTCGGCCGGACCGATGGGCATCTCGTCGAATGGTTTCGTCGCATCGACATCGGGCTCCCGGACGCGGTAAACCCACACGGACGGATAGCGCGACGCGTTGTCGCCGATGTCGCCGATATAGAGGTAGTGCTGGTTCGGGTCGGGACCGGGACCGATGGCGATGTCTTCCCAGTCCCTCGCGAGGGCCCCGACCACAGGACAGGTGCCGATGAGGTTGCCTTGCGTGTCGATCGCGTACAGATGCGCCGGATAACCTGAGTCGTTGTGGATCCAGAGTACGTCGGCGTTCTTGCGGCTGGCCACGATGCCGGAGGCCTCTCGGATCAGGGGGCTGGTCACGATGCCCACCTTTGTTCCAGGCGCAAACTCATCGGACCACGCCAGCGTGCCGCACGACAGCCCCGTACACGCACACAAGAGCAGCATGAAATGACAGAAAGTGGATTCGTGCATCGTCACTCAGCCAAAGAGGTTCTTACGCCGCCGCAGCTCTGCGAAAACGCGCTCGCAACTGGCCTGGGCCATGCCCAGGGCGGCTTGCAGGTTCGAATCGCCCGCCCGGAGAAAGACGTTGGTCGCTTTCTCCCGACCGATTGTGGACGGCACGCTCGGGCGGCCCTCTGCCGCCGCATGCCGAGTCTTGTCCAGTTGCTCTCGAATGGCCTTGTTGTTTGGCTCGATGGTCAGCCCAAACGCATAGTTCTCGGCCGTGTAGTTGTGGCCGCACCAGAGGAGTGTCTCCTCGGGCAATGCCGCCAAGCGCTGCAGAGACTTCCAGAGCGTCTGCGCGTGGCACTCCATGGGCCGGCCGCAACCGCCCACGAACAGCGTGTCTCCCGTGAACACGCTGCCGGGGCCGCCGCCGGCCGTCGCCGGCAGGTGGTAGCAGACCGATGTGCGCGTATGCCCCGGCGTGCCGATGACTTCCGCTGTTTGGTCCCCGAGTCGTACGGTTTCACCATTGCGAACGAGGCCATCGATGCCGGCGATTCGCTGCATGTCGGGGCCAATGACCCGGCAGCCCGTTTCCGACTTGAGTTCGGCCAGTCCAGCGGTGTGATCTGCGTGGTGATGGGTTGCCAGCGCAGCGGTCAGGGTCAGTCTCTGCTCTTGCAGCACGCGCAGGACCATCGCTGCATCGGTCGGGTCCACCACGAAGACGCAATCCTCGCCGCAGCGACAGACGTAGGCGTAGTTGTCGCCACACGTCAGTATGGTCATGGTATCCTGTATCGCATCTATGGGCCTGAGATCCATTGCAGCAGAGCCTATCCCGAGCGTCTCGATTCGTCAACGCTTGTCAGGAGGGCGAAACGTGCGCACCGAAGCCGCCGGGGCGGTCGCTGAGTTGCCTGCTGTCCTCCGGAGGCGAAGCGGAAGAAAAGGGGCCGCAAGCCTCCGTGCTCACAGCCCGAACGATAATGAACGCCAAGTTGAGCGACAGCATTCTGCGTCTGCAAGACCCGCCGCGACACGAATGGTTCTGCAAACGCTGCTTTGCGACGAAAGAGGGAGACATGGGAGCGGTACTCTCTTCATCACCCCGTGCCTCCCTGCTGCCTCGTGCCTTGATTTCAGTCCTTTGAAAACTGATCATTCAGGTTCAATTTGCACGGGCAGCGTAAGACATTCTATGCGCTTGCAGAGGCTCGCGTCAATTGTGGCTATTACGTATTATGCGTCGTCATTTCTGATGAACGCATCGACGCGACAGACGGCACGAATCGGCCAAGATGCGTGGCGTTAGGAATCGCGTGGCATGGGCATCACGGGATGCTGACCGCACAAATACACTGGAAAACCACGCCGTGGGGGCATACCATTGGGGGCACGGGGCCGGATGCGCCTATTGCACCGGGCGCAGAAAGGGCCCAGAACATCTGTATTCCATTGTGCAGGAGAATCGCATGCGCGCTTTCGTTGTCCTCATGGCAGTGCTTCTCTGTTCGGGCGCCTCGGCCAATCCGGAGACGTTCGACGTTGTGATCTATGGCGGCACGTCCAGCGGCGTGGCGGCTGCCGTGCAGGCCAGGCGAATGGGTCGGTCGGTCGTCCTCGTCTCACCCGACAAGCACCTCGGCGGGCTCTCGAGCGGTGGACTCGGCTGGACCGACAGCGGACGCAAAGAGGTCGTCGGCGGTCTGGCTCGCGAGTTCTATCGTCTCATCAAGGCCCACTACGACGAGCCGGAGTCGTGGGTGTATCAGAAGCCGGAGCAGAATTCCCACTACCGCTCACAGGATGACACCATGTGGGTGTTCGAGCCCCATGTGGCCGAACGCACGTTCGAGCACTGGATTCGCGAATACGACATCCCGGTGGTGCGCGAGGAATACCTCGACCGCGAATCAGGCGTCGAGAAGGCCGGGACGCGGATCACCGCCATCACCACCCTCAGCGGCAAAACGTATCGGGGTCGGATGTTTCTCGATGCCACATACGAAGGCGATCTGATGGCTGCGGCGGGCGTGTCCTACCACGTGGGCCGCGAGGCGAACAGCGTCTACGGCGAGACGCTCAACGGGGTGCAGCTCCGCCCGCCGAACCGCCCGGAGTGTTTGGGGCGCACCCTGCCGCAAGCGCAGCGCCGCGGGGGTCCCTCCGGCCACTACTTCGCGCATGAGGTCAGCCCTTACGTGGTGCCTGACGACCCGTCCAGCGGCCTGCTGCCGCGTATCGGCGACCACGACCCCGGCAAGCCGGGCCAGGGAGATCATCGCATCCAGGCGTACAATTTCCGCATGTGCCTGACGAACCATCCCGACAACCGCGTGCCGTTTCCCAAGCCCGAAGGGTACGATCCGCTGCAGTACGAACTGCTTCTGCGCACGCTGCTGGCCGGCTCGCGTCACGTGTTCGGCAAGTTCGATCCGATCCCCAATGCCAAGACCGATACCAACAACCACGGGCCGTTCAGCACCGACAACATCGGTATGAACTACGATTACCCCGAAGCCTCATACGAGCGCCGTCGCGAGATCATCCGGGAACACGAGCTGTACCAGAAGGGGTACGTGTACTTCCTGGCCAATGATCCGCGCGTACCCGAGGACGTCCGCCGGCACTACAACAGATGGGGGCTGGCGGCCGACGAGTTCGTCGACAACGACAACTGGCCCCATCAGTTGTACGTTCGCGAGGCGCGTCGCATGGTCGGCGACTTCGTGGTCACTGAGAACCATCTGCGCCGCCGCCTGCCCACGCCGCGGTCCGTCGGTATGGGCTCGTACAACATGGACTCGCACCACACGCAACGCTACGTCGCCACCAACGACGAGGGCCGCGCCTACGCACAGAACGAGGGTGACGTGCAGATCAACCCCGGCGGTCCGTATCCGATCGACTACGGGGCCCTCGTTCCGAAACGCCAGGAATGCACGAATCTCCTGGTGCCGGTTTGCGCCTCCACGAGCCACATCGCCTATGGCTCGATCCGCATGGAGCCGGTGTTCATGATTCTCGGACAATCGGCGGCTACCGCGGCGGTTCACGCCCTTGAGCAGAACGTCGATGTCCAGGCCATCGACTACTCCCGGCTGCGGCAGCGACTGCTCGACGACGGCCAGGTCCTCGAGTGGGATACGCCGCAAGGGCAAGCCGCCTCTGCGGGCATCCGTCCGGAAGAGCTGGACGGCGTCGTCGTGGACGATCCTTACGCCAGATTCACCGGACAGTGGGTCACAAGCAGCGCCATCGGACCGTTCGTTGGCGCTGGATACCGGCACGACGACAATGCCGACCAAGGGACCAAGCGGGCGCGATTCGAGGCAAACCTGAAGGCCGGCCGTTACGAGGTCCGTCTGGCCTACTCGGCCAGCGGGAACCGTGCCACCAACGTGTCGGTTGCAGTGCGCCACGCCGATGGCCGTTCCGAGATGGTGGTAAATCAGAGAAACGCACCGCCGATTGACGGGTTGTTTGTCTCCGTGGGCGCCTTCGCTTTTGGCGACGAACCAGCGGCGGTGGAGGTCTTCAACCGTGGCGCCGATGGGTACGTCATCGTCGATGCAGTGCAGTTCCTGCCTGCCGATTAGCGGGCATGTCTTGCTCTGATCTGCTCCAGGAGATTCGGCGGCGAAAAGAAAGGTGTATGAACATGAATGTGCCGAAGTACCGAACTACATCCGCGGGATGCGTCGCTGTCAGCATCATGTTGTCGCTGGTTCTCGGGGTCGAAGGCGTCGCCGCACATCGGGAGCCGGTTCGCTTTGGGGTCTGCACCGATGTGCACAAAGACATCATGCACGATGCCGACAGGCGGCTTGGGGTCTTTGTCGAGCGGATGAATCGGGAAAAGGTGGATTTCGTCATCCAGTTGGGAGACTTCTGTCGCCCCATTGCGGCCAATGACGGCTTTCTCGGCATCTGGAGTACGTTCGACGGGCCCCGCTATCATGTCCTGGGCAATCACGACATGGACGGCGGATCCACCCGGGAGCAGACCGTCGCCTACTGGGAGATGCCGGCCCGCTACTATGCTTTCAGTGCGGGCGGGTACCGCTTCATCGCTCTCGACGGCAATGACAAGACCACTCCGCCCCAGCCGGGTTACGCTCGGTACATCGGCCGCGAACAGCAGGAGTGGCTTCGGCGGGAACTGGTTGCAGCCCAACTACCGACCATTATCTTTTCGCACCAGAGCCTGGAAGCCGAAGGCGGTATCGCTAACGGTGAGGCTGTCCGTACGATCCTGGAGGAGGCCAACCGGGTCGCTGGCAGTGAGAAGGTCCTTGCGTGTTTCAGCGGGCACCATCACATGGACTACGGCCGTCAGATCAATGGCATTCACTACATCCAGATCAACAGCATGTCCTACTTCTGGATGGGCGGCGACTACCAGCACATCCGGTATGGCCCCGAGATCGATCGAGACTACCCCTGGATCAAGTACACCGCTCCGTACGAGGAGCCGGTGTACGCACTGGTCACGCTGGTCCCGGATGGGACGATTCACATTGAGGGGACGCAAACCAGGTGGGTCGGCCCTTCGCCTTGGGATTTGGGCTACCCACAGGACCAGAAAGAGCGAATCACCCCAGGTATCTCGACCCGGTATGTGGAGACGATCCTGAAGCAGCCGAGCGCATCGCTTGACTGCGTTCCGTTCCACTGAGAGAGAGTCGGTGTCAACGGCAAGCCAAGCGATCCATGATCCGAGGAAACTCGAGACCCGAACAGTGAAAGGCTACCGATGAACTGTCACAGCACCATCGAATGGCACGTCTATTCTGGATTTGATTGTTCTTGTGGTATGGTTGGCACCAGGCGTTATGAGCCCAGCCGACGAAGCAGGGCCGCAACGTGCTTCTTGGGGAAGCTATCGGTCCTGCTTGTTGCGGCGACGTTTTGTGCTGCGGCACCGGCCGCGGACTCAGGCAAACCGATGGTTCGTCTCCCGATCCTGGGTTGGCACAGCATTCCGGAAGACCAGTTGTCCATCGATCGCTTCCAGCAGTTGGCGGATATGGGGCTGACGCACAGCCTGATGCATTACAGTCCCGCCGGCAATGCCCGAGCGCTGGACCTGGCGGCGCAAGCCGGCGTGAAGCTGTTCGTAGGGGACGGACGTTTCGCGCAACCGGGGCGGGAGTTGCGACAAGCGGCGCAGGCGTATCGCGATCATCCGGCGCTCGCCGGCTATCTGCTGCGGGATGAGCCCTCGGTTGGAGATTTTGCGGCACTGGCGGCGTCGCGCGACGCGCTCAAGGCCGTCGATCCGGCTCATTGGAGCTACGTCAATCTGTTTCCGACGTATGCCAGCGCCGCCCAACTCGGCTGCGAGACGTATCCCGGGCACGTGCGACGGTTCTTCCTGGAATTCCGTCCGGAAGTTCTGAGTTTCGATCACTACCCGATTCTGGAAGGAGACCAACTCCGCAGGGATTTCTTCCAGAACCTCGAATGGATCCGGCAGATCTCGCTGGAGTTCGAAACCCCGTTCTGGGCCTTTGCGCTGACCTGCCCGCATCGGCCGTACCCCATGCCGACGCTCGGTCATATCCGGTTGCAGACCTGGAGCAACTTCGCGTACGGGGCGAAAGGGCTTCAGTATTTCACCTATTGGACACCGCGTCCAGGGACATGGGACTTCCACGATGCACCGGTTCGGCTCGACGGCACGTGCAGCCCGACCTGGGACTTGCTGAGGGCCTTCAACCGGGAGGTGCAGGCGTGCGCGGACATCCTTCTGGAGAGCCGTGTCGTCGCCGTTTATCACAGCGAGCCACTTCCGGCGGGCACCCGTGGGCTGGATGTCTCGAGCCCTTTCTCACGCATCGAAGGGGGTGAGGCCGTCGTCGGGCTCCACCAAATGCCGGATGGCAGGCGCTACGCTCTCGTGGTGAATCGCTCCTTCAACAAGGCGGTGACGCTCTGGCTGACGCTGCAGGACTGGGTCAGAGACGTACACTGGACGCAACGAGCCGAAGGCGTCGAGTTCCTCGGCGTTGCCGATCGACAAGTAACTCTGCGCTGCGAGCCAGGAGCAGCCGGATTCTTGCACCTCAATGCATCCTCAGAGGCTATCCGCCGCGCTGATTAGCTGTCAGGGCATCCGACTCGCCATGCTGCCGCTGTCCATCTCGGTCCTCAGAGTGCAAGGCCCCAAGTACCAGGTCGCGTTGCCTTGCCCCGCAGCCAGCATGACTTGTGCGGGCTTGTCGCCAGGGTCCGTTCCGCGTATATTGGCCTGTGCGGTCCGGACCATCGGACGCGTCGTTCGTTGAACCCGCCTCACGGGTTGAGGCAAGCCGACACACGAAAGGATGGGCCATGAATCGTCGTCGCACCATTGTCGCCGTGAGCATCGTACTCGTTTCCGCTTTCTGTCTTCTGTATGCCGCCTGTGCGGTTGCAGCCGAACTGGTCAAGGCCAGAGACGGCTCCGGCATCTTCGGGTACAAGAACACGCCCATTTTGCCCTGGTGCGGCTACCATGTGCACGACCCAGACCGTCCTGCACCGCCGGTCGTCACGCCGGGGTCGCAGGGCAGCGCCCCCTCGGACGCAATCGTCCTGTTCGACGGGACGGACCTCTCGAAGTGGCACCCCTCCGACTGGAAGATCGAGGATGGCGAACTGATCGCCGTCTCCGGCCATCTGCGAACGAAGGAGCCGTTTGGCGATTGTCATCTGTATCTGGAGTGGCAGGCGCCGGACCCGCCGATCGGCGACTGGGCCGATCGCGGCAACAACGGCGTGCTGCTGATGGGTCTGTACGAGATCCAGATCTACGATTCGTACAAGACGCTGCTGTATCCCGACGGTCAGGCGGCTGCGGTCTACGGGCAAACGCCGCCGCTGGTCAACGCCTGCCGCCCGCCCGGGCAGTGGCAGAGCTACGATATCATCTTCTTTGCCCCCGTCTTCGAAGGCGACAGACTCGTCAAGCCCGCCTATGTCACGATGCTGCACAACGGAGTCCTCGTTCACCACAACCAGGAGATCTACGGCCCCACCGGCCATCGCAACATACCGCAGTATCGCGGCCCCGTCGGGCCCAGACAGCCCCTGAGTCTGATGAGCCATAACAACCCGGTTCGCTTCCGCAACATCTGGATTCGCCCGCTGTAGACGATGGGCAGCGCCTAATTGTACAGCAAGGGCTCCTTGCGCCAGCCCTTGTCGGCGTCGTGGCCGTATGTGATGACGCGGGGGCGTCGCTCTCGCAGGCGGACGGACTCGATGCCGAGATAGTGGCCGGTCGAGAGCAGGTTCTTGCCGACGCATTCGAGCCGCAGCGTGTACTTGCCCGGCTCCGGCCAGAAGTCCAGCAGGTGGAACTCGCGCGTTGCGACGTCCTTGCTGTAGAGGTCCATGACGCCGCCGAGCTTGACGCCGTTGAGATAGGCCTGATATCGGCCGTAATCGTACGATTGCGTCAGAACCAGCAGCAGCCGCTTGGGCTCCTTCTTCTCGACCTCAAAGGGGATCTCCACCCACGCGTCCTGTGGACCGTCGGGCCGGTAGAACAGGTGCCCATCTGGATAGGGGGCGAGATTCTGCACCTGGGCTTGGCCCCGGCCACGATGTTCGTCACCGATGAACGGCCGGGCGGCGATGATGCGGTCGAGATTGGGCAGGGCACGCTGGCGGGCATGCGGGGCCCGCGCCGTGAACGTCGGCCGGCCCGTCTGGTACCAGAACGCGACGCTGGAGTAGTCGTCCTCCCGCTCGTTCCAGCTATGCGATTGGTACTGCGGGTTCTCATCCGGGGACATCCAGCCGAAGTGCTCGAACGTCACTTTGATCCCGGTATTGAAGACAATGGGATCGGTGATGTGCCAACGATAGGCGCTGGTATGTCCGCCCACGATGCCCCATTGGTCGAAGTACGGGACACCGAAATACGGCGTGCTCGTCCTCTTGAGCCCCCAGGCCGAGAGGAAGTAGTCCTCGGTTCCCGTGCCCCAGATCGACGCCTTCGCTTCGCCGTCGATGTAGATCTTCTCATCGCCTTCGCCGAACCACGAGGGGCTGCGGGTCCGTACGCTCAGAACCGTGCCGACGTAGTGCCCCTTGCCCTGCGTATCGAGCACGACGTAGTCCTTGCCCTTCTCGACGGGATACTCCTGGCGGTACTGGGCGTAGAAGTAGGGGGTGTCCTCGTCGATTCTGTCCTTCTTGATCCAGTCGATGTTGTAGTAGAGCAGACTGATCTGCTTTTCGCTCTGGTTGACCACCTCGATGCGGGCGGACTTGCGGAACGGCATGTGCCAGAAGCAGTTGTACGAGTCGGCGTCCTCGACGACCACCGGCAGGCTGATCACTTCGCTGCGTAGGCCGAAGCTGTTGGCGAAGAAATCGCCGACGGGGGCCTCGACACCCGGCCGCTCATTGCCGTCCCAGTAGATCCGCAGCAGCATCTCCTGGTGGTTGGCCGAGCCGTCCTTGGCCCAAGGGTGCGGTTCGGGCCCGAGGAAGGTCATCCAGATGTGCGTGATGACGCCGGGACCCTTTACATCCATCAGGACCTTCGTCTGGCCCGGCAGGACGTTGCTGTTGTCGCGATTGCTGTTCGGGTCGGGTTCGCCCTGCCAGCCTCGCGGGTCCTCGCCCAGCTTGTAGGTCGAGGTGGCCCGCATGCTCCGCCCGTCATGCGGCTTGGCCAAACCGGCCAGGAAGTCCGCCCAGCCGACCGTGGACAGACAGAGAACCAACAGAACCGCTACCGCCTTGATCCGCTCGCTCGCCATACCTCACGCTCCTGACTCAGCATTGTGGTTTCCCAATGAAGCCGCACACGCTGGGACAACGATAGTGACTTGGGGTGCCGGCGTCAAGCCAGCGCGCCGCCGAGGATGGCACCGATCAGCAGGGGGGCGCTGACGAAAGCGACGGCGGCGATGAAACCGCCCGCTCCTGCCATCGCTCCGACCAGCGGCATGAACGTCACCGCGGTGCCGAACACGAAGAACAGCAGGCCGAGCAGAATAGCCGGAAGGAAGACAGCCCCCAGAGCCGAGCCAACCGTGCCGGCTTGCTTGCCCCCGACGAACCCGGCGATCAACGGGCCAAAGAAAGGAAGCCAGAACAGCAGCAGCGAGAGGACCGCGATCCAGACCGCCCCGACGACGGCCCCGCCGCCTTTGCGATACGTAACCACTTGCCGCGTCATGATGGCCTCCTATCGGTTTCTGCCTTCTTTCATGCTACCAGGACAGACGCAACCAAGCCCACATTCTTACAGGTTCTCTCATCAAAAAGAAGCCCTTTCGTTGGGCCCGCCTTTCGCACGCAATGGACTGCATCTTTCAGCATCCCAGGGAGGTTCTGGGTTGTCAAGATTCGGTTTGCATGGCCATGCATCCACGGCGACTATTGACACGAAGGTTCTGATTTCTTTTAATCAGCAGGTGAATCCTGAAGCTGGCCACCCCATGCTGGAGTTGCAATTATGAAGAGACTGTGGGTCAATGTGAACCCGTACGAGAAGGAGATCGCCATCGCGGCGTTGGAGAGCGGCGCCGAGGCGGTGGTGCTGCCGGATGGGCAGAGTGCCACCGTTCGCCAGTTCGGCAAGATCAAGACGGTCGAGGCCGACGGCGATCTCAAGCCCGGCGTGGACGTTGAGTTCATCGATATCAGTGGCAAGGCCGATGAGGACCGGGCCGCCGCAGTGCCTGTCGAAAAGCTCGTGGTCCTCAAAATGCTCGACTGGACGATCATTCCCATCGAGAACCTGCTGGCCCGGCGGGGCGGCAACCTGATCGTCCGCGTCGAAAACAGCGAGCAGGCCAAACTCATGGTCGAGATCCTGGAGAAGGGCGTCGATGGCGTCCTGCTCGACACGGCCGACGTCAACGAGATCAAGAAGACGGCGCAGATCGTCCACGGGGTCAGCGAGAGAGTCGGCCTGGTCGAAGCCACGATCACCGCCGTCCGGCAGCTCGGCATGGGCGACCGCTCGTGCCTGGACACCTGCACGCAGATGACGGTGGGCGAGGGCATGCTGGTGGGCAACACCGCCTCCGGCTTCTTCCTCGTGCACTCCGAATCGATCGACAACCCCTACGTCGCCTCGCGTCCGTTCCGCGTCAACGCCGGCGCGATCCACGCCTACACGATGGCGCCCGGCGGCAAGACGAAATACCTGGCCGACCTGAAGGCCGGCGACGAAGTTCTGCTGGTGGACTGGCAGGGGCGCAGCCAGATCGCGTACATGGGCCGCAACAAGATCGAACGCCGGCCCATGATGCTGATCGAGGCCGAGGCCAACGCCCAGCCCGTCAATCTGGTCCTCCAGAACGCCGAGACCATCCGTCTGGTCGATCCGCAGGGCAAGGCCATCGCCGTGACCAGTCTCAAGCCCGGCGACAAGGTCCTCGCCCACACCACCCACGGCGGCCGCCACTTCGGCATGAAAGTCGACGAGTCTCTCACCGAACGCTGAGTCGACCGAACCTTCAGCCGTCAATCCGTAGGAGATGCGAATGTCGTTCTGCACCGCGATCAATTGTATGGACGGGCGAATCCAGTTGCCCGTCAACGAGTACCTCCGCAACGAGCTCGGCGTCGAGTACGTGGATACGGTCACTGAGCCGGGCCCGGTTCGCATCCTGGCCGATGAGCCGGACTCCGAGTCGGCCCAGGCCATCCTCCACCGGGTGGATATCTCCACAAACAAGCACGACTCGCACTGCGTGGCCATTGTGGCCCACGAAGACTGCGCCGGCGACCCCGTCTGTGAAGAAGTCCAGCGAGAGCAACTGGACCGGGCCGTGCGTTTCGTCGCGGGCCGCTACCCTTCAGTCTGCGTGCTCGGCCTCTGGGTCGACGCTCACGGGACCGTCAGCAGGGTCCTCTCGATCCAGCCCTGATTCGTCGCCTGGGAATGCCGGCCGACGAGATGCGGCGCGGCGCCTATCGCGGCTGTTCGTTGTACCGCTCGCACAGCGAGATCGTGTGCCACAGCAGCGACAGGTCGCCCCACGCGCCGTGGCCGGGGACGACGAGGCGCGCGTCGGGATATCGCGCCAGAACCCGGCGCACCGAGGCAGGCCAGGCGGCCATGTCGGCGTCTCCGGTAAAACCCGGACTGCGGGCGGCCAGCGCCTTGACCATACAGCCGCCGAAGAGCAACCCCCGCGTCTTGAAGCAGACGACAACGTTGTCGATCGTGTGCGACGGGCCGGGGAAGTAGACCTCTACCGTCTCGGGGCCGACCTTCAGGGTCAGCCCATCCGCCAGGGGATACAGTCGATTGGGGGCGACGAGCTTCTGCCGGATGAGAATATCACGGTACTTCTCGTTCTCCGGCCGCTCGAAGTACGGCAGCACCTTGCGGACGGTCTCGGCCCAGCATTCGGCACTGAGTCTCGGCGTGAGGTCCGAGCCGTAGCATGGGACGCCCCGCGAGAGCAGATAGCCGTTGCCGCCGAGGTTGTCGTTGTGGAAGCCCGTATTGATCTGGACGACGTTCGGATCGGCGAAGGTCCGCACGAGCCACTCGTGGACCGGCTGCGTCGCCTCGTCGGTGCACGGCGTATCGACCCAGACGAACCGGCGCTCGTCGCACCGCACCAGCAGACTGTTGTTGCCGCCGGCGAACCGATGGACCACCATCCACACGCCCGCCTCGATCGGCTGGAGCTGCACCTCGTCGTTCAATACGATCGGCTCGCCCGCTGCGCACCAGCCGACGGACGTCGCCAGCGCGGCGAACGCTACAGAACAGGCCATGACATACTTCACAGACGCCACCTTTCCCGCCCGAGGCCGTCCGCCCCCGGCGATACCGATCCCTGCCCGCCTGTCGTGGACTCACCCGGCCTGTCCGGCCGCTTCCGGCAGGAAGCGGCGCGTCAGTTCATCGCTGTCGCCGTAGCGCGCCCGCAGTTCGGCCAGCTCGGCTTTGAGGCGCTTGACCAGCCGCGCGTACTTCGGGTCGTCGTAGAGGTTGTTCCATTCATGCGGGTCGTTGCGCAGGTCGTAGAGTTCCCAAGCGTCGATGTCGTAGTAGAAATGGATCAGCTTATACCGCTCGGTCCGGATCCCGTAATGACGCTTGACCTGATGGACGGCGGGGTACTCGTAGTAGTGATAGTACATCGCCTTGCGCCAATTCGCCGGACGGCGGCCCCGGAGGATCGGCACGAAGCTCTCGCCCTGGATATCGGCGGGAACGGCCGTGTCGGCGGCGTCGAGGAACGTCGAGGCGAAATCCAGGTTCAGCACCATCGCGTCGGAAACACGCCCGGGGCGCACCTGCTTCGGCCAGCGGACCAGAAGCGGCATGCGCAGCGATTCCTCATACATGAACCGTTTGTCGTACCAGCCCTGGTCGCCGAGGAAGAAGCCCTGATCCGAGGTGTAGACGACGATCGTATTGTCCGCCAGGCCGCTCTCGTCCAGATAGTCCAGTAACCGACCGACTCCTTCGTCGACGGCCTCGATGGTGCCGAGATAGTCGTGCATATAGCGCTGGTATTTCCAGCGGACCACGTCGTCGTCGGTCAGTTTGCCGGCGCGCATCTGCTCGACAAACGCCTGGTTCTCCGGCTCATAGTGGGCATCCCATTGTGCCTTCTGCTCCGGGGTCATCCGAGGGTACTCGCCGTGGGCATGTTGAGAGCGGAAGTGGTCGGGAAAGAGATTCTCACCGCGAAACTTCATGTCATGAGACCAGTGAAAATGATCGCGCACGGACATTTCGCTTTCGTCGCTGGCCGGCGAGCGTTTGGAGTGATCGGGGAACAGCGTCTCCGGCTCCGGAATCGTCCCGTGCTTGTATCGGCCCAGATGGCGCGGCGCCGGCGACCAGCAGCGGTGCGGCGCCTTGTGCTGGCTGATCAGCAGGAAGGGCTTGTCGCGGTCCCGTTGCTTTTCGATCCAATCGATCGACATGTCCGTAATCAGGTCGGTGCAATAGCCCTCGTACCGCTTCCGGGAGCCGTCCATCTGAATGAAGTCGGGGTTGTAGTACGACCCCTGGCCGGGCAGGATCTCCCAGTGGTCGAAGCCGGTCGGAGTGCTGCCCAAGTGCCACTTGCCGATCATGGCGGTCTCGTAGCCGTTCTGCTGGAGCAGTTTCGGGTAGGTCTGCTGGCTGCCGTCGAAGGGCCGGCCGGCATAGATGTTGACGATCATCCCGTTGATGTGGCTGTACTTGCCCGTCAGGATGACGGCCCGGCTCGGCGAGCAGATGGAATTGGTGCAGAAGCAGTTCTCGAACCGCATGCCTTCACGGGCCAGGCGGTCGATGTGTGGAGTCTCGTTGATCCGGCTGCCGTAGCAACCGACGGCGTGCGAGGCGTGATCGTCGCTCATGATGAAGACGATATTGGGCCGCTCGGCCGTCTTGCGTTGTGACGCCACACGGCAGCCGGCCAGAAGCGAAGCCGTGCACAGTCCACCCATCCTCAGGAAATCACGTCGGTTCAACATGGCAGCAGTCCTTTCCAAGTGAGATGCCGGTCGTTCGTGACCCATACCGGACTGTTAAGGGAATCGCACGGGCAACGGCTCAGCGCCGTCCGAAGCGGGCTCGAGCCCTCGAACGATCCACTCCGTGGGTCGGTCGCGCCCGGCCTTGACGGTGTAGGCGCCGGCCGCGAAGACGGGCGGGCGAAAGCGCCGGCCCTGAATCCGTCGCGTGTAGAGAATCTCTCCATCTGCTTCGCGCACCACCTGCACGACGGGATCGCTCAGCCCCTGGAAGTGCAACTCGCGCAGGTGGCCGACGGGCCGCCGGCCGTCATTGTCGGTCATTCGGACCGTGACAGGCCAGCCGGGGTACTGGGCCGAATCGCCCTCGGCCAGATCGGCATAGCGCGGCCAGCACTCGAACGTGATGGTGCGATTCGACTTGTGGAATCGGATCAGGCCGTACCCATCGCCGAGGACGGCGTTCGGATCGCGCTGGTTCTTGCGCATGGTCCTGATGTCGGCGAACTTCGGATTGGCGTAGGCGATCATCGTAATGCGATTGTAGAGGCCGTCGAGGTAGTCGCCCGTCCACGGCAACGGGCTGCCGGCAATCGGGTTGGCGCCGGGTTGCTCGTCCTCGGGCCACCACCAGCGGGCATAGTAGCTGTTGACGATGGCGGGATTGGTGAAGGCATACGGGCCGTCACGAAACGCATCAATCCCGTGCTGGACCACGACGGCCAGATGCTGATCGCCGCAGAGGTGACAGGCCAGCGCCCGGCGCAGCGCCGCCAGGGCCCGGTTGCGCCCGGTCTGTGGCCAGCCGTTGCAGTCGAGGTCGGCCAGCAGGCGGTTCTCCTTCGATCCGTGCAGGTGCACCGCGCCGCAGAAGGCGGTCTGCGACAGCGCCGCTTTCATCACCGCCCCGGTCCAGTCCTGCCCCCAATCTTCGAGGAACGCCAGTTGGCGGTCGCCCAGGAGCTTGAGTCCGGGCAGGTCCACCTTGCGCGGATCGTAGCCGGCCTCGCGGATGTGGTCCGGGCGCGGGCCCATCTGGGGGATCTTGCCCTTGGGGCCGGTCTTGAACTGACGGTCGGCGAGGATGGCGAAATCGACACCGCCGATCCGCAGGCGGGTGAAGTAGACCGAGATGTCCTGCTCGACGGGACGGGGATCGACGGGATCGGGCAAGTGCCACGTCTGGCAGCGATGGACCATGTTGATGTACTCGGCGGGATAGTAGTAGCCGCCGGAATCGCCGGCCGTCGAATCGGCCACGATGCCGCTCTCGCCCCAGATGTTGCCCTGGCCGATGTCGTGGTCGTCGGGGATCGTCACCACCGGGCGGTCCTTGATGACGTCGCGGAAATGATATCCCCAGAGCAGCCAGGCCGCCGTGTGTTCGGTGTGATCGTAGCTCTGGTCGCCGGCAAAGAAGAGCAGGTCGGGATCCTGTGCCTTGAGCTTCTCGACGATCTCGCGTCGCTCGCCGCGATCGGCGTTCGAGCTGCACGACAGCGAGCCGACGACGATAGTGTCCTTGTCCTTGGGGTCCTTACGGATGAGCCCTTCAAACACGGCGCGGTCGCCGTGGCGAACGCGGTACGGCACATCCCGGCTGGCGTCCCAGGGCTCGATGCGGAAATGGGCGGACCAGCCGGGATAGATCACGCGGGCCTTGGCGACCTCCTGCCAGCGATCATCCCGCTGGAATTCGAGGCGCACCTCTCGCGGCTCATCGGGCCGGAGCGGGTAGAGCTGCGCGCTGATCTTCAGGACGCCGGCCTCGTGCGTATAGAGGGCGAAGCCGACCACCTGATCGCGCGGGACCCTCACGAAGCGTTCGAGAAACGTCTTGGCCTCGCGGTCCCAGATGTCAGCCCGGCTGGCCAGATCGAGCCTAGCCCCGCGCTCGCCGGGGAACGGTTCGTCGGCCCCGGCCGAAAGGCCCGATGCGCCGTTGAGCAGAAGTGCGGTGGTGATGAGAATCGATACCGTCCTGTGGCGTGCGTTCATCGTGTTGGCTCCTATCGATTGGCTGTTCGCTCAGTGTAGTCGTTTTCGCTCGCGGCGAAAAGGGCACGTTTCCATTCGCGGCGTTTTCGCCTTAAGAAACCACATTCGGCGACTTGCATTCTGTCGGCCGGGCGTCATAATGGTTGTATTGAAGCGGGCCGGCCGTCTTCGATCCAATCGGTCTGAGGTGCGGCCGGCGCTGCGGCGCACCTAAGGTGAGAAGCCGCGACCGACGTCTGGACATCTGGTGCATGGGATTGATTGGAAGTGAATGATGAAGACGATCCGCACCCGAACCGCAATTGCGATCATCGTTGCATTTGGCATCGTCGCCTTCAGTGTCTCCTTCGCCGTGTCGAGGTTGCCGCGAAAGAGCGAGTGGGAGCGATTCCGCGTCGAGTACCCCGAGCGGGCGATCCGAGCCAATCTCAGACTGGTGGTGCTGGCCGCCGCCGCCTACCTGCGGACGCACGACGCCGACGAGATCACCTACGACGACCTCCTGCGCCACGGCCAGGTCATCGACCGGCCCATCGAGCCGGTGTTGGGCGAGGACTACCATACCATCCGCCTGTCGCGAGCCGATGCGAAGGTCGATATCGTGACGCAGGACGGCCGGACGGTCACGTGTGAGTTTGGGACCTTTGGGGTCGGTCCCATCGGCGCCGGACCCGTCCGCCTGCCGCCGCCGGAGGATTTCAACGCCATCCATCCCGACACGAATTGAGCCGGCCGCAAAGTGTCTGTGCAGATTTCCGGGCGACGGCACTTCGGGCGCAGAGAGCCGCCGGTCGCCGTTTGTAGTGTGCCCGTCAGGGCATACCTCCCACGGAATGGGGATAACGCCTTACGGCGTCACTACAAACGCGCGGGATCGCGTCAGACGACGCCAGACCAGACGACCATCCCCATGCCAGGAAATCTTCACAGACACGCCGCAAATGCCGAGCGTGGCGTCGCCACGACTCAGGCGAGCTCCGGTCACGCCAGTCGCTTCGCTTGGTGTCATGCTCCTGCCCTTGTCTTGCCGGCAGAGCCCCCGGTCTTCAACCCTCGGGTCCCCACGATCCCCGGAATCTCGTGATGAACCGTTTTTTTTGCCTCGCGCGTTTTGCCGGCGGGGGATCTGTTTTCTATGGTTTGGATGGACTGAGAGGGGCCGCAGATAACGCCGCCCGACCCGTTTTCGGGCGACAAAGTTAATGGCTCCAGGAATATCCTTCGTGCAACGATACAAATGTTGGATGTAAGTGTTGCGAGATTTTGGGCTTAGGGGAAACACGTTCTCTGAAAGGATCTGCGGCAAGAAAACGAAGGCGGCGTCTCAAGTGGCCGGGCGATTCGGTCGATAAGGGCCACGGAACAAGAGGCAGACAACGTTGGACAAACGAAACCATACTTTCACGTTCCATTTTTTCTCTGACAACGAGGAGGACAACAAGATGAAGGCACAAAAAGGTTTTACACTGGTCGAAATTCTGATCGTCGTGGTCATTCTGGGCATTCTGGCCGCGATCGTCGTCCCGCAGTTCACCCAGGCCAGCACCGAGGCCAAAGTCAGCAGCTCGCTGAGCAGCTTGCAGAGCCTGCGGTCGCAGATCGAGCTCTACAGGATTCAGCACAACGACAACCCTCCCACCCTGGCTCTCTTTGAGGAGGCCATGACGATGTGTTCGGGCCCCACCGCTTCTGTGGACACGGATTATGTGGCTGTGGCGGGTGTCAACCGGGCAACGCATCCTTTTGGTCCGTACATGGCCAACATTCCCCTGAATCCCTGGAACAACTCGAGAACCGTTGTGGCTGCCGATGCAGCGGGTGCTGGTTGGGTCTATGATGCGGCCACGGGCGCCATCCATATTGGTGTCACAGATGCCCCTGCGACTGCGACGCAGACCCTTCAGGATGCCGACGGAGCACTCTAAGCGAAACTCGAACTGAAAGCCGGCCGGCCCGCACTCACAGAGTCGGCCGGCTTTTTTTTATCCTGTCGAACGGGTTCCTCGGGCCTTTCACGCCGAAACGGAGGCTAAAGGCCTGTTCTGCAAGTCTGTGGTCTTTCAACGGACGATGGCGCAAGATCGTGCCCGTCGCCTGAGGAGGCAGGGGATGATTCGGAGAAGGGCGTTTACGTTGCTCGAGCTGACGATCGTGGTGATCGTTCTTGCGCTTGTGGCGGCGTTCGTGATGCCGCGCTTCAGCGCCGCGGGGATCGCCGAGAGCCGGATGGACGAGCTGTGCAGCCACCTCCAGTTGCTGCGTTCGCAGATCGAACTGTACAAGGTGCAGCATCGCGGATTGCCGCCGATGCGGACGGCTGACGGCGCGGTTGCGTTCGACCCGGACTTCGAGCAGATGCTCTACTGCACCGACGTCGACGGCCGCGTCAAGTCGGATGAGCCCAGAACCAGACGGGACCCTGTGTACACCTGCGGTCCCTATCTCGACCGGGTCCCGACGAACCCGTTCAACGGCAGTGCGGCTATCGCTCGCGCTCGCGGTCGGGACGATGTGCCCGTCGCCGGCGGCGCCGGCTGGGCCTATGTGCCCGAAACCGGCCAAATCTACGCCAACCACAGCACGCACCATGCGGGATTGTGAGGCGCCACAAATGAGAACATTCTCCGAGGGGCCCAGCGCCCTTCGGTTTGCATAAGACACGGCCACGCGCCGTGCGATTCGAAGGGAAGAGCTATGTCGAGAACGAGAGGCTTCACGCTCATTGAGATTCTGATCGTGGTGGTCCTGCTGGCCGTCGTGGCGACGGTTGTGGTCCCCACGGTGGCCCGAAGCGGCACCCCCGCTCGCGAGGGTGTGCTGGCGGCCAATCTGAGCATGCTGCGACGGTTCGTGCTGGTCTACAGCAGCCATCACCAGGAAACGGGTCCGGGCTATACGGCCGGTGCCGGCTCGGCGCTCAGCGCCGAGGCGTTTGCGGACCAGGCGATGCTGGCAAGCAACGTCCAGGGCGACACGGCTGCGCGGGGGACCGCCGGCTATCCGTACGGCCCCTATCTGTCGAAGGTCCCGGCGAACCCGTTCAACGGGCTGGCCACGATCCGGATGGTGGCCGACGGCGAAGCGATGCCGGCCGCGGCCGACAACAGTCACGGCTGGATCTACAAGGCCGCCACGGGCCAGATTCGTCCGGGCAACAGCGGGACCGACGAGGCGGGAATCGCCTACTATGACTACTGACCGAACCAGACGAGTCGCACGAGCCCGGGCGGGATTCACCCTGGCCGAAGCGACGCTGGCGATGCTGCTGCTGGCGATGGCCGCCGCCGGCGTCTTGCTGCCGTTTACAGGCGGCGCGACGGTGCAGGCCGAGGGCGCGCGCCGGACCCTGGGCGCGATGCTGGCCAACGACCTGATCGAGCGGATCGCCAACACGCCGTTCGACCAGATCGTCGCTACGTACGACGGCTGGCATGAGGCCGAGGGGCAGGTGGAAGACGCCGCCGGAGCCGTTCTTGGCGATGCTATGTACGCCCGCCTCAGCCGCGAGGCGAGCTGTGCATACGTCTATACGTCCCAGCAGAGCGGCGAAGTGCCGGCCCATTTCGTCCTGGCCACTGTGGTTGTTCGTGACCAGGGACAGCCGGTCGCCACGATCGGCCGTCTGATCGGCAAATGACAGCGTCCGACGATGACGTAAAGCGAACGGCGTGTGGACCGATATGAAATCTGAGACGGCCATTCGGTATCGAAGTCGCGGCTTGACCCTGGTCGAGCTGTTGGTGGCGCTGATCGTCAGTGCGATCATCCTGTCGGCGGTGGCGACGCTGGCCTATGCGCTGACCAGCGCGAGCCAGATCGGCGGCGACGTTGCCGCGACCCAGGCCCGACTCCGCCAGACTGCACTGCGCGTGCTCGAACTTCTCCGCCACAGCCGGATGGTCCTGACCGCCACGGAGACCGAAGTGGTCCTCTGGCGCGCCGACGACAACGCCGACGGCCGAATCAACGTCAACGAACTGGTTCTTCTGGACGCCACGCCCGACGGCGAGCGGCTCGCTCTCGTGCAATTCTCCTCGTCGACCAACCCCGAAGTGACCTTCAGCTCGGGCAGCCTGTCGATGAGTAGAACCGAGCTGATGACCGAGCACAGCGGCGAGGTGGTGTCGCTTCTGCCGGTGTGCGGGAACGTGCAATTCGTCTGCGATGTCGCGCCGCCGGCGACCCGGCGGGTGACGGTGGCGTTCGAGCTGATCGAGAGCGAGGCGGCCGGCCGTTATGAGATCGACGCCGCCCTGTTGGCCTGGGCCGGACACCTGTTGAACGAGGCCGGCGACGGGCTCGTCAGTGGGGACGACGATGAATAGGCCGACGTCGACAACGCGATCGTCTCCCAAAGGCGTGGCCCTGCTGGTCGTGCTGGGCGTGATCATGGCGATAGCCGTCGTGTCGCTGGGGTTCATGGCCCGTTGCGACACGGAGCTGGCATCGGGCGGGAACATGGCGGCTCGCCTGCAGATGGACCAGTTGGCTGCATCGGGCCTGGAGCACGCGCGGGGACTGCTATTGAACCCGCAGGAGGCCGACGGCGTGTTCTGGTCGGGCGACACGGCCCTTCAGCTCGATCCCAACAGCAGCGACTTCTACGACGTCGAGGTCGTGGCCGATCCGAACGATTCGTGTACGTACGAGATTGCGGCGACGGCCTATCGGGACAGGTCGGGACAGAAGGCCGCGGAGAGCCGGCTCGAAGCGACGCTCCGGCTGGACCCGGTGGTGGGAGTCTGGACGGCGGGCGATTTGACGTTTCGGCAGGATTGGTCCGCTCGCGGCGACATCTACGCCGGCGGAAGCCTTCTGAATCTGGGGTCCATCGACGGTGACGCATTCAGCGATGGACTGACCGGGACGATCACCGGCCGGTCCAACGCGGCCGGTGCTCTGCCGCTCGACTGGCCGACCCTGAGCGTGACGGCTTTCACGTCGCATTACACCACGGACCTGCTTGCGCCTGGGACGTTGTCGAGCAATCTGGGACCCTACAATCCGGCTCGCGTGTTCTACTGCTACGGCAACCTCATTATCCAGGGGCCGGTGACCGTCGATGGCATGTTGCTGGTCGCCGACGACTTGGTCATTCGGGGCGATGGGGTGCGGCTGTTGGCCCCGAAGAATCGACCGGCCGTCTATGTCATGGGCAACCTCATCCTTCACGGCGCGACCGATCTGGCGATCGAGGGTTCGGTGATTGTGGACGGCCACGTTTTCGTCGGACACGACACAGACGTTCGGATCGTCGGCGGTCTGTTTGCCCAAGGCGAGATCGTCGAGGCGACGCTCGATGCTTCCGGGAATGCCAACGACGCCATGCTGCGGAACATCCCGACGTGGCCCGGCACCGGCGTGCTGGAGCTGGACGGTGTGGATCAATACCTCCGGACGCGGGACCACAACACTCGACTGCGACTGACCAGCGAGTACACGTTGTCGGTGTGGGTCGAGCCGGCGGCCGTGCAGAAGTCCTGGGCGGGGATCCTGTGCAAGACCGGGCCCGATGGAGATCGAAACCACTGGGTCCTCCAGTTTGACAGCACCGCCACCGAGCTGGTGGTCGGCCACGACACGGCCCGCTGGTATACGGGCATCGAACTGGCCGAACTCATCGATACGATGCACCACGTCGCAGTGGTTCGCCAGGCCGACGGGATCGTATCGTCCTACCTGGACGGCACACTGCGAAAGACGCTGGACCCCAATATCCCGGAGGAGCTGGCGTTTCAGAACACACTGCTGATCGGCGATCCGGGGCACTTGAAGATCGGGGCCGACCGGACGGGCTCGGGCAGTTACGTTTACCAGGGGCGACTGGACGACGTGCGGATTTACGCACGGGCGCTCGATGCAGCCGAGGTGGCCTCGCCGCCGGACGGCGATGCGTCGTTGATCGGTCACTGGACGTTCGACGCGACCGACGGCTCGCAGATGCACGTGGCAGCCGACCCCGTCAGAGCGGCGATCGAGACGCTCGATGGGACGAACGTGCGGCATTGGGGCCCGGCGGCAGGCGCGTTCTTCCGGAGCGTGCGTCGCCCGCAACCGTGAGGCGGTCGGTAGCGATGAACGCGTCCCAGAACACACCGGCGGTTATCGGGCCTCCGTCGCTCCGCACGAAAAAAACGAATCGCGCCAGGGCCTGTGGAACGGGGCTGGGGTTTGTGGACCGATTTCTGCGCGACAACGGGCCCCCTGAGCGACCGGCGGACGACCGGGCATTTTCCAGGACGTTGAACGCCGGATGTGCGATGTGTGTCGTTTGTATGCCCTGTGGGGTCGCTTGCGCAAGAACGGGCGAGGCCGACGGGGCTGGTGTTGAGCGCGTTGTTTCGACGGACACGGCAGGTGGCGGCGATTGCACGCCGGCGCCAGGTTAAGCCGGCCCTTGGACGGGTCGAAGAACAGACGGAGGCAGAGTAGACAATGGGTAAAGATATGAAAGCACAATGGGTTGGACAGACACAGCGGTTTCGCGGCGGGTTCACGCTGATTGAGCTGCTGGTCGTGATTGTGATCGTCGGGATCGCGGCGGCGATCGCCGTGCCGCTGATGTCCTCGGCGGCCAGCATCCAGATTCGCGCTGCCGGAGGCATCGTGGCCGCCGACCTCGAATACGCCAAGAGCATGGCCATTACGACCGGCCAGCAACACAGAGTGGTGTTCAACGACGTGGGCAACGACAGCTATGAGATCCGCAAGGTTGTGAACTCGAGCACCGATGAGGCGATCGAGCATCCGATCACGAAGAGGCCTCAATACGTGGTGAATTTCGCCACCGACGGCCGGCTCAATCGCGTCAGCATTACCAGCGCCGGCTTCGGCAGCCCCAGTTCCAATGCAGTTACATTCGATTCGCTCGGCAGCCCGGTAGGTCTGGCAACTGAGGGCGAAGTGGTCCTGCAGGCCGGGGGAATCACCCGGACGGTAACCGTCGAGGCGGTGACGGGATTCATCTCTGTTTCGGATTGAGTGATGTGACATGCAGATCGGCCAGTGGATAACAAGACGACAGCGCATCCTGCCCATCGGGCTGGACATCGGGCACCGTGCGATCAAGATGGTGCAGTTGGCCGTCCGGGACGATGGGGTACGGGTGCTTGCAGCCGGACGAGAGGCCGTCGATCTGAGCGACACGAGCGACGAGGATTCGTGGCACCATCAAATCGCTCCGGCCGTTCGGCGGCTGCTGACGAGCGGGCGCTTCAAGGGGCGCGATGTGGTCTCGGCCCTGCCGGCGAGCAAGCTGCGGATCACCTCGCTTCGCCTGTCCGGGATGGAACTCGACGAGGCCGAGATGATGCTGCGCAGAGAGGCAGCCCATCGGTTCGCTCTGGATCCCGGCAGGGACGCGGTCCATCACGTTTCGGCCGGCAGCATTCAGCAGGGTGACGAAATCAAGAACGAGTTCATTCTCTTCGCCAGCGATGATGAAACGATCCGCCGGCACGTGGCGCGGCTGGAAGGGATCGGCCTGCGACCCGCGGGCATCGACGCGGCGCCGTACGCTTTGTTTCGCAGTTTCGAGCGGGTGATGCGGCGTCAGGAAGACAAGAAACGGACCATCATGTTCCTCGATGTCGGCCATCGGTACACCACCGTCGTGCTCGGACGGACGGGCGAAATCTGCTTCGTCAAGCAGATGGCCTTTGGTGCGGCGAGGTTCGTCGAGGACGTTGCGGCCAAACTGTCGATCCCGATCGACGACGCGCATGCCCTGCGCCGCAGAGTGGCGTCGGACGAGGCTCTCGATCCGACGACCCGCCGGCTTGTGGCCGAGGCCCTGCACGGGACGGCCGAGCGGTTGGCCGCCGAGATCGCCTTGTGTCTGAAGTATTACACGGTGACGTTTCGCGGCAAGCGCATCGAGCGGGCCATTGTGGCCGGCGGCGGCGTTTACGAACCGACCTTGCTCGATGTGCTGAGGCATTGTCTGGCTCTCGAAGCCGATGTTGCCGAGCCGCTTCGCGGTTTCGATCTGGGTCCGGTTGGCACGCGAGTCGAAGACCTTGGTTCGGCGCCCGATTTCGCACTGGCGGTGGGCCTGACGCTCAAGGGATGGGGCGCATCGACGGCCGAACTGGTGAAATCGGACGTGGGGCTCGAAGGCGTCCTCGAAGGAGCCTCGGCATGAAAGAGATCGATTTCCTTCCGGAATGGCACAGGGAAAGCCGGCGTCGCCGCGTGCACATGCGACGCCAGTACGCCGTATTGATCGGCTTCTTTTTCGCCATGGTGACGTACAACACGATTGCGGGCCATCGCATCGCGCGTGTCAGAGCCGATCTGGCGAAGTATGAGGACCGACGCCTCTGGGCCGAGGGTGTTCTGCGTGAATACGACGCGGTCAGCACGCGACTGGACGCGCAGCAGGCCGAGGTCGCGTCGATCGAACAGGTCGATGCGCGGATTGACGTCGCGGCGGTGCTGGCCGAGATCAGTCACGTCATCGGCGATCGTGTGGTCCTCAGCCGTGTGGAGTTTCTCTGCGAGCCCTTTGCAGCGAGCCAGAAAGGCACCGATCGCAGTGGCTCGGCGGTGCGCCTTGCAGGCGCCTCGCGGGCCTCGGCCCAAGGGGGCTCTCTGGGCGACGTTCGCTTCCGCGTGGTCTTGACGGGGATCACCACCGGCTCAGCCGAGGTGGGGGCGCTGGTTTGTCGCTTGGACGATTCGCCCTATTTTCGACAGGTCCATCCATTGTTTCGCGAAAACACCATTCAGGTCGCAGCGCCGGCGTCTCCGGCAGCGTCCGAGAACACCCCCTCGCGGAACCCGACACGATCCGTCAGCGTCACGGAGTTTGAGATCGTGTGCTATTTGGCCAACTATGAGGAGATCGACAAGCGATGACCGAGTGTCGATCCAGTTCGTTCCTGCGGAAGCAGCAGATATGGGTCCTGGCCGTCGGTGGGCTCTTCGTTGCCGATTTCGTATTGTATGGGTATCTGCCGTCGCGCGAGCGGCTGCAGGCGGTGACGGAGGCAAAGACACAACAGATGCAGGTGATCCGTACCGCCGAATCACGGAACGAGGTCCTCGATACGCTCAAGGCGCGGCTGAAAAAGACCGATCAACAGATCGGCAACATGCGGGGCCGGATTCCCGACGAAAGGGGGCTGGGGCTGTTTCTGGGACAGATTGCCCAGCTCATGACGAAGCACGGCCTATCCGATCAGGACGTCGTTTTCGGCCGGGAGAGCGTGGTGGACGATCTGGTCTGTATTCCCGTCCAGATGAAGTGTTCGGGAGACCTGGCCGGCGTCTTCGGTTTCTTTACGGACCTTCAGGATCTCGGCCGTCTCGTGCGGATCGAAAGGACAACGCTGACCAATACACGAGAATACAGTGGCGCGGTCGTGTTGGAGGCGGATGCCGCCATTTTCTACCGCCCGCAGACGGCGCAGGAGGCGAGCAGGTCTGCGAAGGTTACGTTATGGGATGATGCAAACGATGGTACGTAACGCGGCCAACAAACTCGGCTCGGCCACGCAGCTGGTCGGCCATCTGGTACGAGACGGCAAGAAGACAGGCATTGCCATCGCGCTGGTGACTGTCATGGTGGTGATGTGGGTGCGCGTTCTGGCCGGACAGAAGCCCTCATCGGCCCACGCCACGCCCGTGTCGCTGTCGAAGGCAGACACCAAGGGCAACGAATCGCCAGCGGTGCGGTTCGTCGTACTGCCGAATGAGCCTGGACGAAACGACCGTATTCATCGCGATTTCTTCACTGCGAGCGACTGGAGCGAGTTCTCCAGCGGACCGAAAACACGAGACGTAGCCGTTGTAACAGACGATAAGACGAGATCGACCAATCGAATTGAAGAAGTGGTTGCCAGACTGGCGAAGACACTCGAACTGGAGGCCGTGCTGTGGAGCGAACACCCGCAGGCATTTGTCAACGACCGACTCGTTCGCGTCGGGGACACGCTCGCACTGCGCGACGGTGCGGACTTCCACCCATTCGAAGTAGTGCAGATTGTGAAAGATGCCGTGCATGTACGATGCGGGGACAGAACGTACACGCTGAAGCTGTCACCGCCCACTGACGTAAGAAAGTAACTGATGTGCGTTCGAACGATAATGAAATGAGTACAACGAAGCAGGATGTGGAAGAACAGGAGTAAGACTATGGTTAACGACAGAACATCTACGAAACCTTGTTGGGGCCGATGGCTGCTCGCCGCGGCCTTGCTGACCTCGTTGGTCGCAACGGCGGCCGCCGTCGAGAGCGGCGCCGGCGCCATGGACACCGTTGCGATGGAGTCCGATCAGGCGTGGGTCGAGGGCGATCTGATCAAGTACATCGCGTTTCGCAAGGACGGCGACATTCGCGACGGACTGCGCGTGCTTGCCAAGCGGTGCGAGAAGAACATCGTGCCGTCGCCCAGCGTCACCGGGCCGCTGAACTGCCCGGAACTGAGGGACGTGACCTTCGAGCAGGCGCTGGCCGCGATGTTGGGCGAGAAGTTCGTCGCCGTGCAGGAAGGGAATCTGATTCACATTCGGACCCGGGAAGAGGATCGTAGGATCCGGCAGGACCCGGATCGAATGATCCACAAGGTCATTACGCTGTATTACACAACGGGCCAGGAGGCTGAGAGGCTGATTCGACCGGTCCTCAGCGCCGCAGCCCAAGTCACCACAACCAGCGCCGCCGAGCAGAAGATCTCCTCCGCGAGTGGCGGCGGTTCCGGTAGCGGCGGCCTCAGCGGCGGTGGCGGCGGCGACAACATCGCCACCAACGATATGATCGTGATCTTCGACTACCCGGAGAACATCGAGAGGGCCGAGGCCGTCATTGGGCAGATCGACACCCGTCCCAAGCAGGTGCTGGTCGAGGCGTCGATCCTGTCAGCGCGTCTCACGGAGACGACGCAGTTTGGCATCGACTGGAACCTTCTCAGCGGCGTGGCGGTCAACAATTTCCCGGCCAACATCGTCGGGGGCCAGGGCACGCCGTGGGATTTCACCAGCCCCAGGCCCACCGGTGGTTTGCGGGTGGGGTTCTCGGCCGACAACGTCCAGGCGATCATCTCGGCGCTGGAGGAAGTGACGGACACCACGTTGCTGGCCAATCCTAAGATTCTGGCCGTCAACAAGCAGGAAGGCTCGGTGCTGATCGGGCGGAAGCTCGGCTATCTGGACCAGACCACGCAGACGCAGACCTCGACGACGCAGTCGGTGGCGTTCCTGAATACGGGCACGCAGTTGATCTTCCGACCGTACATCGGCACTGACGGCTACATTCGGATGGACATCTATCCGAAGGACAGTGACGGCGTTATCCTGAACGATCTTCCCCAGGAAACCACCACGGAATTACGCACCAATGTCATCGTAAAAGATGGTGAAACCGTGATTCTTGGAGGCCTGTTCCGCGATTACGTCACTACGTCGCGCAATCAGGTTCCCTTGCTCGGCAATCTGCCATTGGTGGGAGCCGCCTTCCGCGGCACCACCGACGAGCTGGGACGTGAAGAAGTGATCATCATGCTGACGCCACACATCATCGACGAGCCTTCGCAGACCGACGCAGAGGGTCGGGCCGATGATGTTCGGATGAAGATGGACGGCGCCAGAAAGGGAATGCAGGCGGTCGATCGCTCGCGGCTGGCCGAGGACGCCTACGCCCGGGCCGCCAAGTACTACCTCGAGGGCGACGTCGATAGCGCGGTCTACAACGTCAAGGTTGCGCTGATGATGCGTCCGACGTATCTGGAAGCCCTGCGGCTGAAGGAGCGGATCATCGTCGAAACCGATCCGTCCGAACTCGAGCGGATCGACAGCATCGCCCAACAGGCGATCGACCAGCAAGAGGCCAGGAATTGGAAGAGACGCTAGCGCGTGCTTCCATGATCGAGTGCAAGACCTGCCATCGGCGGGTTCGGAGGAGCGGCTGTGAGACGTCAACAACGCTTGGTCTGGGCCGCCGCAGGCACAGTGATGGCCTCGCTGTGCCTCGCGGCCCTGACCGGGCCGTACGATACTGGCATCGGAGTAGGGTGGCGCAACGGGCTCGTTGCGTGGCGTCTCATCGCGTGCTGCCTTGGGGCTGTGGGCGTGATCGTTCTCGGTCTGGCCTGTCATCGGCTGGCCGGGACGGTTGCGTCCATCGCCCGGCGGCTCGGCTGTGATCCGGTCGGTGCGACCGATCTCGGCGCCCTCGAACGTGTCGCCGAAGCCGTGCAGGTTCGCCTTCAGGATTGTCAAAAGGTCGTCGGCGAACTGGAGACCGAGTTGAAGGATCTCCGCCTTCGCTCGGAGCTTTCCGATCGGCAGAAGCAGCATACCGAGGCAATCCTTCACAGTCTGCGAGATGCGGTGGTGGTCGTGGACGAGTCGGACCGGCTCCTGATGGCCAATGCGGCTGCGGCGCAGCTTCTGGAGTTCGATCCCGAGCAGGCGCGCCATCAGCCATTGGCCCGAAGCCTCGATGATCAATACAGGGACTTCGTTCATCTGATCCAGCACAGCCGGCAGAGTGCGACCGAGGCGACGCGTCGCGAGATGGTATTGGCCGGATCAAACGGTCCCCGCACATTCGACACCATCGTATCGTGTGTGCAGGAGCAGGACAAGGTCACCGGCGTGGTCGCCGTGCTGCACGATATCACGCGCGAGAAGGAAGTGGCGCAGATGAAGAACGACTTCGTCAGCCACGTCTCCCACGAGTTGAAGACGCCGCTGGCGTCGATTACGGCGTATTCGGAGATGCTGGCCGACGGAGAAGCCGACGACGAACAGATGCGCAAGGAGTTCTGCCAGGTGATTCAGAGTCAGGCTCAGCGGCTCAATCGCCTGATTGAGGACATTCTCAACGTCTCACGGATTGAATCGGGACTGATCAAGGTCCACAGGGAGCCGGTCAGCCTGACGATTCTGATCGAGCAGCAGATGCAGATGATCAAGGGGTTCGCCGAGGAGAAGGGTGTGACGGTTACGGGACGCAGTCCCATCGTCTACGATCAGGTCCTGGCGGACAACGACATGATCAGCCAGGTCATCGTGAACCTGCTGAGCAATGCGGTCAAGTATACGCCGTCCGGGGGGACGGTGCGGGTCGAGACGGACGTGAACGAGGCCGATGGACTGGCTCGTGTGACGGTTGCGGATACCGGCGTCGGTATCCCGGCCGACGAGATCGACCACGTTTTCGACAAGTTCTATCGTGTGGGCGCCAACAACAAGCAGGCCAAAGGGACCGGTCTCGGGTTAAACCTGGTCCGTCAAATCGTCGAGAAAGTGCATAACGGCCGTGTGTTCGTTACCAGTCGGGTCGGGGTCGGAAGCACGTTCGGGTTCGAACTGCCTCTGGCCGCCGCCGAGATGGCCGTCGCCGCCGGGTGACCCGTCGCCGTGTGTCTCTTTCCGGAGAGGGTATTGACAAATCCCGTTTTGGAGTGGATGAAGATGACAGGTAAGAAAGTGCTGATTGCGGACGACGAGATTCACATCATTCATGTCGTGGCAATCAAGCTGCGCAACAACGGATACGAGGTCATTGCGGCCAACAACGGGGCTGAGGCTTACGAGCTCGCGTGCAGCGAACACCCGGATATCGTCGTGACGGATTATCAGATGCCGTTCGTCACAGGGGTCGAACTGATTGAGAAGCTGCGGAAGAACGAGGACACCAAGCATATCCCGGCCGTCCTGTTGACGGCCCGCAGCTTCATGATCACGCAGGACGTACAGGCGTCGCTCGGCGTCGAAGAGTGCCTGAGCAAGCCGTTCAGCCCCAAGGAACTGCTCAAGACGATCGAAGATATCCTGTATCGACGGGCCGTTGCCGTCCGGAGTTGACGGGGGTCCGCACCCGGACGTCCTGACGTTTGATTGACCGTGAGGAGGGTCATGCCGAACACGATGATACACGAGCTGACGCGGCTTCAGCGACGCGAACTCGAGCGCTTCGCAGCGCGCGTCGGGCGGTTGGGCCCGAACGTTGCCGTCGTGGACACGAACGGTCAGATCGTGGTCCTGCACAACGCCGGACGGTTCACTAGCGACATGGAGGCCGTCATCGACGCCGGGCGTGCGGTCTGCCGGGCCTTCCGTGAACGCGCCGACGCGCGCGACGAAGACCGGGTGTGGCGTTTCGGCGATTGTCCGGTGCTCCTGGCCATCCCGCTGTCTCTGTCCACGACGGAGCCACAGCGGGTCGGTCTTGCTGGCGCGCTCGTTGTCGATTGTGGCGATGAGGCGCCGTCCATGGACGCCGCGGCCACCCGTTGGGCGTATCTGGGCGAAATGATGCAACTGGCGACGCAGCAGCTGCGAAACGCCGTGCGGCATGACGAGCAGATGGACAAGATGGGCACCGAGTTGGCCCAAGTCTATGAGGAGCTCGTCCTGTTGCACAAGATCAACACGAACATGAAGGTCACCGAATCGGACGGTACGTTCCTGCAGTTGGCCTGCGACAGCCTGACCGACATCGTGCCCGTCGAAGGGATTGCCATCGTGCTGGAGCGCGCTGTCGACGGCGAGAAGCGGTTCATGGTGGCCGCGGGTTCGGGCCTGATCGACCTGCCGCCTCGCATGACGGCCCTGCTGCACGGTCGGCTTGCCGACGAGATTCACCGCGGCCAGGAGGCCCTGCTGGACAGTGACGTGGATTCGGCGTGTCGCTACGATTGGCCCGCAAGCGTTCGGAACCTCATCGCCGTCCCGCTCTGCGCCAAGGGGTCGCCGAACTCATCGAACACCGGTCGCGTCCAGAACGCCGTCACGATCATCGGATACATGGTTGCGGTCAACCGGATCGACAAGCCGGACTTCGACAGCACCGACATGAAACTCTTTGCCTCCGTGGCCAGCGGCTGCGCGGTGTTCATCGAGAACGGACGCCTGTTCAACGATCTCAAGGAACTCTTCGTCGGGTCGCTGAAGGCCCTGACCAGCAGTATCGACGCCAAAGATCAGTATACCCGGGGCCATTCCGAGAGGGTGGCCATCATCTCGCAATGGCTTGCCGAACGGGTCGCGGAGAGACAGCCGCTCGACGACGAACAGGTTCACCGAATCTACCTGGCGGGGCTTCTCCACGACATCGGCAAGATCGGCGTCGATGAGAACGTGCTCCGCAAGAACGGCACACTCACGTCCGACGAGCGAGAGTGCATCCAGCGTCATCCATCCATCGGGGCGGGCATTCTGGGCGGTATCAAACAGATGTGCGACATTGTTCCCGGCGTGCTGCACCACCACGAACGCGTGGACGGGACTGGCTATCCCGAAGGTCTTCTCGGCGACGAAGTCTCGCTGACTGCCAAGATCGTCGGATTGGCCGACGCCTTCGACGCGATGACCTCCAAGCGGGTGTATCGTGACGCCCTGACCGTGGACCAGGCGCTGAAGGAGATCCGAAAGGGCCTGGGGACGCAGTTCGACGAAGAGGTTGGGACCGTCTTCCTCGAAAGCGACATTCATCATCTGTGGGACCGGATCCAGGGGAACGGCCCGTGGGTGTACCATCGTGGCCGTTGTGCCGACTACGGAACCGTTGCCGTGGGGACCTTGTTGCGATGAAAGTGCAAACCCAGAACTACAACGATGTCACGGTGATCGAGCTTCAGGGCGAGATCGACGCCGACATCGCGGACGCGCTGAAGGACGCCGTCGCCGGGACGGCCGCAGTGGGTCGCAAGCGGCTCGTTATTGACATGAGCAATGTCAGTGCTGTTGACGGCCAGGGACTGGAGTTGCTGCTCTGGGGGCGGGAATACTGCCGTGGCAACCACGTGCAACTCCGGCTGGCGGGCCTCGACGAGACCCTCGAGAAGATTCTCGAGATCACGGGCCTGCTAAGCGAGTTCGATTGCCACGCCGAGTTGGCTGAGGCCGTCAGGAGCTTCGCCTGAACGCGCTGGACCTGATGTAGACAGAGGTACGGAATGAGTCAGATTCTGCTTGAGAACAAGATGCAGCTCGGTCAGCTTCTGCTGGCGCGAGGTGTGGTCAATCAAGAGCAGATCGACCATGCGTTGGCCGAGCAGCAGGACAAGGGGCATCGCAAACTGCTCGGCGAGTTGTTTGTCGAGCTGGGCTACTGCACGGAGAACCAGATCGCGGCGGCTCTGGCGGAGGCGTACGGCGTCCCCTACGCACAGGTCAGCCCGAAGCTCTGCGACCCTAAGGCGGTGGAGCTGCTGTCGCGCGAGTTCCTCGAAGCCCACATCGTCCTGCCCTTGTTCAAGGTGCACGACGTTCTGACCGTGGCCATCAACGAGCCGACCAACGTCTTCTTGATCGACGAGATCGAGCGGATCAGCGGGTGCCGGGTGCGGGTGGTCTGTTCGACCGCCAAGGACATCAAAGCCACACTTCAGTCGTATCTGCCGGCGGCCAACGTCTTCGTGATCGACGACATCATCGACGACGAAGAGCTCGAAGAATTCACTCTGATCGAGAGCATCACGCAGGACATCAGCAACCTCGAAGAGGTGGCCGGCCAGTCGCCGGTGGTCAAGCTGGTCAACTATCTCCTGTACAACGCCGTGCGGGAGAACGCCAGCGACATCCACATCGAGTGCGACGAGAAACGACTTCGCGTCCGCTACCGCGTCGACGGCCGCCTCTACGAGAAGATGCGTCCCCCGTATCAAATGCACGCGGCGGTGATTTCGCGAATCAAGATCATGGCCGAGCTCGACATCGCACAGCGCCGTCTTCCCCAGGACGGCGGCATCCACGTCTTGGTCGAGGGCCGACCGATCGACCTGCGCGTCTCCGTCATGCCGGGCAACTTCGGCGAGAAGGTCGTCATTCGAGTCATCGACCCGCAGAAGATCCTCTACAACCTCGAGTCGCTCGGTTTCACCTACGACAATCTCCTGCGCTTTCGCGAGGTCATTCAGGTGCCCAACGGCATTGTCCTCGTCACCGGTCCGACCGGATCGGGCAAGAACACTACGCTCTACGCGGCGCTGTCGGAGCTCAACAGCGAAGAGGTGAACATCTGTACGGTGGAAGACCCCGTTGAGTGCAACATTTCGGGCATCAACCAGTTCCAGGTCAACACGGGTGTCGGGTTCGAGTTCTCAACCGCGCTGCGGAGCCTGTTGCGACAGGACCCCGACATCATCATGGTGGGCGAGATTCGGGATCAGGCTACGGCCAACATTGCGGTCCAGGCGGCCCTGACCGGGCACTTGGTGCTCTCGACTCTGCACACCAACGATGCCCCGGGCGCGGTGATTCGCCTGCTCGACCTGGGCGTGGCCCCGTATCTGGTCAGCGCGTCGCTCAAGGGAGTGCTCGCCCAGCGGCTGGTCCGCAAGATTTGCCCGAACTGCAAGACGCAATACGATCCGCCGCCCAGCCTGAAGAAGGCCGTTCGTGACCACAGCGGCGACGTGCCGACGTTCTATCGGGGTCTCGGATGCAGAAAATGCCGAAACACCGGCTACGCCGGGCGAATCGCCATCCATGAGCTGCTGGTCCCGGACGATGAGATGATGGAGATGATCAACGAAGGCATCAGTGCCAAGAGACTTCGGGCGGTAGCCCTGGCCAAGGGCATGACTCCGCTGCACATCGATGGTCTCGAAAAGGTCAAAGCAGGGATTGTACCAATCGAAGAGGTTCTGCGAATCGCGGCAATGGATGCGCCCGTGAGCGTCGGATTGTGACCGATACGTCACAGCGGAGCAGACCGATGGCAACGTTGACAGCAGAAACACGACAGACCGATTCAGGCCCCGGAGGATTGCTGGGGACGCTCGTGGAACAGAAGCCGGGGTCCGGCGGGGATCTCCACCGGGCGCACGACGCTCGGACGTCCCAGAAGACACGGGTCAAGAGCGCCGAGTTGATTCTGTTCACCACCCAACTGGCGGTGATGCTGGACAGTGGCGTGGTCCTCAGCGACGCTCTCGACGCCATCGCCGAACAGGCCGGAGACCCGCGGTTCAAAGCCACCATTCTCGATCTGTCCGAGCGAGTCAAAGGCGGCGAGATGCTCTCGAAGGCCCTGATGTGTTACCCGCGTATCTTCAGCATGATGTTCATCAGCATGGTCAAGGCGTCGGAGGCCTCGGGCCGGATGGTCGAAATGTTGTCCGTCCTGACGGAGTATCTCACGTTTGAGGCCGACACGCGCAAACGTGTCTTAGGAGCCCTGACGTATCCGCTGATCATGGTGTTGATGGCGATTGCCGCTACCGGAACGTTGATGTTCTTCGTCTTGCCGCGTTTCATGCAAATCTATGAGGCGCGCGGCGCGGCATTGCCGCGATTGACCCAGGTTCTCGTTCATTTCAGTCGGATCCTCGGAAATGGGGAAATCATGGCCGTGCTGGTGACGACCGCGATCGTGCTGGGGGCGGGCCTGTACGTTTGGTCGGGCACGGTCGCCGGCCGGCGCCTCCTCGACGGATTGAAGATTCGCACCCCGGTGATCGGAACCATGTTTATGGACATGGTCGTGACACGCAGCATGCGCATCATGGCCACGATGGTCAATACGGGGGTTCGCCTGCTCGACGCGATCCACGTGATCCAGGGCTGTGTGGACAACTATGAGTTCGAGCAGCTCTGGGCCGAAGTGGACGGCAAAATCCAGGACGGCTATCAGCTCTCCGAGGCGATCCTCATTTCCAGGCGGTCGAAGCTGATCTCGCCAAGCATCATCCAGATGCTCCGGGCCGGCGAGAAGGCCGGGCAGCTCGGCATGGTCTGCGACAAGATCTCGATCTTCTATGAGAAGAAACTCGCGGCCTCCATCCAGAGCGCCATGACGGTGATCGAGCCGCTCATGATCACGATTCTGGGCGTGATCATCGGGACCATCGCCATCGCGCTTCTGCTGCCGGTCTTTCGCGTCTCCAGCGTCATCGCTCACTGACGCGACATCGGCACCGAGGCCAGCACCTCTCGGCACGTGCAGTGATCGCCCAGGTGGCACAGGGCAAGCGTCGGCGCGACGAACCGAATCGGAAACGTCATCCGTTCCTGCACGGTCCCGTAGCCAATGGTGATGTGCGGAAAGAACGCAGCAAACGCAGCCTTTTGGCGGTAGTCGCGAATCCAGGCCAGCGTGCTTTCGGCCGGCTGTCCGTCGCCATAGACCATCTCGGCAGTCGCATCGCGGCTCACGTGCGGCTCCAACGCGTCCATGACCCGCTCATGCAGCGCCTGGAGGGTACGGGTCTTGGCAATCGCAAAGAGCGAGTTCGGCTGGTTCCGCGCGTTCAGTACGGTGACGATCCCGGTGATGGTCAGCTCTTCGACGGGACAGTCGCGGGCTACAGCGGCCAGCGTTTGGCCGATGACATCAATCTGTCCGGCCTCGACGCAACCCATTGCCAGCGAGATATGTGGAAGACACGCGATCTCATCCAGGACAATCTCGCCGGCCTCATCGCCGACCAGTTTGTGATTGGCCTCGATCGCCATGCGGGTGACTGCTGCTTCGGGGAGGAGTACGGCGTCGATTGCGATTCGACTCATGGTTCTCTCCCATGCACTTGCCCAACGACTTCATCGAACTGCCGCAGGACGGCTTCGTCGTTCTGGCGGATGAACCGGTTCGTGATGGCGATGACCGCACCGTTGGCGGCAAAGCCCGGGACAATCTCGTAGAGGTGCTCATCGAGGCCCATCTGTTTCCAGACGACCAGCACGACCGTGCCGACAACCATACCCGCCAGCGCCGCCTGCCAGCTCGTTTGCTTTGAGAACAGAGCGAAGAGGACCAGCGGTCCGAAAGCGGCGCCGAAGCCGCCCCATGCGTACGCGACGATGTTCAGTATTGTGTCGCTCGGACGCAGCGCCAGCAGCAGGGCGACCATCGAAGTCGCGACGACGCAGATCCGGCCGATGAGGACCACCTCGCGCTGCCCGGCGGCCCGTTGGATCGTCTTCTGATAGAAGTCTTCCGTCAGCGCCGACGACGAGACGAGCAGTTGCGAGTCGATGGTGGACATGATCGCCGAGAGAATGGCCGCCAGCATGACCCCGCCCAGCCACGGAGGGGCGACTTCGGCGATCATGTAAATGAAGACCTTCTCCGGGTCGCCGCCGGGCACGGTCCGGAACAATCCGATACCGATCAGGCCGATGGCGACTGCTCCGGCCAGTGACAGGAACACCCAGACGATGGCGATCCCCATCGACCGCGAGAGTTTGGCGAGCGATCCGGCGCTCATGAAACGCGCGAGGATATGGGGCTGGCCGAAATAGCCGAGCCCCCAGGCCGTCGCTGAGACGACGACGAGCAGGGCCGTCGCTCCGCCGGCCGGACGCATGCTCTGGGCGATGTCTCGGAGCGTCATGCCCTCCTCGATTCCGGCGGCGCCTCCGGCTCGGCCGTAGGCCAGCAACGGGACGAACACCAGCGCCACGACCATGAGCGCGCCCTGGAACAGATCCGTCCAGCAGACCGCCAGAAACCCCCCGAGAAACGTGTAGGTGATGATGATCGCGCCGCCGAGGACGACGGCTGCCTCGTACGAGACGCCGAAGGTGGACTCGAAGAGCTTGCCCGCCGCAACCAGGCCGCTGGAGGCGTAGATCGTGAAGAAGATCAGAATGACAATGGCCGAGACGATCCGCAGCAGGCCGGTCGGGTCGCCGAAGCGCGCCTCGAAGAAGCACGGCAACGTGATCGAGCCGGTCTTCTCCGTGTAGACGCGCAGCCGTCGCGAGACCAGCAGCCAGTTCAGCACCGTCCCGACGAACAGCCCGACCGCGATCCAGGCGTTGACCAGGCCGCCGAGGTAGATCGCCCCCGGCAGGCCCATCAGCAGCCAGCCGCTCATGTCGCTGGCCTGGGCCGACAGCGCCGTGACCCACGCGCCCATCCCGCGCCCGCCGAGCAGGTACTCCTCGATGCTCTCGTTGCGCCGGTAGAAGTAACACCCGATCCCCAGCAGCAGGACGAAGTACAGAACAAATGTCACCACTGTCGCCGTCGTCATCGATTAATCCTCGATGACCTCTTCGTCCTGGGGTTGCCAGGCGGGGTCGACGATACAGAGCAAGACGAGTTCGTCGTCGCCGGTGTTCTCGATGGACTGCACCGCGCCGGGCGGGATATAGACGGTGCTGCCGGGCTCGACGGCGTCGTATTCGCCGTCAATACACATCGTGCCGAACCCCTCAATGATGTAGTAGACCTCAGCCGTGGTCAGCCGGTGCGGCTTGGTCGCCTGGCCGAAGGGCACGGTGGCGTGGGCCAGGCTGTAGCGAATCTGCACGTCCGCCTTGTCCGGGTGCAGCAGCTCACGCAGCAGGCAGCCGTCGCCCGCGGTGATTTCCTGGCAATCCTCAAGGGATCGGACGATCATTACGATCCTCCCAACAGTATCGATCCTTCGGTGAAGAACGTCCCCGCGACGCAGCCGGTCATCAGGCAGGCCAGCGTCGCCGCGATCAGGGCCCGCACGGCGATCGGCCCGATGTCCTTCGACCGCTGCGGCGCCAGCGCGCAGAAGCTGCCGACGAAGATGGCCATCGACGCAACGTGGGCAAATCCGCACAGGGCGTACGTCGCGATGACCGCCGAGCGCGGGTGCTGCAAAAGGCCCTCTTCTATCGCGGTCGCCAGGTCGTTGTAGGCCGCCACTTCGGTGACGATCAGGCGTTCTCCGACGATCCGCGAGATCTCGCCGGCGTCGGCGATCGGCACGCCCAGGACCAGTGTCACGGGGTAGAACAGGATTCCGAACAAGGCCTTGAGCGACCACGGTTGCTGCCAGCCGAGGAGCGGATTGATCCAGTCGCCGAGGCCGCCAAGGACCAGATCGACCAGGGCCACGAGGCCGAGGACCGCGATCAGCAGGGCGGCGATCCCGACGATCATGCGCACGCCGGCGTTGGCGCCGTTGATGATCGCCTCGAACAGATTGCTGTCCCGCTCATAGTACGGCTCGACGCGCACGCCCAGCGTCTCCGGCTGCTCGCTCTCCGGCAGCAGGACCTTCGACATGAGCAAGGCCGCCGGTGCCGACAGCAGCGACGCCGAGACCAGATGCCCGGCGATCATCGGGAACTGTTCGCGCAGGCTGAAGACGTACAACGCCAGCACGTTCGACGCGACCGTGGCCATGCCCGCTGTCAAGACGGTGCAGGTCTCCGACCGCGTCATGCGAGCCAGGTGGGGCTTGACGGTCAGCATGGACTCGACGCCGACGAAGATGTTGCTGGCCGCGACCAGCGACTCGGCCCCGGAGATCCGCATCAGACGGGTGAAGACGCGGGCGAATGCCTTGACCAGCAGGGGCATCACCCGCAGGTAGTACAGGATGGCAATCAGGGCCGAGAAGAAGATGATTGTTGGAAAGCCCTGGAATGCCAGGATGAAACCAAGCGATTCGGCCCCGTCGTCGCCGGTCTGGCCCGGCCCCAGGGCCAGGCGTCCGAAGACGAACCGCGCGCCGGCGCCGGCCGAGTCGATCACGCTGACGACGACGTCGTTGACGACCAGAAACACTCTGGCCCCGGCCGGCACCATGAAGATGAACGAGGCGACGGCCAGTTGCAGCGCCACGCCCCAGGCGATCAGCCGGAAGTTCATGTTTCGCCGCTCGGCCGAGAGGACCCACGCGACGCCGATCAGAACGAAGATGCCCGCGAAGCTGACGAGGTTATAGATATCCATGACGTCGGATTGTACAAGGGCCGGGCCAATGTGGGAATGCTGGATCGAGCCGACAGGGAAATCACGATGGGATCTCGCTGACGTCCTTGAGGATGTGGTGCGGGCGATAGGCGTAGGCGTCCAGGTCGGACTCTTTCGTGATGCCGCTGAGGACCAGGACGGTGTCGATGCCCGCTTCGATGCCCGCGACGATGTCGGTGTCCATCCGGTCGCCGATGATCACGGTCTCTTCTCGCTGGCAGCTCAGCAGTGTCAGGGCGTGGCGCATGATGAGCGGGTTGGGCTTTCCGATGAAGTAGGCCTGCCGTCCGGTGGCCAGTTCGATCGGCGCCGCCAGGGCCCGGCACGCCGGAGCGATCCCTTTCTCCGTCGGACCCGTCAGATCGGGGTTCGTCCCCACCAGCCTGGCCCCGCCCAGCACAAGCTGGATGGCCGTCTCGATCTTCTCGTAGCTGTAGCTCCGCGTCTCGCCGACGATCACGTAGTCGGGATGGCTCTCATCGACCGAAAGCCCCGCCTCATACAACGATTGGTAAAGTCCCGAATCGCCGATGGCAAACACGCGGCCACCGGGACATTGGGAGGCAATGAAATGGGCGGTCGCCATGCCCGAGGTGATGAAATGCTCTTCGCCCACCTCGATGCCCATGTGTCGCAACTTCTGATGCAACTCGCGCGGCGAGCGAGCGGAGCTGTTGGTCAGGAACAGAAATCGCTTGCCCTCGCTCTGGAGCCAATCGACGAACGCCTTCGAGCCCTCCAGCAGGCGCGAGCCGTGATAGATCACCCCGTCCATGTCGCAGATGAACCCGCGTTTGTCTCTCAGCCGTTCCATCGATTCTCCGGAAGCCATAAGAACACCCCAATCATCGTTTGACAGAGGCAGACTACCGGATACGTCCCGACGCGTCAATCCCGTCGGTGCGCGCTTTGGCCTGCGGCCCCGGCCTGTTCCTCTTCGACGATGCGCCAGAGGTTTTTCAGGTTGCGGTGGTGCATGCCGTAGGCCCAGTGGCCCGGCGGCGGCTCCAGGAACGTGCGAAAGGCCCTACGCTGCGCGAGGCGCTCGGCGGCCTGCTCGAAACTCAGGCCCTCTCGCTGCGCCGCCCGCACGCCGGTGAGCATCTTTTCGTAATAGTCGCGGATCGGGACCAGGTCGCTCCTACGCAACGGCGGGCTGTGCGACGGAATCACGCGGTCGATCGGCACGCTTGGATCGAGGAATTCATCGAGCACCGCAAGGTGACGCTGCACATCCTCCATGTGCGCCTGTTCGCCGATCTCCGGTAGCTGGGCCCGCTGGTAGGCCACGGCGCCGGTGAACAGCAGCCGCTCCTGCGGGATGTAGACCAGGGTATCGCTGTGGCTGTGGCCTTTGCCGAAGAAGACCAGCGTCAACGTCAGGTCGCCCAGGTCCAGCGTGTAGCGGTCGGAGAACGTCAGCGTGGGTTTGACGACCTCGTAGCCTTCTTCAAGGTCCTCGATATACAACTCCCAGAACCGGATCTCGCCGCGCATCAGGCGCGCATACGCGCGATTGCCGCCGGATTGTCGAAGGTTGGTCCGCAGGGTCGTCAGGACGCGTGCGGCGTCCTCGATGGTCTGGCGTTTGCGTTGTGGATCGATCTGGCCGTCGATCCGCCATTGGATCTCTGCTGCGAGGTTCTCGTGAGCGACGATGGGGATGCCCGCGAAGGCGCCGTTGCCGCCGGCGTGGTGGCCGTGCGTGTTGACGAGATAGGCCCAGTCTGTTCGCCCGAACGCCCGTTCGACCCGTTCCTTGATCGGAGTGGTGATCCGAGGCGACATCTCCGTGTCGATGAATACGAGCCCTTTCTGCGACTGGATGCCGACGAGATGACACAAGCGGTCGGGCCCGATCCAGTGGACCAGGACCACGCGCTCGCTGAGCCGCTGGAGGCGGATGCAGTCGGCCGGGTCGCGCCCGGCGCCGCCGGCCACCAGCGGCAGCAACCACACGAGAGAAATCGCTTGGACCATCGTGAGCCTCCATCGATAGAAGAACGACACAACCCACCCGCCCGCAACGCGCGCATCAATCCTCTGCATTCGCCGTATGCACCGGCGCCGAGTCGTCCTGGACGATGCGCCAGAGGTTTCTCAGGTTGCGGCGGTGCATGCCGTAGGCCCAGTGGCCCGGCGGCGGTTCCAGATAGCCGGCAAAGGCTCTTCGCTGGGCGAGACGCTCGGCGGCCTGCTCGAAGCTCAGGCCCTCTCGCTGCGCCGCCCGAACGCCGGTGAGCATCTTCTCATAGTAGGCCCGGACTGGGACCAGGTCGCTCTTGCGCAGGGGCGGGCTGTGCGACGGGACCACGCGGTCGATCTGCATGGCGGGATCGAGCAGTTCGTCGAGGACCGCAAAGAACCGTTGCACGTCCTGTATCTCGGACCGCTCGCCGATCTCGGGCAGGTGGGCCCGCTGATAGGAGATCGCGCCGGTGACGAGCAGCCGCTCCTGCGGGATGTAGATCAGGATGTCCGAGAGGCTGTGTCCCTTGCCGAAGAAGATCAATTCCAGCGTCAGGTCGCCGAGGTCCAGCGTGTGCCGGTCGGCGAACGTCAGCGACGGCCTGACCAGTTCGTAGCCGGCCTGAAGGTCCTCGATATACAGCTCGCAGAACCTGATCTCGCCCTGGATCATTCGCGTGTACGTTCGGTTGCCGGCGGCCTGGTCCAGGTTGGCCCTCAGGGTCTGGAGGGTCCGGGCGGCGCCGTCGAGGTCCATGCGCTTGCGGCAGGGGTCGGTTTGTTTGTCGATCAGCCACTGCATGTCCTCGGCGAGATTCTCGTGTCCGACGACGACGGCGTCTCTGAAGAGGCTGTTGCCGCCGGCGTGCTGTGCGTGCGCGTGTGTGTTGATGACGTACGCCCAGTCGCTGCGTCCGAACTGGCGCTCGATCCGCTCCTTGATCGGCGCCATGATGCGAGGCGACATTTCCGTGTCGATGATGACCAGGCCCTTCTCCGACCGGATGGCGGTGAGGTTGCACCGGCCGGTGCCGGCCCACCAGGCCAGCAGCACGCGGTCGCTGAGCGGTTCGATGCGAACGTAGTCGGCCGGGTCGCGCCCGGCGCCGGCGGCCAGCAGCGGCAGCAGCAACACGATCGAGATCGTCCTGAGCATCCTGAGTCTCCATGAATGCCGGGATGTGCTTCGGCCCGGCCGGTTCTTGTGGTCTGTTGTAGCGACCGTTGTTGTGCAAGACGGCCGGAACCATCCCGCGTTACGCAAAAACCAGTGGGCCGAACCCAGGGCGGATTCAGGCGTATTCACACAGGAACACTATGCAATTGAATGGCCGCTGATGAGACAACTGACGAAAGGGTGACCGATGACAAGGCGGATTGGCATTGTGATACTGTCCATGTTGGTGTTGGCCGGCTGCGGCAAGAGGGATGACGGTACTCAGGCGAACGGGCCGGGCAATCCGGCCCCTGCGACGTCCGAGGCGGTGGGAGCAGTCGCCGCTGCCGTTCCCACGAAGCTGGGGGACCCGGCATATCCGTTAACCGGGCTGACCTGGGTCAAGGGCGATCCGGTGACGATCACCCCGGGCACAGTCTACGTGGTGGAATTCTGGGCGACGTGGTGCCCGCCGTGCGTCAAGAGCATTCCTCACCTGACGGAACTACAGGCCAAGTACGGAGATCGCGTCGTGTTCGTCGGCGTTTCGAATGAGGACGTCGCCACGGTCCGGCCGTTTGTGGCTGGCAAGGGCGATCAGATGGCCTATACCGTGGCCGTCGACACGGTGGGCAAGGTGTATGACGCCTACATGACGGCCTTCCAGCAACGTACGATTCCCGCCGCCTTCATCGTCGACACCGAAGGCCGGATCATCTGGCGTGGCAACCCGTTGGTCGATCTCGAAGCGGTGCTTGATCGGGTCCTGGCCGGTACGTACACCATTCCCGGCTGAGGAACCGGACATTATCGGGCCGCTTGCCCGATTCCATTTCCGTCACGATCCAACGTTGCGGCTACGTCCTCGCCGCGCGTCCGCCAATCGCTCATTTGCGCGTGCAAATCCCTCTGTCGGCCCAAGCCAAATGCTGCGGCAGAGCGGATTATGCCCATTGGGTCGCCCCGCTGGAATAACGATAATTTCCGGTAGAGCAGGGGTGATGTGGAACGAGCCGGCAGACAGGCCGTCGCCTGAAACACGCCGAGCGACGGGCTGGATCGCCGTAAACCGGATATGAGAGACGGGCGGTTGCTCCTGGTGTTCGACGCAGCCAGGCAGTCCGTACGATTGTTTGGGGGGCAGAATTGCCATGAATGGGAGGCGGGCCTTTGATCTTGCCGCTATGGTTGCGGTGTTGCTTGTGGCTCTGTTGCACGTGCAGGCCGCCCGGGCGCAGTCGGATGCGGCGGGCGTCGAACGCAGGCTCGTGCTGCGCGTCGTCGGGCCCGACGGCGTCCCGCTCGCCGGGGCCAAGGTGGGTACCGGTCTGAACGTCTTCGAGCAGAGCCAGGGCCATCCCCCGCAGACCATTGTGATGTGGCTGCGCGGGGAGAAACGATCGTGGCCTTTCTATTCGGACGCCGAGGGGCAGATCGCACTGGCCGGCGAGGATGCGGAGCACCGGAACTTCTACGCCCTATCCGAGTCGCGCGGGTGGGTCGGCTACAAACAGGTGCTCGAGAGCAGCACGGGCAGCCGTGTGGACGTTCGCCTGGAGCCGGCGTGTCGAGTGCATGGCCGGCTGACCAGCAGCGGCATGGACCGGCTGGGGCATCCGCTTCACAAGACCGTCGCCTTCCTATACGATTCGCGGGACCGCCTGATGATGTACTTCGTCTCGGAGCAGGCCCGTTACGAGTTTCTGGTGCCGAGCGGCCGTTACGAGCTGGAGTGCTTCGGTGAAGGACCGGCCGGCATCGAGACCCGGCGACTGCGCTGGCCCGTGTTGATCGAGGCCGGTCGGCAAGACTTCGACGCGGGCCTTGTCGATCTCGGCCCGACCCGGCTGGCTGAAATGCACGGCACGCCGGCCCCTCCGCTGGACGCCATCGCCCAATGGCGAGGGACGCGACCGCCCGACCTGAGGCGGCTGGCCGGAAACGTTGTGGTCCTGGTGTTCTGGGGCAGTTGGAGCCGCCCGTCCCTCAAGACGATGCCGCAACTGATACAATTGCACGACCTGTGGGCCGAGCAGGGAGTCGTCATCATCGGGGTGCACGACAACTCCGTAGCGACCGCGGCCGAGTTGGACACGAAGCTGGTCGAGGCGCACCACCTCTATTGGGGCCGTCTGGACCTGCCGTTCCCCGTCGGGATCGACCAGGGGCCGGGCCAGGGGGCCGTTCACCAGGCGTACGGCATCGATCAGTGGCCGGCGGTCGTGGTGATCGATCCTCTGGGCAACGTTGCGGGCACCTTCAGTCCCTGGGGAGCGCTCCAGGACGAGCTGACGCGGCTGCTCTCGCAGAGATAGACCTCTCCCACAGCGACCTCTCAGAGAGGACCGCGTCCTCTGCCGGGACCTCTTCCCGGACCGCCGGGACGACCACCACCGCCGGGACGACCACCCGGCCTGCCGCCTGGCCGACCACCGCCGGGTCTTCCACCCGGTCTGCCGCCTCCACCGCCGCCGGGGCGTCGGTCGCCCAATCCGGTCGGAGCGGTTCGGCTGCGGCCCGGCTCGACTTTGAGGGTTTCGCCTTTGAGATCGTGGTCGTTCATCTCCTGCACGGCCGCCTTGGCCTGGTCCTCGTTGGGCATCGTGACGAAGCCGAACCCACGCGATTCGCGGGTGGCGCCATCCCGAACGATCTTCACGGAGGCGACTTCGCCGAAGGCGGCAAAAGCCTCACGCAACTCATCTTCGGTGACGCTGGTGGCCAGATTCCCCACGTAGATGTTCATGTACCCGTCCTTTCTGTTGAAGCGCAAGAACCCATTGAGGCATTCCGGCCAACGCCGGCCTCTTGTGAAACAACCGTCTCATACGCAAGGGCTGCCCGGTGCTACAACTCCACGTATACCAGAGAATCGACGACCCGGCCAGAGATATCTCCGTTTTGTTGGGGCCGCTGCACTACGCTTGTTTTCGCAGGGTCACCTCGGGTCCCCGCAGATAGAACGGCACGAGCGTCAGCGGGTCGGAGAACCGTTGTTCTGTGGCCTTCTGCCGGCCCAGCCGCAGCAGGCCGGTCGCGTGCGGGCTCCAGAACGCCGGATCGAGAACTCGGGTGCCCTCGACCTCAAACTGGCCTTGGTGATGGAGAAGGCCATCACCGGCCATGAGGATTGGGGCGGCCGGGTTCGCGAAACGCTCGCATAGCTCGATCGAGGTCATAAGGCAATCGGGCACTGTCTTGCGCCAAAGACCGCCGGACAGGCCTGGGATCCCGTAGTCGGCGCCTTCACCCGGTCCGTGTGCCGCGTCGGCGTGCTCATAGATCGCCGTGTAAAACTGGCCTCGCTTGGCGTCCAGCACGACGGCGAGCCGCCACGGGGAGGGCGATTCTCGCAAAATACGTTGAAACGCCCCTTCCGATGGCGCGTCTGTCACGTTGGCGGCAATCGTGTCGAGAGCGTTGACCGCAACGATTCGGACGCCGTGGGCCAAATGCATCGCTTTGGCCGCCACGACGGCGATGCGAAGGCCCGTGAAGCTGCCCGGACCGATGCAGATGTGTACCTGGGTCAGGTCCGAGGGACCGTAGCCTGATCGATGCAAGAGGCCGGCGATGGCCGGCAGGATCTCGGCGCTGTGACGCAGAGCCGCTGAGAACGTGGTCTGGCCCAGTAGATCGGCGCCGCGCGCCAAAGCGACGGAGCCCATACGACTGGACGTTTCTATGGCCAGAACGAGAGGTTTCAGTACCTTGTCCATCACCGGAACGTCGTGTGTTTCTCCTGCAATGCCCATGCTGCCCAGGACCCCCACTTTTCGTGTCACTCATTTTCGGGCCCGCTCGCTCAGACCTGTCGGTTCTGTGAGTGCGGGGTCAGATTTTATCGGCCAAAGGGACTGGGGTATAATTTTTCCCTTGCAAAAAATTGGCTATTTTAATAGATTACAGTAGTCATTCTGGCCTATATCCTTCAACTGGAGGTTTGAATAACCAACGATTGTAGCAGGTTTTCCGTCAGAGGGTGATGTTTTTACAGGCAGGAGGTTAGGTTTTGGACAGGCCAAGTGTATTCGCTAAGTCTCTGCGGGGAGGGTCCGTGTCAATCGTCCTGGCATCGGTCTTGCTTTCCGTGACGGTTTTCGCCCAAGTGGGCCCATCGCAGAGCGGACAGGGCAGCGATGACGCCATGATGCGCCAGTTGGTGCAGTACTTCATGCGCGTCGGGACCGAGCAATACGAACGAGGCTACTACATCGAAGCCGAAAAGACCCTCCAAATGGCTCAGGGATATGGCGAGTTTCTGGAACCGCTGGAGCGTCGCAAGCTGGAGTCGATGTTAGAGAAGGCGGGCTTGGCTGCGATCGAGCGGAAACGCGCCCTGGCGGCCAAGCAGACCGGCGAGCGACTGCTTGCCGGCGGCCAGACTGCCGCGGCGCGTGAGAGTCTTCTCGGCGTGAGGGACAGCGACTTCCTGACGGACAAAGAGCGCGCCGAAGTCGCCACGTCACTGCGACAGGCGGCCGCGGGGCCTGCCGTGCCGGCGCGCGCGCCCGACGCAGCCGAACGGACTGCGTCCGAACCGAAACCCGAAGGGCAAGGCGGTGAAGCCATCGAACGGTTCAAGACGCGGATTGCCGATCTGTACTATGAGAGCGTCAAGGCCTATCACGCTGGGGACTTCGATACCGCCAGGGCCGGCTTCGCCCAGGCCCTCGGCAGCGGGCTGATGCCCGAGCCGATGGTGCGGACGATCCACGGGTATCTCCATGACATGGACGGCGCTCCGCAGGGCGCCGAGACGGCCAAGCCGATCACGATGCCTGATTCGGCCTCACAGGAAGCGTCGCTGAAGATCGGTGATCTGGTCGGCATGCCGGCCGCCTATCCCGCGGCCAATGCGCCGGCGGAAAGGTCGCCCCAGAGCGAACGGCAGCGGATAGAAGACCTGTACAATCACAGTTGGGAACTGTATTCACAGGGTGACTTGGATGCGGCGCGCAAGGGGTTTGTGGAAGTGGCCGAAAGCGGCTTGTTCACGGCGCCCGAAGGCAGGCGGCCGGAGGACTACATCGCCACGATCGATCGGCTGCGCGCGGTGTCCGGGACTCTCCAGACCTCGCCGCAGAGGCAGAACCTCGCCGAGGCCGGTGCGCCCGCAGATACGCAGGGCGGTTTCATCGAGGTGATCAATCGGCGAAGGAACATCATCCGAAGTCACGTCGAGGCCGTCGTCAACGACGCGGTCGATCGCGCCCATTCACTCATGGCACGCAGCCAGTTCGACGGAGCGCGAGAGGCGATTGACGAAGCGCAACATCTGGTCAATCAGAATCAACTGCATCTCGGCGACGATCTGTACCGACAGCACACCCGCCGGCTCAGTGAAGTCCTCGAGGCGATCGCGCAGGCCGAAACGGCGCGCGAGCGGCAGCGGGCCGAGCAGAGGCGGTTGGAGGCCGCTGAGGAACAGCGACGGCTGCGCGATCAGGCCGAGACGGATCGCCAGCAGCGGATCGACGAACTGATGACGCGGGCCAAGGCCTATTGGAAGCAGCAGCGCTATGAGGCGGCTCTGGGACAGATCGAGAGCCTGCTGGCTATCGATCCGCTCCACGACGACGCCCTGACGCTTAAGCAGCAGCTCGAAGACATGATTTACATGCGCCGGCAGATCGCGCTGGACAAGGAATACGACGAGCAGCGAGCGCAGATCTTCATGGGCACAGCCGAGGCGCAGATTCCGTACGCCGAGGAAGTGACCTATCCGAGGAACTGGCGCGAGATCTCTGCGCGACGCAAGCCGGATGAGCCGATCGGGCTCGACCCGGAGAGCATGCAGACGTACCAGCAGCTCGATACCATCGTCGATCTGTCGATGCTGACTCCGGAGATGCCGTTGAGTGAAGCAGTCGACCTCATCCGAAACTCGGTCGAGCCTCCGTTGAGCATCGTCGTCCTTTGGCGAGACCTCTACGAGAATGCGGAAGTGGAGCCGGCGACGACTATCGATATGGAAGGACTGCGCAACGTGAAGCTCAGCACTGCGCTGGAGAGCCTGACGCGCGCCGTCACGCCGGTTACGGCCTTTGCGCCGGTGGACTACGTGGTCAACAGAGGCGTGGTCACCATCGGTACCGAAGAAGGTCTACCTACCCAGCAGTTGGTTACCCGCGTCTATGACATCACCGACCTCGTCGGCGAGCCGGCCAATTACGGCGGCATGCAGGGCCTGATGATGGGCCAGATGATGGGGCAGATGATGGGCGGCATGGGCGGCATGGGCATGGGCGGCATGGGCGGTGGCATGATGGGCGGCGGCATGGGTGGCATGGGTGGCGGCGGCATGATGGGTGGCGGCATGGGCGGCATGGGAGGCGGCGGCATGATGGGTGGCGGCATGGGCGGCATGGGCATGACCGGAGGCATGGGCGGCATGGGCGGCATGGGAGGCGGCATGATGGGCGGCGGCATGGGTGGCATGGGCATGAGCGGCATGGGTGGCATGGGCGGTATGGGCATGACCGGCGGCATGGGCGGCATGGGCATGGGCGGCATGGGCGGCGGCGGCATGATGGGCGGCGGCGGCATGATGGGCGGCGGCGGCATGATGGGCGGCAGCGGCATGATGGGCGTCATGATCGCGCAGAACCTGCGGCAGCTCATCCAAGAGAGCATCGATCCGTTGAGCTGGTACGAGCTGAGCGATCTCGGCGAAGGGACCATCATGGTCTATCCGCAGCAGCAGCCCAAGAAGCTCGCCATCTATCAGACGCCGGAGGTGCATCAGAGGATCGAAACCCTGCTCGATGAGCTCCGAAAGGCCCTGGGCCACCAGGTCTCGATCGAGGCGAGGTTCCTCGTGGTCAGCGAGAATTTCCTCGAGGACGTCGGGCTGGATCTGGATTTCAGCTACAACTTCGGCGGCAAATGGGGCTTGGTGACGGTTGCCCAAGAATCGGCTCTGACTGGTGCGCCGGATGCCTCAACGGGGATCCCGGGCAGTCTGGGCGGGCTCGTCCAGACCCCGGCCGCAACGGTCACCGGCGGATATGGCTCGGTGCTCGACGACTTGCAGGTCACTCTGCTGCTGCGGGCCACGCAGGCCCGAACCGATTCCAAGTCGCTGGCAGCACCCAAGGTAACCGTGCTCAGCGGCGAGTCGGCGAGCTTCTCGATCAACGACACGGTTAGTTACGCAATCCCGCCGGATGTGACGCAGACGACCGCGGTCGGCGGCGTCGCCGGCACGACCCAGCAGCAGGGCGTGTATCAGAACATCGGCATGTTGTTTGTCGGAAGCAATCTGAGCATCAGCCCGACGATCACCAAGGACAAGAAGAACGTCCTGCTGAACATCATGACGGTTCAGAACGATCTGCTTCGCTTCAGGACCCATCAGGTCGAGGCGTTGGTCGATACCGGCGACGGGGTGGACGGCGGGACGAATGTCGTGCCCTACTCGGTGTCGGTCCCGGAGACCGAGACCTCCAGTGTGATGACGCGAGTCAGCGTCCCCGACGGGGGCACGCTGCTGCTGGGCGGGCATAAGCTCACGGCAGAAGTGGACACAGAAGTGGGGGTTCCGGTCCTGAGCAAGATCCCGGTCCTGGGCCGCCTGTTCTCGAATCGCGGCAAGATCCGGGACAGCAAGGTCCTGCTGATTCTGGTCAAGCCGACCATTATCCTGCAGGAAGAGCGCGAAGAGGATGCGCTGGCGGCGCTGGAAGCTGGCATCGTCAGTGGGTTCCCGTACTGACGGGGCCGCCGTCCGCGGATCGGTTGGCCGTGGGGTCGAGGGCGCGGGAGTGATTCCCTGCACGAAGACATTCTATGGATTCAGGCACAGCAAAGACGGAAGTGGACATATGAGAAAGCAGATGCAGGAGCGAGCGGGCATTTGGCGATTGCTGATGGGCTCGGTGCTTATTCTTTGCGCCGGGGTGGGGTTGGCGACGGCAAACGACATGTCATTGGCCTTGTCGGACGGACCGCAGGAGATGCTGGTCCGGTTCGTCGATAGTGACGGACCGCCTTCGACCTGCACGGGCCTGATCGGTCCGCGGACGAAACGAGCTGTGCGCAACGCAATTGCCAACGCCGTGGTGGAAGGTGCGTCCGTTCGGAGCGATCTGGACGGCGCCGTGTCCGGCTTGGCGGTCGTTTCTCTGCCCGACCATGTGGCTCTCGCTGATGCGATGCTGAAATTCGTCGCCTGCGAGGATGTGCTGTACGCCGAGCCGAACTACCGCTATTCGCTCTGTCGCGTCTCAGCGGTCCAGGAGATGTCGGAGGGCGCTGGATGGATCGAGGCCCTGGAAGGCGTAGACGTTGAGGCCGACGGCGACGAGATCATCGTCGCGATCCTTGATACGGGCCTGGACCTGACCCATGCGGCCCTGGCAGGCCGGCTGTGGACCAACCGGGCCGAGGCGGACGGTCGGCCGGGCGTCGATGACGATGGCAACGGCTATGTGGATGATGTTCACGGTTATGATTTTGTCAACGGCACGGCTGATCCGACCGATGAGATGTATCACGGCTCGCACGTGGCCGGCATCATTGCGGCTATGGCAGAGGAACTGGGCGTCGCCGGCAACATCAAGCTGATGCCCCTCAAGGTGGTCGGCCCCGACGGCGTGGATCTGCGCGCGGCGGTGGCGGCGATCGAGTACGCCGTGGCGGCCGGCGCCAAGGTGATCAACATTTCGTGGGCCGGCGCGGATTACAGCGAGAGCCTGAGGAACGCCATCGAGGCCGCCGGTGAGAAAGGCGTGCTGTTTGTGGCGGCCGCCGGAAACGGATCGAAGAATATCGATGTCGCACCGGTGTATCCGGCAAGCTATTCTTCCGACAATCTCGTCAGCGTCCTGGCCACCGATGACAACGGCCAGCTCGCCTGGTCATCCAACTACGGGCCCACCTCGGTCGACCTCGGCCATTCGGGCCAGAATGTGGTCAGCACACTGCCGATGCAGCGCACAGCGGCCATGCGAGAAGCCGACCTGCCCACGCAGTACGGCGCGGTCAGCGGCTCGTCCTTGGCGGCTCCGCACGTCTCCGGCGTCGGCGCGTTGCTCTTTGCGCAGAATCCGTCGCTGTCTCCGCTCCAGGTCAAGCACGCGATGATGCAGAGCGCCGACAGAGTCTTGCCCGGCCTGGCGGCCTCCCAGGGACGCCTGAACGTCGCGGCCGCGCTGGCGGCTGTGCCGACCGGACAGCCCGGACGCGTGGTCAACACGCGCGACATCGAGAATGTCTATCCCTCGATCCAGGCGGCGATTGACGACGCCAACAACGGGGATGTGATCATCGCCGAGACCCTTGCCTCCGGCAACACCGTCTACAGCGAGCGCATCGACTTCAAAGGCAAGGCGATCACGCTGCGCAGCGGAAGCGTCGAGAATCCCGACGATCCGAACGTCTACCCGGAGACCACGTTCATCGCCGGTTTGTCCGGGCAGAACGGCTCGATCGTCACCTTCGCCGGTGGCGAGGGCCCCGACAGCGTCCTGCGAGGCTTGACGATCGGCTGGGGCGTCGCCGAGTACGGCGGTGGCATTCGCATTGAGGAATCGTCCCCGACGATCGATCGCTGCATCATCACCGACAACCAGGCCCAGTATTACGGCGGCGGCATTGACTGCTTCGGCGGCTCGCCCGAGATCGTCAACTGTGTGATTCAGAACAACCGCGTGCTGGCCGCCGACGGCCTCGGCGGTGGCATCAACTGTGAGGACGGCGCGCCCACGATCGCCCACACGACCATTCGCAATAATTCCTCCATGAATCTGGGCGGCGCGGTGGCCTGCTATAACGCGGATCTGACGCTGTTCAACTGTTTCCTGATCAACAACTCGGCGGTCAGGGGCAGCGGGCAGATCGACCTGGAAGACTCCTCACCCACGATCACCAACTGCACGATCGTCGTCGATGAGAACCCGCCGGGCCGCGGCGGCATCTGGGCTTCGGGACAATCCGATCCGACGATCACCAACTGCATTCTGTGGGGCAATGGAAACGATCTGGTCAATTGCTTCGCCACATACTCGTTCATCGAAGACGGCGACGCCGGCGAGGGCAACGTCACCGGCGACCCGCTTCTGATCGAAGGGCCGCTGGGGGCGTACTATCTCAGCCAGGTCGCGGCCGGGCAGTTGATCGACAGTCCCTGCGTCGACGCGGGCGATCCCAACGTCGGTGCATCGCTGGCGGCCAGGACCACCCGAACCGACGGTGTGGCAGACAGCGGCCGGATCGACATGGGGGCCCACTATGACGTCACAAGCGCCAGGCAGTTTCCGCTGAACCTCACGCTCATGACCGTCGATGCCGACGGCATGCCCGTCGAAGGCGAAGTCGGTGGCAGCGTCGACCCCAACGGCGGCTCGTTCCGCGAATTCTCGGTGCTCGAACTGACTGCCGAGCCAGGCGACGGATATCGTCTGAAACAATGGCTGCTGACGACCGGCGAGATGATCGAGCCCGATACCACGGTCGCCTTGCCGGTGCTCGGGCCGATCAACATGATCGCGGTCTTCGAGAGAATCCCGATGTACGAGGTGCGGGTCACCGTAGCCGGCGGCAACGGGGCGGTCAGTCCGGAGCATCGCCGCGGCCAGCTCTATCCCGACGGTACGGTGATCGACCTGGTCGCCTCCCCGGCGTCCGGCTACATCGTGGACGCCTGGCAGGGGACCGACAACGATGCGCTGTGGACCAACGCCAATACCGTGACGGTCGATTCCAACACGGCGGTCGTCGTCAGCTTCCGTCAGCCCAAGACCTTGCACGTGCCCGGGCAGTACCAATCGATCAGTGAGGCGGTCCGCGCGGCCAGCACCCACGGCGACAAGATCATCGTCGGCGCCGGCGTTCACAGCGTCCATTCGATCGACTTCGGCGGCAAGGCCATCACGCTGGCCAGCGAGCACCCCGACGATCCCGAGACTGTCGCGACGACGATTCTCGATGCGGGACAGTTAGGCCGCTTGTTTGTTTTCCAGAGCGGCGAAGGGCCCGATTCCGTCGTGGACGGCTTCACGCTTCGCAATGGTTCGGCCGTATTCGATCCGGCGACGCCAAATGACAGCGGCGGCAACGGAGCCGACGGCGATCACGCCTTCGGTGGCGCGATTGCCTGCTTCAATGGCAGCAGTCCGACGTTGTCCAACTTAATCATTGAGGACTGTATCGCGCGAGGCCGGGACGGCGAAGACGCCAGTGCTCCGCCAACTCCCCCGGCGGCGCCCGATCCACCTGCCGATCCGGCCGATCCACTCGATGCGCTGGATGCGCCGGCCGAGCCGAGCCCCGATCCGAGAGACCCGAATGCGCCGGTCGACGGCGATCCCGGCGATCCCGGCGCCGATGGCGCCGATGGCGCCGACGGGGCGCCCGGGGCCGATGGCGCCCCTGGTTTCGACGGCGGTCGCGGCGGCAATGCCTACGGCGGTGCGCTGTATTTCGACCCGAATTCCGCGCCGACGATTCTGCATGTCACCATCCGCAACTGTAGTGCGATTGGTGGCAACGGTGGCATTGGAGGCGCCGGTCAGGACGGTCAGGACGGCCAGGACGGCCAGGACGGTCAAGCCGGCCAGGACGGTCAAGCCGGCGGGCCCGGCATCAACGATGGCACAACCGGCAATGGCGGCGCCGGTGGGGCCGGCGGCAGCGGCGGCGATGGCGGTCCCGGCGGCGCCGGTGGCGATGGCGGCAAGGGCGGCGACGGCGGCGAGGCCCTCGGTGGCGCGATCTACTTCGGGGCCAACAGCCAACCGATCATTCGGTACCTGACGGTTGTCGGTTGCGAGACGCTCCAGGGCCTTGGAAACGCCGGCGGTCCGGCTGGCGCCGGGGGCGCCGGGGGCGACGGCGGCCTGGGTGCCGAAGGCGGTGGCGGAGGTTCCGGTGAGAACGACGGCGCCGACGGCGCTGACGGCGCCGATGGCGTGGGCGCCGATGGTGGCGCCGGTGGGGCCGGCGGCGAGATGGGCGTCAACGGCCTGCGTTCGTGGGGCGGCGCGATCTTCTTCGCTCAGGACTGCAACGTGGAGATCTACGACTCGGCGATCAGCGGCAATTCCGCCCTGTGGACGGTTCAGACCATCTCGTATGCCGGCGGTGACGGCGGCGCAGGCGGCGCGGGCGGCAGCCCGGGCGGCAGCGGCGGCGCCGGTGGCTCCGGGGGCAATGGTGACGCACCGGGCGCCGGGGGCGCCGGGGGCGCCGGTGGCGAGGGTGGCGCGGCCGGTGGCGCGGGCGGCGGCGGCGTGATCCTTCGCAGCTTCACCAGTAACTTCGGTGGCGCCAATGCCTATCTGTCCAACTGCGTGGTGAAACTGACGGACACTACGATCAGCTCCAACTTCGTGGAGGCCGACAGCGGCGGTGGTGAGTACTATGCCAACGATTGCACGGTCGAGCTGACGCGCTGCACCATTGAGGGCAACACGGCCGGCGTCTACGGCGGCGGCCAGGCGTTCGAGGTCGGCTCGTCCATCGTCCTGAACCAATCCAGCTTTTTCGACAACGAGGCCGGCACCAACGGCGGCGGTCTGTTCCTCAGCTACGAGTGCGCGCTCGAGGTCAACGACTCGACGTTCTCCGGCAACCGTACGGCCTCGGCCGGCGGCTATGGCGGCGGTCTCTTCGGCGGCGGCATCTGGGACGAGGACCGTCTTGACTACTATAACGGCAGCACCCTGAACGTTCGCCACAGTCGGTTCACCGATAACCAGGCCGGCTACGGCGGCGGTCTCTACTGGTACGGACAAGGCGCCGACGTTCGCGTCTTCGACTGTGTGATTCGCGGCAACACGGCCATTGAAGGCGGCGGCCTCTACTGGAGCCGAGGCGCACCGACGATCGAGAATTGCAGCATTCGAGGCAACCGGGCGACCGGCCCGCAATACACCGTGTTCGTCCCGGCGCCCACGATGGACCCGAACGATCCGAGCACGTGGCCTCCGGTGAGCACCTGGCCCGATCCGAACGATCCGAATTCGCTGTTCGACCCGAACTCCCCGTTCACCCCGCCGGACGTTCCCGAATCCAGAAGCACCGGTCTCGGTCTCGGCGGCGGGCTGGTCTGCTGGTCGTCCAACGCTCTGATCCAGAACTGCTTCATCAGCGAGAATACCACGCTGGGTTCCGGCGGCGGTGTCTACTTCGGCGGCGATCCGTACACCCCGAGGCTGAAGAATTGTCTGGTCAAAGGCAACAGCGCGACGGTCGACGGCGGTGGCATCGCCTCGCACTGGTTCGCCGCCCCGACCATCGAAAACTGTACGATCGTCGAAAACCGGGCCTTTGACTCCGACGTACCCAATCGTGGCAAGGGCGGCGGTCTGGTTGCCTCACACAGTAGCAACACGGTGCTGATCAACAGCATTCTGTGGGACAACCAGGCCCAACAGGGCTCGCAGATCTCGATCGGCAGCGACAGCGATCCGGTCTACATCCAGCGACCCGCGACGCTGACGGTTTCGTACAGCAACATCGAGCACGGCCGGCTCGGTCTGCACATCGAGTCGGGCCGGACCTTGAATTGGCTCGAGGGCAATATCCAGTCCGATCCGCTGTTCGTCGAGTCGTACTTCCTCAGCCAGATTGCCGCCGGTCAGAGCCAGGACAGCCCGGCGGTAGACGCGGGCAGCGCCACAGCCGCCCAGGTCGGGCTGGCCGATGCGACCACGCGAACCGACGGCGTGCCCGATATCGGCATCGTGGATATGGGCTTCCACTACACCGGCCAGGGACGCTATCGACTCAACGTCGTCGTGATCGGAGGTCACGGGACCGTGACGCCCGCGAGCGGATACTTTCATGAGTTTGCCGAGGTGACTCTCATCGCGACTCCGGAGCCGGGCTATCGCGTGCGACAGTGGATCGGCACCGACGACGATCCCTCGTGGAACCGGAACACCAACATCGTGACGATGGACACGGGCGATCGATTCGTCACCGTGGAATTCGAACCGGACGTCACGCGCAACATCATCGTGCCCGACGAGTTCCGCACGATCGAAGACGCGGTGACCGCCGCCAGCCCGGGCGACACCAACATCATCCTCAAAGAAGGCGTCCACTACGTTCGCAGCGCCACCGGCATCGACCTGCAACGCAAGGCGGTTCGGATCATGTCCACCGATCCGAACGATCCGAATATCATTGCCGCCACGATCATCGACTGCGGCGGCTCGCGGTTCGTCCGGCGGCGCGCCTTCCATTTCTATCGTGGTGAGGGCCCCGACACCCTGATTACCGGTGTGACCATCCGCAACGGCTACTGGATCGGCGCCGTCGGCGTCACCGGCGGCATCCCCGGAGGACCGGTCGACCCGGACCCCGAGACCACCGACTCGCCGCTTCGTGCCGCTTCCGGAACGAGCGCGAGCGGGCTCGCCTACGGTGGGGCGATCCTCTGTGAGAACGGAAGCTCGCCGACCTTCCGGAATGTGGTGATCGAGGACAGCATGGTCGTCGGCGCCCAAGGCGGCAATGGTGTCAGCGGGCCGGCGATTCCTCCAGGCTCGGACGCTGACGGCGTCTGGGGCGGCCATGGCGGCAGCGGCAGCGGCGATGGTTTCGGTGGCGCGATCGCCTGTCTGAGCGGCAGCGCGCCGACCTTCATCAACGTCACGATCCGCAACTGCTCGGCCCGGGGCGGCATGGGCGGTGACGGTGGCAGCGGCAGCAATCCCAATCAGGGCAGCGGTCGCGAGAGCTGGGGCGGCAATGCAGGCAGCGCCTCGGGCGACGGCCACGGCGGCGCGGTGTACTGCGAAGACGGCAGCGATGCGGTGTTTGTGTCGTGCGTCTTTTACAACAACCACGCAACCAGCGGCATCGCGGGCATTCCCGGCGCGGCCGGCCCCGGCAGCGATCTGAGCGACCCGTATCCCAACCCGGCCGGCCCCGGCGCCAGCGGGATGGTCAGCACGAACGGCACGATCGTCGGCGGCGCCGTCTACCAGAATGGCGCCAGCCCCACGTTCGTCGACTGCCGCTTCGTCGAGAACATGGCGTACAACGCGATCTCGCTGGACCCGACGGTGGCCCTGCTCGGTCTCCAGCAGGAGGAACTGCGGGTCTACATGCCCGGCGGCGCCATCTACTCGGGCCCGGGCAACACGGTTCGCCTGGAACGCTGTGAGTTCTCGCGCAACGTCAGCAGTGCCGTCTATGTGGATGCCGGCTCCATCGTGGACTTTAATGATTGCGTTTTCAGCCACAACGAGGCCAACGGGCAGAACGCCGGTCTGGGCTCGTACTCGATTACGCTGGACGGCATGATTATCTTCCGGCAGGACTTCGCGCTCAGCAACGTCCTGGTGGATTACTCCGGCGGCGCTTTGTTCGTCGGGCCGCTCTGTCCCGAAGTGACGCTGCGCGATTGCCAGTTCTACAGCAACACCGCCACCGCCGGCGGCGGCGCCGTTCGCCTCATGAGCGACGCCGACATCATCGGCTGCTCGTTCTCGGGCAACAAGGCCGGGGGCAACGGCGGCGCGATTGAAGGCTACCTCGATTCGGGCAATCCCCAGCAGCCGGCCGTTCTGAATTTCACGTTGGAAGGGTGCAGCTTCGGCGGCAACTCCGCCGTCGACGGCCTGTATGGCCAGGGCGGCGCCGTGCATTTCGAGGACTTCGAGGCGGTCTTCGCCGACTGCTATTTCCTGGGCAACCGGGCCAAGAACGGTGGCGCTCTGTATCTGACCGCGGGCAACGCGCGGTTTATCGGAGGCATCATCAGCAACAACGAATCGATCGGCGGCAGCGGCATCGACACCCAGACGGGTCTGTCGGTGATCGATCCGACCGCTCGTCTTATCTCCGGTATGGAGCGATTGGGTGTCATAGAGGCTGAGCAGGGCGCCGGCGTCGATATCGGCGGCGGCTTGGTCTGTGCGGCGACCAGCGTTACGATTGAGGACTACACCTTCGAGAACAACACCGCCGGCGGGGCCAAGGGCTCCGGCGGCGCGATCACGTTCTACGGCGGCTACGTCGACCACGTCGTCAAGAACTGTCTGTTCATCGACAACAACGCCAACCGTCACGGCGGTGCCGTGTGGGTGGGTCTGTTCGCCACGCCCACGATCACCAACAGCACGTTCGTCCGCAACGACGCCCAACGGCTTGGCGGTGCAATCTTCTGCGACTGGGACAGTGACGTGACGGTGGCCGACTGCATCTTCCAGGGCAACAGCAAGGTGGCGGTGGCCGAGGTCGACGACGGCAATTCGATTCTTACGCACAGTCTGTTCCACGACAACGCCGACGGTGATTTCGGCGTCTACAGCTCGGCCACAGCGACGGTTCGGACGATAGTGGGGGCCGAACTGGACGTGACGAACATCGGGGCCGATCCGCTGTTCGTGGACGGTCCGCTGGGCACGGTCTACCTGAGCCAGACCGCCGCCGGGCAGGAGACGACCAGTCCGGCCGTCGACGCCGGCAGCGGCTCGGCCGAGGAACTGGGCCTGTCAGAACTCACCACGCGGACCGACGGCCAGGGCGATGAGGGGCCGGTGGATCTCGGCTTCCACTTCCGCGATCATACGACGCTGGCCCAGTTCACACTGACGACCGAGGTCATCGGCGGCCACGGAACGCTGGAACCGACGACCGGGCAATACTATGCCGGCACGGCGGTGCCCCTGACAGCCCGGCCCGAGTCGGGCTGGCGGGTCGCCCAGTGGGCCGGAACGACCGACGATGCCTCCAAGAGCGTTGACAATCTGGTCGTCATGGGGCCGGACCGTCACGTCACGGTCGAATTCGACCAGCCGCGAACCATCGTCGTTGGCAGCGCTCCGGAGTATACGTCCATCCAGCACGCGATCGACGCGGCTGGAGAAGGCGACGTCGTGGTCGTACCGGCCGGAACCTACGCACCGGTGTTCCCATATGCCACGATCCAAATCAGCAACAAGAACATCACGCTGATGGGTTCCAATCCGGACGACCCGAACGTCGTCGCCAGCACCATCATGCGTCAGTACCGATTTGCGATCTCCAACGTCGGGCCCGAGACCATCATCGAGGGAATTACCTTCCGTGACACGAACCTCCTGGGCAATAGTCCCCCCAATGTGGGCGACCCGTCGGATGGGCCGAACGGCGGCAGCATCACCGGCAGCGCCATGTATATAACCAACGCCTCTCCGACGATCCGCAATTGCAACTTCGCCGATTGTTCGGTGACCGGCGGCAACGGCGCGCCGGGCGACGGCGGGACCGAGGATCATCCGATGGGATACGACGGTGGCTGGGCCGGCTACGCCTACGGCGGCGCCGTCTACATCGGCTACCTCAGCAGTCCGACCTTTGAGAATTGTACGTTCACCGACTGCTTCGCCCAAGGCGGCAACGGTGGGGACGGCGGCGCCGGCCACGACAACGCCCAGGGCGGCCGAGGCGGCAACTGGGAGTGGGCCCCGACCATCGAGAACAGTATCATCCTTGACGGCTGGGACGGCTGGGAGAACGGGCCCTACATGGACTACTGGAGGTACAGCGGCTACGGCGGCGCGGTCTACATCGAGTACTACAGCTCGCCGAGGTTCATCGACTGCACCTTCGAGAACAACCGGACGTTCGGCGGCGTCTGCGGCGTCGGCGGCGCCACCATGCCCAGGCCGGCGACGAACCAGAACATCGAGACCTTGGGCGGCGCCGTCTACGTCGGCTCCAACAGCAGCCCGCTGTTCGATGGATGTGTCTTCCGCAACAACATCGCCGATACGAACACCGTCGCGGTGCCCGACGACATCTACGTCAGCTACGGCGGCGCGGTCGCCTTTGACGACGGCAGCACGCCGACCTTCATCCGCTGCATCGTGGAGGACAACATCTCCTGTGTCGGCGGCGGCCTGTGGTGGTCCAACGCCTCGCCCACAATTGTCGACTGCAACTTTGCCGGCAACAGCGCTTACCACGGCGGAGGCATGTACGCGGTTGACGCGGTCGGCCTGATCGACAGCTCGCTCGTTCAGCGGAACCTGGCGTTCCTGTCCACCGTGGACGCCAACCTCGTGACCGATCCGAACGTCGGGTTCGGCGGCGTCATGAGTTGGGGCGGCGGCTTGTGCGCCATCAATTCGCCGATCGACGTCTACAACAGCATCTTCACCGGCAACCGCTCGCTGTCGTCCGGCGGCGGCATCTATCTCGGCGGCTCCGACCAGGACATTACGGTCGCGCCGCGCGTGCACAACAGCCTGATCTACGACAACAGCGCCGGCCGGGACGGCGGCGGTATCTCCATCTGGAAGTCCGAGCCGATCATCAGCAGTTCGACCATCGCCGACAATGCGGTCACCGGCGCGCTTGGTGTGGCCTACGGCGGCGGTCTGTTCGTCGCATACGATTCGAATGCCACGTTGACCGATTCGATTGTCTGGGGCAATTCGAGCAATAAGAACGGTTCGCAGATCGCGGTGGCCAACGGCTTCGAGTACGGGGCCCGGCCGTCCACACTGCACATCCACCACAGCATCGTTCAGCCGAGCGTCGATCCGGCCCTGGCGGCAAGCGAGGCGCTGGATCTGGTGTTCGTCATCGACTCAACCGAGAGCATGACGCAGAGTGTTCTGGCCCTGCGGGCCGCCGCGACCCAACTCGTGGCCGCCGTGGCGATGCAGTCGCCGGACCTCCGCATGGCGGTGGTGGATTTCAAAGACTTCAACGATACGACGCTGGGGGCGGCGACCGATTACCCATTCCGCGTGGTCGTGCCGTTTACCGACGATCCGACGCGGGTGGCCAACGGCATCAACACGATTGCGACGCCCGCCGGCGCCGGCGGCGACACGGACGCCGAGTCGGTGTACTCGGCCCTGATCGATACGATCGACGGAACCGCACTGGGCGAGTGGCGAGGCGGACAGGTCCGGCGCGTCATTTTGCTCATTGGTGACGGTCCCCCGCACGATCCGGAGCCGCCGACCGGTTACACGCTCGCGACGGTGGTCAACGCGGCCTCGCAAACGCCGAGCAAGAGCATCTTCGCGGTCCAGGTCGGCCAGGACCCGCTGACGTCCGTCTACTACACCTCTCTTGCCGGCGGCACGGGCGGTGCGGTGACGCGCGCGTCCACGCCTCTTGGTCTGGCCTCGGCGGTGATGCAGAGCATCGATCTGATCGGGCACGAGGCGCCGGCGATTTACGTCTCCGACCGATCCAGGCTGCCCGGATGGGACGCCGGTGAGGCGACCTGGGACGAGGCGACCGGCAACCTCGATGAGGACCCGCTGTTCATCGCGGGTTACTACCTGAGCCAGATCGAGTCGGGCCAGGGACGCCAGAGCCCGGCCGTCGACGCTGGAAGCGCTCCGGCCAACGCACCCCACATCGGTCTGGCCCATCGAACCACCCGCACCGACGGTGTGCCCGATGCCAATACGGTGGACATGGGTTACCACTATGCCGAGGGCGTGACGCTGTTCACCCTGACGGCCGAAGTGGTGCCCAGTGAGACGGACGGACTGCCGCACGGCTCGATCACTCCGGCTTTTGCCGTGGCCTACGAAGGGGCCGCCGACAACGTCGTACGACTCGTCGCCACGCCCGAGCAGGGCTGGCGCGTCCGCCAGTGGACGGGCACCGATGACGACACCTCCACGGCGCTGACCAACACGGTGACGCTGACGGAAGACCGCCACGTGACCGTAACGTTCGAGAAACGCAGATCGCGCGTCCTCACTGTGCCGGGCGACTATGGAACGATCCAGGGCGCCGTCACGGCCGCCGGAGAAGGCGACACGATCATCGTCGATCCGGGCACCTACTATAGCGGCTACGACGCCGTCGCCCTGATCATCGACAAGTCCGTGACGGTCACGTCGAGAAACCCAGACGATCCGAGCATTGTGGCTGCGACGATCATCGACGGTCTCGGCGCGATCCCCGACAGTGAATGGAACAATCTCGGTGTGCTGTTCGGTCCTGGGGCCGACCGCAACACGGTGCTCAACGGGTTCACGATCCAGAACTGTGGTGGAATTGCCGTCGACGGCGGTGACGGCGATCGCGAGGCCGGGCATCCCAACGGCGAGGACGGCGGGCCGATCCACGGCGCCGCCATGATCCTGCTGCCCGGTGCGTCCCCGGTCATCAAGAATTGTGTCTTCCGCAACAATTTCGTTGTCGCCGGCGACGGTGGCGACGGTGTCGACGCCGATGAGACGACCAACGCCGGTCGCGGCGGCTGGGGCGGATGGGCACGCGGCGGCGCCATCTACTGTGCGACCGACACCCATCCGAGGTTCGTCAACTGCATCATCGAGAACAACTATGTCCAGGGTGGCAGCGGGGGCGCCGGCGGCAATTACGCCGAAGGCGGCGGTCTGGCCAACTACGGCGGCAACTATACCCCGCCCGTGATGATTGACATCAACCCCAACGGCTTCGGGGCCGAGACGGCCACGCAAGAACTGTGGCGGACCTGGCTGTGGGATTTCGCGGCCGACGTCGAGGCCACGTACGGGACGCAGCCCTACTCGCCGGCCACCGGGATCGTCGGAAGCGGCGGGTCGTACTTTGGTGATTACCGCTGGTACTCCGGCTACGGCGGCGGCGTTTACATCGACCAGTACAGCACCGCCGAGTTCATTTCGTGCACGATTCGCGGCAACCGCAGCTACGGCGGGATGAGCGGCCAGGGCGGCCAGGCCGGTGCGGCCGGCCGGTTCACCGAACCGCTGGTTCCGTTCCAGATGCCCTCCTACGGCGGTGGCGTCTACTGTGCGGCCGAGACGACCGTGGTCTTCAGCCAGTGTACATTCGAGGACAACATCGCGTCTCCGACGGCGGCCGGCCAAGACCCGAACTTCCGGATCGATCCGTACATCGGCTTCGGCGGCGGCATCGCGGCCGAAGGCACCGCCAACTTGACGTTTGTCGACTGCAACTTCGTCGAAAACAGCGCCGACACCGGTGGCGGTCTCTACATTGTCAACTCCGGCGCCAACATCATCGACTGCAATCTGACCGAGAACGTGGCCCTGCGCGGCGGCGGCCTGGCCGGTACCGGTGGCTCGATCGCCATTGCCGGAGGCCGTTTCTGGAACAATCGGGCCATGACCGATATGGACGACCTGGATGACGACGACGTCGCACCGGTCGGCGCCGGTCTGTTCCTGTCCTCGGCCAACGCGCTGGTGGAGGACTGCGTGATCGCGGGCAATACCTCGGACGGCTCCGGCGGCGGGATCTATCTGCGCGGCCAGAACGCCACGCAGATCGTCAACTGTCTGATCCGCAACAACCGGGCCTACCGCGACGGTGGCGGGATCTCGACGAACTGGTACGCCGAGCCGACGATTCGCAACTGCACCTTCGTCACCAACAGCGCACCGGGCACGCCCGACGATCCGAACAACACCGGGCTCGGCGGCGCCATCTTCGCAGGCTATTACAGTGAGGCGACGGTGATCGACTCGATCCTCTGGGGTAACTACGCCCGTCTGGGCGGCGAACTGGCCGTGGGCAGTGGGTTCGAACTCGATCCGCATTGCGCCACGCTCCACGTCTCTTACAGCAACATTCGAACCGGGACCAACGACGTCTGGGTCGACCCGGGTTGTACGCTGACCTACGGCGAAGGCATCATGCACGCCGACCCGATGTTCGTCAGCGGCGTCCTTGGCGACTTCTACCTGGGCAATCGCAACGCCGGTCAGTCGCGAACCAGCCCGGCCGTCGATGCGGGCAGCGACTTTGCCGGCAGCATCGGCATGTCGCGCTCCTCGACGCGAACCGACCACGCCCCGGATACGGGCTTGGTGGATCTGGGGTACCACTATCCGTTCCTCGAACCGTGCCGGTTCTGCGATCTGGTCTTCGATGGGATCATCGACTTCAAGGACTTCGCTGCGTTTGCCACCAAGTGGCTCGACGAGGGCTGCTCCGAGGCCAACGGATGGTGCGATGGGGCCGACTTCACCTTCGATTCGTCTGTGAACGTACGCGATCTGATGGTGCTGGCCGACTGCTGGCTGGTCCAGGATACGACGCCGCCTCTGCCGGACCCGGCTGAGTGGGATGAGTTGCCGCGTCTGTCCGGTGGCACTGCGCGGGTGGTCGCCAAAGAGGCCGTCGACGCCTGGGGCTGGCCGGTGGAGTACTACTTCGAGAACGTCAGCGGTGGCGGCAACGACAGCGGGTGGCAGAGCAGCCGGATCTACAACGACACGGGTCTCGCGAGCGGTCAGCGTTACGGATATCGCGTCAAGGCGCGGGACGCCCTGGGCAACGAGACGAAGTTCTCCGTGGTCCGCTACGCCGGCACAGGCGACACATTGCCGCCGGCGCCCCAGCCGTATATCTTGCCCACCGCGCAGGTGACGTCGCAGACCATCACCATGACCGCGACGGAGGCCTTTGACGATAGCGGCGTGCAGTACTTCTTCGATTCGAATACGCCGGGCGCCAACGACAGCGGCTGGATTGACACGAATACCTACACCGATGCCAATCTGGCGCCGGGTATGACCTATTGCTACCGCGTCAGGGCCCGAGACCTGTCGCCCAACCGGAACGAGACACCGTACTCCGAGTGGCGATGCTTCACGACCGCAATCCCGGACGATACAACGCCGCCGGAGCCGAACCCGATGGCGTTCGATCCGAACGGCCTGCCACGCGAGTATGAGGGCGAGGTCATCGAAGGGGAACTCTTCAACTACTGGGTCGAGATGATGGCGGTGACCGCTACGGACGACAGCGGTGTGGTCGAGTACTACTTCGAGTGCAGAGAGGCGACGCGGGTCTACCCGAATGGCTTCAGCAGTGGCTGGCAGGCCGAGCCGATCTGGCGCGTCCACGTTGGCAGGGCCGGACTGCGCTATTCGTTCCGCGTCCGCGCCCGCGATGCCTGGGGCAACATGACCGCTTGGTCCCCGTGGCAGCCGGCCATCGCACGGCCGGATCAGCCGGCCTTGGAAGACCTCGCTGATGGTGGCGGTGGCGTCGGGGGTCTCGTGCAGTAGCCGTCGGCCCAAAGGCCGAGTCATGACAAATCCGCTTAGCCCCGACCGCCAGTGGCCGGGGCTGAGTTTTGCGCTGCCGTAACGTGAACAGTCTTCTTGGGCAGTCGAGCCGGTTGTGTGCGCTACTTGATCCGGGCCTTGAGCGCCTGGTAGCCGTAGTGCATCATCAGATGGTCCAGGATGACCAGTGCCGTGAAGTTCTCGGCGACCGGCCAGATCCGTGCGACGATGGTGGGGTCGCGCCGGGTGATGGCCGCCAGTTGCGTGTTCTCCTGGGTGTATTTGTCGATCGTCTTCTGCGGCTTGTCGATCGTGGGTGTCGGCTTGACCGCCAGACGCGCGACGATGGGCTGGCCCGTCGTCAGCCCGCCCGTGATGCCGCCGGCGTTGTTGGACTCGAAGACCACCTTGCCGTCGACCGCGCGCATCTGGTCGTTGTCCTGATAGCCGGTCATGTCCTTGACCGCAAAGCCGGCCCCGATCTCGACGCCCTTGACCGCGCCGATGCCAAGCATGCGGCCGAGTTCGGCGTCGAGTTTGTTGAAGACCGGCTCGCCCAGTCCCACCGGGGCGCCGAGCACGACCACTTCGACCAGTCCGCCGGCCGAGTCGCCGCCGGCCGAGATCTTGTTGCAGGCGTCGACCATGGCCTGCCCGGCATCGATGTCGGGGCAGTTGACTACGGCGTGGACCCCGTACTTGTCGTGTATCTCGGCGTGGCTCATCTGTGGGGCCTTGTCGCGGATCGGGTCGATCTCCTGCTCGATCCGGGCCATGACCGCCGCCTTCTCCAGGAACCGCATGTCCATCGTGATGCGGCCCTTGACGTACACCTCCTGATAGAACGGGTCGAGGGCGTGTCGCATGGCCTTGTAGCGGTCGGTGGATTCCAACGCCTGTTCGTAGGGAACGTCGGGACATTGAACGCCGGCGATCTCCTTGACGTAGGAGAAGACCTCGATCCCGCATTGCTTGAGGACCTTCTTGGCGACGTAGCCGGCTGCGACGATGGTCGAGGTGTACCGACCGCTGAAGATGCCGGCCCCGATCGCGTCGTCGTCCGGACCGTATTTGACGAAGCTCGCATACGAGGCGTGGCCCGGTCGCGGCGTGCGGTTCGTGTCCTGGTACTGCTTGATGTGGATGAAGTGCCGGTCCAGGTTCGGGATCAGGATCACCAGTGGGGTGCCGTTGGTGTGGTTCCTGTTGCCGGCATTCTCGATCGTGTCGGCGGCGTTGAGACCCGCATAGATGATCGGCAGGTCCGGCTCCTTGCGCGGGCTGCTCAGTTCGTCGGCACCGGGCTTTCGCAGCAGCAGGTCCCCGTAGATCTCCTGCTCGGTCAGCAGCATCCCCGGCGGTACGCCCTGAATCGTACTGGCGAGCCCCTCCTGGTATGAGCCGCCTGCGACGGTGAGCTGAAAGTTGCGTCCAAGGTGACATCCAAGCATTCTGAGAGCCCTTTCCAAGTCGGGTTGCCAATATCAAGTGGATTTTACAAGTTCAGGCCGCGCAAGGCAAGCGCACTTGCCCCTGGCAGGGAGTGTTTCGGCTCCGACGACGGCCCATGGTCGACGATCAGTCCAGCAGCGTCATGTCGGCCCCGACCGACCGCATCAGGTCCACGAAGTCCGGGAAGGTCACGGCCATAGCCTCGGCCGTATCGATAGTGCACGATTCGTCGAGCCCCATCGCCGCCAGCGAAAGGGCCATCACGATGCGGTGGTCGCCACGTCCGTCCAGGTGGGCCGCCTTCAGCTTGCTGTGATGCACGACCATGCCGTCGGGTAACTCCTCGACACGGGCGTCCATCTTTGTCAGCTCCTGGGCCATGCACGCGATCCGGTCGGTCTCCTTCATCCGCGCCTGGGGCACGTTGACCAGACGCGTGGTCCCTTCGGCGTAGGCGCCGACCACTGCCATTGCCGGCAGGGCGTCTGGCGTGGCGTTCATGTCGATCTCGGCGCCCTTGAGCGCCGCGGCTCTGACCGTGATGGCGTCGGCGTCGATGGAGATGTCGGCCCCCATGGCCCGCAGGTAGTCCACCACCGCCTTGTCCGGCTGGCTGTCGGCGAAGTCCAGCCCTTCGAGCGTGATCTCGTCGGCGAAGAGGGCCCCGGCGCAGAGGAAGAAGGTTGCGCTGGAAAAGTCGGCCGGGACGGGCAGATCGTATGCCCTGTAGCTCTGCCCGCCCTGGACGCGGAAGCGGCGCATCCGGTCGTTCTCGTAGGCGATCCCTTGCTTGTCTAGCCAGTCGAGGGTCATCTGCACGTATCCCGGCTCGTTGAGCAGCGTCACGTCAATCTCCGTATCGCCGGCCGCCAGCGGCGCGCACATCAGCAGGCTCGTGACATACTGGCTGGTCTTGGCCTCGATGGAGGTTCGCCCGCCCTTGAGTTGTCCGCCGATGCGGACCGGGGCCTTCCCATTGCGATTGAGACTAACGCACTCGGCGCCGAGGTCCTGCAATGCCTCCAGCAGGGGGCCCACCGGTCGCGTCTGGATCTGCGCGTCGCCGGTAAAGGTGGTGACGTCTCCGCGCGCGGCCAGGGCGGCCGAGCCCATCGCGATCCGCAGGGTCGTGCCGCTGTTGAGCACGTCGATCGTCTCGGTCGGCGGGACGATCCGGCCGCCGACGCCGGCGACCTTCCAGCAACTCGCGTCGGCGGTGTCGATCTCGGCCCCCATCGCGCGGTAGCACCGCACCGCCGCCTCGCTGTCGCCCGACAGCAGGGGGTTGCGGACGAGACTGTGGCCGTCGGCCAGCGCGGCGACAGCCACGGCGCGGATCGTGTGCGACTTGGACGCCGGGATCAGAACGCTGCCGCGCAGTCGCGACCTTCTCGAAACAAGCTGCATCGTCACCTCTCTGTCTGGAAGTTGCCTTGAACGAATCGCCGCGCAGTATACCGCAAGCCATCAACCCGTCAAGGCCTCGAGCCGTTCGGAAGGCTCTTGACAGGCACGCAGGCGGCTCGGACAATCCGCGTGTGGTCCCTCGCGAGCCGGGCTTCGGAGGGGCCGAACGACTCGAAGGCCCTGTGATGGTCTGTGTGGGCTGACCGCATTATGGGAGGACGACGTCATGTGCGAATCGTGTTCAGCGGGCGGTCTCGACCGCCGCGAGTTTCTGGTGGCCGGCGGGGTCCTGGGGGCGGCCGGACTGCTGTCGATGACGGCGGCCGGCCAGCCGGCCGAGGCCCTTGCCGTCCCTTTGTCCAGGCGACCGAAGACGCCGGCCAAGGTCCTCGTCGCCTTCCTTTATCCGCCGGCCGACGTGGTCAACGAGGGGCGGATGGAGGATTCCTGGCGGGTGCACAACTGGTTCACCTGGCCGGGCAACCAGTTCGAGCCCCAGCGGCAGGAACGCAAGTTCACCCGGAAGATCCGTGAGATAGCCGATCGCGTCGGGGTCGCCGTCGAGTTTGCCCCGGAAGCGATCTATCAGGAGGCAAAGGTCGCGGCCTTCATCGAACGGGCCAAGGCGGCCGGCCCCGACGCCGTCCTGATCGTCAACTTCTGGAACACGTTTTCCAGGTGGTCGCATCGGATGGCGACCGAGTCGGCCCCGACCGCGATCGTCTACCACTCGGTCGGATCGAACCATCAACTGCCGCCCGATTACCTGCGCAACGCCGAAGAGCTCTACTACATCCATTCCATCGAGAACTGGGGCGAGATCGAGCGGGGGCTGCGGGCGATCCACGCGAAGAAGATGCTCTCGCAGAGCCGTCTGCTGCGTGTCTCGGGCGGCGTCAAGTCACCGGTGCGGGCGCACGAGTCCCGGCTGGACGTCGAGATCATCGGCGCGCCGGCCGACGAGTTCAACGCGATGTTCGACGCCGTGACCGCCGACGATGCGATCGTGCGCGAGGCGATGGAGGTCAAGCGGCGCGCGATGCGCGTCATGGATGTCACCGACGAGTACTTCGTCGATGCGATGCGGGCCCACCGCGCCGTCGGGCAGATCATGGACCGCTACGGCGCCGACGCGATCACGATCGAGTGCCTGTTCCTCAAGCACCGCAAGCCGTGTATCAGCTTCGCAATCCACAACGGCAATCTGGTCCCCTGCGGCTGCGAGAACCACCTCGACGGCACGCTGACGCTGATGCTCGGCCGCTGGCTTCTCGAACGCGCCGGCTTCCTGCACAACCCCGAATACGACACGAGCGAGAACCGCTACTTCGGTGCTCACTGCACGTGCGCGTGGAAGCTGCACGGTCCCGAGGGGCCGTCGCAGGACTACTGGGTCCGGCCGTTCTTCCATCAGCTACCGAAGACGGCCGCGCTGGACGTCCAGTGGACGCCCGACGAGCCGGTGATCCTGGCAAAATACCTCAGCGGCCAGGACACCTTGTGCTGCTGGACCGGCCGGGTCGTCGAATCGCCGACCTCGCCGCCGACCGGCGGCTGCGCGACGCGCGTCCTGATGGAGGTTGACGGACTCGACGACGTCTGCCAAATGTACCACGGCCCGCACCCGATCCTATTCTGCGCCAGCCGCAGCGAGGCGCGACGGATGAAGGCTTTCGCGAAGATGCATCGTCTGACGCTGCTGGGCAACGTCTGACGCCACGTTACATCGAAGTTGTCGGGCTAATCGAGCGGCTTGAGCCGGATGTTGCGGAATTCGAGATAATCGCCGTGTCCGCAGAAGCCGATGTGACCGGCCTTGTTCTTCAGCCCCGGATGGTCGCGGCCATCGATCGTCTTCGGCGTGCTGGCCTCCTCGATGTTCGCGTCGACGATGGTCGTTCCGTTCAGGTTGATCTTGATATGCGGCCCTTTGGCGATCACCTCTTGGTAATTCCACTCTCCCACCGGCTTGAGATGGCCTCGCTTGGCCGGGACCACGCCGTAGATCGAGCCGTGATACTGGTAGGGCTGGAGATTGGCGTACTTCGGGGCGGTGTCATCCAGAATCTGGAGTTCCATGCCCACGTAGGCCGGGTCGCCCGACAGCGGCGTGCGGATCCCCAGCCCGTTGTTGGCACCGGGCGTGAGTTTGAACTCGAAGCGGATAATGAAGTCTCCGTACTGCTCGGCCGTGTACACATTGCCGCCGGCCTTGGACGGATCGCAGATCATCCTGCCGTCTTTGGCGTAGTAACCGGTCGTGTTGCCGGTCCAGCCGGTCATGTCACGGCCATTGAACAGGGGTTCGAAGCCCGCCAGCCGCTCCTCGGCGGTCAGAATCTCACGGATGTAGATGTTGCGAAAGTACAGGAAGTTGCCGTGGTTCTGCAACTCAATCTGGCCGGTGGGGTAGATCGGCTTGCTGCGGTCCCAGTAATTCTCCAGGACGACGTTGTCCACGACGAGTTCGTCGTTCAGGTAGACCGTGACGTTTTCGCCGACCATGATGATGCGGAACGTGTTCCACTGCCCGACCGGTTTGTCGGCCGCCTTCAACGGCTTGCTCGGGTGCTTCTGGTTGTTGTACAGGCCGCCCGAGCCGACCTGGGCGCCGACGGACGTCAGTGCCGTGTCCCAGATCTGCACCTGGGGCGAGCCGCGCAGGTAGATGCCGCTGTCACCGCCTTTCTCGATCTTCCAATCGACGAACATCTCGAAGTCGGCGTAATCTTTGGCGGTGCAGAGGCTGCGGCCCTTGCCGTCGAACGTCAGGATGCCATCGACCACCTTCCAATGCGCCCGCATGTTCGCGTCGGCCTCGGCCTGCAACTCGGCAAGCTGCTCGGGCTCCAGCGCCGCGCGCCTGTCGGGGTTGTCGTACGGTCCCTTGAGCAGGCCCTTCCAGCCGGTGAGGTCCTTTCCGTTGAACAGGGCGGTAAAGCCTTCCGGCGGCTGATTGAGTGTTTCGGCGTGGGCGGCGACGGCTATCGCCAACAGCGAAATGGCGGCCGGAACGATGGCCCGATAGAACCCCTTGCTTCTCATCGCGATTCTTCCTTTCCGATTGCTCGATGTACTCTCCGGCGGCCACGCGGACTCACGCCGCACCGATACAGGGCGACGGGTCAGACCTTCAGACCGGAGATGGTGGCTTCAAAAGCCAATGTCTCTCCCACGACTCCCTGGACGTCGCAGACGTACTTTCGGCCGGGTCGGGCCGAGGTGATATGGCCGAGCAGATAGAGTCGGCATTCCGGCTCGATGGTGGCTCGGAATTTGGCTCGGTCGATCCCGCCAAAGCCGACGAATCCCTCCTCCTGGTAGACCTGCTTGACGAAAAAGCTCAGCAACTGGGCCGCCGCTTCGATTTGAATCACGCCGGGCATCAAGGGCCGTCCCGGAATATGACCGCGCACCCAGAACTCGTTCCGCGTGACGTCCTTATAGCCCAGAATGCAGGCCTTGTCCTTGTCGTACCACAGAATACCGTCGAGATGCTGCATTTCATACTGCTGGGGATTGACCCGGCACACGGTTTCCTTGTCGAATATCGGCCGGCTGCGGAGGTCGAGTTCGGACAGATCGAACAGTCGAGACGGCGGCATCGTGGACCTCAATACGGGGCAGGACAATCCCTTGTGTCGTCAGAGCAGATCACCGCTGGACGACGCTGTCGTTGTAAGTTCTTTGTAGCCAAGTTCTTGGGTCAGCCTGGCAACCGGGACCTTCCGACGCAGTGCTTTCAGTCGGTCGAGCGAATCTCGAGAACCCGATTGCGGACCTCTTGGGCCGCCTGCTTGATCATCTGCATCTGCTTGCGAACGCGGGTCCCGGCCGCCTTGTTTCCCCCTTGGGCCTTGTCCACATCCATCTCGATTTCTGCGACCAACGTCTTGAGCGTTTCGTATTCCTGCATCGATAGGATCCTTCAATACAATTGGGTTGAGGTTGTGACGAATCTAATGAGTCCGCTGCCCATTGTCAAAGAAAAATGGCCTCCTCGCCCAAAAAACCGCGATTCCATCCGGCCCTGCATCGGTCACGGGAAGAGTCGTTTGGCCAGTTCGGCGACACTCCGGCCACGCCGCTCGCACTGCTGCTTGACCTTGTCATCCGGGCGACCGATCGAGAGCGGGCCGTAGTGGGCTCCCTGCGGATCGCCCTGGACGACCATGCCGGCAATCAGCATCGCCTCGATGATTCCCATGATGGTGGTCTCACTGCCGCCTCCGACGTTGGCCGAACTGGCAAAAGCAGCCCCGACCTTGCCATTGAGCTGCCCGTGCCGTCCGACGAGATCGTCGATGAGCTGCTTGATCGACGCAGCCATCTGGCCGTAGTAGCAGGGCGAACCGATGACAACGGCGTCGTAGCGGGGCAGGTCGTCGGGATGAACGTTCTCGACGGACTTGCACTCGGTTGTCACCGCCGAGGCACTCATCGCTGCGGCGATGGTCTCGGCCATCTCCTTCGTATTGCCACTCCTCGAATGGTACACCACAATTCCGCTTGCCATGCCTATTCCTTTCCGCGCAATGGCCTGCGCACGCGAGCGTCGTATGTTTGTCAGGCGGCCCTGGCGCCTCTCCGGCATCGTGCCCACCCATTATCAAAGCCGAAAGGGCCGGCGCCGTCAAGGCTCCGATCACACGATACTTCTCGCAGACCGACCGTGGGTCGTCCTCCGGCCCGATCTCACTGTCGCAAATAGGCGAGCTTGTCGGGCAGGGCGATGTTGTTGCCAAAACTGTCTTCACCATACCCGTGCTGGGCCAGCAGGCGAATGTCTTCCAGGACTCGCTGGTCCCCAATGAACGTTGCGGTGATGTCCGTGCCGATGTCGATCTTGCCCATCGCCAGCAGACGGCCCATTTCCGCGGTGACCTTCTCGATGACCGTCCCTTCCGTGGGGCAGAGGTTGTCGGGCAACTGGAGCGGCTGCTCATAGAGGATCAATTTGCCCTTGGCGGCCAGCGTCAGCACGAGGTTTCGCACGACGGCGACGATATCGGCCGGATCGGACTTTCCAGGCAGGAGGTCGAGACGGACAATCTCGAGTGCCAACCAACGACGCTTCTCGGCGTTGATCTTCTCGTTGGCCCGGAACAGATCGAGCGACGAACCCGCATCGTACGTCTCATCGCCCAGACGCATCTGCACGCGGCTGCCATAGTGAAGGACCAGCTTGGACACCAGAGTCGAAGGCCGGACGTGGAACCCTCGGTATCTGGGGATGGGGACTTCGATCTCTCCCACCTCGGCATATCGCTTGAGCATGTCCTGGCACAGGCTGACCGCACAGCCGATGTACTGGTCGATGAACGTGATGGCGTATTTCATCAGGGAGTTGAGCAACTCGTGCCGCTCGACCACTGGGGTGCTGTGGCCGGCGGTGGGGGAGGGTTGCCGGTTGACGTGACGCTCGTAGAAATGAGCGAACAGTGTGGCGATCTTGAGCAGGTGGAACACCACGCTGGCCTGGCCGCGAAGGACCGGCAAGTCCGTGTCCTGGCTTTCGACCTCAGTGCCGGAGACGTAGGTGTCATACTGCGACTGGAGATTGTGAAATCGCAATTCGAGGCGGCGCAGGGACTCCTCTCGCAGGGATGCGGTCAGGCACAGCTCGTACTCCTCCGGCTTGGCCCGGCTGGCGGCTCGCACGTCTTCACTGCTGGAGGCCAGGTTCAGAAATTCCGTGGCCAGTGTGGTGACCGTTTCGGCCACGATGTCGGCCTCCGTCGCCGCCAGGCGCGTGCTGCAATCATGGGGCAGGTGTCCCTTGAGAGTCGGCTCGGTGTACTTGCTGGGGATCTCGCCCCGCTCCTCGATGGTCAGTCCCAGGGCGTTGGCCTCGGCCACCATCTCCCGGGCGACGTTGACCAGGATATGTCCGATCAGCGCGAGCGCATCGTTGCTGGCTGTTATAAAATCGTGTTGCACGGGCAGGAGCCTGTAGTTGGCCAGGCGATGCCGGACGTGCAGAAGCTCGTAGCTGGCGTCGGCGAACGTCTTGGCCGCGGCCGTCAGAGACCGCACATGGGACCATCTACGGTTCTTGGCGGCATCGTAGGAGTCCAGGATCTCCTCGATTTGGACGGCCTCGGACAGCAGGTTGCCCAGAAGGGGACGCGTTAGCGCAACTCTTGACGGCTCACATTTCGACAGATAGAGCAACAGGCTCAGCATCGCCTGCATCCGATCCTGCATCATCGCCAGAAATTCTCGTTCGTTGACCAGTGTTGCGCTCATATGCCGCGCGCCCCCGTCTTGTCGTCCATGAGACATGCCATCGCTCGAATTCAGCCTGACGTCCGTCCGGCGCTCCTTTGGAGGGGGATGGTTTCCACGGAGAAATCACGTGGAATGTCAAGATCGAATATGCTCCTGCCGACCTCCTTGTTGACCTGGGCTTCGATCAGAGCGATCTCATGAACGTCCTGCTCGCCTGTGACAGCCGCCACCTTGGCGGGTAGTCCGTGTTTCTTGTCGATCTGGAAGTCGATGGTGACGTAATCGTCTCGATAGACCGAATCCGGCCTGACGTCCATGCGAAGCCGCCAGAAGCCCTCATCCGCGCCGAGCAACTCAATGTCAAACTGGTTCCGGAGGTCCTCGACCTTGGAGAATCCGAGAATCGGGACGCGCCGGCTCACCAGGGAGAAGGCATCAACCGGCTCGTTCGGCTCAGCCATTTGCTGACGCTGCACACTCCGTCCCTCGTAGTTGACGTAGGTCAGCCAGACGCCGTCGAACAGATACTGCTCGCGGTATTCCTGCTCCGCCTCTTCATCGTACTGCAGCGTGTTGAAGTCGATCCGCAGATAAGAACGACTGTCAAACCTGGCGTAATGCAGGACGCCTTTGCGGCGGGCCTGCGATTCGAGCAGCGGCTGTCGCACGATGTAGTCGAGCTTGCACTGGTAGAATCTCAGGGCGGCTGCTTTCTCTTGCAGTTCGCCGAGAACAGCCTCGACGGAGTCGGCTTCCGGCACTGGTTCAGCGCGGCATTTCGCCTGCTCGGTACAGGCGACCAGCCATCTGGCTGTCACCAGGACAGTCAACATGCCGACAACGATCGTCGCTCTAACCATAGGTTCCTCCGTCTCGGCAATCCCCGTGCCCGACCTTTGTCTCTCCGTCGATGATTGCCAGCAATTCGTCCAACTGGGTGATCTGACAATCAGCCTCAGCCGCAAACCGGCTCGCCCGTGGGTGGTTCGCGATCAATACGCCGATGGCGCCGGCTGCTTTGGCACATTGGAGATCGAAAAGGTAGTCACCGACCAGCAGCGTCTCCGACGGGCGAACGCCGAAGTGCTCGCAGAGATGTCGAACGCCGAACGCATCGGGTTTGACCGGCCCATCCTCGCGGCCTACGACGGCATCGAAGTGCAGGTCGTGCTTGTCCGCGATGGCTTGGGCGTTCTGCTTGCGGTTTCGCGTCAGCACGCCAATGCGAATCCCCAGGTCCCGAAGGGCAAGCAGGGTCTGCCTTGCACCGGGATTCAACTGCGATGCAGCCAGCGCCCTGTCCTCACAATCGTGCAGAATCTCCTCGGCCCGCCGCCTTGCGCTTGGCGTCATGTGTTCCATCGCCTCCAGGATAGGGTCGCCGTCCCTGGGCAATCCAATTTCCTCGCGAATCGCATCAAAATCGAAGTATGGCTGGGTGATCGTTCCATCCAGATCGAATATAACAGCTTTTATCGGCATATAACCTCTGACCTCTACCGCCGAAGTTGAAAAAAACCGGAGAAGCCCGACAGGCGGCCTTTTCACCCCGTGCGCATGCTCTCACAGGTTGCCGTATTCTCCGGAGCCTGTCAAGGGCTTGCCAATCCCGGTCATTTCGCCTGTTTTCTCAGTAGCTCGACGCAGTACCGCGCCGCCTGGCTCAGTGTGCGGTCCTTACGGACGATGATACCGGTCGGCCGGACAAGACGTTCATTGGAAAAGGGGACCGCCTTGATGGTCCCGCTGGCGACCTCCTGGACGATGGTCGGCTCCGGGAGGATGCTGATGCCCGCATTGATCTCAACGGCGCGCTTGATGGTTTCGATGTTATCGAATTCCATGATAGGGCGAACCGCGGTATTGTAACGAGCCAGGATGGTGTCGATCCAAACACGCGTCGGGACGCCTTCGTCAAAGGCGATGAACCGTTCGAATTGGAGCTTATGAATGTCCACGCGAGACTCCTTTGCCAGCGGGTGCCTTGGGCTGCACGCCAGCAAAAACGGCTCTTCCTCGAAGTCGTGGACCTCAAGGCGCTTGTCTTTCTTGGGTACTGCCACAATCCCGATGTCGATCTCCCCGCTGAGGATCTGCTCGTAGATTCGGTCGGCGCCGAGGTATTCGATATGGACGTTGACATTCGGATAACTGACCATGAACTTCTTGACATAGTCGGGCAGACTGTGCATGCCGATGCTGAAGATTGCACCGATATTGATCCGCGTCTCCGTGGCGGTCTTCAGCGCATTCAGTTCGCTCTTGAGCAGGTCGTATCGTTCGAGGATGTCCTTGGCGGCCTTATAGAAGAGTTGCCCGGCTGTCGTCAGCTCGATCGGCCGCTTCTTACGTGTGACCAGTTGGCACTTGTGCAGCAGCTCCAGTTGTGCCAATTGCTGGGAAACGGCCGACTGGCTCAGAAGGTGCTTCTCGGCGGTCTTCGAGAAGCTGCGTGAGTCGGCCAGGTCACAGAAGGTTATCAGCGTCTCTATATGCACTATCATTCCTTTTGATATAAGTGTTACGATTCCGGGCTCATCATATTAGGTATCAGCTCCTATAGTATTAGCTCGTCTAATTGGAGTCAAGGCCAATCTGCGGTGCCCCCCGGATGCGACTACAGACACTGCCGACTGCATCAACCTCTATCACGGGGGCATCTGGACGGCTGCGAGAGACGTCGTGGAATAATTGGTGCAAATACCATGACTTTCACCTCCCGATGGAGTATGTATGGCTGGATCATTCGTCTGGGGGCAGGTTGGCATCCCCTTCAAGCTGTGCGATTGAAACCGGCAAAGCCGGAGCAAGGAGACCGTGTTGGCAAGAGACAACTACAGATTCGCGAAGCGTGGCCGGGAGATGGCCAAGAAGAAGAAGAGGGAAGAGAAGCTGCAACGCAAACTGGCCAAGAATAAGCCAGAGGGCGGTGAGGCCCAGGAAGCACCTGAAGACGATGATCGCCAGGAAACCATCTCCGAGTCCTGAGTTGTCTCCAAGTTGCAGCGACGCGTTCCGGCTGGAACGGTCGGCCAACGGCTGGCAGGTCGGTCGGTTTTCGGCGTTGCAGGCGCTCAACGTTCCGCATCTTGTCACCACGCGGCAGGGGCCGGATGTTGCGCGGGTTCGCCACGAAACCGGTGCCGTCGGCCGCGAAATCGCCCAGTTCCTTGATTTGGACGAGGCCGCCTTTCTCGAACAGGTTCATGGCGGTGATGCGCTCGTCTGCGACACAGGTGGTCAAGCCGGCCGGGCCGATGGGTTGGTCACGACGAGCCGGTCGCTGGCGCTGCTGGGCAAGAGCGGCGACTGTCCCATCGTGCTGATCGCCGACCGGCGACAACGGGCCGTCGGCTTTGCCCATGCGTCATGGCGGGCTACGGTGGCCGGCGTCGTGCCAAACGTTATACGCACGATGACCGAATGCGGCTGTGCGCCGGGCGATCTCGTCGCGTGCATCTGCCCGTCGGCGGGACCGGAGTGCTATGAGGTGGGCGACGAGGTGCGTGCAGCGGCGGTCCAGAAGCTCGGCTCGCAGGCGACAGGCTTTTTCCATCCGGGGCCACGCGGCAGGGACCATTTCGACCTGTGGGCGGCCAATGCCAGCGCCCTGAGGCAGGCGGGCGTTCCATCGCAGGCTGTCCACGTCGCAGGAATCTGTACGCTGTGCCGTAATGACGCATTTCCCAGCTACCGACGGGAAGGAGATTCCGCTGGACGATTTGCCGCCGTGATCGGCATGCGCCCTTCGTCACAGCAATGCTAATGGTGAAGGCGAGGGTCGATGGCGTACTGATCTCGGAAGATCTCGCCGGTCAGGTAATCGGTGAACGTCACTTTGACCGTCAGCGGCTCGGCCAGGACGTCCAACGTCTCCGGCGCGTCGAACGTCAGACGGTAGCTGGAGGAAAGCAGCGTGTCATACCAGAGCCTTCGCAGCTCGTTCGGCTCGATCCGCCACTGTCCCAACAGAGCCTCGCCGTCGAGGTTGTTCAGATTCCACAATTGCACGTCTACCGTGCCGGCGCCCTTGACGACATCGCCCTCGGTGTCGATGGGCTGGACATAAACAATGAGTTTCTCTCGCTTGCCATCATCGCTCTTGTCGTAGAAGTTGCTGTAGCGAGTGATCCGGATCCGCCTGAGTTCGTAGGGGTTGATCCGCTCGTCCGGAGCCAGGATCGAGAGGGCCCGAATCTGCTCGGTCAGTTGCGCGTTCTCCACCCGGGTTTGCTGGAGTTCCCGCATCAGCTCGGTCTTCTCTCGTGCGATTTGCTGGGTCTTGATTTCGAGCGGGCTTTTCCTCTCGCTGCCCACGCCGCAGCCGCCTGCCAGCACGGCCGCCAAAGCAACGGCACAAGCGATGCGGACACTCCACACGCCGACTCTCATGCAATTGCGCGATGGCCGGGGGCTACTTTTCGTCGTCATCCTTCTCACGGTCTTTGACAATCTCCGGGGCCTTCTGGAGGATCCGGTCGGCCAATCCGTATTCGATGGATTCCTCGGCGCCGAGCCAGAGGTTTCGATCGCAGTCCTTTTCGATCTTCTCGGGGGTCTGGCCGGTATGCTTGGCGAGGATATCGTACAGACGGCTGCGTAGGCGGAGGATTTCCTGGGCCTCAATGTCGAGATCGGTTGCAGCGCCCTCCATCACGCCCATGATGTGCGGCTGGTGCAGCAACACGCGGTTGTTGTTGAGCAGGAATCGTTTTCCGGCGTGCCCCCCAGCCAGCAGCACCGCGCCCATGCTGGCGGCCTGACCGACGCAGTAGGTCGCGACGTCGCAGCGAAGGAACTGCATGGTGTCGTAGATCGCCAGTCCGGCGGTGATCGACCCGCCGGGCGAATTGATGTAGAAATGGATATCGCTCTTGCTGTCCTCGTTGCTGAGGAACAGCATCTGTGCGATCATCAGATTGGCCACGGCATCGTTGACCGGGCCGCCCAGAAAGATGATCCGGTCCTTCAGGAGCCGGGAGTAGATGTCGTAGGCCCGCTCTCCGCGACCGGTCTTCTCGATGACGATAGGCACCAATTGCTCATTCACAGCCATTTGCATCTTTCCTTCGCTGGTCAGCGTCGGCGACGGGTCAATTCTTGTCGTCCGACGGTGTCGTGTCTGTCTTATGCTCGCTTGTGGCGTCCTTGTCCCCGGCGGGCTGGTCTTTTTTCTCGTCCTCCTGGAGCACCTCGTCGATCAGGCCGTAGTCCTTGGCCTCCTGCGCGGTCATGTAGCGATCGCGCTCGGTTTCTTCAGTGATCTTCTCTACAGGCTGGCCGGTGTGCTTGGCGAAGATCTCTGCGAGGACCTTCTTGGACTTGAGGATTTCCTCAGCCTGGATCTTGATGTCGGCGGCCTGACCGGTGACCCCGCCCCACGGCTGGTGAAGCATGATCTTGGCATGGGGCAGGGCGTAGCGGCTGCCCTTGGTTCCGGCCGCCAGGATCAGCGCACCACCCGACTGGGCCCGGCCGATGCAGTAGGTCGCCACCGGTGAGCCGACAAACCGCATGGTATCGTAAATGGCCATCGTGTCGTCGACCGTCCCGCCCGGTGAGTTGACATACAGGCTGATCTCGCGTCCTCGCTTGAGATTGTCGAGATATAGCATCTTCATGATGACTTCAGCCGCACGGGCATAGTTGATCTCGCCGATGAGAAACACGATCCGATTCTCCAGCAGCATATCGTCCAGACTCATCTGGCGAAACCGCTGGTATTGGCCGCCACCATACTGGCTGTAGGCGTCGTTATAGCTGGCGAAGGGTCTCACGGGGTGCTCTATGGACATGCGGTATCCCTCTACTGGTCTTTCTTCTCAGCCTGATCCTCTGTCGATTTCTTGGCAGTCTTCCTGGCCTTCTTGGGCTTGGCTTCGGTTGCCTGGGCCTCTTGTTCGGTGATATCGGCTGTTTCGAGCAGCTTGTTGATGCATTTGTTCTGGCGAACATCCATGCGGAACTGGGCCAGCGAGCCATCCCTCTCCATTTGCTCTTTCATCTTCTCCGGCCGCTGTCCCCGCTGGATGGCGATTTGAGCGATATGCCCGTTGATTTCCTCCTCGGTGACCTCGATCTCCAGCTTATCGGCCACTTTGTCCATGATGAAGAAGGTCTTGAGCTGCTCTTTGGCTTGGTCCTCGCTGCCGGCGCGGAGCTGCTCCATCTGCTCCTCGACCTGCTGGCGGGACAGGCCGCGCTGGAGGAGATTGATGTACTGTCGCTGCAGGATCATGCCGGCCTGACGGGCGACGATGTCCATGGGCAGATCGAAATCCGTATGGCCGAGCAGGTACTGGTAGATCTGCTCGCTCATGTCCTCGCGGACGCGCGATTCCTGACGCTGCTGCAGATTGTCCCGAATCAGCTCGCGAAGATCTGCTTCGCTCTCGGCCCCGTAGCGCTCGAGGAACTGCTCATTGATCTCGGCGGGCCTGAGATACTTGATCTCCTTGATCTCAACCTCGACCTCGACCTTTCGACCGCGGTACTCTTCGCGGAAGTAGGTCTTGGGCACCTCCACGGTGGTCGTCCTGGTCTCGCCGGCCTTGGCGCCGGTAAGCCATTCATCGAGTTTCTCGACCGGGACGGCCCCGACGAAACCCTGGGAACGGACGTAGATCTCCGCATTGTCCAGCTTGGTCTCGGCTTCGAGCACCTGGCTCTCTTCCGGCTCCTCGCCTTTTTCGGCCTTCTCGGCGGCCTCGGCCTGTTTGGTCTTCTCCTCTTCGGTCAACTCCGGACGGAGCAGCACGTCAGCGATGATCTGATCGTCGGCCTCAACCGTGCCATCCTCTCGCGGGGCCCAAACGCCGGAGTAACGGCACAGTTGGTCGATCTCGCGGTCGATCTGCTCGTCGGTAACCGTCAGCGTCGCCCGTTTGACCGGGATCTTCTCGAGATTGGGCAATTCGAACTCGGGTCGGACCTCGGCCTCGAACTCGAATTTCATCGGGCCCGTTGCCGGAAGCTCGACCTTCTCGAAGTCGATGTCGGGGTCGCCAAGGACATCCAACTCTTTGTCCTTGATGGCCGCCTCACTGGCCTCCGCCAGGAGCTTGAGCTTGATCTGCTCGTTCGTCTCCTTGCCGAATCGCTTCTCCAGAAGACGGCGGGGGGCCCGCCCCTTGCGGAAGCCCGGCAGGACGGCATCTCGCCCCAGCTCTCTATATTGCTCATCGACAGCTTCTTTGATGCTCTCTTCGGGAACCTCGATGACGACTTTCTTCTTGCATGGCCCGGCGTCCTCGATGCTGACGACGTTCCTGGAGGCGCGGGGCTGCTCTTGTTCCTGCTCCTGGTTCGCTGTACCGGTCGAGTCCTTCGTTTCTTCCTCCATCGTAGCGCTCCCAGATAATGTATTCTGCCCATAAACAAAAAAGGCGTCAGGGTAAACACCTCCCTTAGCCCGATGATCGCCATGTCCGGCCCGGCCGCCGCAGACGGCAAGGCTTAGCATATCGGCGACCAACGCCAAACTACCCGTTAGCCGGTAACTCGCCGATACTATATGGTTCCCCGACGTGGAAGTACGTCCGAAGGGCCCCATCCATGGGAACAAAACCCCATAAAGCGGGCGATGAGATTTGAACTCACGACATTCACGTTGGCAACGTGACGCTCTAC